>NZ_JAOQNH010000001.1:520000-1190097 GCF_025961205.1 Azospirillum fermentarium
ATTTATGAAAAAGGCAACCGGACGGTGAACAAGGCTCCGGCAACGTTTTCATCGGCGCCGTGTCGGTTTGCCGCAGTGATGCGTCCGCCGTGGGCCTCCACGATCTGACGGGAAATGCTGAGGCCGAGGCCGGAGTGGGTGCCGAATTTCTCTCCCGCCGGACGTTCGGTGTAGAAGCGTTCGAAGATGGCCTCCTCCTTGCCCTGTGGGATGCCGGGGCCGTCGTCGGCAACGGTGATCTCCACCATGGCGCCGTCGCGCCGCGCCGTCACCCGCACCACCCCGCCGGGTGGGGAGAACGACAGGGCGTTGGCGATCAGGTTCTGGAACACCTGGGTCAGCCGCCCTTCCAGCCCCAGCACGGTCAGGGGGCCGCGGCCAGGGACCACCGACACCTCCACCCGCGGGGCGGCGCCGTCCCCGCCGTCATCGTCGCCGTGGGTGGTGGCGTAGAGATCCCCCAGCATCGCCAGCATGGCGGCGAGGTCCAGGTTTTCCCATTCCGCCCGGCTGAGTTCGGCGTCAAGCCGCGAGGCGTTGGAGATGTCGGTGATCAGCCGGTCCAGCCGCTGCACGTCGTCGGCGATCACCGCCATCAGCCGGGCGCGGCGGGTGGGATCGTCCACCCGTCCCACGGTTTCCACGGCACTGCGCAGGGAGGTCAGCGGGTTCTTGATCTCGTGCGCCACATCGGCGGCAAAGCGCTCGATGGCGTCCATGCGCGCCCACAGGGCGGCGGTCATGGCCCGCAGCGCCCCCGACAGCTCGCCGATCTCGTCACCGCGGGCGGTGAAGTCGGGAATGGCGTCGCCCCCTTCCCTCTGGCCCCGGTGCTTGCCGGGACGGTGGCCGGAGCGCACGCGCTCCGCCGCCACGGCCAGCTTGCGCACGGGCCGCGCGATGGTGCTGGCCAGATAGAAGGACAACAGCACCGTCACCGCCAGAGCCCCGGCGAACACCCGCAGGATGTCGAAACGGACGGAGCGCAGCGCCTCTTCGATCGGGCGCCCGTCGCGGGACAGCAGCACCGCCCCCAACACCTCCTTATAGCGCTGCACCGGCACGGCGACGGTCAGCATAAGGCCGGGGCGCGGCACGGTGCGTTCCACCCGCCAGACGGTGGCCGACACCTCCCCCGCCAGCGCCCGTTCCACATCGGGGTAATCGGCGCCGGTGGGATCGTCGGCCTCGCGGTAGAGGGGGAGTTCCTCGCGCTCCGGCATCACGTTGGTCAGCCAGGCGTACAGGCGTTCGGCCCAGCCGGGGGCGGCGCCGGGTTCGCGCGGCGGGGGCAGCACCTCGATCTGGATGGTGCCGGGGGAGCCGGTCAGCACGCGGCTGTCCGACAGCTCCTGCCCGTCGCCGGAAAACAGGCGGGTGCGGGTCTCGGTGGTTTCCACCAGGCGGCGGACCATCTGGCGCGCCAGTTCCGGCGACAGGACATAGGCTTCGCCCAGCGAGCCGTCCTCGGCCGGCTGCACCGCCCCCTCGCCCAGCGCAGAGGCGAAGATGCGCGCCTCGGTCCTGAGCGAGTCGAGTTCGGCCCCGATCAGCCGGTCCTGGTAACGGCCCAGATAGAGCAGCGCCCCCACCAGCAGCGCCAGCGCCAGCACGTTGACCGCCAGGATACGCAACGTCAGCGGCGACACCAGCCGCCGCGCCTTGTCCCCCGTCATGGGGACACGCTCACGGGGGCCGGGCTCATGATTCCCGGTAGCGGTATCCGACGCCGTAGAGGGTTTCGATCTGGGCGAAGCCGGGATCAACCGCCTTGAACTTCTTGCGCAGGCGCTTGATGTGGCTGTCGATGGTCCGGTCATCCACATAGACGTGCTCGCCATAGGCCGCGTCCATCAACTGGTCGCGGCTCTTCACATGCCCCGGACGCTGGGCCAGCGCCTTCACCAGCAGGAATTCGGTGACGGTCAGGTCGATGGGCTGGCCGTTCCAGGTGCAGGAATGGCGCGCCCCGTCCAGCACCAGCCCGCCGCGGGTCAGCACCTGCCCCGGATCGGCGGCGGCGGCGGTCTTGTCGCGGGCCAGCGCCTCCCGCCGCAGCAGGGCGCGGATGCGTTCGATCAGCAGGCGCTGGGAAAAGGGCTTCTTGATGTAGTCGTCGGCCCCCATGCGCAGGCCCATCAACTCGTCCACCTCGTCGTCCTTGCTGGTCAGGAAGATGGCCGGCATGGAGGTGGTCTGGCGCAGGCGGCCCAGAAGCTCCAGCCCGTCCATGCGCGGCATCTTGATGTCCAGCACGGCCAGATCGGCGGGCCGCTGGGTCAGGCCGCGCAGCGCCTCCGCCCCGTCGGAATAGGTTCGCACCTCGAACCCCTCGGCCTCCAGCGCCATGGCGACGGAGGTCAGGATGTTGCGGTCGTCGTCCACCAGCACGATGACCGGGATGCCGGACGATGGGGGAGCGGCGGATGAAGGGGCGGGCGGTGTCTGAGCCATGGGCACACATATGGGCAAAGAGGCCGGGACAGATCAAGCCGGGCCAAATCGAGGCTGTGCATTTGCAGCATGATTGAGGCGGAAAACGGGACACCCCCGCCGCGGCACAGCGCCGCGCCCGCCCGGTCATGCCTTTAGACGGTGCGACATCTTATGTCTTGTGGTCTTACCACTCATCCTTAAAGATGATTCCGCAGCGCCGATGTCAGTTTTTCCTTTCTTCGGGGCAGTCTCCGCGCCAATATGGCGGCCAAGCGGCACCCGAACGCGCACCAACCTCCGTTTGGACAGAGCGCAACGAATAAATGAGTTCGGACACATCGACTCGCGGCCCCGCAAGGGAAACCGTCATTGGGGGGGGAAAACCCTCCCCGCAAGCGGCTGAAACGCCCACCGATGGGAAACCGGAGAGCGGGCAGTCGGGTGTGGCCGCCCGCCGTGTCCTGCGCGCCGCCGGGCGCGCCACCCTGACCACCGTCCAGCGGCCCGCGGGCGGCGGCGGCGGGAACGCCGGCTTCCCCTATCCCTCGCTGGTGTTGTGCGCCTTCGACCACGACGGCACGCCGCTTCTGTGCCTGTCCACCCTGGCCGACCATACCCGCAATCTGGCCGCCGACGGCCGGGCGGGGCTGCTGTTCGACGGCACCGCGGGGCTGGACCAGCCGCTGTCCGGCCCGCACCTGTCGGTTCTGGGCCGCATCGCCCGCAGCGACGATCCGCGCCACCGGGCGCGCTTCCTGGCCCGTCACGCGGAAGCCGCCACGTACCTGGGCTTCGGCGATTTCGCCATCCACGCCATGACCGTGGAGCGGGCGCATCTGGTGGCCGGGTTCGGGCGGGTGCACTGGCTGGACGCCGCCGATCTTCTGGCCCCCGCCCCGCAACCCGCGTGGGAAACCGGCGAGGCCGCGGCCATCGCCGCCGCCGGCACGGCCGGCATCGCGGACGACGGCTGGACCGTCACCGGGGCCGACCCGGACGGTCTGGACCTCTGCCGCGGGGGGCAGCACCGGCGGCTCGATTTTCCCCACACCGCCGCCGGCCCCGGCGGCGTTCCGGCTTTCCTGCCCGTCCTTTCGACGAAAGGGGGCATCCTTCGGTCCGATGGTGATTCATCGGGCGGTTGACTACCTCCACCAAATCCGCAAGAAGCCGCGACAAAACAGCGGCCCGGCTCCGGCCCTCACGCTTCTGACACACCACCAGGAGATCGACGCAGTGGATCACATTGCCATCCAATCCCGCACCGGCCCTCTCAGACGGTCCGGCAGAGCGTGAGAGCAGGACGCCACACGGCGGCCCCCTTCCGCCGGCTGCACGGGGAATGGGCCGTTCCAAGGTGACGTAGGGGACAAACGGGGCCAACGGAACGCGCACGCCCGCCGGAATAATTCCCGGCGGCGGTGGTTCGTTTTCCCGGTACACACGGCTTTGCGGCCGCCATGGCTTTCCGGCAAACAATGCGAAAAGCGCCCAAAGAAAAGGCTGAGAGGTAAGGTAATATGACTGGACTGACGCGCACTCGGAACAAGAAGCTCCTGGACTGGGTCGAGGAGATCGCAGCGAAGTGCAAACCGGAGCGGGTTCACTGGTGCGACGGCTCGCAGGAGGAATACGACCGCCTGTGCGCCGAGATGGTGGCCGCCGGCACCTTCATCAAGCTGAACGAGGCCAAGCGCCCCAACTCGTACCTCTGCCGCTCCGACGCGGGCGACGTGGCGCGCGTCGAGGACCAGACCTTCATCTGCTCTCAGCGTAAGGAAGACGCCGGGCCCACCAACAACTGGATGGACCCGGCCGACATGAAGGCCAAGCTGGACGCCCTGTTCGACGGCTGCATGAAGGGCCGCACCATGTATGTGGTGCCGTTCAGCATGGGCCCGCTGGGCTCCCCCATCTCCCACATCGGCGTGCAGCTCTCCGACAGCCCCTATGTGGCCGTCAACATGCGCATCATGACCCGCATGGGCCAGGCGGTGCTGGACCAGCTGGGCGATGCCGATTTCGTGCCGTGCCTGCATTCGGTGGGCGCGCCGCTGGCCGAGGGCCAGGCCGACGTGGCGTGGCCGTGCAACGCCGACAACAAGTACATCGTCCATTTCCCCGAGGAGCATTCGATCGTCTCCTACGGCTCGGGCTACGGCGGCAACGCGCTGCTGGGCAAGAAGTGCTTCGCGCTGCGCATCGCCTCGGCCATGGGCCGCGAGCAGGGCTGGCTGGCCGAGCACATGCTGATCCTGGGCGTGGAAAGCCCCGAGGGCGAGAAGACCTACGTCTCCGCCGCGTTCCCGTCGGCCTGCGGCAAGACCAACTTCGCCATGCTGGTGCCCCCGGCGGAATTCGAAGGCTGGAAGGTCCGCACCATCGGTGACGACATCGCGTGGCTGAAGCCGCAGCCCGACGGCACGCTGCGCGCCATCAACCCGGAAGCGGGCTTCTTCGGCGTCGCCCCCGGCACCAACCTGAAGTCCAACCCCAACGCCATGCGGACGCTGGACGCCAACGTCATCTTCACCAACGTGGCGCTGACCGACGACGGCGACGTGTGGTGGGAAGGCATGACCGACGAGGAGCCGGCGCACCTCATCGACTGGCAGGGCAAGGACTGGACGCCGGGCTGCGGCCGCAAGGCGGCGCACCCGAACTCGCGCTTCACCGCGCCGGCCAGCCAGTGCCCGTCCATCGACCCGGCGTGGGAAGATCCCGCCGGCGTGCCGATCTCGGCGATGATCTTCGGCGGCCGCCTGTCGAAGACCTTCCCGCTGGTGTTCGAAGCCCGCGACTGGCGCCAGGGCGTGTACTGGGCCGCAACCATGGGGTCGGAAGCCACCGCCGCCGCGGTGGGCCAGGCCGCCATCCGCCGCGACCCGTTCGCCATGCTGCCGTTCTGCGGCTACCACATGGGCGATTACTGGAACCATTGGCTGACCATGGAAACCAAGGTGGAGGCGCTGCCGCGCATCTACCGCGTCAACTGGTTCCGCAAGGACGCCGACGGCAAGTTCGCGTGGCCGGGCTTCGGCGACAACATGCGGGTGCTGAAGTGGATCGTGGACCGCGTGCGCGACCGCGCTCCGGCCCCGCTGGAAGGTCCGTTCGGCTACATGCCGCACTACGAGGACATCAACTGGAAGGGGCTGAACTTCTCGGCCCAGCAGTACCACCAGATCATGGACATCTCGCGCGCGGAAGCGCTGGCGGAAGTGGCCGACCAGGGCGACTACTTCACCCGCTTCGGCAAGCACCTGCCCGCCGAAATCGAGCAGGAGCGTGAAAAGATGGCCCAGACGCTGGAAGCCATCCCCGAACTGTGGAAGGCGGCGTAAACGCCAACACTGTCCGGTGACGCAGACAGGGCCGCTCCCCCCGGGGAGCGGCCCTTTCGTTTGGAGTCTTCCTTTTTTCATACTTCCACCGATTGGCCCGCAGACACGGGTGTGATAAACCTGCGTGTACTCGAATATGACGATACAGCCCGAAGGACCGGGAACCACACGGCCACGGGGGGCGGGGAGACGGGGATGAAGGCTGCCTGGAAAGCGGCGTTGCCGCTGCTGGCCGCACTGGCGGGGTTCGCGGCGCCCACGCACGCCCAGCCACTCTACAAGGAAGCCCCCGTCCTGGCCGAGCGCGTGGCGCGTGGCGAGCTGCCGTCCGTGGCCCAGCGCCTGCCCCGCACGCCGCTGCTGCTCCAGCCGCTGGAGGAAATCGGGCGCTACGGCGGCACCTGGGGCATGGGCATGATCGGCAACGGCGACGGGCTGATGCTGTACCGCACCGTCGATTACGAACAGCTCGTGCGGTGGGATCCGCAATGGCGCCGGGTGGTGCCCAATCTGGCCCAGTCGTTCGAGGTCAGCGCCGATGCCCGTGAATTCACCTTCCGTCTGCGCCCGGGCCTGCGGTGGTCGGACGGGGAACCGTTCACCGCCGACGACATCATGTTCTGGTACGAGGACGTGCTGCTGAACCCCGACATCGCCCCGCGGCATACCCGCTGGATGATGACCGGCGGGCAGGTGGGCCGGGTGACCGCGCTGGGGCCGGAGGTGGTGAAATTCACCTTCGCCGCCCCCAACAGCCTGTTCCTCCAGCGTCTTGCGTCCGCCGCCGACACCAAGGGGCCGGCGGATTTCCCCAAGCACGTGCTGTCCCGCTACCACCCGCGCTACAACCCCGACGGCATCCAGCAGGAGATCGACAAGGCCGGGGTGAAGGACGCCGCCGAGCTGTTCCGGCTGAAATCACGCATCAACCACTACACCTCGTCCCCCGACACGCTGCTGCGCCGGCCCGCGGGCGCGCCCAAACCGGGCGAGGCCCCCGTCAAGGCCGAGGCGGTGCCCACCTTGTCGGCGTGGGTGCTCGACCGGATGGAACCGGGCGACCCGCCCCGTTACGTCTTCACCCGCAATCCCTATTACTGGAAGATCGACCCGGCGGGGCAGCAATTGCCCTACATCGACGCGCTGTCGGTCTACCGCGTGGAATCGGCCGACGAGCTGAAGCGGCTGGCGGAAGCGGGACAGGTGGACATGCAGGCCCGCCACGTGGGCACCACCCTGTCCCCCGACAGCATGGCGGCGCTGCAGGCCAAGGGGTTCCGCAGCTTCGGCACCCTGTCGTCGGAAAGCAACACGCTGGTGCTGGGCTTCAACCTGACCCACGCCGACCCGGCCAAGCGGGCGCTGTTCAACACCAAGGATTTCCGCATCGCCCTGTCGGAGGCCATCGACCGCAAGGCGCTGGTGGCCGAGATGTTCGGCCAGGGCGAGCCGTATCAGGCGGCACCCCGGCCCGAATCCCGCTATTTCCACGAACGGCTGGCGCGGCAGTACACCACCTATGACCCGGCGGCGGCCAACGCCCGGCTGGACGCGGCCGGTTTGGACAAGCGGGGGCCGGACGGCATCCGCCTGCGCCCCGACGGGCAGCCGGTGCGCTTCGACATCCTGGTGCGGCGCGACCGCGGCCATTACGTGCGCGCCATCACCCGCATCGCCGAATACTGGCGCGCCGTGGGCGTGGACGCGCAGGTGCAGGCGCTGGACCGCGGCATCATCAACGCCGTGCGCGACCGGGTGGATTTCGACATGACCACCGCCGCCCCCGACGGCGGCATCGACCCGGTGAACGAGCCGTTCCTGTTCATGGCGCTGACCGACGATTCCATCTTCGGCCTGGGCTGGGTCCATTGGATCGAGGAACGCGGCGACGCCATCGCCGAACGCCCGCCCCAGAGCGTGCTGGACCAGTTGCAACTGTACGACCGCATCCGCGAGACCAGCGACCCTGACGCCCAGGCCCGGCTGATGCGGGGGATCCTGGACATCGCCGCCGACCAGTTCTTCACCATCGGCGTGTCGCTGCCGCCGCCGGGGTTCGGCATCGTGCGGGCCGACATGCGCAACATCCCGCCGTTCATGGTGGACGCCTGGAGCTACCCCACCCCCGGCCCGACCAATCCGCCGCAGTATTTCTTCGTGACAGCGCGATAGCGTTTGCAAAACATTAATGCGTTGTGCCCCCAATGGTGACACCCGCGCGCCGGCCACCGGAACAGGTCACCGGGACCGGGGCGGGGCAGCCGTTGGGAGTTCGACCGCATGTTTGTGATCATCGGTTTCGCTGTGGTGCTGGGCTGCGTGATGGGCGGATACCTGCTCAACGGCGGACACCTGGGCGTGCTGTGGCAGCCGTACGAGTTCCTGATCATTCTGGGGGCCGCGGTCGGCGCATACTTCATCGGCAACCCAAAAAGCGTGGTGACACACACGGGCGGTGAGTTGGGCCACCTGTTCAAAGGGCCGAAATACAAGAAAGAGGATTTTCTCGAGCTTCTGACCCTGATGTATCAGGTGTTCAAGATCGCCAAGACCAAGGGTCTGCTGGCCCTGGAACAGCACATCGAAAAGCCCGAGGATTCGCCGCTTTTCCAGCAGTTCCCCAAGTTCTACAGCGACCATCACGCCATCGCGTTCCTGTGTACCTATCTGCGGCTCATGTCGCTGGGGGCGGACAACCCGCACGAGCTTGTGGATTTGATGGACGAGGACATCGAGACCATGCACCACGAGCACCAGCGGGTGTCCGACGCGATCCAGGGCATGGCCGACGGCGTGCCGGCGCTGGGCATCGTGGCGGCGGTGCTGGGCGTGATTCACACCATGGGCTCGATCACCGAACCGCCGGAGGTGCTGGGCAAGCTGATCGGCGCCGCCCTGGTGGGCACGTTCTCGGGCGTGCTGTTCGCGTATGGTTTCTTCGCCCCCATCGCGTCCGGCCTGAAGCACATCTACCACGCCGAGGGGAAGTATTATCAGGCGATGAAGACGGGGCTGGTGGCCCACCTGTGCGGTTACGCCCCCGCCATTTCCGTGGAATACGCCCGCAACGTGCTGGAACCGGAATACAAACCGACCTTCGCCCAGGTGGAAGAGGCGACGGCGGCCCTGCCGCCTGCCTGATCCCGTCATGACCGTCACCATCCAGTGGAACGAGGGCACGGTGGGCGATTGGGACGCCCTGTTCGCCCGCGTGCCGCAATCCACCCTGCCCCAGGCGTTCGGCTACGCCCAGGCCATGAGCAAGACCTATGGCTGGCTGCCGAAACTGGGCGTGATCCAGGTGGACGGCGCGCCCGCCGGCATGGTGCAGGTGCTGGAGCGCCGGCACCTGAAGCTGTTCACCCTGCGCCGCATCCACCGCGGGCCGCTGTGGTTCGGCGATCCACCGCCGGACGCGGTGGCCGGGGCGCTGCGGCTGCTGCGCGCCGCCTGCCCCGACAATCCCCTGGCGCGGCTGAGCTTCCTGCCCGAGCTTCCCGACACGCCGGACAACGCCGACCTGCTGGCCGGGGCCGGGTTCCGCCGTTTCGGCCCCGGATACCGCACGGTGTGGATCGACCTGTCCCAGCCCGACGCGGTGCTGCGCGCCGCCATGGCCCGCGACTGGCGCCAGCGGCTGAAGGGGGCGGAAAAGGCCGGCCTGACGATGGATCTGGACCCCGCCGCCCGGAACCTGCCGTGGCTGGCCAAGCAGGAGCACGAGCAGGCGCAGGTGAAGCATTACCGCGAGATGTCCGGCCCGCTCGCCGTGCGCCTGCGCAACGCGCTGCACGCCAAGGACGGGGTGCTGATGGCCGCCGCCCTGGACGGCACGGAGGCGGTGGCCGCCGGCCTGTTCCTCGGCCATGGCACGGCGGCGACCTATCAGCTCGGCTGGTCGAACGACAAGGGGCGCAAGACCAGCGCCATGCGTCTGGTGCTGTGGCAGGCCGTCGGCCACCTGCGCGAACGGGGGTTCCGCTGGCTGGATCTGGGCGGCATCAACCCCGACACCGCCCCCGGCGTCACCGAATTCAAGCTGGGCAGCGGCGGCACGGTGTTCGAGTCCGTGGGGCTGTATCACTAAACAATATTCTGATGACTCATGGATTCAACAGGGAAGATCCGCTCTCGGATAAGATCCCCCCTCTTGACACAAGTCTTACCCTATCCCACCTCCCTCTTGTACACACCCTATCAATTGGAGAGCGTTACGTGGCATAAGCCTTAATGCATTCAAATTTATGTGGATTCTCGCAACGCTCCCCATCCGGGGGAGGTTGCTGGTCTGTGCATTAATATATTGATTTTTTGTGCCTCACTCATTATTTATCGCTTCCCAGGGATTGAGCTTCAAATTGGCACATAACCTGAGGGACAAATGAATATCCTGCAATTTCGTGAGGCGCTTGCAAAGGACCAGAAGGCTCTTAACGACAAGCAGCCAACGCCGGGGGTGAAGGGATGCGGGACCTGTGGCGTGCCTTTGCAAGAAAGCATTACCGGTTGCCGTAAGTGCGGTGACAAGTATGTATGCAGCGATTGCTACTTTGAGGCTTTTGGAGAGGTTCTCGAAGCCCATCCCATCGGCGCGTTTCGAGTGCTGCGTGGAGCTTAATTGTGCATACGCATTTTTTAACCAAAGAGATTGTTAATGCCTATTTAATTGATTTGCGAGAGCGGCTTCTTAATTTAGGCCATAATTTTCCAAAAATCTGGGTGTCGCTTGGTTCATCAGGCGATAAAATTCTTGACGCTCTCGCAAGCGTTTTTGGAAATGAATTTTTGCTCGAAAACGACATAAAAATTGAGCGTCTTTCTGTGGAGCGTGGCAGCAATCAGGTCAGAAACCACACCCCGAAGTCCTGCTTTCCGTTACAAGAAAATCATGTAGTTTTTCTTGTTGACGGTCCGATTCATTCTGGATCGAGTATGCAACTTGCTACCGATTGGTTGATGAAAAATAATGCTACAAATCTTATAAGTTATGGTTTAGTTATCAAAAGAACGTCAGATTACATACCAACATATTTTGGTGTTATGATCGAAGAGCATGATAGAGCGTTCTTCCAGTTGGAGAAGATTGCAAACAATCGGATCATAAAAAAACATCCCCCCTTTGGCGTGTTGCGAGCTATTAAAAATTCTGACACAATACATGAGCAGCAAACTGTAGAAAGCGGTGTTGCCTCTATAGACAAAACAACCTTGGCTGATTTGTGGTATTATCACAAATCAAAGGGTGATCACGTTTTTCTTTATGAGATTGGCGAGGAAATAGCTGGATACATTCATTTTTTTAAGACTAAGAGGCAAGGCATATCCATCGACGTACTTGCGGTTGGCAAAAAATTTCATAAACAGGGCATTGCGAATATTCTCATGCGTTGGGCTGAGAATTGGGCGCGATGCCACAAGCTTATGGAAATTGAACTTCAAGCTATTGAAGGGAAAATACCTATGTACGAGGCATACGGCTACGAAGTGGAGCCTCGAGATGCTATAAATCTTGGAAATGGGGAAATTTATAAGTACATGCGAAAAAAGTTACTTTATAATATTAAGTGGGAATTTGAAAATTGAACAGTACCCATAGGTACTGTACATATTTCACGCACTCCCCATCGTCTCCGACAGGGCGTTCAGCAGCACGGGTGGGGTGATGGGTTTGTGCAGGACGCTGATGCCGCTGGCCTGGGCCTCGCGGATGCGTTCGGGGGCGGTGTCGCCGGTCAGGATGATGCTGGGAATCGCCCGGTGGTACATGCCGCACAGATCGCGGATGGCCTCGGTGCCCGTCCGCCCCTCCCGCAAACGGTAATCGGCCAGGATGATGGCGGGGGGCTGCGGCTGTTCCTGGAGCCGCTGCATCGCCTCTTCCGCCGAGGTGGCAGCCACCACGTCGAACCCCCAGCCCATCAGCAGGGCCTGAAGGCTGCTCAGCACCACCGGTTCGTCGTCGATCAGCACGATGGTGCCGCGCACCGCCGCCCCGATGGGGGTGTGCAGCGGACGGGCGATGGCGCGGCGGGCATGGGCGTCGGCGCGCTGGAACGGCACCTCCACCCGGAACACCGATCCGCAGCCGGGCTGGGAATCCACCGTCACCTTGTGGCCCAGCAGCCGGGCCAGCCGCCGCACGATGGCCAGACCCAGCCCAAGCCCCTGGTTGCGGTCCCGTTCGGCGTTGGCAAGCTGGGTGAATTCCTCGAAGATCTCGGTCAGGTGGGCGGCGGGGATGCCGATGCCGGTGTCCCACACCTCGATGGTCAGCGTCTCGCCGTGGTGGCGGCAACCCACCAGGATCTTGCCCCGCTCGGTGTAGCGCAGCGCGTTGTCCAGCAGGTTCTGCACCAGCCGGCCCAGCAGCGCCGGGTCGGAACGGACCAGCGCCGTTGACGGGATGATGGCAAGCTCGATGCCCTTGGCGTCGGCCAGCGGCTGGTAATTGGCGCGCATGGTCGCCAGCAGGGTGTCGAGCGGGAACAGCATGGGCTTGGCCGTCACCACGCCCGCGTCCAGCTTTGACACATCCAGCAGCGAATCCAGCAGCATCTTCAGCGCTTCCACCGCCATTTCCATGTCGCGGACCATAGCCTGCGCCGGGCCGGGGGGCACGCGGGCGGCCAGGGCGGCGGTGAAGAACACCAGCGACTGCACCGGCTGGCGCAAATCGTGGCTGGCCGCGGCCAGGAAGCGGGTCTTGCCCTGGTTGGCGCGCTCCGCCTCGTCCTTGGCTTCGCGCAGGGCGTTTTCCGCCGCCTTGCGTTCGGAGATGTCGCGCACGGTGCCGGCGAAGATGCGCCGCCCGTCCAGATACCCCTCGCCCACCGCCAGCTCCATGGGGAAGGTGGTGCCGTCCTTGCGCCGGCCCGTCACCTCCCGCCCGATGCCGATGATGCGGGCGTGCCCGGTGGTGATGTAGTTGCGCAGATAGCCGTCGTGCTTGCCGCGGTCGGGCTGGGGCATCAGCATGCTGACGTTGCGGCCCAGCACCTCCGCGGGCGTGTAGCCGAAGATGCGTTCGGCCGCGCGGTTGAAGCTTTCGATGATGCCGCGTTCGTTGATGGTGACGATGCCATCGACGGCGGCTTCCAGGATGGCGCGGTTCTTGGTCTCGCTGTAGCGCAGCCGCTCCTCGGTCTGTTTGCGGGCGGCGATGTCGCGCACGATGCCGGTGAACAGCCGTTCGCCGTCCACCACCGATTCCCCCACCGCCAGATCCATGGGGAAGGTGGTGCCGTCCTTGCGCAGGCCTTCGACCTCGCGGCCCATGCCGATGATGCGCGCCTCCCCGGTTTCCAGGTAATGGCGCAGATAGGCGTCATGGCGGCTGCGGTGGGGTTCGGGCATCAGCATGCTGACGTTGCGGCCGATCACCTCGGCGGCGGTGTAGCCGAAGATCTGTTCCGCCGACCGGCTGAAGGCGCGGATGTGCCCGTCGGCACCGATCATCACCATTCCGTCCACCGCGGCGTCCAGCACCGCCTGGACCATTCCGTCACGGGACAGGACCGGAGACGGGGCCGGGCTGGGGTGCCCCAGGCGCAGGCGCACAAACCACCCCGCCGCCCCGCCGCACAGAAGGGCCGCCGCCGTCACGAGCACCCACCCCATCTGTTCCATTCCACCATCTCCGGTAGCCGGAATTCCGCCAAACACAGGAATTCTTGGGCGGCACCCGAGCGTCGGCAAGCCACGCGATGGATATACGGCGTCTCCTCTGGGGTGGGAGGATCCCCAAACGAAAGGAGAAGATCCTACCGCCGATGGACAGAGGGAGGACGAAACCACATCTCTTAGCCAACAGCGCTCCAGCTTCATGAGAGCGGAACAAATGGCGGGGAAGGAAAGGATTATGGCGCTCAGGGCCGAACAGATGAAGGACGAGCTGACCGAAACCATCGTGCGTCAGGTGCACGGGCGGCTGGCTCAGGGCCGGGCGGAGGCGGCGGAACGGTTCGTGCGGCAGTTCTACGCCAACGTGCCCCCCGACGACATCGTGCAGACCCCGGCGGACCAGCTTTACGGGGCGGCCCTGTCCATCTGGCAATGGGGCCAGGACCGCGCGCCGGGACAGGCCAAGGTGCGCGTACTGTCGCCGCGGCTGGATTCCCACGGCTGGCAGTCGCCGCGCACGGTGGTGGAGATCGTCAACGACGACATGCCGTTCCTGGTCGATTCGGTGACGGCGGAACTGAACCGCCAGGGCCACACGGTGTCGCTGGTGATCCACCCGGTGGTGCGGGTGGTCCGCGACGGCGGTGCGCTGGCGGACATCGCCGCCCCCGACACCTGCCAGGACGGGGCGTGCGTCAAGGAATCGTGGATGCACATCCAGATCAGCGCCGTCAGCGACGCCGAGGCGCTGGCCCGCATGACCGCGGGCGTGGAGGCGGTGCTGCGCGACGTGCGCGCGGCGGTGACCGACTGGCCCGCCATGCGCGAGCGCGTGGCCGCCATGCTGGCCGAGGTGGCCGCACCGGCGCCCGTGGGCGAGCTGGCCGCCATCCCCGCCGACGAACGCGCCGAGGCGGAAGCCTTCCTGCGGTGGGTGGACGAGGACCATTTCACCTATCTGGGATACCGCGATTATCGTTTCGAAGCCGGAACCGATGGCGGAACCGGCCTGTATCTCGAAGAGGACAGCGGGCTCGGCATCCTGCGCGACAACGCGGTGACGGTGTTCGACGGGCTGCGCTACTACAGCACCCTGCCGCCCGACGTGCGCGATTTCCTGCGCCAGCCGCGGGTGCTGATGGTGACCAAGGCCAACCGGCAATCCACCGTTCACCGTGCCGCCCCCATGGACGCGCTGCTGGTCAAGCGCTTCGGCCCGGATGGGCAGGTGGTGGGGGAACGGCTGATCGTCGGGCTGTTCACCTCCTCGGCCTACAACCGCCGCCCCCGCGAGATCCCCTTCGTCCGACGCAAGGTGGCGGCGGTGCTGGAGCAGGCGGAATTCGACCCCGCCAGCCACGACGGCAAGGCGCTGCTGAACATCCTTGAGACCTACCCCCGCGACGAGCTGTTCCAGATCGGCGAGCGGGAGCTGTTCGACACGGCCCTGGGCATCCTGCACCTGCAGGATCGCCAGCGGCTGGCGCTGTTCGTGCGGCGTGACCCGTTCGAACGTTTCGTGTCGTGTCTGGTGTTCGTGCCGCGGGATCGTTACGATACCGATCTGAGACGGCGGATGCAGAGCATCCTGGAACAGGCGTTCAACGGCACCTGCTCCGCCTTCTACACCCAACTGGCCGAAAGCGTTCTGGCGCGCATCCACTTCATCATCCGCACCGACCCCGGCCACGTGCCGCCGGTGACGGTGGCCGACGTGGAAATCCGGCTGGCCCAGGCGGCGCGGGACTGGAACGACCATCTGCGCACCGCCCTGTCGGACGGATACGGCGACGAGCGGGGAACGGCCCTCTTCGCCCGCTACGCCGGGGCCTTTCCCGCCGGCTACCGCGAGGCGTTCACCGCCGACGCCGCCGTCCACGACATCGGGCGCATCGAATCGGCGGTGGGATCGGGCCGGCTGGGCATCAACCTCTACCGCCCGCTGGAGGCCGACCCGGCGGAGGTCAGCCTGAAGATCTATCACGAGGGGCGCCCGGTGCCGCTGTCCGACGTGCTGCCCATGCTGGAGCGCATGGACCTGCACGTCATCACCGAACAGCCCTATGAGATCACCCCGGCGGCCCGCGGCGACGCCCCGCCGTCGGTGGTGTGGATCCACGACTTCACCGCCCGCAGCCAGACCGGCGCCCCCATCGACTGCGTGCAGATCAAGGAGAAGTTCCAGGACACGCTGGCCGCCGTGTGGGACGGGCGGATGGAGAGCGACGGCTTCAACCGGCTGGTGCTGCGCGCCGGGCTGACGGCGGCGGAGGTGACCATCCTGCGGGCACTGGCCAAGTATCTGAAGCAGGCCCGCTTCGCCTATGGCCAGGACACCATCGAATCGACCCTGGCCGCCCACCCCCAGACGGCGCGGCTGATCGTGCGGCTGTTCCACGCCCGGTTCGACCCCGACCGCCGGGCCGACGAGGAACCGATCCTCGACGCCATCGCCCGCGCGCTGGACGACGTGACCAATCTGGACGAGGACCGCATCCTGCGCCGGCTGGTCAATCTGGTGCAGGCGGTGCTGCGCACCAACGCCTACCAGAACAAGGGCTACATTTCGTTCAAGCTGAACAGCGCGGCCGTGGAGGATCTGCCCCTGCCCCGCCCGTGGGTGGAGGTGTTCGTCTGTTCCCCGCGGATGGAGGGGGTGCACCTGCGCGGCGGCCCCGTTGCCCGCGGCGGCATCCGCTGGTCCGACCGGCGCGAGGATTTCCGCACCGAGATCCTGGGGCTGATGAAGGCGCAGATGGTGAAGAACACCGTCATCGTGCCGGTGGGATCCAAGGGCGGGTTCGTGGTCAAGCGCCCCCCGCCCCCGTCCGCCGGGCGCGACGCCCAGCAGGCCGAGGGGATCGAGTGCTACAAGACCCTGATGCGCGGCCTGCTGGACATCACCGACACTCTGGACGCCGCGGGGGGCGTGGTGCCGCCGGAGCGGGTGGTGCGCCGGGACGGCGACGATCCCTATCTGGTGGTGGCGGCGGACAAGGGTACGGCCACCTTCTCCGACATCGCCAACGGGGTGTCGCTGGAGTACGGCTTCTGGCTGGGCGATGCCTTCGCATCCGGCGGCTCGGCGGGCTATGACCACAAGAAGATGGGCATCACCGCGCGGGGCGCGTGGGAATCGGTGAAGCGCCATTTCCGCGAGATCGGCACCGACATCCAGGCCCAGGATTTCACCGTGGTCGGGGTGGGCGACATGTCGGGCGACGTGTTCGGCAACGGCATGCTGCTGTCGCGGCACATCCGGCTGGTGGGGGCGTTCGACCACCGGCACATCTTCTGCGACCCCAGCCCCGACGCCGGGGCAAGCTGGGCGGAGCGGCAGCGGCTGTTCACCCTGCCGCGCTCGTCGTGGGCCGATTACGACGCCGGGCTGCTGTCGCCGGGCGGGCGGATCTATGACCGCACGGCCAAGGCGGTGACCCTGACGCCGGAGATCCAGGCGTGCTTCGGCCTGACCCGCGCCAGCGTCACCCCGGCGGAACTGATGCAGGCCATGCTGACGGCGCCGGTGGACCTGCTGTGGTTCGGCGGCATCGGCACCTATGTGAAGGCGTCCACCGAAACCAGCGCCGACGCCGGCGACAAGGCCAACGACGCCCTGCGCATCGACGGGGCGCGCATCCGCGCCAAGGTGGTGGGCGAAGGGGCCAACCTGGGCATGACCCAGCGCGCCCGCATCGAAGCCGCCAACCACGGCGTGCGGCTCAACACCGACGCCATCGACAATTCGGCGGGCGTGGACACCTCCGACCACGAGGTGAACATCAAGATCCTGCTGAACGACGTGGTGGGCCGCGGCGACATGACCGTCAAGCAACGCGACCAGTTGCTGGCGGCCATGACCGACGAGGTGGCGGGGCTGGTGCTGGCCGACAACTACCGCCAGACCCAGGCGCTGACCGTGGCCCAGGCGCTGGGGGCCGAGCAACTGGATCCGCAGACCCGTTTCATCCGCGCGCTGGAAAAGGCCAAACGGCTTGACCGCCGGATCGAGTTCCTGCCCGACGACGAGGAACTGGCCGCCCGCATGGCCGACGGGCGCGGGCTGACCCGGCCCGAACTGGCGGTGCTGCTGGCCTATGGCAAGATCACGCTGTACGACGACCTGCTGGCCGGCGATCTGCCCGACGATCCGTTCATGGCCGAGGATCTGGTCCGCTATTTCCCCACACCTTTGCGCGAGCGCTTCGCCGACGCCATCGGGCGCCACCGGCTGCGGCGGGAAATCGTCGCCACCGCGGTGACCAATTCGCTGGTCAACCGGGTGGGGCCGGTGTTCGTCAAGGAGATGATGGAAAAGACCGGCATGGGGCCGTCGGACGTGACGCGGGCCTATGCCATCGTGCGCGACGCCTTCGGCCTGCGGCCCCTGTGGGCGGCGGTGGAGGATCTCGACAACCGCGTGCCCGCCGCGGTGCAGACGTCGATGGTGGTGGACACGGTGCGGCTGATGGAGCGGGCGGTGGCGTGGTTCCTGACCACCTGCCCGCAGCCGCTGGACATCGCCGCCCAGACCGACGCCTTCCGCCCCGGCATCGAGGAACTGACCGCCGGGCTGGACACTGTGCTGGACGCCGAGGAGGCCGACCGTCTGGCCCAGCGCACGGCAACCCTGACCGATCAGGGGGTGCCGGCGGATCTGGCGGCCCGCGTGGCGGCGTTGCCGGTGCTGGCGGCGGCCCCCGATCTGGTGCGGGTGGCCGGGCGCACGGGCCGCAGCGTGGCGGCGGTGGCGGCGGTCTATTTCCTGCTGGGCCGGCGGTTCGGGCTGGAATGGCTGCGCGACCGGGCGGTGACGGTGCGCACCGACACCCATTGGCAGAAACAGGCGGTGGCCGCCATCGTGGACGACCTGTTCGCCCACCAGATGAACCTGACCGTGCGGGTGCTGGAGGCGGCGGACGGGCTGCCGGCGGAAAACCCCGTGGAAGCCTGGTCCGAGCAGCGCCGCGCGGCGGTGGAGCGGGTGGAACAGCTTCTGGCCGAACTGCGCGCCCAGCCGGCGGCGGATCTGGCGATGCTGGCGGTGGCGAACCGTCAGTTGCGCGGGCTGACGGCAGGGTGACGGGCCGCTGGTCATATTCCCTCTCCCCACCGGGGAGAGGGGTAGGGTGAGGGCCGATTTTCACAGCACCAGCCCGAAAATCGAGCCGCAAGGCTCCCGAAACCTCGGGATTCGGGGTTGCTTCGCAACGGATGTCGGGCTGACGCGCGACATCCGCCCCTCACCCCCGCGCTTCGCGCGCCCCTCTCCCCGGTGGGGCGAGGGGGATCTTCATCATCACTCGTGCAGCATCCGGCGGATGGCGTTGACCATCAACTGCTGGCCTTGCTCATCAGACAGCATCTTCGCCAGCTTGTCGCGGAACAGGGCGACGGCGGGGGTCTTCTGGGCGGCCTTTTCGATGGCAAGCTGGGCCTGCTCGGGCGTCAGGTTGTCGTCGTCCTCGTCCTTCTTGGCGGCCATGATCGAAAACTCCTGGGGCGCGGCATCGCGTGTCCGTCATATAGTACGGAAAAGCCGCCGTTCCCAACAGTGCGGCATGGCAGCACCCATAAATCATCGACTCCCCCGCCCGTCCGCGCTACATCCCATCCATGACCCCATCCATGATCCCCTCCGCCGCCGACGCCACGCTCCAGGCCCGCGCCGCCGCCTTCGACATCGTGCGCGACGTGCTGCGGAAGTCCCTGCCCTTCGACGATTCCTTCGATGCCCATCCGGGCCTCGCCGGGCTGGAGCCGCGCGACCGCGGCTTCACCCGCATGCTGTGCGCCACCGTGCTGCGCCGGCTGGGGCAGATGGACGCCGTGATCCTGGCCGCCCTCGACAACCCCGGCCAGCCCAAGGCGCTGGTCCACGACCTGCTGCGGCTGGGGGCCGCCCAGCTTCTGTTCCTCGGCACGCCGGCCCATGCGGCGGTGGACACCACCGTGGCCCTGGCCGACCGGGTGGGCGCCGGCCCGTACAAGGGCCTCATCAACGCCGTGCTGCGCCGTCTGGCCCGCGAAGGGGCGGCCCAGGTGGAGCGGCAGGACGCCGGGCGGCTCAACACCCCCGACTGGCTGTGGCTGTCGTGGCGGCAGGCGTACGGCACCGCCCGCACCCGCGCCATCGTCAACGCCCATCTGGGCGAAGCGCCGCTGGACATCACCGTCAAGGGCGACCCCGCCCCCTGGGCCGAGCCGCTGGACGCCCGGCTGCTGCCCACCGGCACGCTGCGCCGCTGGACCGGCGGTGCGGTGACCGAGCTTCCCGGCTTCGCCGAGGGGGAATGGTGGGTGCAGGATCTGGCCGCGTCCCTGCCGGTCAAGGTGATGGGGGATCTGGCGGGCAGGCGGGTGTTCGACCTGTGCGCCGCGCCGGGCGGCAAGACCGCCCAACTGACCGCCCGCGGGGCGCAGGTGACGGCGCTGGACCGTTCGGCCAAGCGGCTGGAGCGGGTGACCGCCAACCTTACCCGCCTGTCCCTGACGGCGGAGGTGGTCACCGCCGACGCGGCATTGTGGACCCCGGACGCACCCGCCGACGCGGTGCTGCTGGACGCACCCTGCACCGCCACCGGCGCCATCCGCCGCCACCCCGACGTGGCCCGGCTGAAATCGCCCGAGGACGTGGCCAAGCTGTCCAAGGCCCAGGCCCGGCTGCTGGCCCACGCGGTGGATCTGGTGCGCCCCGGCGGGCTGCTGGTCTATTGCACCTGCTCCATCCAGCCGGAAGAGGGCGAGCAGCGCATCGACCATCTGCTGTCCCAGGACAGCCGGGTGGAACGGGCGCCCATCACCGCGGATGAGCTGGGCGGTCTGGCCGAGGTGGTCAACGAGCGCGGCGAGATCCGGGCGCTGCCCGGCATGCTGGCCGATCTGGGGGGAATCGACGGGTTCTTCGTGGCACGGCTGCGACGGGTGGGGTAATCCCTCTTAACCATCGCCGTGCTTTGTCCATTATAATGGTCAGCAAGACATTCCTATCGTAGGCTTACACTTTGGAATGTATTGCTGATCCTTCTTCTTTGGTATTTTCTTGACAAAAAGAAAATGAAATAGTAGAAAAAGCTTTCTCATTGATAGCAGCGGAGAGTGCCATGGCTGGAAAGCGCAAATTTCGCAGCCGCAAATTCGGTACCGATTCAAGACACCCTGAGGAAGCGCACGTAGCGCGAGTTGCCTCAGTGTTCCAACGCATAGGCCTAACAGGAACAGAACCCCCCAACCGCGGCGAAACCCCCGAACAAGCCTTTGAGCGCATATCTCGTTTAAGTGAAAGCAGAGTAAATTTAGTCGGTGTTTTTGACAACCGTTCGATTTACACAAGCAACGACAGTAAATAAAAAATATTTTTATTTATTAAAAATTTATTTTTAAATCGCCGACACCGAATTAAAATGAATGACGATCATTTAAAAGTTTATATCGCCCGTTGCGCCATTGATCTGCACAAACTCCTCAAAGATTTAACGAGGCAGCATTTCGAGACCCCCACCTATCGCATCATCTGTTTTCCGTCGATGCGTATTCTAGGGGACGTGGTTCAACAGTGGGATCTTGAACTCCGGCAGCTTGCCGTTTGGCAGAAGAATGGTATTCGCCCGACGAAATCCATGGCGAGTCTTTCGTTCTGGATCAAAAAGCTGAAGCCGGTTCGTGCTTTTACCGTTCTTCGGACCCAAGGGGGAAGCTCCCTGGGGGCATCCCATTGCCCCATTTGCGGAAATACCGCAGATAATGTCAGTTTGTCAAGTGAGGTGAGGGAAGAGCGAGAACGCATCGCTCGTGAGCACTTCGAAAATGAAATTGCCGATATCAACGAACGCCTCGCTCTTATATTGGCCATTCAACAACTTGTTGATTATTTGACCGGCAATGAATACTTGAGGCACCGCATTATTATAAATGAAGACACAAACCATTTCAACAAAGGTGATATTAGCAATTTTCTCGAAAGATATTTCAAGCAAAAACTCGGTAACGGCGAAAGCACAATTTACGATAATTTGCTATTCAATATGCGCTATCGCTCTTTTTCCACGCATCATCTTGTCCATATCTTGGACCAGTTGCTGTTTGCACTGACACATACCAACGGCGAAAAGAAGCAGGCCAGCCGAAAACGCTGACTCGGATTCCCCGGCCACTTCGCCTGCATCGCTCACAATCACCCGCCCGCTCCGGTGTCTCTCTTGCGGTGCGCCGTGGGAGTTGATACGAACCATTCATGCCGTTGTCTTCCGCCCCTGTGCCCATAGCGACCGTGTGCCATGGCGGCTCCCACCCCGACCGGCGGAGGAGTTGCCATGTCTGGATCGCGTGACAAACCCGGACGTTTCCGTCAGGGCATGGCGCAGCTCGCCTACGGCAATCCGCTCTATTCCATGATGCTGGGGGGCAAGGCGCCCACCACGCTGGCGGTCATCCCCTCCGACCCCTGGGCCGGCGATGCCGACGCGGGTCAGGCGATCCTGGCCGGCAGCTTCCGCTTCGGCGGCCAGACCGTCACCCTCGGCCCGTCGGGCGAGGTGGCGTGGAAGGCGCCGGGGGGCAACCCGGCCTGGGTTGCCGGCATGCACGGCTTCGACTGGCTGCGCGACCTGCGCGCCGTGGGGGGCGATGCCGCCCGGCGGCAGGCCCGCCGGCTGGTGATGGCGTGGATGCATGAGCATGCCGCCTGGAGCGCGCAGGCATGGAACCCGGCCATTCTGGGCACACGGGTGTCCAACTGGCTGGCGCTGCACGATTTCTTCTGCGCGTCCGCCGACGACGAGTTCCGCGCCCGCATCTTCGACAGCCTGGCCCGCCAGACCCGCCATCTGGCCCGGGTGCTGCCGGGCAAGCTGGACGGGGCCGCCCTGCTGTCGGCGCTGAAGGGGATGATCTACGGCGGCCTGTGCCTGCCCGGCGCAGAAAAGCTGGGGGCGGAGGGGCTGCGCCAGCTCGACCGCGAACTGGCCCGCCAGATCCTGCCCGACGGCGGCCATCTGGAACGCAACCCGTCGGTCCACCTGCGCATCCTGCGCGACCTGATCGACATCCGCACCCTGCTGCGCACCGCCCGGCTCGACCCGCCCGAAGGGCTGCAGCCGGCCATCGACCGCATGACGCCGGCGCTCCGCTTCTTCCGCCACGGCGACGGCGGGCTGGCGCTGTTCAACGGCAGCCACGAGGAAGACCCCGCCCTCATCGACTCCGTGCTGGCCCAGGCCGAGGCCCGCGGGCGCCCGCTGAAAAGCGCGCCCCATGTGGGGTACGAACGGCTGATGGCCGGGCGCACGCTGGTGCTGATGGACACCGGCACCCCGCCCGCCCCCGGCCTGGACACCGCCTCCCACGCCGGCACGCTGGCGCTGGAGGTGTCGGTGGGCAAGGAGCGGCTGATCGTCAATTGCGGCAGCCACGTGTCGGGCAGCGGGCCGTGGCGTTCGGCGCTGGCCGCCACCGCCGCCCATTCCACCGTCACGCTGGCCGAGACCAATTCCGCCGAGGTGCAGCCCGAGGGCGGCCTTGGCCGCCGTCCCAGCCACGTCAGTTGTGAACGCCAGGAGGCGGAAGGGGCGGTGCTGGTGGTCGCCAACCACAACGGCTATGCCCGCGCCTTCGGCTACCTCCACCGCCGCCGGGTCTATCTGGCGGAGAACGGGGAGGACGTGCGCGGCGAGGACACGCTGGAACCCGTGCTGGGCGCCACGCCCGAACCGCAGAACTTCCTGTGCCGCTTCCACCTGCACCCCAAGGTCCAGGCCGCCGTCGCCCAGAACGGCCTGTCGGCGCTGCTGACCCTGCCCAGCGGGGCGGTGTGGCGGCTGCAGGCGTCGGGCGGCGTGCTGGAGGCGACGGAGAGCGTCTATCTCGGCGGCGGCGACGAGCCGCAGCGCACATGGCAGATCGCCATCACCGGGCACACCGATTCCAAGGGTGCCACCGTCAAATGGGCCTTGCGCCGCGAACACAAGGGGGGGTAAACCCCCGCGCAAGAACTCCATTCCCGTTTTGCGCCCGGCCGGGCCACCCGGCGGGCGCCGCTCTTGCTGCAGCCTTGCCAGGGACAAAGCCCCATGACCGCCGATACCGTCCGCATCACCCGCGCGCTGATTTCCGTTTCCGATAAGACCGGCCTCGTGGCCCTGGGTCAGGCGCTGGCCGCCCGCGGGGTGGAGATCCTGTCCACCGGCGGCTCCGCCCAGCGGCTGGCCGAAGCCGGCGTGCCGGTGAAAGAGGTCTCGGACCACACCGGCTTCCCCGAGATCATGGACGGGCGGGTCAAGACCCTGCACCCGCGCATCCACGGCGGCATCCTGGCCCGCCGCGACGCCGCCAATCACGTGGAGGCCATGGCCACCCACGACATCCCGCCCATCGATCTGGTGGTGGTGAACCTCTACCCGTTCGAAGCGACGGTGGCCAAGGGTGCCGATTTCGACGACTGCATCGAGAACATCGACATCGGCGGCCCCGGCATGATCCGCGCCGCCGCCAAGAACCACGATTTCGTGGCCGTGGTCACCGACCCGTCCGATTACGAGGAACTGCTGGGTGAGCTGGACCGCCACGAGGGCGCCACCACCCTGACCCTGCGGCGGAAGCTGGCCCAGCGCGCCTATGCCCGCACCGCGGCCTATGACGCCGCCATCTCCACGTGGTTCGCCGGGCAGCTGGGCGAGACCTTCCCGCCGCGGGTGGCCTTCGCCGGCACGCTGGCCCAGACCCTGCGCTACGGCGAGAACCCGCACCAGCAGGCGGCGTTCTACACCACCGGCGACAACCGCCCGGGCGTTGCGACCGCCATCCAGCTTCAGGGCAAGGAGCTGTCGTACAACAACCTGAACGACACCGACGCCGCCTATGAGCTGGTCGCCGAGTTCGAGGAACCCGCCGTCGCCATCATCAAGCACGCCAACCCCTGCGGCGTGGCCCAGGGCGCCAGCATCCTCGACGCCTACAATCTGGCCCTGCGCTGCGACCCCGTGAGCGCCTTCGGCGGCATCATCGCCCTGAACCGTCCGCTGGACGGCGCCACCGCGGAAGAGATCGCCAAGCTGTTCGCCGAGGTCATCATCGCGCCGGACGCCGACGAACAGGCCCGCGCGGTGCTGGCGTCGAAGAAGAACCTGCGCGTGCTGCTGACCCGCGAGATGCCGGACCCGGCGGCGCCGGGCATGATGGTCAAGATGCTGTCGGGCGGCTTCCTGCTGCAGAACCGCGATTCGGGCCGGGTGTCGGCGGCGGACCTGAAGGTGGTCACCAAGCGCGCCCCCACCGAGCAGGAGCTGAAGGATCTGCTGTTCGCCTTCCGCATCGCCAAGCACGTGAAGTCGAACGCCATCGTCTATGCCAAGGACGGGGCCACCGCCGGCATCGGTGCGGGGCAGATGAGCCGCGTGGACAGCGCCCGCATCGCCGCCATCAAGGCCGCGGAAGCGTCGAAGGCCGCCGGCATCGCCCTGCCGCTGACCCAAGGCTCGGTGGTGGCGTCGGACGCCTTCTTCCCCTTCGCCGACGGCCTGCTGGCGGCGGCGGAAGCGGGAGTGACCGCGGTGATCCAGCCCGGCGGCTCGATCCGTGACAACGAGGTGATCGCCGCGGCGGACGAAAAGGGTCTGGCCATGGTGTTCACCGGCATGCGCCACTTCCGCCACTAAGCACGCCTCCCGTGTCGCGGGCCGAACGTCTGCTCGATCTGTTGCAGGTGCTGCGCCGCCACCGCCGTCCGGTGCGTGGTGCAGCATTGGCCGACGAGCTTGGCGTCAGCCTGCGCACGCTCTACCGCGACATCGCCACGCTCCAGGCGCAAGGGGCGCGGATCGAGGGGGAAGCCGGGGTGGGCTATGTCCTGCGCCCCGGCTTCCTGCTGCCGCCGCTGATGTTCACGGTGGAAGAGATCGAGGCGCTGGTGCTGGGGTCGCGCTGGGTGGCCGACCGCGCCGACGGGCCGCTGGGCGATGCCGCGCGGGCAGCACTGACCAAGATCGCCGCCGTTTTGCCCGACGAGGTGCGGGCCAGCCTGGACAGCGCCGGGCTGTTCGTGCCGCCCAGGACGGCGGAGGTGATCGACCGCATCGACGTGTCGGCCATCCGCCGCGCCATCCGCCAGGAACACGCGCTGACCATCGCCTACAGCGACAAGGGCGGGGCGGCGACCGAGCGGACCATCTGGCCCATGGGGCTGGCGTTTTTCGACAATGTGCGGGTGGTGATCGCGTGGTGCGTTCTGCGCCAGGGCTTCCGCCATTTCCGCACCGACCGCATCGCGCACCTGACCGACACCGGCACCCGCTATCCCCGCCGCCGCGCCACCTTGCTGAAGGAATGGAAGGCGGCGGAGGGGGCGGCCCTGCCGGCGCTCGATGGGCTGGAACGCTGCTGACGGAAACTGTCACCGGGGGCGGGTACAAAAGGGTCACCGAACGACGGCGACCCGCCGCAACACCCCACCGGAGACAGACCGATGACCACCCCCGCCAACGTTTTCCTGTACGTCAAAGACCCGCTGGCCAGCGCCGACTTCTATGCCAAGATCCTGGGCCGCGGCCCGCTGGAAGCCTCCCCCGGTTTCGCCCTGTTCGAGCTGGTACCGGGCATGATGCTGGGCCTGTGGGCGCGCGACGGGGTGGAACCGGCGCCCGAAGCCGCCCCCGGCGCCGCCGAACTGGGCTTCCCCGTCGCGGCCCGCGCCGCGGTGGATGATCTCCACGCCGAATGGACGGCCAAGGGGCTGACCATCCTGCAGGCCCCGGTGAAGATGGATTTCGGCTACACCTTCGCCGCCGCCGACCCCGACGGCCACCGGCTGCGCGTGTACGTGCTGGAAGACATGGGCTGAGAGAGACGGGCTGAGAGAGATGGGCTGACCCGGTGACGGCAGGGGCCTGGAACCCCATCTGGGGGACGGGGCGGGCAGGTTCTGCTACGCTCGCCCGCCGTTCCGCAAGCCAGGAGCCGACCAGCCCATGCCCCTCCCCCGCTTTTCCCGCGCCGCCGCCCTGACGGCGCTCGCCCTGGTTCTGTCCGCCCCCGCCGTGGCGCAGGAGGCGGACAAGGGAGCCGCGAAGCCCCCCGAAAAGACACAGGCGGAAAAGAAGCCGGTCTTCGACGCCCAGCGCGCCGTCACCCGCCACACCCTGCCGCTGGCCGCCGGGCCGTTGGCCTACACCGCCGTGGCCGAGTACCTGCCCCTGACCGAGGAGGGCAAGGACGAGCCGGCGGCGCGCGTCTTCACCGTCACCTACACCGCCGACGCACCCGCGGACAAAAACGCCCCGCCCCGCCCCGTGGCCTTCGTCTTCAACGGCGGCCCCGGTGCGGCGGCGGCGTATCTGCATCTGGGGGCGCTGGGGCCCAAGATCGTGCGCTTCGCCGACGACGGGGCGATCCTGCGCCCGCCGGCCCCGGTGACGGACAACCCCGATTCCTGGCTGGCCTTCACCGATCTGGTGTTCATCGACCCGGTGGGCACCGGCTATTCCCGCGGCCTGACCGGGGAGGAGGCGGAAAAGCGCACCTGGTCGCCCGACGGCGATGCCCGCGCCATGGCCGAGATCGTGCGCCTGTGGCTGGCGCGGAACGGGCGCTGGGATTCGCCCAAGCTGCTGGTGGGGGAAAGCTACGGCGGCTTCCGCATCGCCCGCATGGCCGCCGAACTGGCGGGCCAGCAGGGGGTGTTCCTCAACGGCCTGATCATGCTGTCGCCGGCGGTGGATTTCGCCACCATCAGCGAAGGGCCGTCGGGCCTGCTGGCCGCCGCCTTCAAGCTGCCGTCCTACGCCGCCAGCGCCGCCTTCCACCACAAGGCCGCCGGCACCCCGGAAGAGGCGGCCCGCAACGCCGAGCGCTTCGCCCTGACCGACTATGTGGCCGGTCTGGCGACCTTGGATCTGGGGCGCCTGGACGCGTCGTCTCCCCTGTTCACCGATCTGGCCCAGCGCATCGGCCTGCCGGTGGAGATGATCACCCGCCACCGGGGCCGGGTGCCGGCCCGCACCTTCATCCGCGAGATCGTGCGCGACAAGGGCCGGGTCGCCAGCCTCTACGACGGCACCTTCACCGGCCCCGACCCCGATCCGGCGTCGCCGCGGGTGGCCGACGATCCGTTCCTGGACGGAACCCTGCCGGTCTATGCCACCGCCTTCGCCGGTTATGTGCAGCGGGATCTGGAGTTCCGCACCGACACGCCCTTCACCCTGCTGAGCGGCCGGGTGAACCGCAATTGGGAATGGCCGCGCATGAGCGTGCCCAGCGCCACCGGCGAGCTGCAATCGGTGCTGTCGCTGACCCCCGGCCTGCGGGTGCTGATCGCCCATGGGCTGACCGACCTGATCACCCCCTACATGGCGTCGGCGTGGATCGCGCGGAATCTGGAACTGCCGGCGGGGGAGCGGGACCGGGTGTCGGTGCGCACATACCCCGGCGGGCACATGATGTACACCCTGGCGCCGTCGCGCGCCGCCCTGGCCCGTGATGCGCGGGCGCTGGTGGATGCGGCGGTCCGGTAAGAAACAGGCGCCCCGTCCCCGGAAACGAGAACCCCGGAAACGAGAAAGGGCACGCCCGCGTGTGGCGTGCCCGTTTCCCGACGCATCGCCGGTCGGCCACCGGGAGAGGCGGCTCCGGCCCTCCGTTGCCTTCTCAGGCGGAGGCTTAGAACAGACGCAGGATCGACTGCTGCGACTGGTTGGCGAGGCTGAGCGCGATGGTGCCGAGCTGCTGGCGGGTCTGCAACATCAGCAGGCTCGCACCTTCCTCGTTCTGGTCGGCCAGGGTCAGCTTGTTCGCACCCTCGACCAGCACGTCGCTGAACTCCTTGGTGAAGGTTTCGCGGGTGGTGATGATGCTGAGGTTGGTGGACAGGTTCTGCGACGCCGACCGCAGGTAATCCTTGGCGTAGTCCAGACCGGCCACCGCCTTGTCGATGTCCGAACGGTCCATCCAGTCGTTCTGGGCATAGTCGATGCGCAGGCCCTGGCCGCTGGACGACAGGTTCTGGCTGGTCACGGTGATCGAGTTGGTGTTGCGCTCGTTCAGCTGGACCGTCAGGTCGTTCTGGGTGTTGGCGTCGGTCACCTGCACCGTCACCAGGTTCGCGGCCTGGCTGGCGTTGGCGGCCTGCTGGATGGTCTTCTGATCGACGCCGAAACGCACGGTGCCGGTGTCGAAGGCGAAGGAGTTTTCACCGTCCTGGAGCTTGCCCTCACCGCGGGCGGCCATGCCGTCGCGGGTGATGACGTTGCCGTTCAGGTTGGTGGCGCTGATCTGCAGGTCCACCCGCTTTTCGATGGTGGAGGTGCCGTTACCGGAGTTGGACGCCTGTTCCAGCAGCTTGCGGTCAACGGTGAACGACACCACCGTGCCCGACGCGAAGCTTTCGGAGATCCGCTTGGTGGCCGCGTTCTCGGCCGATGCCGACACCGCCATGTCGCGGATGACCAGGGCGTCGGTCTTGCCGGTCAACTGGATGATGCCGTTGGCGTCCACCGACACGCTGGCGACGTCCATGCTGTTGGACACCAGACGGCCGTTGCCGGCCAGGGCCGCGCTGATCGACTGCATCAGCTTGGTGGCGACGTTCTTGCGGCCGTCCTGGCCCAGCGCCACGTCGTCGGCGGTGGCGGAATACTTGAAGGTCTGGCCTTCCAGCGTGATGGAGAAGGTGTCACCCTCTTCGATCGTGCCGCCGACGGCGACGTTGGTCACCTGGGCCACGCCGGTCTTGGCGGGGGTGACGGTGGTGGCCAACGCGGTCTGGCTGTTGTCGAAGTAGGAGATGGTGCGGGCTTCGGTCCCGTCCGACACGATGAAGGTGCGTTCCCGGCCCGTGGCGCCGCGCACTTCGATCGACACGTCGCTGAAGTTGCCCTTCTCCGTGTTCATCGTGCCGGTGACGTTCAGGTTCGTCAGGCCGTGGGCCAGTTCGGCGGAGTTGATGTCGCCCGACGCCCCCGTGATGGCACCGGTCCCCCGCACACGCACCGCATAGGTGTCGGTGGCGGTCACGTTGGTGACGCGCGAGTTGTCAACGCCGATGATCGAGTTGGTGGTGGACCGCGACGCGCTGGTGCTGTCCAGCCGCATGCCGTTGCCGGCCAGCAGGTTCTTGCCGGCGTAGCCGCTGTCGCCGGCCTGCTTGTCGATCTGTTCCTTCAGGGTGTTGAACTGCTTGGCCAGCGACTTGCGCGTGGCGATGGACGAGGCGTCGTTGCCCAGGGCGGCATAGGCGGCGGTCGTCAGACCGCGGGCCTGTTCCATGTAGCCCTCGATGGCGGTGATGCCCTTGTCCGCGGCCTTGATGGTGCTGATGCTCTGGCCCATCGCGTCCTTGAGCGATGACAGGTCACCGGCGCGCTGGTTCAGGTTCTTGGCGGCGAAGAACGCCGTCGGCCCGTCGAGCGCCGAATTGATCTTGTTGCCCGTGGACAGGATGTTCTGCTTCTCGCCGATCCTCTTCTCCGTGCTTTGCAGCTGGAGAAGGTTGGTGCGCATGGAAGCAGTGAGGGTCACGTCGTTGATGGCCATAGCTCCAGTCTCCTTCTGAGGCCGGCCTCGCGGCTGGCTTGGGCCGGGCGAGGCAACGTCGGTTGATGCGTCGCCCCCTTCCTTACAAAGACCGTGCCAACTGCTCGAATTCTTAAAAAATCATTCTGAATCATACGGTTATTTGATCAGCACTGCCAAATATCCGTTTTTGCCCCCTTTCTCTTCCAACCTGGTGTGGAAAACTTTGCCGGGGCGTGGGGGCAAGGGGATAAAATTTCCTACGTCCTGAAAAAATGATTCCTACCAGTGGCTTAGGAATCGCCGGCCCATTCCGCGCCCCCACTGGAGATGACGGGCCGCACCGGCTATCGTGGTTGCCGCCATAGCCAAGAAAGGGAGGGTCCGACATGGCAGGACGCATCGATGCCCGGCTGGCGGAACTGGGGCTGGAACTGCCCCAGGCCGCGGCCCCGGTTGCCGCCTATGTTCCGACGGTTCAGAGCGGGACCACGCTGTATGTCTCCGGCCAGTTGCCGGCATGGAACGGCGAGCGCCGTTTCGTCGGCAAGGTGGGGCAGGAGTTTTCCACCGCCGAGGGGAAGGAGGCCGCGAAGCTCTGCGCCCTCAACCTGTTGGCCCAGGCCAAGGCGGCGCTCGGGGGGGATCTGGACCGCATCACGCGGGTGGTGAAGCTGGGCGGCTTCGTCAACGCCGGCCCCGACTATCACGACCATCCGGCGGTCATCAACGGCGCGTCGGAGCTGATGCAGGCGGTGTTCGGCGCTGCCGGCACGCACGCCCGCTTCGCCGTCGGCGCCCCCTCCCTGCCGTTCAACGTGGCGGTGGAGGTGGATGCGGTGTTCGAGGTCGCCGGCTAAGGCAACCGCGTCTTGCCGCCGTCCGGGGTGCGGACTACCTCTGCTCATGCTGCACAGCAGGAACGGGGATGGAACCATGCCGGACGGTGGCGAGGCGATCACGCTCAGGATTCTCGACGGCATCGGCGCGGTGGCCGCCGCCGACTGGGACGCCTGCGCCGGGCCGGACAATCCCTTCGTCCGCCACGCCTTCCTGAAGGCGCTGGAGGACAGCGGGTCGGCGACGGCGGCCACGGGGTGGGAGCCGGTCCATCTGGGCGCCTTCGACGCCGGCGGACGGCTGGTGGGGGCGGTGCCCCTCTACGCCAAGAGCCATTCCTACGGCGAATACGTCTTCGACCATGCCTGGGCCAACGCCTATGAACGGGCGGGCGGGCGCTATTACCCCAAGCTTCAGGCCGCGGTGCCCTTCACCCCCGTCACCGGCCCGCGGCTGCTGTGCCGCCCCGATGCCGGGCCGGCGGTGGCCAAGACGCTGGTCGGCGGCATGGAAGAAGCCATGCGGGCCTATGGCCTGTCGTCGGCCCATGTCACCTTCCCCCACGAGCACGAGGCCGAACGGCTGGAACAGGCCGGGTGGCTGCGCCGCACCGGCGTGCAATACCACTGGGACAACCGCGGCTACGCCCGCTTCGACGATTTCCTGGACGCGCTGGCGTCGCGCAAGCGCAAGGCCATCCGCAAGGAGCGCAAGGAGGTGGCCGACAGCGGCGTCGAACTCCTCACCCTGACCGGAGACGATCTGAAGGCGGAGCACTGGGACGCCTTCCACCGCTTCTATATGGACACCACCGACCGCAAATGGGGCGGGGGGTATCTGAAACGGTCCTTCTTCCACCAGCTTGGCGACACCATGGCGGACGCGGTGGTGCTGGTCATGTGCCGCGACGGCGGCGAGTGGGTGGCGGGAGCGCTGAACCTGATGGGAGGCGGGGTTCTGTACGGCCGCAACTGGGGGTCCGACGGGCGTTACCGCATGCTGCATTTCGAGGCGTGTTACTACCGTGCCATCGACTTCGCCATCGAACGCGGGCTGGCGCGGGTGGAAGCGGGCGCCCAGGGCGAGCACAAGATCCAGCGCGGTTATCTGCCGGTGCGCACCCACAGCGCCCACCGGGTGCGCGACCCCGGCTTCGCCAAGGCGCTGGCCGCCCATCTGGACCAGGAACGCCGGATGATGGAGGAAGAAATCGCCGCCCTGGCCGCCGCGTCCCCCTATCGCCAGGAAAACGGCGGCGGCACGGAAAAATAGGCAGGACGGACCATCATTGTTACACACCCTTTCCTTTTGTTAATCTCTTGAAAGACAGTAAAGGTTGAAAAAAAATGAAATAACCTGAGAATACGGGCCTTCGTTTCCCCTACCTCCCCCTCTGACGAATGGCGGCCCCGATGCAGTTTTGGATGAAGGCCCGGTTGCGGACCAAAATCGTTATCGGAATGGTGGCCGTTCTGGCGGTGGGCGCCGCGGCCATCACCGGTTTGTCCCTGTGGCTTTCCCGTCAGGCAAGCCAGGCGGCGGCCATCGCGCTGACCGCCGAGCTGGCCGAACACCAGACCGCCCGCGTCTCCGCCGACATCGCCCAGGCGGTGGACAGCGCCCGCGCCATCGCCGACCTGATCGCCGCCGAGCGCAGCACCGGCGAGCCGCGCCGCACGGTGGTCAACCGCTTCCTCGCCCGTGTGGCCGGCGCCAACCCGTCCTATGCCGGGGTCTGGGTCGATATGGCCGACAACGGCTTCGACGGGCATGACGCCGCGTTCACCGCCCGCGACGGGGAAATCCTGGGTCTGCCCAACACCGGGCGCATGAGCCTGCTGTGGCTGCCCGGCGACAAGGAGCCCAAGGCCGACGACAGCGAGGGCGTGACCTATGAAGAGGTCCAGACCAAGACCTATTACCGCAGCGCCGCCACCGCCCGGAAGGAGGTGGTGACCGAACCCTATCTCGACGACCTGACCAAGGCGCTGATGACCAGTGCCGCCATGCCGGTGATGGACGGGGGCGCGGTGATCGGCGTGGCCGGCATCGACCTGTCGCTCGCCGGCCTGACCGAGGCGGTGGCGCAGGTGAAGCCCTATGGCGACGGCTTCGTCGCCGTGCTGTCGGCCTCGGGCCGCTATGTCGCCCATCCCACGGCGGGGCGCCTGTCGCAGACGGCGGACGACCTTCCCGCCGCGGCCCGCCAGGCCGTCGCCGAGGGCCGCGTGTTCGAAGGCGATGCGATGCTGAACGGCCGGGATTATTACCTGCGCGTCTCCCCCATCCGCTTCAGCCGCACCGACGGCGCCTGGGCCTTCATGGTGGCGGTGCCGCGGGCCAGCATCATGGCCGACGCCAACCGGCTGACGCTGCTGGTGGGGCTGGTCGGGCTGGGCTGCATCGCCGTGGGCACGCTGGTGGCCCTGGCGCTCGGCGGCGGGCTGGCCCGTCCGCTGGCGGCGATGACCGAGGCGATGAAGCGGCTGGCCGACGGCGACCTCACCACCTCCATCCCCGCACTCGACCGCGCCGACGAGGCCGGGACCATGGCCCGGGCGGTGGATGTGTTCAAGAACGGCCTGATCCGCGCCCACGAACTGGACCTTGCGCAAAAGGCCGAATGGCAGGCGCGCGAGGCGCGGGCCACCACGCTCGCCACGCTCCAGCGCGGGTTCGAGGGCAAGGCCGGCGGCCTGTCGGGCGAGTTGTCGGCGTCGGCCGTGCAGTTGAAGGCGACGGCGGAATCGCTGCTGGCCATCGCCGAGCGCACCAGCGGCCAGACCGCATCGGTCACCGTCGCCGCCCAGCAATCCTCGTCCAACGTCCAGACCGTCGCCGCCACCACCGAACAGCTTTCCGCCTCCATCCGCGGCATCGGGCGCCAGTTGGAGGAATCGGCCCGCATCACCGGCGAGGCGGTCAGCTCGGTGGAGCAGACCAACACCACCGTGGCGGCCCTGGCCCAGGGCGCCCAGCAGATCGGCGACGTGGTGACCCTGATCCAGTCCATCGCCGCGCAGACCAACCTGCTGGCGCTGAACGCCACCATCGAGGCGGCCCGCGCGGGCGAAGCCGGCAAGGGTTTCGCCGTCGTCGCGTCGGAGGTGAAGAACCTCGCTTCCCAGACCGCCAAGGCCACCGAGGACATCGTGGCCCAGGTGGACGAGATCCGCGCCGTCACCGGCCAGACCGTTCAGTCGATCCAGGGGATCGGCGACACCATCGCCCAGGTGAACCGCATCGCCGCCACCATCTCCGCCGCGGTGGAGGAACAGGGCGTTGCCACCGAAGAGATCGCCCGCAACATCCAGCAGGCGGCCCAGGGTGCGCGCGAGGTCAGCGACACCATGGACGACATCCGCCGCGCCGCCGCCCAGACCGGTGCGGCCGCATCGCAGGTGCTGGCCGCCGCCGGCACGGTGGCGGAGCGCTCAGGCTCCCTGACCGTCGAGGTGGACCACTTCTTTACCGCGGTTCATAAGGCGTAAGGTTTCAGCCAGGGGCTTTGCCCCTGGCGGGGAGCGCCGAGGGGAAGCCCCCCTCGGCAAACATGTTTCAGCTCAGACCCTTCTGGCCCATGGCCAGGAACTTGGCGCGGCGGGCGGCCTTCAGGGTGGCGGCGTCCAGGCCGTCCAGTTCGCTCAGAGCCTCTTCGATGGCATCGCCCAGCGCCTTGGCGATGTCGGCGGGGTCGCGGTGGGCGCCGCCGATGGGCTCCAGGATCACGCTGTCGATCACCCCCAGTTCCTTCAGATCCTGGCTGGTGACGCGCAGCGCGGTGGCGGCGTCGCTGGCGTTGTTGGGGTTGCGCCACAGGATGGAGGCACAGCCCTCGGGCGAGATCACCGAATAGATCGCGTGTTCCAGCATCAGCACCCGGTCGGCGGCGGCCAGCGCGATGGCGCCGCCCGAACCGCCTTCGCCGATCACGGCGGCAACCAGCGGAACGCCGATGCGCAGGCAGGTCTCGATGCTCTTGGCGATGGCTTCGGCCTGGCCGCGCTCCTCGGCATCGACGCCGGGGAAGGCCCCCGCCGTGTCCACCAGCGTCACCACCGGCAGGCGGAAGCGTTCGGCCAGAAACATCAGCCGCTGGGCCTTGCGGTAGCCCTCGGGCTTGGCCATGCCGAAGTTGTGGCGGACGCGGGTTTCGGTGTCGTGGCCCTTTTCCTGGGCGATCACCACCACCGAGCGGCCGCGGAAGCGGCCAAGGCCGCCGATGATGGCCTCATCCTCGGCGAAATGGCGGTCACCGGCCAGCGGCGTGAAATCCTCCACCAGCGCCTTGATGTAATCCAGGCCGTGGGGGCGGTTGGGGTGGCGGGCCACCTGCACCTTCTGCGCCGGGGTCAGCTTGGCGTAGGTCTGGCGCAGGAGCTTGTCCACCTTGGCCTGAAGCTTGCCCACCTCGTCGGCGATGTTGATGTCGCCGGCATTGGTCAGGTGCCGCAGCTCCTCGATCTTGCCTTCCAGCTCGGCGATGGGCTTTTCGAATTCCAGGAACGTGTGCATGGTGGGGCGTGTGCGTCAATGGGTCGGGGGATAAGCCGCCGGGCCGGCGAAGAACGGGTTTCGATAGCACGCTGCCGCAGCCCACGCCACCCCTAAACCCCGCACGGCGGCACCCGGCGCCTGTTGCCAAACCAGAAAATTCCCCCCTCTCCCGCCCGGGGAGAGGGCTTATGGGCCTGATTTCAGCGCACGAACACCCCGACCAGTTCCACATGGGCCGCCCACAGGAACTGATCCACCGGCACCACATGGGTCAGGCGGTAGCCGCCGTCGGTGAGCGTGCGGGCGTCGCGGGCAAAGGTCGCCGGGCTGCACGATACCCCCACCACCAGCGGCACCGCCGACGACGCCAGCGCGGACGCCTGGGCCGCGGCACCGGCCCGCGGCGGATCGAACACAACGGCTTCGAAACGATCCAGTTCCTTCACCGTCAGCGGGTCGGTGAACAGGTCGCGCCGCTCCCACGTGATGCGCCGGTTCGCCGCCCCGCGGGACAGGGATGCCAGGGCCGCCGCGTCCCCCTCCACCGCGTGGACGGTGCCGCGCTCGGCCAAGGGAAAGGTAAAGGTGCCCAGACCGGCGAAGAGATCCACGATCCGCTTCGGCCCCGGCCCCACCGCCTCCACCACCGCCGCGGTCAGGGCCGCCTGCCCCGCATCGCTGGCCTGCTGGAAGGCGCCCGGTGCCGGCTCGATGATTGCGGAACCGAAACGGATGGTGGCGCCGCCGCGGTGGGCCACCGGCTCCGAGTCTCCGCCGTCTTCGGCCTGCCATGCCACGCGGGCGAGTTTCTGGTCTTCGGCGAAGACGGCCAGCCGTTCCCGCGCCCGCCGGTCAAGCGCCGGCGGCCCCACCAGCAACAGGTCGAGTCCGCCGTCGGCCACGCTCACCATCAGGTCGCAGGCCCCGCCGTCGGGCAGGATCCCGGCCAGCAGCTCCCGCGCCGGGGCCAGCAGCCCCAGCAGGGCGGGGTGAATCACCGGACACTCGGCCAGATCGGCCACCCGATGGCTCTGCCGCCCGTTGAATCCCAGCCACACCCGCTTTCCCCGTTTCAAGGCGGCGAAGCGGGCACGGCGGCGGCCAAGGGGGGCCGTCCGCGCCAGCGGGTGCAGCGGCACGCCGGCCAGCCCCACCCGGTCCAGCACCGTGCGCACCTGCGCCACTTTCCAATCGGCGTAGGCGCCGTCGTCCATATGCTGGAGCGTACACCCGCCGCAGACACCGAAATGGCTGCAGGGCGGGGGAACGCGGTGGGGTGAAGGCTCAATAATTTCAAGGAGTTCGGCCCGTACGCCCTCCCCCTTTCCCTCCTTGGCGGCGCCGAGACCGGCGCGCACGCTCACCCGTTCCCCGGCGATGGTGAAGGGCACGTACAGGCGTACGCCCCCCTGTTGCGCCAGCCCATCGCCGCGGGCACCCACGGCGGTGATGGTGACGTCGATGGTCTGGGGGGCCGGGGCCGGGGCCGGGCGGCGGACGGGGCGGCGGGCGTTCACGGGATCGGGGCTTTCGTCAGACGAGCGAATGGGACGACAGGGCGGCGCGCAGGGAATCGGGGACCGGCGTGGGCCGGCGGGTGCCGGCGTCCAGCAGCACGCACACCGCTTCCTGGGTGCTGATGCAGGCATCGCCCTTGAACACCGCCCCGCCCAGCGTCAGGGAGGTGTTCCCCAGCCGCAGCACCCCCATGCCGATGCGGATGGACGCGGGGTAATGCAATTCGGCGCGGTAGTCGATGACGCTGCGGGCCAGCGCGATCAGCCACGGCTTGTCCGGCCCGAATCCATCCAGATGGCGCAGGAACTCCACCCGTCCATGCTCGAAGAACACGCCGAAGGCGTTGTTGTTGACGTGTCCCTGGACGTCGAGATCGGCGAACCGGACCTCTTCGGCCACCCAGAAACGGTAGCGGGCGGGATCGGTGGGGGCGGAGGGGACGGCGGACATGGCGTGCTTCACCTTTGGGGCAGAAGCGGCCACTCTGGCGCCTTGCGCGCGGCGGGGCAAGGGGGCCGCCCGCATGAGACGGGTGATGCGAATTCGCGGGCCAACCGCCCCCGCCCGGTGTTATAGGAATCAGCGTACCTTTCCACCGATCGGATCAACCGATGAGCAATGATACCCCCCAGACTGCCGAAGCCCTGTTCGACAAGGCTCTGGAGGTCGCTGAAAAGCACCTGGAAGCCGCGATCAAGGAAGGCGGGATGCTTGGCCCCTATGTGGCCGTGGCGATGATCGAAGCCGCGGTCAATGCCGCGGTGGACGAAACCAGCCACGAAGACGTCGCCGACATGCTGCGCGATCTGGCCGCCCAGATCGAAGCCGACGCCGACGGCGAAGACGAGGAAGACTGAGGCCGGCGGGGGGCGGCCCCACCGCCCCCGCCCGATCATCCCCGGCGCCTCCGTTTCGGCAGCGCAATAACACGCTGCCGCTGTGGATTTTTTGCGCGCCGGCAGGGGCCGCGGAAGCGCCAACATGGCAGCCATCCGCCCCCCCATCCACCCCTTGACGGCCCTGTGCCGCGGGGTCTAGAAATCCTTCCACGTGGTGATTTGGGCGACCGGCTTGCGGGCCACGGAAAACAATCCGCTAAAAAGGTCCGAGCCGCCTCGTCCGCGCCTCGACCCTCCCCGGTCGGGGCTTTTTTGTTTGGCCGGGTGGCCCCACCGGCCGACGAAGGAAGGCACCATGTCTCGGACCGACCACCGCAAACCCGATGTTTCCGCCCTGCGTCCCCGCTCGCAACTGATCCATGGCGGCACCAACCGTTCGGCCTTCGACGAAACGTCGGAAGCCATCTTCCAGACCTCCGGCTATGTCTATGCCGCGGCGGAAGAGGCGGAGGCTGCGTTCGCCAACGACGGGATGCGCCACGTCTATTCGCGCTTCCGCAACCCCACCTGCGCCATGTTCGAGGACCGGCTGGCCGCGTACGAGGGGGCGGAGTGGGCCTATGCCACCTCGTCGGGCATGGCGGCGGTGTTCGCGGCCCTGATGTGCCAGTTGAAGGCCGGCGACCGCATCGTCGCCCCCTACAACCTGTTCATTTCGTGTCTTGTGGTGATCCGCGATATCGCCACCCGTTTCGGTGTCGAAGCGGTCCTGGTGGACGGCACCGACCTGACGCAGTGGGAAGAGGCGCTGTCCAAGCCCACCACCGTGGTGTTCCTGGAAACCCCGTCGAATCCGACGCTGGACATCGTTGATCTGGGGGCCGTGTGCGAACTGGCGCACAAGGCCGGGGCCAAGGTGGTGGTGGACAACGCCTTCGCCACGCCCGTGCTGCAGCGCCCGTTCGAATTCGGCGCCGACGTGGTGATCTATTCCGCCACCAAGCACATCGACGGCCAGGGCCGTTGCCTGGGCGGAATCATCCTGTCCGACAAGGCGTTCGGCAACGACGTGATCCACCCGTTCCTGCGCCACACCGGCCCGACCATCAGCCCGTTCAACGCCTGGGTCCTGCTGAAAGGTCTGGAGACGCTGGATCTGCGGGTCAACGCCATGTGCGCGGGGGCCGATGCCGTCGCCCGGTTCCTGGAGGGTCACCCCAAGGTCGCCCGCGTCAACTATCCCGGTCTGGACAGCCATCCCCAGCGCGCGCTGATCCGCCGCCAGATGACGGCCGGCGGCACCATGATCACGTTCGAGGTCAAGGGCGGCAAGGACGCGGCCTTCGCCACGCTGAACGGGCTGGGGATGGTGATGATCTCCAACAACCTGGGCGATGCCAAGTGCCTGGCCACCCACCCGGCCACCACCACCCACTGCAAGCTGTCCGACGAGGACAAGGCCCGTGCCGGCATCACCCCCGGCCTGATCCGCCTGTCGATCGGACTGGAAGATCCGCAGGACATCATCGAGGATCTGGATCGCGCCCTGTCCAAGGCGTAACCTATCCGTCATAGTCCTTCGAGCGCGGCATGGGACGGAACGAAACCGCCCCATGCTGCGTTTGCGAAGGACAACCGGATTTCAGCCAAGGACACGACCGCATGGGCAAGCGCCGCCACACCGCATCGTTCGCTGACCTGATGAGCAGCGGGGCGCAGATCGCCAGCGTGTACAACCGATTGATGCGAACCGCGGTGCAGCAGAGTGATCTGGGCATCGTGTCGGCCCGCACCATCGGCTACCGCACCGCCATGATGGCGGGGGCTCTGACCGACCCCATCGAACTGACCAACCCCGAATTCGTCCGCATGGGCACGGAAAAGGTGGAAGCGGCGGCGGAATCCGCCGGCGCCCTGGCCCACGGGCTGGCCGACCTGCAAAAGGCGTGGATGGCGCTGTTCATCGCCCCGGCCCAGGCGGTCACCACGGCGCTGTGCGGCTTCGGCGCCTGCCGCTCCCCCACCGACGTGCTGACCGCCCAACGGCAACTGGTGGAGGGCAGCATCATGGCCGGCGTGAACGCCGGGCTGCATTTCGCCGAGTCGGCGGCGGTGCTGGCCGGTGCCGGCCTGCGCCCCATCCACCGCAAGGCCAGCGCCAACGCCCGCCGCCTGGCGCGGGTGAACGGCTGGTAACCGTGTGATTGGGCGGCCGCCCAAGCCCGTCTGGGACGATGCCCCACCCCCCTTTTCTTCTATGGATAAAAGGGGGGAGGTTTGGAGGCGTCAGCCTCCAAGCGGGGCCGGGGATGCTGCCCCGCTGATCGCCCTCAGTGGTCCGCCTTCACCGCGTGGGAGGGCTTGCGGACCCACGGCATGACCAGCAGGGCGCTGCCGAACACGCAGGCCATGACCAGGAAACAGTCGTTGAAGGTCATCACCAGCGCTTCCCGCTGCACCAGGGCGCCCATGATCTTGGCCGCGGCGGCGGTGGCGTCGGCCACGCTGCCGTCGAAGCCCGACGACAGGCTGTCCATCATGTCCTGCACCACCGGGCGGGCCGGGTTCAGGTAATCGCCGATGCGGTTCATGTGCAGCGCGTTGCGGTCGATCATCACCGTGTTGATGGCCGCCAGCCCGATGGCCCCGCCCAGATTGCGCATCAGGTTGTAGAGGCCCGACGCGTTCTTCAGCTTCTCCAGCGGCAGCGTGCCCAGCGCGATGGCGTTGATGGGGATGAAGCACATCATCAGCGACAGCCCGCGCACCATCTGCGGCAGGAACAGTTCCCAGAAATCCGACTGGGCGGTCAGGTGGCTGTTCAGCCACAGCCCCAGCCCGAACAGGCTGAGCCCCATGCCCAGCATGACGCGCAGGTCCAGCTTCTTGGACAAGGCCCCGGCGATGGGCGCCGACAGGAACTGGAACGCCCCCGTCACGATCATCACCATGCCGATCTGAAAGCTGTTCAAGCCCCGCACCCGCGCCAGGAACAGCGGCATCAGATAGACAGCGCCGTAGAGCCCGATGCCGATGATGAAGGAATAGAGCGACCCGATGGCGAAGTTGCGGTCGGCGAAGGCCCGCAGTTCCACGATGGGGTTGCGGTAATAGAGAACCCGCGCGAAGAACGCCACACCCGCCACCGCCGATACCACGGCAAAGATGGCGACCTCCTCGTCCTGCATCCAGTCGTTGCGGGGGCCTTCCTCCACCACGAATTCCAGGCTGCCGAGGAACAGGGCCATGAACAGCAGGCCCCAGACGTCGAAACCCTTCAGCAGCGAACGGTCGCCGCGGTCGATGTGGACGAAGTTCCACACCAGCGACGCCACCACGATGCCCGGCACCACGTTCATCAGGAACAGCCAGTGCCAGGAAAAGCTCTGGGTCAGCCACCCGCCCAGCGTCGGCCCCAGGGTGGGGGCCAGCGTGGCGACCAGACCGATCAGCACCGACACCCCCGCCTGTTTCGGGCCGGGGAACAGGGCGAAGCTGGTGGCGAACACGGTGGGGATCATCGCCCCGCCGATGAAGCCCTGCAGCGCCCGGTACAGGATCATCGTCTCGATGGACCCGGCAAAGGCGCACGCGATGCTCATCAGCGTGAACCCGATGGCCGAGGCGGTGAACAGCACCCGCGTGGACAGGATGCGCGACAGCATCCCCGACAGCGGGATCATCACCACCTCGGCGATCAGGTACGAGGTCTGGACCCACGAGATCTCGTCGGCGCTGGCCGACAGCCCGGCCTGAATCTCCGACAGCGACGAGGCGACGATCTGGATGTCCAGGATGGCCATGAACATGCCGACGATCATCGCCAGGAACCCGGCCCAGTCGCGGCCCGTCACCTGCCGTTCGCCGTGATGGACGGGTGCCGGCGCGGGGGAGGAAGAAGGGGAGCCGCCCGCCGCGTCGTCCCCGGCCAGGAGCGTCGGGGGGGCCGGGGGCAAAGCGGGGGCGGCGCCGTCCGACGGGGCCTGGGGGCGGGCACCGTCGGCGGTCGGGGAAAGCGAGGCGGCCATGGTCGAGCCTCAAGAAAAGCGAAGCAGGCGGGAAGAGAGGCCGCCGAAAGGGGCCGGTGCGGTGGGCTTAGCGCGCCGCCACCATCGACGGCGGCTCCACCGCGCCGAACACGGCGCCCGGCGGGTGCGGCGTATCCTCCGCCCCCTGGGTGTCCACCGCGGCCACCACCGACAGGCCGGGGCGCAGCAGCCCCGACAGCGGGTTGTCGCGCGGCACGGCGATGCGCACGGGCACCCGTTGCACGATCTTGGTGAAGTTGCCGGTGGCGTTTTCCGGGGGCAGCAGCGAGAACTGCGAGCCGGACGCGGGCGAGAAGCTTTCCACCCGCCCGGTCAGGGAATGGTGAGGAAAGGCGTCCACCTCCAGCGTCACCGTCTGGCCCGGCCGCATCCGCGACAGCTGGGTTTCCTTGAAATTGGCGACGATGTAGACGTCGGGCAGCGGCACCAGCGACAGCAGTTGCTGGCCGGTGCGGGCGAACTGCCCCACCTGGACGCCGCGGTTGCCGACCACCCCGTCCACGGCGGCGCGCAGGACCGTGTTGTCCAGGTCGTTGCGGGCGGCGGTCTGGGCGGCTTCGGCCTGCTGCAGACGGGCCATGATCTCGTTGCGGGATGCGTTGATGACGGCGGCCTGATCCTTGGTGGCGGCCAGGGCGGCGCGGGCCTTCAGCACCGCGGCGTCGGCCTTGTGCAGGGCGGCTTCCGCCTCCTCCAGCCGCTGGCGGGTGCCCCACTTGTCGGCGGCCAGGGAATGGGCGCGCTGGAATTCCAATGCTGCGCGCTGGCGTTCGGCATCGGCGCTGGTCAGTTCCGCGTCGGCCTGGGCGATCAGGGAGCGCTGAAGCTCGGCCGTGCGGCTGTTGCTTTCCAGCGCCGCCTTCTGCGCGGCGACGGCGGCGTCGGCCTGGGCCAACTGGGCGCGGTAGTCGCGGTCCTCCAGCACCACCAGGACGTCGCCGACGGCGATCTTCTGGTTGTCGGTGACCCGCACCTCGCGCACATAACCGGCGACCTTGGGCGCCACGATGGTGATGTCGCTGTGGACATAGGCGTTGTCGGTGCTTTCGATGAAGCGCCCATGAGTCCACCACGACCAGCCGAAAAAGGCTCCTCCCGTCAAGGCCGCCGCCGCAACACCCGACAAAATGACCTTACGCACCGCGAGTGCCATGGTAAGAACCCCTTCGGTAACCCTACGTGCCGCCGGCTGCATTCCGGCCCTGAAAACTGAACCGTCCAGTTCAGTGTTGCAGGGAAGGTGACCCATGCGCTAAGGTTTGTCAAGATTGAACTGAACGGTTTAGTCAGGTCCGATGGAAAAGCAGTCCTGCCCCCTCTCGTCCGGTGACGACACCGATCCGCTGGCCAAGCTGCCGTTCTGGCCGCCGGAGCCGGGGTCGAAGCCCGCGCTGATTCTGGAAGCGGCGGGCACGCTGTTTCTGGAAACCGGCTATGGTGCGGTCAGCATGGACGCGGTGGCGCGAACGGCCAACGTGTCCAAGGCCACGCTGTATGCGTATTTCCGCAGCAAGGAAGAGCTGTTCGCGGCGATGATCAACTGCGAATGCCGCCGGCATCTGGGTGATCTGGAGTGCGAGGGCTTCGCCCGCATGGACATCGCCGACGCGCTGCGCCATCTGGGGCGGCTGTTCATCCGCCTGCTGTTCTCGCCGCGGGCGCTGGCCGTCTACCGCGTGGCGGTGGGCGAGTCGCACCGGTTCCCCGAATTGGCCAAGGCGTTCTACAACGCCGGCCCCAGCCGCTGGGTGGACGGCATGACCGCCCTGATGGCCGAGGCGGACCGCAGCGGCAAGCTGCGCCTGGGCGATCCCAAGCTGGCGGCGGAACAGTTCCTGGGCATGGTGCGGTCCCACCGCCACATGCGCATCGTCACCGGGCTGGAGCCGGTCCCCACCGAGGAACAGATGGACGCCATCGTCGATTCGGCGGTGACGGTGTTCTGCCGGGGGTATGCCCCCTGAAAACGGGAGAAGCCCCGGCGTGACGGGGCTTCAGGGGTGCAGCCCCCCTCCCCACTGGGCCTGATATATTATTTCCCGTCACTCCACTGAACTCTCTCACGGAGAAGACCTCTCTTCCCCAATCACAGCTCCGTGCATCGCGCAACCTAGAACAGGGGGATCGGATACGCCTCCCTGACCATGGTTTTATGGATATCCCAAAGCTTGTTCTTGGCCTGCTCGCGCGAGGTCTTTATCAGCAGTTCGGTGCGCAGCAACGGGTTGATGCCCTCGTCCATCCCGTAGGTCTCCATCCCTGTTTCTTCATTGACGACATCCAGCTTCGACAACCCGTTTATATCGAAAGCGGCCTTTCTGGCGGCCTTGCGTGCCGTGCCGTCCGCAATGTTGAGAAGAATGCTGCGCGCATCCTGTTCGCCCCGGTTGTTGGTGTTGACCGCCGGCAGCGTCGCTCCAGGGATATTGTTCATAAAGACGAGAAGATGCACAATCATGGACTGAAGGCGCATCACCGAGTGGTTCGTGCTGCTCCGCGCAAGATCAAGTATGTTTTCCATATTTTCCTTGGCAGACTCCAAATTTACCTTGGAGTTGCTTTTGAATTTGTTCTCTTCAACCACCATGCCTCCAGCGCCGCTTTGGTGGTCGATATCTTCGGAAAAGACGAAATGCTTGGATAGGCTTTCAAGGTGCATCTTCGCCTTAGCCACCAGCTCTTCCGTCGCTTCCCATGCTTGAGGCAACGATTTGTTTTTGAGCGCGTGGCGCACCCAATCCTGCAGAACAAACCACGCCGTCGTGTGGGCTCCCATCCCGGTTCTGAGCGGCGATGGCGGGCGGCCCGCAAAGATGACGTTGCTGATGACGCCGTGCTCATCCAGATCAATCTGGACGGAAATCCCCTTGATGGTTTCCTTTATGACGACGCCGTTGGTCTTTGTTTCCTTTTCTTCCGATACGTCCTCGTGCTCACCATCATCATGGCCTTCGGAATCCGCATTCTTCTTGCTTTCCTGATCGCCATCACCGGCCATGATGGTGATGCCGTGCATGCCGGAATGAAGGTTCAGTTCGATGTTGGGGCCGGGGAGAATCGAGCCGATCGAGGAAACATGGAGCATGCTGTCCATCAGGGAGCCGTCATCGCTGTCCTCCGACTCCACCTTCTTGGCGGTCTTGACCTTTGAGGATTTCTTATTCAGCTTCGGCTTCTTGCTCGCCTGGTGTGGTTTTTCTTCATATTGCTTCGGGGCTTTCCGTATCCTTTTTTCCGTCACCATTTTGCTCATCATTTCCAGCCCGCTGAATGGCGGAAACGACAGCGCAGGAACGGGAACATCATCCAAGCCCAGTCCCCTCCTCATCTCCTGAAGGGACGTGAGCAATTTATCCTGCTCAAGGAAAAATTCCTTTTCACCGTCATAGGAAGCTCTATCGTTATTGCTTTCCTTCATATCTTCGAGCTTCTTCCCGGTGGACATCGCCCGCTTGACGATATCCTCACCGCGCAGAACGGAATTTCTCTTCTTACTCTGAATACCGTTAATCAAATCAGCGCTGTAAGTTTTTGATTGCTCAACGATATCATGACCCATGCTGTCATACAGGTATTTGTCTCCGATGGCGTCCATCACATGCGGAAACGCCATCCTCGTTGACATGACGTGATGGGTCAGGATCCGGTCAATATTACGCTCGATCGTGTCACTCTTTTTCAGGCCAGGGGCCACCTTATCCAGCAAGTCTTGATCGGGCTCGAACAGGGCCATCATGGCGGCGTGGGAATCGAATCCGCCCTTGATGGTGCCAATCACCACGTCCTTTTCGTTCTGCGGCATCTCCCCCGTCAGTAACGCGGCATAATTCTCAAAGCCTTCAAGGTCATTGGCGGTCTTGGCTTCGCCTTTGCCCTTGCCGGCCGCCGCGGCGTTCTTCGCCGCCACATTGATCGTCGAAAGCGGCAGGCGCTCCAGGGCTTCGAGCGCAGCGGTGACGAGCTTTTGAAACACCGACCATTGATAGGGAGTCGCGCCTGTATCCGGCTGCCAGCCGGCCTTCCCTTCGAACGGGAGCTTCTCACGAAGCTCATCCATCTCGTCAAAGGCCGCCCTGGTCTGCTCCCTCTTCTTCTCGGGCATCGAGTCGATCAGATTGTAGCCGGGCAGGTTCTTCAGGAACTGCATCCAGTTGGTCAGGCCCGCCAGAGCCTGCCAGAAATTACGGTTCTCAACGGACCGCCTCAGGCCGCGCTGCTGTATGGTGAACGCGGTCAGGTGATCCCCCATGCTGTTGCCGTGGGCTTTCGGCGGGCGTCCCACAATGTGCAACGCGCTCACCAGCTGTTGCTTGTCGTCCAGAACGACCTGAACCGCCATGCGCTGCACGATGGCGGGCATCATCTGGGCGGATGCCCCCGCGGTGCGGGCAGTGGCGGTGGACACCCCTGCCGCCAGCCCCCCAGCCCGGCTCAGGGAAAGGGCGTGGCTGCCCATCCGGTCCGCTTCCTCTTCCAGGGCGGGGTCGCTGTTGACGGGGATGGCCGCCGTGCCGCTTGCCGGGCGCAACTGCGCCGTCGGCCTGACACGGCCTTGCATCTGCTGCACCACATGCCACGCCTCGTGCGGCACGTGGCGCTCTTGCCCCGGCGCCACATGGATATCGGTCCCCTCGGTCATGGCGTGCGCCTGAAACTGGGCCGGGCGGGGGGAGTTCCGGTGCACCCGCACCCCCTCCAGGGACAGGCCCGACAGCGCCTCCACCCCCGCCTTCACATGGGCCGGCAGGCCGCTGTCCGCCGACGCTGCCCGCTGCAACGTCTCCAGCCGCGCCACCGCGGGGCTGGCGTTCAGATCCTCGGCCATCTGGACCAGATGCGCAGATGCCCCCGCCAGCGGCACCGCCACGCCCGTGTGATCCACGGTGGCCGGCGTAGTTGCTGCCGCGGCGGGTTTCTTCTGAGCATAATCCATGACGCGATCCCGGACGGTGTGAAGAAAGTTACTTTTCCAAATCAAACGGTATCATCGGAGAAAGAAGCCATCAACAGAGTATGGAATTTTATTTAAATTCTATTTTGCCAGACGATAATAATACCGCGAATACATACATGTGAAAGCATATAATATTTGGGATGGCCTGGCTTCCGAGCCGGATACAGGACCGGTTGCAAGGAAACGGCGAAACGCCCCATGGCGGCAGCCACAGGGCGCCCCCGCGCCAGGATGAAACGGACCCGCCCTTACTGCGGAGCGCCGATCTGGCCGATGAAGATGGCCACGTGATCCTCGGGGCCCATGCCATAGCCTTTGAAAGCCCCCTTCGGCACGGCGAATTCCCCCTTGCCGCTCAATTGGCCGCCGATCCTGTAATGGGCGCCTTCCACGAAGGCCGGGCGGTCCCGGTCCACGTTGACCTTTACCGTGACCGCACCGATATTGACGGTGATGACGACCGCGGTCGCACCCGACACAAGAACAAGGCCGTCTTCGGAGGCCACATGAACATCCGTCGCGTTCGGCAGAGCGACATCCACATTACCGGTCATAAATATATTCCTTTCCGATATTTATCAGGCATTTCCCTTTGCAGTAATGATCATAGCTTTCATAAAAATATAGTGTCAATTTATTTCCATAGAGAGCGAAGGGCGCGCCTCTTCACTCATATGTAACCTATTTATTGGCAGGAATACTGTGCTTTGGGAAAGAGGGGAGCGGTGCCGTGGCCCGGCCCGCAACGGGCCAGCGGCGTTTCCGGCCCGAAGCCGGCCTCACGCCCGCTCCAGCACCACCTTCACATCCATGGGCCGGGCGAAGAAGGGGGCGGAGGTCACCAGCACCCCGGCCCCGGCGGCGGCATAGGCGGCGGCGTTGTCTTCGGTAACGCCCCCGGCGGCGGCGATGACCGGCTTCCCGGCCAGCCCGGCCAGCGCCGCGGCCACCGCGCGCACCTGCTCGGGCGTGAATTTCTCAAGCTGCAGCACCCCGGCCCCGGCGCGGGCGAAGGTCACGGCGTCGTCCACCGACGCCACCTCCACCACCACCGTCTTTTCCGGCAGCCGGCGTTTCAGCTCCGCCATCCACGCCGCCGGGTCGCCGGACAGAAAGGCGCGGTGCTCGGGGAACACCAGCACGGTTTCCGACAGCCCCAGCCGGTGCATCACCGCCCCGCCGGCGGCCACCGCCCGCACGGCGATGTCCTTGGTGCCGGGGGCGTTCTTGCGGGTGCAGGCCACCGGCACCCCGGCGGCGGCGTCCACGATGGCCCGCGCCCGGGTGGCGATGCCGGCGGCGTGCTCCACCAGCGTCTGCCCCACCTTCCACGCATGGTGCAGCGCCTGCGCCGGGCCGCGGGCGGTCAGGAACACCTGTCCCGCCCCGGCCCGCGTGCCGCTGGGCTCCACCCGGTCCACCACCCCGCCGGCCAGCTCGATCATGCGGGCCGCCTCTTCGGTGCAGGCCAGCACCATGGGGGCGCGGGCGGCGAAGCTCATGCGCCCCGGCTCAGCGCCGATGCCCAGCGCCGCGGTGGTCAGGTCGCCATGGGGGGCGTCCTGCCCCAGCAAATCGTCAAGCCGCTGATCGGACAGGCGCCGCATGGATCATCCCCTCACGTCGTGAAAACCCTACAGCCAGCCCCGGCGGCGGAAGTACCAGAGCGGCAGAACCGCCGACAGCACCATCAGCACGATGGCCATGGGATAGCCCCATTCCCAGTGCAGTTCCGGCATGAACTCGAAGTTCATGCCATAGGCCGAGGCGATCAGCGTCGGCGGCATCAGCGCCACCGCCACCACCGAGAAGATCTTGATGATGGCGTTCTGTTCGATGTTGATGAGGCCCAGCGTGGCATCCAGCAAAAAGCTGGTTTCCTGGCTGAGGAACCCCGACTGCTCGTTCAGGGAGCGCAAGTCGCGGGACAGGATCTTCAGCACCGCCTTCTGCTCCTTGCTCAGCCGCCCGGCGGTGACCGAGGTGAGGAAGGCCACCAGCCGGTCCAGACCGGCCAGACAGTCGCGCACCTTGTGCGTCAGGTCGCCGGCCCGCCCGATGCCGCGCAGCACATCCTGAAGCTCGTCGGGCTTCTTGCTGCTGCCCGGCCCCCGGTCCAGGGAATCGGTGAAGACGCGGCTGGACAGGTTGTCGATGCGCGCGCCGATCAGTTCCAGCACGTCGGCCACCCGGTCCACCACCGCGTCCAGAATGCCCAGCAGCGCATCCTCGGCGCTGGCCAGCAGCTCCGGCTGCCGGCCCGTGCGCACGGCGAAGGTGGCGACCGAGCGCGGTTCGGTGAAGCGCACGGTGATCATGTAGCGCTGGGTCAGGACGAAGGTCAGTTCCGCCTGCACCGGGCTGGGGGTGTCGGCCCGGGCGATGACCGGGGTGGTCAGATAGATGGCGTCGTTTTCCACATAAAGCTGGCTCGACGCCTCGATCTCCTTCATCTCCTCGCGGGTGGGCAGGTCGCAGCCGGTGACGGCGCCGATGTGGCGCCGCTCCGCTTCGTCGGGACGCAGCAGGTCGATCCACACCGTGCCCTCGGGCAACGGTTCGCCACAGGCCAGCGGCTGTTCGATCACCCGCCCGCCGACGCGGGCGTGGACCGTAATCACGCGGTGGCCTCGGCCGGCTCCGGCGCGCCCACGGCGCGGCAGGCCAGCGTCAGCGTGTTCAGCATCAGGCACGCGATGGTCATCGGCCCCACCCCACCCGGAACCGGGGTGATGGCCCCGGCCACCGTGACCGCCTCGTCATAGGCGACGTCGCCCACCAGCTTGGTCTTGCCCGGCTCGGTGGCGGGCACGCGGTTGATGCCCACGTCGATCACCACCGCACCGGGTTTCACCCAGTCGCCGCGGATCATCTCGGGCCGGCCCACGGCGGCGACCAGGATGTCGGCGCGCCGGCATTCGTCCGCCAGATCGCGGGTGCGCGAATGGGCGATGGTCACCGTGCAGTCGGCGGCCAGCAGCAGGTGCGCCATGGGCTTGCCGACGATGTTCGACCGCCCGACCACCAGCGCCCGCTGCCCCTTGAGGTCACGGCCCAGCACGTCGCGGATCAGCAGCAGGCTGCCCAGCGGGGTGCAGGGCACGGTGGCCCCCGGCAGCCCCGCCGCCAGCCGCCCGGCGTTGACCACGTGGAAGCCGTCGGCGTCCTTGCCCGGGTCGATGGCGCCCAGAACCTTTTGCGTGTCGATGTGGGCCGGCAGCGGCAACTGCACCAGAATGCCGTGGACGGTGGGATCGGCGTTGAGCGCGGCGATGAGGGTCAGCAGCTCCGCTTCCGTCATCGAGGCCGGGTGGTGGTGGTCGAAGGACGCCATCCCCAGCTCCACCAGCGCCCGTTCCTTGGAACGGACATAGACCTGGCTGGCCGGGTCTTCGCCCACCAGCACCACCGCCAGACCGGGGGTGACGCCGTGGCTGGCCTTGAGATCCGCCACGCCCTGGGCCACGCGGGACCGCAGCCCCTGGGCGAACGCCTTGCCGTCGATGATCCGTGCGCTCATACCCTCGACACTCCCTATCCTGTTGGCCCCTGCCCCGTCGGGTTCAGTCCGGCACGGCGAGCCGGGAAAGCAGTTCCGCCGGGTCGCCCGCCACATGCACAATCTTGTTCCGGTCGGTGGCACCCGCCACCACGCGGATGCCGCTCTTGGGCACCCGCCACGCCTTGGACAACAGCTTGACCACGGCCTCGTTGGCCTTGCCGTCCTCGGGCACCGCGGTTACCGACACCTTCAGCACCCGCCCGCCGCCGGCGGTGTCGGCCAGACCGGCGATGGCGTTGCGCGACGCCTTGGGCGTCACCCGCAGATGCACCCGTACCCCGTCGGCCACCGCCTCGAACGGCCCGGCCACCGGATCAGAACCCGCGCGGCCAGTATTCGGCCAGCAGGTTGCGGACGAAGAAGATCAGCAGGATCAGAACCATCGGCGACAGGTCGATGCCGCCCATGTTGGGCATCACCCGGCGGATGGGGGCGATCGCCGGCTCCGTCACCCGGTACAGGAAATCGCCGATGGCATAGACCGCCCGGTTGCGGGTGTTGACCACGTTGAACGCGACCAGCCAGCTCAGCACCGCCGAGGCGATGAGCAGCCATACGAAAATCCCCAGCACCGTGTCGATCAGCAGATACAGCGCTATCATGGTGGTCGGTTCCCCCCTGGTTTTCCGAGAACGTGGCCGCGTTGCGCGGGCACCCTAAACGCTTGGGTCGAGGTGGGCAAGGGGCGGCGGTTATACAATAGGGGCGTTGCCCCCATACCCCCACCAAAGGCCGGCGGCCTTTGGCAACCATCGGATAAAAAGATGTTGACAGAGGGGCGCCCCATCCCCTATATCCCGGCCCACGCCGGAACGACGGTGTGTGTGGGGCCGTAGCTCAGCTGGGAGAGCGACGCGTTCGCAATGCGTAGGTCGGGAGTTCGATCCTCCTCGGCTCCACCAATTTTCCCGATGCTCGATTGATGGCAGGACCGGTTCACGGTTTCCTGCCTTTTTCGTTTTGGCCTCCCTGCGTTGGCCCCCTTCCCCACAGCGCCGCCGTTTTTTTGTTGTCGTGTGCTGCAAATATTATTTTTTATGAACGGCACAAAAACACAAACGCATTAAATAAATATTCGCAGCCACATTGTTTGTTACCATCAGTAAACCAAGAAAATTTATTGCGCATCGTCATGCGTATAGGTTTCATTAATTTTTCCATCTTACGATTTTGACTGTGAGGAAAAGCAGAATTCAAAAATCAGGACGCGTTGGCGGCAAAAGCCACAAGGATCAATTTTACCGCTCTCCCGCTCCTGAATTTCGGCCGCTCCGATTGTGCGGCATGGGGATATCATGAAAATCAGACATCTGCTCGCCGCCGCCGTTGCCGCCGTCTGCCTGCACGCGGCTGTTTCCGCCCCCGCCCAGGCCCAGGACGCCCGTCCCTTGAAGTTCGGCTATATCCTGGCCCCGGATTCCCAGCTTGGCGCCGGAGCCGCAGCCTTTGCCGCCGCCCTGGAAAAACAGGCGCCGGGCCGGTACAAGATCGACCAGTTCCCCAACTCCACCCTCGGCGGCGAGGTGGAGATGATCAAGGGCATCCAGATCGGTGCGGTCGATCTGGCCTTCATCACCGGGGCGCCCCTGCCCAACTTCGTTCCCGAAGCCGGCGTCATCAACATCCCCTTCCTGTTCCGCGACACCGCGCACGCCTATGCGGTGCTCGACGGCCCCATCGGCCAGGATCTGCTGACCAAGTTCGCCGCCAAGGACATCGTGGCCCTGGCGTGGGGCGAAAACGGCATGCGCCATCTGACCAACGCCAAGCGCCCGGTCACCACCCCCGCCGACGTGCAGGGGTTGAAGCTGCGCACGCCCCAGTCGGAGGTCATCATGGCCGGGTTCAAGGCGCTGAACGCCGACGCCAGCCCGTTGCCCTTCCCCCAGCTTTACGACGCGCTGAAGGCGGGCCAGTTCGACGGACAGGAAAACCCCATCGCCACCATCATCGCGTCGAAATTCGATCAGGTGCAAAAGCATCTGACCCTGACCGCCCATGTGTACGATCCGGCGGTGGTGGTGGTGTCGCCCGACCTGTGGGCCGAGCTGTCCGACACGGACAAGACCGCCTTCACCGCCGCGGCCAAGGCCGCCGCCGCCGCGTCCCGCACCTATGCCGCCGAGGCCGAGGCCAAGGGTGTCGCCCAGTTGGAAAAGGCCGGGATGCAGGTGGTCCGCACCGTGGACCGCGCCGCCTTCGCCAAGGCGGTCGAACCCGCCATGCCGGCGCTGGAGGCCAAGTTCGGCGCCGATCTCGTCCGTCAGATCCGCTCGGCCCAATAACGTCAGGCCCAATAACGTCAGGAAAGCCTGGGGGCCGCCGCCCGCGGCTCCCGTCCGGCACGGCCCCGCCCGCCCCACGGGCAGGGCCGGAAGGAGATACGCCATGGAAACCAGCCATCCCCGGCCCTGGGGCGTCGGCGCCCTGTCCATCCGCACGCGCATCCTGCTCAGCGCCTTCGCCACCGTCGGGCTGATCGTGGTGCTGAACGTCTCGACCTTGCGCGGCGTGGCCACCGTCGAAGCGACCGTCGAAACGGTCAAAACCGACACCGACGCCGTGGCCGCCGTGCAGGACACGGTGGCGGCGTTCAAGGGACTGGAACAGGCCATCGTCACCTATGCCCTGTTCGAGACCGAAACCACCCAGAAGACCGCCGAAACCGCGGCCAAGGCGCTGGGGGATGCGGTGGACCGGCTGGACCGCACCACCCAGGGTACCCGGCTGGCCCAAGGGGCCGCGGATCTCCGCCAGAACCACGCCCGCTTTTCCGCCGCCGGGGCCGCGGTGATCGACAGCGTGGGCCGCCGCCGCGCCGCCACCGCCGAACTGCACAAGGCGGCGACCGAGCTTCAGACGGTCCATTCGGCGCTGCAATCCCTGTTCGTGCGCGACAACAACGCCGCCTTGCTGTCCATCACCCTGCGTCTGGGCGATTCCCAGCGCACCGGGGCCACGGCGGCGCTGCGCTATCTGTCGTCCCGCAACCCCGCCGACAGCGGCACCGCGCTGAACGAGGTGGCGGCCTCGCGCCGGCTGACCGCCGACCTGCTGGCCGCGGGTCAGGCGCTGCCGCGGGTCCAGCGGCTGGGCAAGGCGTTCGACGCCGCCCTGACCGTCTATGAAAACGCCCTGCGCACCGCCACGCAGAGCACCGACGGCACCGACGCCGCCCTGGCCGACGTCACCGCCCTGGCGGCCCGTGTGGGAACCGCCGGCGAAGCCCTGGACGCCGACGCCGGGCACGGGCTGACCGGATCGCTGTCGGCCATGGCGGCGTCGGTGCGCAACACCCGTGACACCAACCTGTGGGTGTCGGGGCTGGCGGTGATTCTGGGCATCGGGCTGGCCGTGGGGGTCAGCCGGTCGATCAACGCCCAGATCCGCACCCTGTCGTCGCTGATGGCCCGGCTGGCCGCCAACGACCTGAACACGGCGGTGGTGATGACCGAGCGCCACGACCAGATCGGCGCCATGGCCCGCGCCGTGGCGGTGTTCAAGACCAACGCCGAGGCCAAGATCCGGCTGGAAGCCCAGCAGACCGAACTGGCCCAGCGGGCGGAGGAGGACAAGCGCCGGGCCATGACCCGGCTGGCCGACAGCTTCGAGCAGACCGTCGGCGGCGTGATCCGTGCCGTGGTGACCGAGGCGGAGGGGATCGAGGACCGCGCCCAGAAGATGACCCAGGCCGCCGGCCAGACCAGCCATCTGGCCACCGACGTGGTGGCGGCGACCGAACAGACCTTCGCCAGCGTGCAGACCGTGGCCTCGGCCACCAAGCAGCTCTCGGGGTCCATCAGCGGCATCGGCCAGCAGGTGAGCCAGTCGTCGCAGATCGCCCGCGAGGCGGTGACCGTCGCCGGCCGCGCCAACACCAAGGTGGAGGGGCTGGCCTCGGCGGTGGAGCACATCGGCACGGTGGTGGAACTCATCAACGCCATCGCCGCCCAGACCAACCTGCTGGCGCTGAACGCCACCATCGAAGCCGCGCGCGCCGGGGCCGCCGGCAAGGGGTTCGCCGTGGTGGCGAGCGAGGTGAAGCAGCTTGCCAACCAGACCGCCAAGGCCACCGGCGACATCGCCGCCCAGGTGACCACCATCCAGGCGATCACCGGCGAGGCGGTGCAGGAGATCAAGAACGTCGCCGGCATCATCGTGCGCATCGACGCGGTGTCCGCCGCCATCGCCCAGGCGGTGGAGGAACAGGGTGCGGCCACCGGCGAAATCGCCCAGAACGTGCTTCAGGCCACCCGCGGCACGGAAACGGTGACCAGCGACATCGTGCAGGTGAACCAGTCCGCCGAACTGACCGGCACGGCGGCCCATCAGGTGCTGGATTCGGCCCAGGAGCTGGCCCGCCAGTCCGACAACCTGCGCCAGGAGGTCAACCGCTTCCTCGCCGGCATCCGCGCAGCGTAGGGAGACTTTGCTCCCAGAGGAAGAGATTGAGGATATGTTATCGGCGGCATATCCTCATTTTTCCATGACGGTACCGGCTGAACACACCGACGGCTGATTCCATGAGCGGACGCCACGGCTTTTCCGCATTGCGCGACGGCATGACGCCGGAGCGGCAGGCGCGGATCGCCGCAAAGACCGATGCCTTGCGCCAGGAAATGGCGCTCGGCGAACGGCGGGAAGCCCGCCGGCGGACCCAGGCCAGCTTGGGCGAAACGCTCAACGTGGATCAATCGGCCATCGCGAAGATGGAGAAGCGCACCGACATGTACGTCAGCAACCTGCGCCGCTTCATTCAGGCCATGGGCGGGGAATTGCGCGTGGTGGCGCATTTCCCCAAAGGCGATGTCGTGATTACGAACTTTGCCGACGCCGGGGACGGGCCACCCCACCCCCGACCGTAACCCCTCTCACTCCCCGTCCGCCACCTTCACCGGCTTGGGCCGCTGGACGGCGGGGATGGCGGCGATGGGATCGCCGGCGGGGTCGGCCAGCGCGTGGAGCAGCCGTTCGCGGATCTGCGCCAGCTTGGCGTCGTGGGTCACCTTCAGCCCGAACACGTCCTTCACATAGAACACGTCCACCGCCTTTTCCCCGTACGTGGCGATCTTGGCCGAGGAGATCTGCAGCGACAGGTTGGTCACCGCACGGGTCAGGCTGTGCAGCAGCCCGGGGCGGTCGCGCCCGTTGACCTCGATCACCGTGTGGGTGGTGGAGGCGTTGTTGTCCACCAGAACGCGCGGGGCCACGTGGAACACGCGGGTGCGGGTGTTCAGCGTCGTGCGCCGGTTGGCCAGTTCGCGCAGCGGCTTCAGATCGCCGCCCAGCACCCGTTCGATGGTCACCGACAGCCGGGCCAGCTTGTCCCCGCCCTCGAACGCGCCGCCGTTCACCGCGTCTTGCACCGAGAACACGTCGAGCGCCATGCCGTTGGTCATGGTGAAGATCTTGGCGTCCACGATGTCCGCCCCCGACGCCGCCAGCGCCCCCGACAGGCGGGAGAACAGGCCGTGGTGGTCGGTGGTGTAAATGGTCACCTCGGTGATCGCGCGCGCGCGGTCCACGCGGGTTTCCACCGTCAGCGGGCGTCCGTCGCGTTCGGCATCGCGCACCACGCGGGCGTTGTGGGCCAGGGTTTCCGCGTCGAAGCTCAGCCAATAGGCGGGGTAGCCCAGCGTCAGGTGGTGGTCGATCTCCTCCGGCCTGAAATCGGCGGCCAGCAGGTCGCGCAGCAGACCTTGGGCGATGGTGATGCGGCGCTCGCGCCCCTCGACCGACAGGCCGCCGGCCATCACCTCTTCGGCGCGGTTGTAGAGTTCGCGCAGCAGCGTGGCCTTCCAATTGTTCCAGCGGCCCGGCCCCACGGCGCGGATGTCGGCCACCGTCAGCACCAGCAGCAGCCGCAGCCGTTCGGGCGACTGCACGATCTCCACGAAATCGCGCACCGTCTTGTCGTCTTCCAGGTCGCGCTTGAAGGCGGTGTAGGTCATGGCCAGATGCCAGCGCACCAGCCACGCCACGGTTTCCGTCTCTTCGGCACTCAGGCCCAGGCGCGGGCACAGCTTTTCCGCCACCCGCGCGCCCAGCACCGAATGGTCGCCGCCGCGGCCCTTGGCGACGTCGTGCAACAGCACCGCCACATAGAGCGCCCGGCGCGACACCAGCTTGTGGATCACCTCCGACGACAGGGGCAGCTCGTCCTTCAGCGCGCCGGTTTCGATCTTGTGCAGGATGCCCAGCGCGAACAGCGTGTGCTCGTCCACGGTGTAGACGTGGTACATGTCGTACTGCATCTGCGCCACCACCCGCCCGAAATCGGGCAGGAAACGGCCCAGAACCCCGGCCTCGTTCATGCGGCGCAGGGTGATTTCCGGGTCCTTCCTCCCGGTCATGATCTCCAGGAACAGGCGGTTGGCCTCGGGATCGTTGCGCAGCTTCGGGCCGATGGCGCTCAGCGAGCGGGTGATGGCCCGCAGCGCGTTGGGGTGGATGTCGAGGTCGTTGTCCTGGGCCACGTGGAACAGGCGGATCATGTCCAGCGGCTGTTCGCGAAACTGACGGTCGTGGCGCACGTTCAGCCGTTCGCCGTCGAGGATGAAGCCTTCGATGTCGCGGCGGCGGGCCAGGCTGGCCAGGCGCATGATGTTGAATTTGGGCGGGCGCTTCGATTCCGCCTCCAGCGCGGCGCAGAAGATGCGGGTCAGGTCGCCCACGTCCTTGGCCGTCAGGAAATAGTGCTTCATGAAGCGTTCCACGCCCTTGGTCCCGGCGTGTTCGGTGTAGCCCATGCGCCGCCCGATCTCCGCCTGCACGTCGAAGGTCAGGCGGTCCTCCATGCGGCCGGTCAGGTAGTGGATGTGGCAGCGCGCGGTCCACAGGAAGTTCTGCGCCTTGGCGAAGCGCTGCGCCTCTTCCGGCAGCAGCACGCGCTTTTCCACCAGCTCCGACACGTCATCGACGCGGTACAGGTACTTGGCGATCCAGAACAGCGTCTGCAGATCGCGCAGGCCGCCCTTGCCGTCCTTGAGGTTGGGTTCCAGCACATAGCGGCTGTCGCCCAGCTTCTGGTGGCGGTTGTCGCGTTCGGCCAGCTTGGCCTCGACGAATTCGGTGCCGCTGCCGGCCACCACGTCCTTCTGGAACCGCTTCTTCAGGTCGATGAACAGCTTGTGCGGCCCCCAGAGGTAGCGCGCCTCCAACACCGCGGTGCGGATGGTGATGTCGGCCTTGGACTGGCGGATGCAGTCATCGACGCTGCGCACCGCGTGGCCGACCTTCAGCCCCAGATCCCACAGCATGTAGAGCATGTATTCGACCACCTGCTCCACGCGCGCCGTGCGCTTGTAGGGCAGCAGGAACAACAGGTCGATGTCCGAGAACGGCGCCAGCTCGCCGCGGCCGTAGCCGCCGGTGGCGGCGATGTCGAACTGCTCCCCCATGGTGGGGTTGGCGGAGGGGAAGACGTGGGCCAGGGTGAAGGCCGCCAGGGTGCGGATCAGCCGGTCGGCCAGATAGCAGTTTTCCCGCACGCAGGCTTCGCCGCTGCCGTGCTCGTCGAAGCGGCGCTGCACCTCCTGCCGCCCGCGGGCCAGGGCGGCGCGGAAGACGGCGAGCGCCGGCGCGCGCAGCCCGTCGCCATTGCCGTGGACATCCACCAGCGCCACAAGCTCGCGGGCCAGCGCCTCCGACGAGATGATCGCCGCCTTGTTGGGGATCTGGGCGTGAAGGGGCGTTTCGCTGTGGGACGGCGGCATCGGCGGCGGACCTTGGCTTGGCGGGCGGAAAGAAAGGAGCGGGACAAAAGGTGGAGCGGACTATACCCCCATTCCACCCCATCCCGCACCGGTGCTGCGCCGATGGCTGCGTTTCGGCAACACCGTTGCTTCACGAAAGCGCGAATCAGAACCCCAGCGCCGCCCCGTCGGGGTTGCGCGGGTCGGCGGCGCCCAGAAACAGGCCGCCCTGGATCTGGATGGTTTCCGTCCGCCCCATGGCCGGCTTCACCGCCACCGTCTGCCCCATCTCCCGCAGCCGGCGCAGGGTGTCGGGGCTGAAGCCCCGCTCCACCCGCAACTCGTCGGGCACCCATTGGTGATGCATCCGGGGGGAGGCCGCGGATTCGGCGGGGTTCATGGCGAAATCGATGTGATCGACGATGGTCTGGACCACGGTGGTGATGATGCGGCTGCCGCCGGGGCTGCCGGTGACCAGCCAGGGCTTGCCGTCCTTCAGCACGATGGTGGGGGACATGGAGCTGAGCGGGCGCTTGGCCGGAGCCACGGCGTTGGCGTCCCCGCCGATCAGGCCGAAGGCGTTTGGCACGCCGGGTTTGGCGGCGAAATCGTCCATCTCGTTGTTCAGCAGGATGCCCGTGCCCTCCGCCACCATGCCGTTGCCGAACAGGAGGTTCAGGGTATAGGTGGTGCTGACCACCGTGCCGTGGCTGTCGGCCACCGAGAAATGGGTGGTCTGGTCGCTTTCATAGGGCTGCGGCCGCCCGGCGCGGATGCCGGCCGCCGGGGTGGCGTGGTCGATGTCGATGCCCTTGGCCAGCGCGTCGGCATAGGCACGGGACGTGAGGCCGCGCACCGGGACGGGGGTGAAGTCGGGGTCGCCCAGATATTCCGCCCGGTCGGCGTAGGCGCGCTTCATCGCCTCGGCCATCACATGGACGGTGCGGGCGCTGTCGCTGCCCCACTCGGCCAGGGGATAGCGTTCCAGCAGGTTGAGGATCTGCACCACGTGCGTGCCGCCGGAACTGGGCGGCGGCATGGACAGCACGCGGAACCCGCGGTAGGTGCCGGCCACCGGCTCCCGCTCCACCGCCTTGTAACCGGCAAGGTCGTCCCTGGTGATCAGCCCGCCGTGGCGTTCCATGGACGCGGCGATCCTGGCCGCGATGTCGCCGCGGTAGAAGGCGTCGGCCCCCTGTTCCGCGATCAGCCGGAGCGAGCGGGCAAGGTCCGCCTGCACCAGCCGGTCGCCGGCCTTCAGCGGCTGGCCGCCGGGCAGGAAGATGGCGCGCGTCGCCTCCCACCGCCCCAGGTGCTCGCGCTGGGATTCCAGGACGGCGGCGAAGGCCGGGCTGACGGCGAAGCCCTGTTCGGCAAGAGCTATGGCCGGGGCCATCACCGTGGACCGCGGCAGGGAGCCGTAACGCTCCAGCGCCAGCAGCAGCCCGGCCACCGATCCCGGCACCCCCACCGCCAGGGCGGTGAAGAGGGAGCGGCCCGGCACCACCTCCCCCTTGTCGTTCAGGTACATGCCGCGGGTGGCGCCCGCCGGGGCGGTCTCGCGGAAATCCAGGGCGGTGGACCGTCCGCTGGTGCCCTCGTGGATCATCATGAAGCCGCCGCCGCCCAGATTGCCGGCCTGGGGCAGAACCACCGCCAGGGCAAAGCCGACGGCCACCGCCGCATCGACGGCGTTGCCCCCCTGCTTGAGGATGTCCACCCCGGCGGCGGAGGCCAGCGCGTGCTCGCTGACCACCATGCCGCGGGCCGCCTGGACGGGGGTGAACACCGCATCGCCCGCGTCGTAACGCACGGCGGGCATATCCTGGGCCGCCAGGGGGGCCGCCAGGGGGGCCGCCAGGGGAGCGGGCAGGCTGAACGCCAGCCCCAGCCATGCCGCCGCCAGCACACGCCCCGCTCTGTTCAGGCCGGTTCTTGTCATGATGGTTTCTCCTCCCTGCACACCGGAACGCCAGGGTACGGGATGACGCCGGGGGGTGGGAACCGTCAAGCCGGCCGCGCTGTTGTTCTCACCCCCAATGATCCACGGAAAAGGGCGCATCATGACCCGAACAGCCCGCCTTCTCGGCCTCCCCGCCCTCACCATCCTGCTGGCGGGTGCCGCCGCCGCCGCGGACGAACCGCCCACCCTGTCGGAAACCCCGCCGATCCAGGGGGAATCCTGGCTGGGCGGCGCCCAGCAGATCGACCCCACCCTGGGCGAGCGGCGCACCGACAAGCAGCGCAACGCGGTGGAAACCAAGCGGGACGGCACCACCGGCCGCATTCCCGACGCCGGCAGCGGCGACAGCGGGCTGAAGGACGGCACCCCGCCCCCCGATGCCGGCACCAGCGGCGGCACGGACCGCGGCGCGCAGGATCAGCCACCCCCTTGACGGTGGCGCCGCGCGCCTTATGTGATAGGGCCAACCCGGCGGGGACGGCCCCGCCAACGCCACGGGATCACCAGGGACGACCCTGCCGATACAAGGGAGACCCTGCTCATGGCATGGGTGCTGCTGTTCCTCGCCGGCCTGGCCGAAATCGTCTGGGCGGTGGGTCTGAAACACACCGACGGATTCACCCGCCTGATGCCCACCGCCGTCACCGCGGGGGCGATGATCGTCAGCGTCGTGCTGCTGGGGCTGGCGGTGCGGTCGCTGCCCATGGGCACGGCGTACGCGGTGTGGACCGGCATCGGCACCGTGGGCACGGTGCTGGCCGGCATCCTGCTGTACGGGGAATCGGCCGATGCGTTGCGCCTGCTGTGGCTGGCGCTGATCGTCACCGGCATCGCCGGGCTGAAGCTGACCGCCTGATACCCCCCGGCCCCGCTGTCAAGCCGCCCCCGGCGCACGCCGGGGCTGCGGCCAAGACCCGTTCGCCAGCAACGGCGTATCCGGGCATACTGGCCGCATCGCTGACAAGAAAGGTCCGCCCGCCATGAAGCCCTTGATCGGTGTCACCGCCTGCGCCCGGATGATGGAGCATCACCCCTTCCATGTGGCCGGCGACAAGTACGTCCGCGCCGCCGGGGACGGGGCCGGGGGAACGCCGGTGCTGATTCCGGCGCTGGGCGTTGCCCTGGACCTGTCCCATTTGCTGGACCGGCTGGACGGGCTGCTGATCACCGGCAGCCCGTCGAACGTCCACCCGTCCCATTACGACGGCCCGCCCAGCGACGATCCCAGCCACCACGACCCCGACCGCGACGCCACCACCCTGCCGCTGATCCGCATGGCGGTGGAACGGGGGGTGCCGGTGCTGGGCATCTGCCGCGGGTTTCAGGAGCTGAACGTGGCGCTGGGCGGCACCCTGCACCCCAAGGTGCACGAGGTGCCCGGCCTGAACGACCACCGCGAGGATTCCTCGGCCCCGGTGGCGGTGCAGTACGGCCCCTCCCACCCGGTGGATCTGGTGCCCGGCGGGCTGCTGGCCGAACTGGCCGGCACCACGCGGGTGATGGTCAATTCCCTCCACGGCCAGGGGGTCAACCGTCTGGCCCCGGTGCTGACCGCCGAAGCCCACGCCCCCGACGGGCTGGTGGAGGCGGTGCGGGTGACCGATGCCCCGGCCTTTGCCGTGGCGGTGCAGTGGCACCCGGAATGGCACTATTGGGAAAACCCGCTGTCCACCGCCCTGCTGCGCCGCTTCGGCGCGGCGGCGGCGGAACGGGCGCGGCGCATCTGAGGGAACGGCGCGTTTAAACCCGTTTAAACGCGCCCCGCCTTCCGTCTCACGCCGTGCGGATGGCCACGGCCAGGGTTTCCACCTCGCTGCGCAGTTGGGCGGCGCTGTCGCACACGGCCCCCAGCCGGCGCTCCATCGCCTCCATCGCCGTGCCGGACCCGTCGGCGACGGTACACACGCCGGCCACCGTGTCGCTCAGCCCCCGCGCCTCGCGGGCGGTGTCCTGGATCTTGCCGATGATGTCCTGGGCGGCGGCGGCCTGTTCGTTCACCGCCCCGGCGATACCGGCGGTCACCTCGTTCATGCTGCCGATGGCGGTGACGATGCTGCTGATGGCATGCGCGGTGCGGCGGGAGGTTTCCTGCATGTCCGACACCTGATGCGCGATGTCCTCCGTCGCGCGGGACGTCTGGTTGGCCAGCGCCTTCACCTCGCTGGCCACGACGGCGAAGCCCTTGCCGGCCTCGCCCGCGCGGGCGGCCTCGATGGTGGCGTTGAGCGCCAGCAGGTTGGTTTGCGACGCGATGTCGCCGATCAGGCGGGTGACGTCCTCGATCTGCGACGCCGTGCTTTCCAGCGATGCGACGATGGCGCGGGTGTCGTCGGCCTGCCGGCTGGCGTCGGCGACGATGCCGGTGGCCCGGTCGAGCTGCTGCCGGATCACCCCGGTGGAGCCGGCAAGCTGGTCGGCGGCGGCGGTCATGTCCTTCACCCGGCCCATGGCCGCGTCCAGCGATCCCAGCGCCCGCGTCAGTTGGGTGCGGGTGTTGCCGATGTTGACGCCCACCGCGTGGGAATCGCCGCTCAGCGCATCCGACGCCGCCAGGATCTGCCCGGCGGTCTGGCCGATCACCGTCTGAAGCTTGGCGGCGGCATCCGCCAGGGCGTGGCGGCGCTCGTCGGCGGCACGGGATTCCATGGCCTTCTGCTCGTGCGACAGGGTTTCCGCCCGGCGGCGGGCCTCGTCGGCGGCGGCCAGCGCCTCTTCCTGGGCGGTCAGCAGCGCCCGCCCCTTCACGACCACGACGATCAGGGCGGCCACCTCCAGGATCACGGCCACGGCATGGAACAGCACGCGGAACAGGCTCGACCCCTCGGGCAGCAGGGCATAGGGCAGCGCGTAGAACAGCGCCAGATGATGGACGGCGATGGTGACGGTGGCCAGCACCAGAACGGCCCCGTCCATCACGGCGATCAGCATGGCGAGGTTGGCGAAGAACAGGAAATGCAGGTCCGTCTGCCATGGCTGGCCCTGCCCGCACGCCACCACCAGGGCGGTTTGCAGCATCAGCGCCACCGCCGCGACGCTGCGGCGCAGGGAACCGTCGCCGCTCAGCCGGGCCGCGGTGGCGATGCCCGCCACGGCCAGGGCCAGCAGGGGAATCGTCCACCCCCGCCCCATCACCACGGCGAAGACGGCCAGAATGGGAAGATACGCCCAGACATACAGCACAAGGGCGCGCTCGGCGGTCACGCGCAACTGGTCGAGAGTGTTCATGGAGCGCCTTTCGATGATCCCGCTGATGGGCGCCCGTCGCCGCAGCCCGCCAAAATCGGATCGAGCAACAGCCAGGCGCCTTGTTTTTGGAGGTTGTCGGCAAAATCGTCCCGGTCCGAGCGGGCGACCAGCACGTTTCCGAAGCGTCCCGCCCGCAGCGGCAGGCCCCCCGCGGCCATCACCCGGCCCAAGGCGTCATCCAAGGTGACGCCGGGCGCAAAGACGACGGCCACGGGCTGATCCGGCGCCGGCCTCCCCAGGGCCGCGAGAGGCAGGACGGCACCGCCGGCGACCGCCAGAAGAAGCGCGGCAAGGTGGGATTGCGTCATGAAGACCACAAAAATAAAAAGTCCATATCCAATCCTGAACAAGGATATTAGACCATATTCTCCAAGGCCGGAGAATTTTTAATTCGTGTGAAAAAGTGACGCACAGTATAGAGACGAACCAAAGCCCATCAAGGGCACGCCCCAATACTTTCAATGCAAGGTAATAAGAAAATACTATCGGGGCAACGTCGTTAAATATTCAGGGTAAGAATCCGCGCCGCCTGCGCCGCACCATCCAGCGCCATGGGCAGCGGCGCGGGTTCCGGGGCGGCCAGGGCGGCGTCGATGCCGGCGGCCAGCGTGGCTGGGGACAGGGTGGCCTCGTCCACCACCGTCAGCCGGCCCCGCCCGGCCAGCAGCCGGGCGCGGGTGGCCTGTTCGGTCTCGCCCCCCGTGGCGAACGGCACCACCACCGACCGGCACCCGGCCTGGAGCAGATCCATCACCGTGTTGTACCCGGCCTGCGACACCGACAGGCGGCAGCGGGCCAGGAGGGCGGGGAAGTCGCGCCGCGCCCGTTCCACCACCACCCCCGGCGGGGCCTCGGCCACCAAAGCGGCAAAGTCCGCATCGGGCACGTCGGGGCCGGCCAGCAGCCGCCACGTCCCGCCGCGGGCGGTGCTGAGCGGGCGGGCGCCCAGGGCGGCGCGCAGCAGCGGCACGCCCACCGCCCCACCGCCCACCGACACCACCACCTCGCCCCGCCCGTCGGCGCCGTCCGCCAGCGCGGGCGGCGGGGCGGCCACATAGCCCGTGTAGACGATGCGGTCGGCGATGCGGTCCGCCGCCGGGAAGGTGGCGCCGAAGGGGATCAGGTCCGGGTCGCCGTGGACCAGCACCCGATCGACGAAGCGGGTCACGGTGTCCACCACCTCCTCCAGCCGGGCGGGATCGGGCTTGGTCACCAGGATGTCGCGCACCGACACCGCCGTGCGCACGCCCCGCGCGCGGGCGGCCTGAAGCAGCGGGATCAGCTCGAAGCGGAAGGCGCGGCGGGCGAAGGGAAAGGATTCCACCAGCAGCACGTCGGGGGCCACCGACTCCAGGGCATCCAGCGCCGCCGCCCGCCGCCGCTCCCGCCACGCGTCGTCGATGGGGGCGCCGTGTTCGTCCAGCAGCACCTTGAACGATCCGTCCGCCGCCCGCACCGGCGGCAACTGGATCACCGCGGCGGGGCCGTAATCCACGCCCGGCACCGGGTGGCCGCCGCGGGCCAGCGTCACCGCCGCCCCCGCCGCCGCCAGGCCGCGGGCCACCAGGGCGGCGCGGCGGTCGTGGCCGATGCCCAACAGGTGCTGCACATGGAAAAGGATCTTCACGGGGCCGGCTCCAGTGGAATGTTGAGCTGCACCAGCGACGGCGTGCCGTCGTCGGCCAGGGCGAACAGGTGGGCGCAGGCGTCGCGGATCTTGTGCGGCGGCTTGTCCGCCATGTCCCACCCCACGGCCAGGGCGTAGAGGGCGCGGATCACCCCGGCATGGGCCACCGCCCCCGCCGGTTCCCCCCGCGCCGCCAGCACGGCCAGCCAGGGGCGCAGGCGCTCCTGCACGTCCCGCGGGCTTTCGCCGCCGGGGCCGGGGCGCCGCAGGTCGATGCCGCGGGATTCCAGCGTGGGCGTCAGGATGCCGGCGGCGGCCAGATCGGCCAGCCGCATCCCCTCCCATTCCCCCCAATGCATTTCCCGCAGCCGCGGCTCAGGCGCGGGGGACAGGCCCAGCAGGGCCGCGGTTTCCCATGCCCGCGCCAGGGGGCTGGCGTACCACACCCGCCCCGCCGCCGCGTCCGGCAGGCGCCAGCCGCGCACCACCGCCCGCCCGGCATCGGACAGGGGCTGGTCGATGTGGCCCTGGATGCGCCCCTCGGCGTTCCACACCGTGGGGCCGTGGCGCAGGATGAGAAGATCGGTCACCGGGTCACCTCCGTCAGCACGGCGTCCAGGCGGCGGGCGGCCTCGGCGATGCCGTGCTCCGCCGCCGTCACCGCCGCCGCGGCGCGGCCACATTCCACTCTTTTGCCGGCATCGTCCAGCAGGACCGCCACCGCCGCGGCAAAGGCCGCGTCGTCGCCCACCGGGGCCAGCCGCCCGGTCACGCCGTCGCGCACGATGTCGGGCACCCCGCCCGTACGCCCGGCCACCACCGGGCACCCGGCGGCCTGCGCCTCCAGCAGCGCCATGCCGTACGCCTCGTTCACCGCCGGCCAGACCATCAGGTCGGCGCACGCGTACACCCCCGCCAGATCCTCCGCGCCCAAGGCGCCGGCCCAGCGCACCCGCCCGCCGATCCTCGGCTCCAGATCGGCCCGCACCTCGGCCAGCGCCGGCCCGTCCCCCACCACCAGCAGCCGCCACGGGCGGTCCGCCAGCCGTTCCAGCGCGCGGGACAGCACGGCATAGGACGCCTGCTTGTCGCCCGCCCGCATCATCCCCACCGCCACCAGCCACGGCTCGTCCACAGGCAGCCCGAAACGCCGGGCGAGCACGGGACGCAGGGACGTACGGCCCGCCGCCGCCGACACGTACGGCCCGGTGTCGAGAAAGGGGCGCAGCCGCACCAGCCGGGCCGGGCCGTCCAGCAGCGGCACGACCCCGGCGGCGTCCTGGCTGGCGAGATTGACGATGGCCGCGGCCCGGCGGATGGCCGCCTCCGCCAGCCGGTGGCCGGCGGCGAAGGGGCCGGAGGCCCGCTTGGGTGCGAACGACGCCTCCGCCGCCACATAGGGGATGGACAGGGCGGCGGTGACCGCCGGACCGATCACGTCCGGGGCCTTGTGATAGAGGTGGTAGGTGAACCACACGTCGGGGCGCCAGGGCGCGCCGTCCCGGTCCCAGCGGCGCAGCAGCCCGGCGGCGCAACGCCGGCTCAACGCTTCCAAACGTTCGGCCCGGCCCGGTGTGGCACCGCTGTCCCACATGCGCAGACGGCAGGCCAGCCGGACGTCGTGCCCGGCCACGGCCAGCGCCTGCATCAGCAGGCGTGCCATGCGCCGGTCACCGGAGGGCACCGGGTGCGCCGGGCTTTTCAGGGGAGCGTAGAAGGCGACCCGCATGCGGTCACCGCACCGGCATCACGATGCCGGCGTTTCGCCGGCCCGCACCACGCGGTTGCGGCCCGCGGCCTTGGCCTGATACAGCGCCTCGTCGGCGCGGGACAGCAGGGTATCGACCGGCTGCTCCCCGTTGGCCGCGGCGGCCACGCCGACGCTGACGGTGAAACGCACCTCCCCGCCGCCATCCAGCGGCACGGCGATCTCCTCCACCGCGCCGCGGATGCGTTCGGCCACCAGGGCGGCGCCGTCGGCGTCGGTCTGGGGCAGGAACACCGCGAATTCCTCGCCCCCCAACCGGCCCAGGATGTCGTTGGTGCGCAACGCCTTCTGACAGGCGGCGGCAAAGGCCTTCAGCGCGTCGTCGCCGATGGTGTGGCCATAGGTGTCGTTGATGCGCTTGAAATGGTCGATGTCCAGCAGCAGCAGGCCGGACGGCAGGGCATAGCGGCGGGCGCGGGCGATTTCCCGCTCCGACTCCTCGATGAAATGGCGGCGGTTGAAGATGCCGGTCAGCGAGTCGGTGATGGACAGCAGCCGCAGCCGCTCCTCGCTGGCCTTCAGCACGCTGACGTCGTTCAACAGGATGTAGATGACCGGCAGCCCGTCCCACGGCAGCGGCGACATGCTGATCTGGACGGGGGTGCACGCACCTTCGGCCCCCAGCATCACGCAATCCTTGGTGCGGATCAGTTCACGTTCGGTGATGCAGCGGCGGAAATAGCCGCTCTGGCGGTCGAAACAGTCGGGCGGCAGGAAATCCAGGAAATGCCGGCCCACCAGCGAGTCGCCCGATTGCTCCAGGATGCGCGCCGCTTCGAAATTGGCGTAGACGATGCCCTGCTCCTGATGGATCAGGAGCCCCGCCGGCAGCAAGTCCAGAAGATCGCCCAGCTTCGAACGCGCGACGGCCAGTTCGGCGTTGGTCACCGACGCGCTGCCGTCGTCCCCCACCTCGAACAGGTCGAAGAGCGGGGGAACGGGAATGTTCTGGAGGGCAAAGGATGCCATGGCTAAACGCCAGTCATGGGAATTAATAAAATGCTACCGGATCTCTCGGCCATACGCAATAGATCCTGCATACCTCCGTCATAAAACATGCGCGCGATTATGCTCTGACCGGACAGGATTTACCATTCACCGCGAGAGATTCTTGCGGAACAAGGCAAACAAACGGTCGATGCCGGTGTCGCAGGAAAAATCCCGCCGCACCCGGTCGGCCCCCGCCGCCCCCAGCGCCAGCCGGCGGGCGGGATCCCGGATCAGGCTTTCCAGCGCCCCGGCCAGGGCGGCCGGGTTCTCCGGCGGAACCAAAAGGCCGGTGTCGCCGTGGGCGATCAGTTCCGGCACCCCGGCCATGTCGGTGCTGACGCAGGCCAGCGCCTGGGTCTGCGCCTCCATCAGCACGTTGGGCAGGCCGTCGCGGTCGCCGTCGCGGGCCTGCCGGCAGGGCAGGATGAACAGGTCGGCGATGCGGTAGGCGTCGATCACCCCATCCTGGGCCTGCGGCCCGCGCCAGAACACGCGGTCGGCCAGCCCCAGCTTGGCGGCCTGGGCCTTCAACGCCTTCAAACGCTCGCCCCCGCCCACATGCACCCAGCGCCAATGCAGGTCCGCCGGCAGCCGGGCCAGGGCTTGCAGCATGACGTCGAAGCCCTTCTTCTCCACCGCCCGGCCCACCGACAGCAGGATCACCGGATCGGACGAGTCGGACCCGTCGCGCCAGGGCCGCGCCACCGGCGGGGCGGGAAAACGGCGGAAATCCAGCCCGTGATAAAGCAGCTCCACCCGTCCCGGCGTGCGCGCCAGCGATTCCAGATAGGAATGCCCGTCGGCGGTGCAGGTGACGCCCCAGCGGGAATCGGCCAGCTTCTGCCGCAGCTCCCACCGCGGGCTGGTCCAGATGTCCTTGGCGTGGGCGGAAAAACTCCACGGCAGCCCGGTCAGCAGGGCGGCGTAGCGGGTCACGCTGGCGGGGGTGTGCAGGAAATGGGTGTGCAGCCATCCCACCCGGTCGCCCAGTTCGGCGGCCAGAACGCACGCCTGCCCGAACCGGCGCACGCGGTTGCGGGTGGGGTCGCGCAGCAGATCGGCCAGCCACGCCGCCGCCGTGCGCAGGAAGCGCCCCGGATGCCGGGCCAGCATCGTCTTGACCGCCGCCGTCACCCGGCCCGGTTCCTGATGCAGGTATTCGGGCAGATAGATCACCGGCGCCGTCACCCGCCGGTTCAGAGGGTGGACCGCCTTGTCGGTCGGGTGGCGCAGCGAGACGATGATCTGGTCCAGCCCCCGCTCCTCCAACCCCAGCACCTCCTGGGCGATGAAGGTTTCCGACAGGCGGGGCCAGCCCTTGACGATGACGGCGACTTTCACGGCGGGGTCGTTCGCTGCGGCAACGGAAGCGGGGGAAACGGAAACGGTGGGCAGACGGGGATCATGACGCCGCGGCGTCCAGGGCGACGGGGCCGCGCCAATGGCGGCGGCTGCGGTCCAGCAACTGCCCGGCCAGGCGGTGGACGTTGGGCAGCCCGTCCAGCAGCCCCGGCACCACCACCGCCGACGGCGGGGCCTGCTGCGGCAACTGGCGCAGCGCGGCGGCCATGCGCGCCGCCGGGCGCTGGCCGTCGTCCACCAGCATGGACACCAGCCCCAGTTCGGCGGCGCGGGAGGCGCGGATGTACTGTTCGCGGCGCGGCACTTCGCGCGGGACGATCAGCGCCTTCTTGTCAAAGGACAGGATCTCGCAGAACGTGTTGTACCCGCCCATGGCCACCACCCCCACCGCCGCCTGCATCAGCGTCTCCAGATGGGTCTCGAAGGTGGTGACCTCCACCCGCGGCAAGGCTGCGGCGCGCTCCAGAAAGCTGTTCTGCAGGTCGGGCTGCATGAAGGGGCCCAGCACCAGCAACGCCCGGTACGGGATGGCGGGGTCGGCTTCATAAGCGCGCAGCACCCAATCGATCAGCGCTTCCCCATCGCCGCCGCCGCCGGCGGTGACCAGGATGAAGGGATCGTCGGGAATGCCGTGGGGCGGCACCGGCAGGGCGGGCGCGCTGCGGTGAAGGTAACCGGTATAGACCATCTTGCGCCGCACCGACGGCGGCACCTCGATCCCTTCCAGCGGGTCGCAGACCTGGGGCAGGCCGTAGACCCAGAGGGAATCATAAAGCTCCTCCAGCGCCGGGATCACCTTCTTGCGCTCCCACTCGGGCGCCAGCAGGGCCGGCTCGTCCATCACGTCGCGCAGGCCCAGCACCAGCGGCACGCCGCAGCCCTTCAGGAACTCCAGCGTCTCCCGCACCTCCCCGCGCAGGCCCAGCGGCTCCTTGTCCACGATGAACAGGTCGGGCTGGAACACCTCCGCGGTGTGGCGGATGAGGGAGGCGCGCATGTGCAGGATCTCGTCGATCCCCATATGCAGGTTCAGCGCCGTGTACTCGCCGTTGCGCAGCTTGATGACGCCGGGAATGCGGACGAAATCGACGCGGGTGCGAAAATCGAAACTGCCGATGATCGGCGATCCTGATAGGATCAGGACCGACAGCTCCCGCTCCCGTTCCACCAGGGCATGGGCAATGGCGCGGCACCGGCGCAGGTGGCCCAGACCGAAGGAATCATGGCTGTAGATCAGCACCCGGCTGGCCGGCGGGCGGTGAGTCATCGGCGTCCTCCTTCCCATTCCGGAGCCTTGCACGCCATGCGGCCACGGGGATATGAGAGCACGCATGCCGGACGGTTCTAGCAGATGCAACCTTGTCCGGCCACGCCTTTGCCGCACCACGGCAATACCATGACGCTGCCCGGTCCCGCACCCGCCTCTGCGGCCCGGCACTCACTCAGGATCGCCATGGAAACGAGCGTTTATCGTTTCATTTTCCGCCACAGCCTGCGCCAGCAGATTCTTCTGCTTATTCTGACCCTGCTGTCCTTTCCGTTTCTGTACGCATCCCTGGACCTGCCCAAACGGATCGTCAACAACGCCATCGGCGGAAAGAACATCCCCCCCGATATCCTGGGTTATCCGGTGGATCAGGTGGCGTACCTGATGCTGCTGTCGGGGGCGTTCCTGGTGCTGGTGCTGGTCAACGGCTGGTTCAAGTACAAGATCAACACGTATAAGGGCCGACTCGGCGAACGGATGCTGCGGCGCCTGCGCTACGAGCTGTACGCCCGCATCCTGCGCTTTCCCCTGCCCCGTTTCCGCCGCGTCTCCTCGGGCGAACTCATTCCCATGATCACGGCGGAGGTGGAGCCGCTGGGCGGTTTCATCGGCGATGCCCTGGCGGTGCCGGTGTTCCAGGGCGGGACGCTGGTGGTCTACATCGCCTTCATCTTCATGCAGGATCCCATTCTGGGCGGGGCGGCGGTGGCCCTCTATCCCTTTCAGGGGTGGCTGATCCCGCGGCTGCAGCGCACGGTCAACCAGCTTGGCAAGCAGCGGGTGCGGGCCATGCGGCAGATTTCCGACCGCATCGGCGAAACCGTGTCGGGGGCGCAGGAAATCCACGCCCACGGCACCGCGCCCTGGCATCTGGCCGACATCTCCAGCCGGCTGGGCGACGTCTACGATATCCGGTTCGAGATCTACCAGCGCAAGTTCTTCATCAAATTCCTGAACAACTTCATCAACCAGCTCACCCCCTTCTTCTTCTACGCCATCGGCGGTTATCTGGTGATCCGCGGCAGCCTGTCGTTCGGGGCGCTGGTGGCGGTGCTGGCCGCCTACAAGGATCTGGCCGCCCCGTGGAAGGAGCTTCTGGACTGGTACCAGCAGAAGGAGGACAACCGGATCAAGTACGAACAGGTGGTCGAACAGTTCCACCTGCCCGATCTGCTGGACGAGACGCTGGTGGCCGCCCCGCCGGAACCGGGCGCACCCCCGGCCGGCGAACCAGCGCCGCGGCTGGACGGCACCCTGACGTTCAGCGGCGTCACCCTGGCCGACGACGGCGCCACGCCCGTGCTGGAGGGGGTGAACGCCACCATCGCCCTGGACGGCCACACCGCCATCACCGGTTCCGGCACCGGGCGGGACGAGATGGCCCAGCTCATCGCCCGGCTGCTGCTGCCCAGCGGCGGCCAGATCCGCTGGAACGGCCAGGATTACACCCGTCTGCCCGAAAGCGTCACCGGGCGGCGCATCGCCTATGTGGGGCCGCAGCCGCACCTGTTCGCCGCGTCCTTGTATGAAAACCTGATCTACGGCCTGCGCCGCCCGCCGGCGGTCCCGGCGGAGGAACCGGACGATCCGCGCGCGCGCCGCCGCCGGTTCGAATCGCTGGCCGCCGGCAACACGGTGCTGGAGCCGGCGGGCGACTGGATCGACTTCGCCGCCGCCGGCTGCGACGGGCCGCAGATGCTGGAGGAACGGGTGACCGGCCTGCTGGCGGCGGTGCATCTGGACGATGACGTCTATGGCATGGGGCTGAACCACACCATCGACCCCGATCTGCGCCCGGACATCGCCGCCCGCGTGCTGGCCGCCCGCGAGGCGGCGGAAGGGCTGCTGTCGGAGAACCCGAAGCTGGGACGGCTGGTGGAGCGGTTCGATCCCGAGCGTTTCAACACCAACGCCAGCGTGGCGGAGAACCTGCTGTTCGGCACGCCGGTCGGCCCGACCTTCGCCATCGACGCGCTGGCGGCCAACGATTACGTGCTCCATGTGCTGGAAAAGGCCGGCCTGACCCAGGGGTTCCTGGAAGCCGGGCACCGGGTGGCGGAAACCATGGTGGAGCTGTTCTCCGGCCTGCCGCCGGGGCACGAGTTCTTCGAGCGCTTCTCCTTCATCAGCTTCGCCGACCTGCCGGCGTTCCAGGCCATCCTGGGCCAGGTGGGCAAGGACGGGCTGGGCAGCCTGAGCGGGGAATCGCGCACCCGCCTGATGGCCCTGCCCTTCCGCCTGGTCCAGGCGCGCCACCGCCTGGGCCTGCTGACCCCGGAGAAGGAGGCGCGGCTCCTGGAGGCCCGCCGGCTGTTTGCCCGCGACCTGCCCGCCGACCTGCGCCCGGCGGTGGAGTTCTTCGATCCCCGCCGCTACAACGCCGCCGCCTCGATCCAGGACAACATCCTGTTCGGCAAGCTGGTCTACGGCCAGCCCCAGGCCCAGGCCAAGGTGTCGGCCATGATGGCGGAGGTGGTGGAACGGCTGGACCTGCGCGGCAGCATCATCGCCGTCGGGCTGAACCACCCGGTGGGCATCGCCGGGTCACGCCTGAGCGGTGCCCAGCGCCAGAAGGTGGCGATTGCCCGCGCCCTGCTGAAGAATCCCGACCTTCTGGTGCTGAGCGAGGCCACCGCCGGCCTGGACCCCCGCACCCAGGCCCGCATCCATGCCACCATCCGCGAGGAACGCCGGGGCCGCGGTCTGGTGTGGGTGCTCCATCAGCCCGCCTTGGCACAGAGCTTCGATCATGTTCTGGTGATGAAGAGTGGACGGATTGTCGAACACGGAACTTATGATACTCTCAATAATGACGGGACGCTGTTCCATGAGCTGATGCGGGCGGACTGAATCCGCCGGCGAAGGAGGGCAACGTTGAGCATCATCGACGAAGTGGAATGCCTGCGCAGAATACCCCTGTTCGCCAACATCGAGGTGCCGAAGCTCAAGCTTCTGGCGTTTACCAGCGAACGCATGTGTTTTCCTGCCGGTGAAGTCCTGTTCCGGCAGAACGAAATGGGTGGTTCCGCCTATATCATCTTGGACGGCGAGGCGCGCGTGCTGGTCGATACGCCGGGCGGCCCGCTGGCCGTGGCAACCTTGCGGCGCAGCGACATCGTGGGCGAGATCGCCATCCTGTGCGACGTGCCCCGCACCGCCAGCGTCATCGCCGAAACCGACCTGACGGTCCTGTGCATTTCCAAGGACACCTTCTTCCGCATGGTGATGGAATTCCCGCAGATGGGGGTGGAGGTGATGCGCGTCCTGGCCCAGCGGCTGGAGCACACCACCCGTCAGGTCCGCCATCTGGCGGCCGCCGCCGTTCCCGCTCACGCCTGACCCCGTTTTCCCCGTCCCCCCTGCCCGGCCCCCGTCATGCCCACCGATCAGCCCACCGGCGTCCCGCTTCCCGGCTGGACGCCGCGCCCCCGCCCGCCCCGCACCGCTGCCGAAGGCCGCTTCTGCCGGCTGGAGCCGCTGGACCCCGCCCGCCACGGGCCGGCCCTGTCCGCCGCCAACGCCACCGACACAGCGGGGCGCATGTGGACCTATCTCGGTTACGGCCCCTTTGCCGATGACGGCGCCTATACCGCGTGGCTGGAAGCGCAGGCGGCTCTGGACGATCCCCTGTTCCACGCCATCGTGACGCCGGAGCACGGGGCCGCCGGGCTGGCGTCCTATCTGCGCATCGAACCGGCGGTGGGGGTGATCGAGATCGGCCATCTGGCCTTCTCCCCCCGGCTCCAGCGCACGCCGGCGGCGACGGAGGCGCTGTTCCTGCTGCTGCGCCGGGCCTTCGACGAACTGGGTTACCGCCGGGTGGAATGGAAGTGCGATTCCCTCAACGCCCCTTCCGCCCGCGCCGCCGCGCGGCTGGGCTTCACCTATGAGGGGCTGTTCCGGCAGGCCACGATCACCAAGGGCCGCAACCGCGACACCGCATGGTATTCCATCATCGACGGCGAATGGCCCGCCATCCGGGCGGGCTTCGAAGCATGGCTGGCCCCGGATAATTTCGACGGAACCGGGGCGCAGCGGCGGTCGTTGCAGGAAATGCGGGGATAAGCGGGGCCGCCGGCCCCGCACCCCGCTTGGGAGACCGGGGGCCTCCCAAACCCGCCGTCAGCGGGGCTTGCGGACGAAGCGCAGGAAGACGGGCTTGCGGCCGGCCACGATGGCCTTTTCCTCGTACCGGGTGGGGGGCCAGTCGGCGGGGCGGATGCGCCAGTCGGACGGAACCCGCGCCGTCCATTCGAAATCCGGCGATTTCACCGTGTGTTCCAGCATCCAGCGCAGCAGGCTCATGTCGTCGCTGGCCAGCCGCAGTTCCGCCCCGTCCTTCAGCACGCGGGCCAGCTTGGGCAGGTTGTCGGGGCCGATGAAGCGGCGGTCCCAATGGCGCTTCTTCGGCCACGGGTCGGCGAACAGCACGAACGCCCGCCCGATGGACGCGTCGGGCAGCGCATCCAGCAGCGGACGCGCGTCGTCGGGCAGGATGCGCACGGTGTCTTCCAGACCGTCGCGGTCCACCATGGCCAAAAGCCCGGCCACCCCGTTCACGAACGGCTCGCACCCGATCACGCCCACGGTGGGGTTGTGCTTGGCCTGCCACGCCAGATGATGGCCGCTGCCGAATCCCACCTCCAGCCACACGTCGTCCACCGGGCGGGGGAACACGCTGTGCGGGTCTACCCGCTCACCCGGCTGCGGCACCGGCAGCGACAGCGCCGGCAGCAGCGTTTCCAGCAGGCCGGATTTGTGCTTGCGCAGCGGGCGCCCCTTGCGCCGGCCATAGAGCCGCCGGGCCTGAGCCTCCTGCTCCGGGTCCGGCACGTCGTGGATGCTGTCGTCGGTCATCGCTCAAGCCCTGAAAACGGCAGCAGGGGCCGGAACCGGCCCCTGCTGTTAGAACGGGTGCACGCACGGGGCACCGATGCCCCGCCGGCTTTTAGAAGAACGCGGTGCGCAGGTCGTTGACCAGATCGGTCTTTTCCCACGAGAAGCCGCCGTCCGCCTCCGGCTCGCGCCCGAAGTGGCCATAGGCCGCGGTGCGGGCGTAGATCGGCTTGTTCAGCCCCAGATGGGTGCGGATGCCGCGGGGCGACAGGTTGACAAGCTGCTGGAGCACGTCCGACAGCCGCGCCTCGTCCACCGTGCCGGTGCCGGCGGTGTCGATGTAGACCGACAGCGGCCTGGACACGCCGATGGCGTAGCTGAGCTGGATCGTGCACTTCTCCGCCAGACCGGCGGCGACGACGTTCTTGGCCAGATAGCGGGCGGCATAGGCCGCCGAGCGGTCCACCTTGGTCGGATCCTTGCCCGAGAAGGCGCCGCCGCCGTGGGGGGCCGCACCGCCGTAGGTGTCCACGATGATCTTGCGGCCGGTCAGGCCGGCGTCACCGTCCGGGCCGCCGATGACGAAACGGCCGGTCGGGTTGACGTAGAAATTGGCCTCGTCGCACATCCAGCCGTTGGGCAGGCAGTTGACGACGTGCGGGCGCACGATCTCGCGCACATCCGCCGCCGACAGCCCCTCGGCATGCTGGGTGGACACCACGATGGAGGTGGCGCGCACCGGCTTGCCGTTTTCGTATTGCAGCGTCACCTGGCTCTTGGCGTCGGGGCCGAGCTGCGGGGCCGCACCCGAATGACGCGCCTCGGCCAGCGACTTCAGGATCGCGTGGGAATAATAGATCGGAGCCGGCATCAGCGCCGGGGTTTCGTTGCAGGCGAAACCGAACATGATGCCCTGGTCGCCCGCCCCTTCGTCCTTCTCACCGGCGGCATCGACGCCGACCGCGATGTCGGCGGACTGGGAATGGACCAGGCACTTGACGTCCATCTTCTCCCAATGGAAGCCGTCCTGCTCGTAGCCGATGTCCTTCACCGCATGGCGGGCCACCTGGACCAGCAGGTCGGGCGTGATCGCCTCGGGCCCACGGACCTCGCCCGCCAGGACCACCTGATTGGTGGTGGCCAGCGTCTCCACCGCCACGCGGGCATAGGGATCGTGCGACAGATACAGATCGACGATCGCGTCGGAAATCCGGTCGCACACCTTGTCGGGATGCCCTTCGGACACCGACTCGCTGGTGAAGACATAGGAGCGCTTGGTCACGGCCTACCTCGGCTATCTCACAGGAGAAAGATGGAAAAAACCGGCGATTCTACTTTGAGCCACATGAGCTTTTGACAACATTCCGGCTCAGGGTCAAGCAGACTCCCGTCCCACCGCCGTGAGAAACGCAGAAAGGTCATAAACCGCGCTGTCAAGCCACAGCCTCAGATCCCTAAATCATACGGGAGTAAGGTTGCCGGACGGAAAACATCGGGCGTCACAAACAATGATGCCGTCCCACACCACGCCCGGACCGCGGCAAAGGACCGGCGGAGTCCCCCCCACCCGCGGACTCCGCACGGCACCTGGCGTGAACGGCCGATGGCCGCGTCAGTCGGCGGCTTCCAGCGTCCCGGCGTTGGCCACGGCCTTGGTCAGCTCGAACAGCCGCTTGCGCACCGACGGATCGGTGATCCGGTAATAGGCGCGGACCAGTTCCAGCGTTTCCCGCTTGGCCATCGGGTCCGGCTCATAGCCGGAGCCGGGCTTGTCGTCGTCCAGGCCGCCGTTCATGGCGGTGATCACCACGCCCGGCTCTTCCGGCATGTCGTCGAAGAAGAACGACACCGGCACGTCGAGAACGCGGCTGAGGTCGAAAAGGCGCGACGCGCCGATGCGGTTCGCCCCCCGTTCGTATTTCTGCACCTGCTGGAAGGTCAGGCCGATGGCCTCCCCCAGCTTTTCCTGGCTCATGCCCAGAAGCGTGCGGCGTAACCGCACACGCGATCCCACATGCACGTCGATGGGATTCGGCTTTCCGGTTTTCGGCCGTCCGGTGACACCCCGTCGGCCGCGCGTCGCTGTCGTCTGCATACCCTGTTCCCTGAATACGTGTGAAATCATACTGTGGACATATCCACGTATGCAGTCAAGCACGCCCTTCGAAAACGAGGCATGCGTCAGTTGCAAAAGTGAAGATGGGAGCGCCTAACGGCGTTGTCCACATACAAATGCCACCCCAACCGCGCTCAAAAGAAGGAGGAGAATCACGCCGTCACCGTAGAGGGCATAAAGTGTGGGAGCGGACAGCGGTTGCGGCAAAGCCGCATCCACGATCCCCCGTTGCCCCAGCGCAAGCACGGCGGTGACGCGGCCCACCGGATCGATCACGCCGGAAATGCCGGTGTTGGCGCTGCGCACCAGGGGCACCCCCTCCTCCACCGCGCGCACACGGGCGATGGCGAAATGCTGGTGCGGGCCCGCGGTGTTTCCATACCACGCATCATTGGTCAGATTCAGCATCCAGCCGGGGCGGTCGGCGGGATCGGTGACGGCGGCGGGAAAGATGACCTCGTAGCAGATCAACGGGCTGACGGGCGGCAGCCCCGGCAGGTGCAGGGTGCGCGGCCCCGGCCCGGCGGAGAACTCCGCCCCGTTGCCGGCGATGGCCCCCACCGGCAGCCAGCGGCGCAGCGGCATGTATTCGCCGAACGGCACCAGATGGGCCTTGTCATAGGTGGCGCGCACGCTGCCGGCCCCGTCCACGGCGATCATGCTGTTGAAATAGCGCACGGACCCGTCGGCTTCGCCCTCGGCCCGGGGGGCGCCGGTGATGACCAGGCCGCCGGGCGGGGTGACCGCCGCCAGCGCCATGCGCCGCTGCACATCGCGGTCCACGAAGAAGGGCACGGCGGTTTCCGGCCAGATCACATGGGTGGGCGGCGGCCCGCCCGCCGGGGGCTGGGCCGACAGGTCCAGGTGCTGGATCACATTGTTCTCGCGCTCGCCGGGCGCCCATTTCAGCCGCTGGTCGATGGCGGCCTGCACCAGCCGCAGCCGCACATCGGGCACGAAGGCAGTGGGGTTGCCGGCCATCCGCCACGCCCCCCACCCGGCCACCCCGGCCAGCACCGCCGCCCCCAACGCCGCGGCCACCGCCACCCGCCGCACGCTTTCGCGCGGATCGGGCAGCGCCGCGGGCACGGCGGCCAGCAGCACCGTCAGCAGGCTCAACCCGTAGATGCCGGTGACGGAGACAATCTGCAGCACCGGTCCCACATCGACCCAGCCATAGCCGATGGCGTTCCAGGGAAAGCCGGTGAACAGATGCCCGCGCAGCCATTCGCACACGGTCCACAGCACGGCGAACAGCACCACCCGCGCCAATCCCCCCCGGCGCCCCAGCACCCAGGTTCCCAGCGTGGCGGCCCCGCCGAAGAAGGCCAGCACGATGGGCAGCCCCGCGGCCGACAGCGGCAATGCCCACCAGAAGCGCCCGATGTCGGTGAACAGCGCGAACGAGATCCAGTAGAGCCCGAGCAGATGATGGCCGAAGGCGAAGGCCCACCCGACGGCATAGGCTGCGCGTTTGCTGCGGCATCCGTCCAGCAGCCACAGCAGCCCCGGAAAGGCCGCCAGCAGCACCGGCACGGCCCCCGCCGGCGGCAGGGCGAGCGCGGCCAGTCCTCCCAGCAGCACGGCGACGGCGAACCGCCGCCCCCCGGACAGGCGGGACAACCATCCGGCGACGGCCGCCAGCGGCCGCGGGGCGATGGTGGGAGAGGGGGCATGCATGGCTAAGGGGCCTTCCGACGGTGGACCGGACGCCCGATAGATAAGCCGCCGGCCTTTTCCCGGCACCCGTTTTCGCACGGTGTTTTTTTCCGATGCCGATGCGCATGCACGCTCTTGCAACGCGCCGCGGCACGCCCTATAAACAGGGGCGCCGCGGGTGTAGCTCAATGGTAGAGCAGAAGCTTCCCAAGCTTACGACGAGGGTTCGATTCCCTTCACCCGCTCCAACGATTTCAAGGGTTTGGCCCGGTTCAGCGCTTCAGGTTTGCTGTTTTGGGACAAATTTGGGACACTGACCCATTGCGAAACAGCGTGGGACAGTGAGATGGCGGCCATCACAAAGCGCGGTGATCGTCAGTGGCAGGCCAAGGTTCGCCGCCACGGCATCAATACCAGCGCAACTTTCGAGACAAAAGCAAGAGCCGAAGCCTGGGCGCGGCAAACCGAGTCGGAGATTGACGCCGGGCGCTTTCAGCTGGGCCGGGTCGAAGCTGACCGGACCATCCTGCACGAGGCGCTGGAACGCTATCTGGCAGAGATCGTTCCCCGTAAGAAGGGGATCAAGCAGAACACCGGCATCGTTCGGGCATGGCAGCGCAGCGCGCTGGCGAAACGCCCGCTCAGTTCGATTCGGGGAGCGGACATCGCCGCATGGCGGGATGAAAAGCTGAAGGAAGCCGGCCCGCAAACAGTGATCCACCACCTTAATCTGCTGTCGCATCTCTATAACACCGCCGCCAACGAATGGGGGCTGGAGAGCCTGCAAAATCCGGTGAGCCGTGTGAAGAAACCCGCCATGCCGAAAGGCCGGGAGCGGCGTCTGACAGGTGACGAGGAAAGCCGGTTGCTTGCGGCTTGCGATGCCTCGGAAAGCCCGTGGCTTGGCCCCATGGTGCGGTTGGCGTTGGCGACCGCCATGCGGCAGGGCGAGTTGCTCAAGCTCACCTGGGGCGACATCAGCACCGAACGGTCGTCGGCGATTCTGCGGGAAACCAAAAACGGCCGCACCCGGACTGTTCCCCTGTCCACGGTCGCTCAGGCTGTCCTGAGCATCATGAAACGGGCACCGCACGGGCCGCTCTTCCCTGTGCTGACGGGCCGGGCTGTTTCCCATGCCTTCGCCAAGGCGTGCACGCGGGCCGGGATCGGCGACCTGCATTTCCACGACCTGCGGCACGAGGCGACCAGCCGTCTGTTCGAGAACACCGACCTGCGGGATATCGAGATCGCCTCGATCACCGGACATACGTCGATGGAAATGCTGAAGCGTTACGCCCACCTCCGTGCCGGCAACCTCGCCGAACGGTTGGGATAAAAAAGCCCGCCAATCTCTTGGCGGGCTTATGTCGGCCAGTTCAGCAGCTTGAAAGCCGCTTCGCCGATGCCTCGTACTGGAGAATGTCGCTCAGCGCATAGCGAACCGACGAGCCGAACTTGTGGAAGGCTGGCCCCTTTCCAGCCGAACGCAGGTTACGGAGCGTCTTCGGACGGTGCTTCCAGCGATCGGCGAGTTCGTCTTCGGTCAGGAAGATCTCCGACGCGCCGCGCTGGAGTTGATCCGGGGTAATGGGTTGGGAAGATTGCTGACGGTTGCCACGCCGACGAGGAGAGGATGCGGTCATGTCGTGTGTCCCACGAAATTGAAACCGCACCTCCCTTTACCGATATGCCCGCCGAACTTGTCACGAGGCCGAATGAGTGCGAGCGCGTGTTTCAGCCAATACGGATAAGTGCTTTTTTATCAGTGGATTACACTTGGACCTGCTGTCATTCGAGCCGCTGTAGTTATAGCAATCGATAGGGGCACCAAAAAAATGATGAGCACCACATCACCGCCTACGACGATCATCATGTGTCGGTGTGGAGAGGCCATCATTTCGCCCAAGACCCAGGTCGAATTTGAATGTGCCGCCAAGCCCCCCGTGATGCTCATGAAGGCGCGCGTGATATAATAGATCGGCATCGTCAAAGGGCCGGTCATATCGGCCCCTCCCACGGGGAGCCTTGTCGGATGGAAGCGTCGCCTCCTGATACACGGGATGGCACTTCGACATATACGCTGCCAACCGTTGAACGTTTGCCTCCTTGGACTTCTTCGGATCGAGCGGTTTGACTTCAACACGCCACGATCCAGGGAAAAGCTGCTTCTGGAACCTCTTTAACTCCTCGCCCTTCACACCGTTGAGCGCCACAAGCAGGTGAAAATGAACGAGTTGAAGCGGCTGACAGCTATCTGCATCAAACCCTTCGACCTCAGCCAGGGTCTTGCCCTTTCGGCTGCGGAGGTCGATGTCGCTCGACCGATAAAAGTCGATCTCAAAATATCCGATCCACTGTATTTTCAGGAAAGCCGGCTTGTCTTTTGCCGCCCTTCGGATCGCGTCCCGAACCATCTTCTTGATGGTGGCTATCGCCTCTTCAATCTCATGAACACCGCCGTAGACGGCACGGGCCAGGACTGTGACATGGCATAGCTGGTCCTGGGGAATCGCCTGGAAATCGGCCCAAGCTTGGCGTTGACGACAGCGCGCATAACGGTGTTTGCAGAGCCAACACAGCGCACTACGACATGGCAGTTCAGGACGGCACAGCGCCAGACTGAGCGCGGTCTCCTGATCGTAGCGGAACTGGCTGGCGGCCAGCAGGCGAACAGCCCGGTCATGGGCGGCCTTTTCTTGCTTTCGGTAAGGGCGGCCCTCGATTCCGCGTTGGCAGGGATGATGGTGCTCAACGGCGGCATCCTTGGGAAATTGGAAGCGCCCGAGCGCAATCAGCTCCAGCTTCTTGCGCTCGGCATCCGTGAAAACGCGGCTGGACGTGTCGTCGATCCGGTATGCCCGTCGCGAGCGGCCAAACGGCGTGGTGGACATCGTAAACTCCTGTGAGGGATTGGTTCACGAGCCACTTCACCGAAAAGGCGAAGGCGGTTACGTTGTCAGGAATCCTGACAACCACCCTTCGACCGGAGTCGCTAATGCCGTTTCCCACGCGTCCACGTGGATGGAAAACCACGAGCGCCACAGTAAAGTCAGAGGTCGATAACCCGAGCGGAGCATCAGTTGGTGGGGCGCGCAGGAATGCCTCCATCAAGGAGGATGTTGAGTCAATGCGAAGCACCCTGGAAGAATTCGAGGCAGCCACGCTACTTACAGATTCGCTCCGTCACGCGTTTCTTGCTTCCGTGTATATTGCCTACGTTTCTGCAAGAGATAACAATGCTGTTAATGAGTTAATTGCCGCTTGTTGCCCCGACAAAATGAAAGGGGTCACTAAAAGAACTCATGATGTAGCAAAGATCTTGAAGGGTATTTTAGGCGAAAAAGGTCAGGAAAAAGAGAGAAGGCAAACTATATATGAATGGAAGAACTGTATCTGTGGAATGATTGAGCATGGCGTAGATAAAAATGATGCCAGGAAAATGCTGTTAGAGCATGGTGCTTCATTCTTTTGCGAAAAATATAAGGTTGCAAGGGATATCAAGAATTCAAAGTATAAAGAAAATAATATAAAAGATAGGAAAATTCCAAAAATAAAACTTACAGAAAATGCCACAGAAAAACTTAGTAAAGCACTGATAGTAGGCGGAAAAATAAAAGCAATAATAGATATCCAAAAAGACGGCACACTCATTATTACTGATGTTAGTGTGGTAAAGAATTAAATTGCAGGTATATTACTCTTTCTTCCAATCCACGTCTAGGATTATACGGAAAATCTTAGCAGCCGCCTGAATTGCATCGGATTCTTGATTGCTAAGCATATCAATAATCTGCTCGACCGCCTTGCGGCGTTCGCGATCCCCATTGCCAGGATGTTCCTCGAACTCGAACAGTTCGGCCAGCGTCACGCCCACCGTCTGGGCGATGGCCTGGGCCGTCTCGATGCGGGTGCTGCTGAAGCCCCGCTCGATGTTCGAGATGGTATCGACGCTCTTTCCAATCGCTTCGGCAAGCTCCTCTTGCGTCAGGCCGCGCCGTCGGCGCAGAGCCTGAACCCGCATGCCGAAAAGCCGTTTCAGTTCATCGCTGGTCATGGCCTGAGTCTCGCTCGGGGAAGGCGCCGCAACCACCGACTGAAACTCAGGTTTTTGTTCTTGTATTATCTATAACTACGAGTTAAAATCGGTTATACCGCGACGTATGCCGCGAAACTTTGCGTTAGCTTCGGTCCCGATGGCGACAAAGGGGGCGGGCAGCGAGGGAGCGTGCCCGCGCGGCGTGTCGGCTCAAGGGGAATCACCAAGGGGGATGCATGATCAGGCTGAAGAACCCGCAGACCAACGAAACCCGCACCTTCCGCTTTCGCTGGTGGATGCTGGGCTTTCCGTTCTTCGCGGCACACCTGCTGCTTCAAGGCGCCATCATTACCGGGCTGCTGTCGTTCATCCCGCTGTTCGCCTTCATCTTCATGCCCTTCTACACCACGATCATCCGCCGCCGTTACCGGCGGAAGGGCTGGATCGAGATCAACGACTTCGGTCAGGACGTCGGTCCGGCCGCCGTACCGGCAGCACCCGCCGGCTGACCGGAAAGGATGGCGACCATGAACAGCTATCGGCTTGTCCGCCCCCTGCTTGCGGCGACGGCGCTCTGTGCGCTCATCGGCACCGGGAGCACGGCACGCGCCTTCGACTGCGCGAAAGCATCTCCCGGTGTCGATTTTGTGACACGGGACGCCGAGTGCTTCGAGTGGATGCATGGATACGCGCAGGGAATCATCGAGGCAGGCATTCGCAACACGAGCGGCAGCACCTTCAGCATCTCCTGCCCGTTCGGCCAGCCGGAGACGGTACCCATGATGTCGTTCACGGCGAACAACCAGCATGACGGGCACCGGCTTCCAGGCAAGCAAACCTTTACGCTCGTGGTGAACGGCGGCACACCGGTACTGACGTTGAACACGGAGGGCGATCCGCAGGCGTTCGCCTGGAAACCTGCCAATGACCGCGAATTCGCGGTGATGGAAACGGTGGTCGAGCGCATCCGCACCGCCGACCGGTTCGCCGTGGAAAGGCTGAACGCGGGGCAGCGCGAGGAGTTCTCGACACGCGGTGCTGCGGAAGCGCTGAAAGGCGTTCTGAACGGGTGTGGGGCGGCGGAGCCGCAAGCCATAGCAGCGGAAGCCGCTTCCCCTGCGGCGTCGCCGAATTCGCCGGACGTGGCGGCAACCCTTCCATCCTGCACCAGCCCCGAGCTTCGCGGGATGGCCGAGCGCGCCGTCTTCAAGGATCTGGCCTCCCTGCGTTTGCCCGTCACGGTCAGCACACGACAGACAATCCTGGCCGAGATCAGCCGGCTGTCCCCGGACGACTCATTGACCAGCCGGAACGCGCGGGAGGACATGGGGCGACTCATGGCGATACCGGTGCAGCACATTCTCATATGTGCGCAAGCGGCGAACCCGACGGGCGTTCGCGCCATCATCATTCAGAACCCTGACAGGGTGGGTCAATGGGGAGTGATGGTTCTCAACTATGGTGTGCCAAACCGCGCCGCCTTGGAAAACCTGGATTTCATCGAGCATCGATGATGAGGCGCGTCAGTTCGGGGCATCCGACCTTCATCTGAGCGGTGAAAGAACGTCAAACCGGGCTGTTTAAGCTCTCTACGGGCCGTTTTGAGCCGTCAAACCGGGTGTTTTCAGTATTCTTCGATCAACATCACCGTCATGACGCGGGTGGTCCTGTCGTCGTCGGCTGGATCGGGCGAGCCGCCGGTCATGGTAGAGTCGTAGTAGTCGATTTTCCAGGCGATGCGGTGGCCTTCGAAGAAGAAGCTGCCGTAATCGTGCAGGCCGTGGGGATCGCTGTCGGGGGTGAAGCCGTCGTAGGTGGCGACCCGGTGCAGGACGCGCCGCACCGTGACGATCCCCAGCGCCTTCACCCCGGCGGAGATCATCACCACGCCGCGGCGGTGGCGGATGCGCAGCAGGTCGTTCCTCGCCTTGATACGGGCGCGGGCGTTCGGGTCCATGGCCGGCCCTCCCGCATCACGGCTGCTGCCGGCGGTGGGGCAACCACCACCACGGCGATGCCAAGCCGGTGATGGTGCCCGACAGCAGCCAAGCCACCGGGGCGGCCTCTGCCCCCGGCAATCCCAGGCTTTTGGGTGTAACCACGCCGGCCACGCCCATCTCCACCGGCGCCAATCCCGGCAGGGCGACGGCAAGCCGGATCTCGGTTGCGGCGTGACGCCCCTCCAGCAGACCCATCAGGTCTTCATTGTTCATGTGAAAATCTCCGCAAAGGGTTCGAAAAAGTTCGAGCCGAACCATTCCTTATTGGTGATTATATCACATAAAATACATCTTATAATTGTATTTCTGGGCGTGCCATTCTCATCAAGGCAGTTTTCCTCTGACAATGAGGGGACGATGATCGGCTTGTGGGTATAGGCTGCTCCCCCTGAAGGTGTTCAGCAGGCCGCCTGTGGACGGCAAGGAGGGATTAACCACCGGGCGGTTCGAGCAACAGCGACAAGCGCTCAACGATTTCGCTCATGGTGCCGGCCCGAAAACGGCGGCTGCGGATACGCCCGAGCCGACGAACCGCCTGTGCGATCAGCGGCGAGACCGGCTCGTGTTTGGCCATGGCGTCGAGGATGGTGAACCACTGCTCCAGATCGTTCGCCTGGTCCTGGTTGGGTTCATCGGGCGAACCGGGGTCCAGGTCACACCACACGGGATCACGCCGGTCCTGAACGATCACGTTGTTCCCATCGGCGAAGTCCCCCACCGCCAACCCCAGCGCATGGACCGCCGCCAGTTTGCCGGCCATGGCGCTCAGCAGCCGCAACCCGGTCATCTCGTTCCATCCCCGCCGCCAGCGGCCCGGCTTCAACAGTCGGACCAGCGGCTCGCCGTCGATGAAGCCGAAGGCGAGGAACGGTACCGATTCGCGGGCGTTACGCCGCCAGATGCCCATGTGGTGATAGGTTGGCACTGCGCCCGTACCGTGCAGGCGCTCGAAGGTGGCGGCAGCATGCCCGATAGCGGCGATATCGCCCGGATCATACAGCCGGTAAAGCTTCAGCCGCCGCATGGCACCGCTCAAGTGTTCGGCGGCAAGGTAGCTGGTGCTTTCCCAGCCACGGCCAACAGGGTGCAGCAGCGTGTACCCTGCCACCTCACACCCCTGTCTGAGCCTGAATGCTGGCACTGGCTTGACCTCGTCCATACTGGTTTTCCCGAATTAATTGTTAAATTAGAAATGCATTATAAATCAAATATACATATTATCATTAATATAATTCAAAAACATTATCTTCATGCATCTATTTATTAAATATACTTATCATGCAATAAAATTGTTTATTTATAATAATAATTTTGTTTCTTATTGATAAATAATAAAAAATTAGACTGAATTTATGTTGTAAAAGGAGACGTATACTTTGGTAGCTGGGCAGAAATTTGTCCAGACTGCTATACTAAGGCGAGTTCTCGGGCACTTTGATTGCTGGACGTCAAACGACCGATTGGCGAACAGGGTGGAGATCTACTCTGCACCGATAGTGTTGAAAAACCCTCTGGCGAGTTCTCCGCAGCCATTTTTGCGCAATAATGAGTCGCTTCAGCCAACCCATAAAAGTATATCGCTCCGTGATATAGTTACAGATAGACAGAAAATTTCTCTTTCCATCAGGTAGGAGATTTTTTCAACACTATCCACCAGAAGCGGACGTCTGCATCGTCGAGGTTGAATGATTACTTTTGACCGTTTGCGGTTAGTCATACTTTACATACAAAAAATGTTGAATATACATTTATACAAATATTTCTAGATAATTTCTGCCATCACTGCTAATAAATCTAAAGGGTTCTCTCATTTCCATTAGTTGCCATAAGCTTTCACACCACTGCGGGCGAAAACCAAGGGCCTTGCCGGCCAACCATTTCAGTTCGAGCAGACGTATGGCCGACTCTAGATTGAGTATCACTCATTCTACTCTGCTGTTGGCAGGGCCTTGCGGTTATAATTAATTTCAAATCCATCGGGCACAGGCTTGAATGGTTTGCCGGGCGAACGATGGCTACTCTGAAACTGGCGCAGGGCGTGAACATCGATCTGACCAATCACGCAGTAATCTGTAATGCCACCCTTGACACGCAGCACATCACGCTTCCAGCTGTCTTTGAACGGCGCGCGAATACGACTGTCGCCATACTGCCGATCATTACACTGGATGACGTAGGCATGTATGTCTAGCGCAGCAGACTCTACTAGTGCGTTGAAGGTTTCAGTGTCTTGGTTCCATTCCGGCACAAACAGCGCATCGACCTGACCACGCAAGGCAGCGCGGTAGCTTATGTTGGTCAGTTCACTGCACACCAATAGGGCAAATCGAAAGTCCCCATGCTGGATGATGGGCGGGATTTTCCAGACTTTATCCGGTTTCATTTCCATCCCAGCCACGCGTTGTAGCTCTAATTCTTCATGTAAGGCTGGATGTTGCTTATCTTGGCGATAGATCATAAACGATGGAAAGCCCAAGCCAACATGTGATAAGGACGCCCAAACCTGATTACGCACTCGTGACTTGCCTGCATGCAGATATTCGATACCAGTGATCAGAGAAATCCCCCGCCCTTGCAGCTTGCGGGCAATGCGGATAAACCAGTGCGCTGGCAGCGCCAGTTCCGGCAGAATGAAATAGCGGCTATGCTGAGGGTGGGCAATCACGCCATCCAACAATCGGTTTAGCCGAGCATACCGATCGATATCCGGATCAGGTGAGCTGGTAACGGCTGCAGCCCAGCTATCAAGGTGCGTCTTCCAGCTGGATACTGCAATACTGTATTGAGGTGTTTTGCCGTCTGGGATTTGCAAAACACCATGTTTATCGAAGCACGGCATCTTCTCGTTGAGTTTGAAGCCGCGCAAAGCCAGCACCACAGCGCGCATGGAGGCCAGACCGTGCTCGGTATAGCTTTCTTTGTTCACAATGAACAACTCGGCTATATTGAAAGGGCGCGTAGCAAAAAGCAGCCCATGCGGCAACCCCTTGAGCCTAAGCCATTGAGTAAGTTGCCGAATACCCTCCAGTACGGTGTCCGGCAGTAGGTCAACTGCTTCGCCGCATATGGCGACAGTCTTTTTTGCTGGAATACCGCGTTGAGCTACCATCTCAGTTGGCAGACCGACAAAACGGAATGGCATGTGTGCCAGATCGAATGAAAACCACTGTGCCTGATCTCTTTGAAGATCTTTGGCTGACAAAGGCCAAGATTGAATATTATTTGATCCGAATGCAGGACTGTATCTTTCCATGTGCTCCTGCCAAGATTGCGCTCCTATCTTGGACAGGCGAGGAGGAAACGCGGCAGTGATACTTTCCCGGACAGTGGTAAAAAGCTGCCGTTGCCAACAATCAATTATCTCCGCGTCAGGTGGCGTATTGTTCGCCAAGCAGGCTTTAATGCTGACAGTGCAATGTTCTTTGATTTGCTTATGGAGATAGCCAAGTGCATCGATAATTTTCCGCAGATCACAGAAGTCTTCGCAGGCGGTTGCCAAGCGGATCACGCGCGACAGGTAAACAGCCAGATCGAAAAATTGCGGCAATACCAAAACATGTTGAGTGAAAGCGCGAAAGAAGGCTCGACGATGATCCCTCCATGCATCAGGCAGCAAGTCGCGTTCATATGCTTCAAGGTCGCGTAACCTGATAGCGAAACCCGCCCGGCGCATGGTTAGCGCGTCGGCTTTGCGTAGGTTGTCGGCAGCTTCCCCATCGCTTTGTGTAGCAGCAAGCAGATCCGTGCCAACATAGCTTGCAGATCGCGGCAATTGGGGCATGGCTCGCCACTCGCTAGCGCGCTCATAGATCTGATGGTCAATGGCATCCACCAACGCCTTACCCGGCTCGCCGGCCAACATGAACACCTTATTCTTAGTATTAGAAAAATGGATCTGGCTCTCGCTCGCACCTTGTTGGAAATAAACGGGTTGGAAGGCGATTTCCTTCTTCTCTTCTGGATTGGCCCAGGCAAGTTTTCCATCTGAGCGGCTAAACAGCCATTCCCACGGCTCGGCTGTGGAACGGAAGCTGGCACCGTTCTCCATGACCAGTAGAATGTCATCTACGTAGCGGCCATAATACAATGGTACCACTTGCCGCTCGACGACACGATCCAGTTCGAGCAGCGCCACGTTCGCGACTATAGCAGAGGCTGGAAGTCCCACCGGAAGTCCTCTCTTCAGGGGGGTACCCGCCGCCCATACCTGAAGTGCCCGCACAAAGAGACGATTGAGCTTAACTTGCTCATCGGTGAGTTCTAGGTCTAGAATATTCTTTACAAAGCTTTGATCAAGCATGAATCCTGGGTTAAGTTCATGATAAAATGAGCAGACGTCGGCTGTAATCGCAATAATTTTTTTCCCTGCATCCAACGCAGTGCGCATGGACTTAATGCCGTTGTCACGCCAATCACGAAATGGCTTTAGGTAAGGAGTAAAAGAGCCCAGTGATAGCGGATTAATGTGTTTGCCATCCTGCGTACGGCGTAACCTGTTACCATAGGCACAGTCCGTTAGCTTGGCATCGAACAGGTGGCCGACTTCCATCATCCACAGCGTGGATAAAACATGAAAATCGAGACTACACTCGGCCATTACTCTAAACTCAGCGTTAGGTTTTGAAGGCTTTTTCTGCTCGGCAAGCAAAGAGCAGGTATGTTTCCATTTCTCTGCAGGAGACGAGAAGATTAACCCATTTCCATGTAGCTCTTGAGGGTACTTTTTGCCGGACACATCCACGGATTTTGGGGACAGTGTCCACGTGCCGATGAATTCTGGAGACTCAATCCAGGATTCATCACTTCCGTTGATCATGTCCAGCAACCTAAAGATGTTTTCACGAATATTTTTCTCGTATTCCCAGATCTTATGCAAGGAAGGATTGGAAGAATAGTAAAGGTCAGCTTTAGCTTTCCTATATGACAGGCCCATATTATTTATGGTAATCATTGAATCCAATCGCTTTCTTAGTAAAAATTGTGTATTAGATGCGTTATATTAGCCATTTCGGGAAGTTGCGATTCCGAATTGGCATCAAATATGCGATAGTTCCCCACCTTAATCAATCATGATGATATATGTGTAGCTGTTCAGCATTCCAGCCTAATAGCTTCGTGCCCGGATTGTTATGGTCCGCGACGGCGAGTCGGTTCATACCGGTCTCAGCGGAGTGTCCGCTTACAGATGTTCAAAGGGGACAATCGAATGACCAGTTTGGGTCACCAACCGCCCTTTGGGTCGGCGCATCTTGTCGCAAAGTTAGCTCTAATGCATCATATGCTCTATAGTACAATCAGTGGCTCTCATGATGAGTCGTGGTCGGTGTACCGAAAACCCCTCCGCGTTTGCCGACGTCGAACCCAGCAAAACCGCCGTTTTCAGCACTCCACCCGCCCTGTTCGGTAAACACTTGATTGCCGTACTGGGCGGGTGAGGCTTCCGGGTTCCGGTTGATGCACCAGAGCGCGCCGGGGTATCTTCCATTCACGTTATTGGGGGAGGCTACTTCCCAACAGCCGGAAGCGGCCCGCCCCTCCACGGAACTTGGATGCCGAACACCGCCATGAGTTTTGCCACCATCCCCGCTTGGACCGCCCAGGGTGTCTTGCCGCCGATCAACCCGGCGAATCCGGTCAGCAGCGTGGATCGGTCGCCCTATGTCGTCTCGCTGCCCGACATCGTGTTGCGCTTCAACACATCGCCCGAGAGGCGGGCAATCGTGGATGGGTTCCTGCGCTACCGGGCGGCCCTGCACACCGTGGGGCTGATCATGGGGTTCCAGTGGCTCGACGGCAGTTTTATGGAGGATGTGGAGACCCTTGAGGGGCGGCCCCCTCGGGACATTGATGTCGTGACCTTCTACCAGCTTCCGACCGGCACCAGCCAAGTCGATGTCCTGAAGCGGAATCCGGTGCTGTTCGACCATGACAGCGTGAAGTCCACGTACCATGTCGATGGATACAGCGTGAGCCTCGGAACGCCACCCAGCCGGCTGGTGCGGCAGAGTGCCTATTGGTACGGAGTGTGGTCGCACCGCCGGAACGACCGCTGGAAAGGCTTCCTCGAAATCGGGCTGGCCCCCGACCAGGACGCCGAAGCGTTGGCGAACCTGAATGCGTCTGGAGAACCGTCATGATCGGTCAGGAAAGCCGGTTGCACCATGCCGCGGAATTGTCTGCTCTACGGAAGATGCTGGCCGAAATCCCTGAAGAGGATGTCATTGACCGACTGAGCCTTGAGGCCCGGCTGAAGTCGCTGGAGGGTCAAGCAGGGGCTTTCGCCATCGCCGATGGTATGCCGATGCCTGCCAAAGCCCGCCTGACGTTCCGGGGCAAGCCCGTGATCGGCAGTCACGGCATCCTTGCCGACTTCGGCTCGACCGCCGTCAGCCGTTTTACCGATGCCGTTGCCGCTGTCGCCGCGTCGTTCTCCGGCCCCCTGTCGTCGATGGGACCGATCCCCAATCGCGGGCAGCACCAACTTCTCATCACCAGCACCGCCGTCGGATCGTTCGGGTTCGAGCTTGAGGAGCATCGAACCGGCCTTCCCCTGGAGGAAAGCTCCCCCATCGAAAACGCCCTGGAGCAGACCCAGGCCCTTCTGCAAGGCACGCTCGGCAGCGACGATGATCTGGCCGATACCGTGGTCGGGGCCGACCCCCGCGCGCTCGGCTGCGTCCGGTCGTTTCTGCAAGCCATGGCGGATGCCGAAGCGACCTGCACGTTCGAGTTCAAGGATCGCGCGTTCCGGTTCACCGACGTGGGACAGGTGCGGCGGAGCCTCGACCGGCTCAGCCAGGACAACTTGCATGAATCCGACGAATGGTTGACCGGGGAATTGCAGGGGGTTCTGCCAACACGCCGGACCTTCGAATTCCAAGTGTCCGGGCGCTCGGATGTCATCGCCGGCAAGATCGCCTCGTCGATTACCGATACAAAGGCACTCCAGGGATACGTTGACAGGGCGAGCCGTATCCATGTCGCGGTGACGCGGGTCGGCTCGGGGCGCCCGCGTTACGTGCTGTTGGCCGAACCGGAGCCTTTGGAGGTAGACGGCTGATCTCATAGGTGGCACAGCTCTAGGAAAAATCAATCATTTATTGTATAATATGGCGTGTTCACCCTTCGGAGCATCGCCATGACCAGCGCCAAGCGGCGCGCGGGAGAGCCGCCGCGCGCCCGATTCGCCCGCCCCGCCGCCGGCCGCCGGGCCGCGTTATACCTGCGGGTGAGCACCTGCAGCCAGACCACCGATAACCAGCGCCTCGAACTGATCACCATTGCCGAGCGCTGTGGCTGGGCCATCGTCGCCGTGTACGAGGACACCGGCGTCAGCGGTGCCAAGGGCCGCGACAAGCGCCCCCAGTTCGACGCCCTGTGCCGCGACGCGACCCGTCGCCGTTTCGATGTCGTCATGGCTTGGTCGGTGGACCGGCTAGGCCGCAGCCTGCAAGACCTCGTAGCTTTCCTCGGCGACCTGCACGGCTGCGGTGTCGATCTCTACCTGCATCAGCAGGGGATCGACACCACCACTCCAAGCGGCAAGGCAATGTTCCAGATGCTGGGGGTGTTCGCCGAGTTCGAACGGGCAATGATCCGAGAGCGGGTGCACGCCGGACTGTCGCGGGCGCGACAGCAAGGTAAGCGGCTCGGGCGCCCTCAAACCGCTGGCCGGACCGAAGCCGCCATCCTCGCCGACTTGCAGGCGGGTACCATCGGCATACGCAAGATCGCCGCCAAGCACGGTGTCGGGGTGAGCGTCGTTCAGCGGATTAAGGCAGGAAGTCAGGAAGTTTCCGAGGGGCAATGAATCGCTTGACACCCCATGTTCAAACGACATCAGCTTGGGACAAATTTGGGACAGCAGGGCAGGGAAAACCGGGGACATCAGGGGACGTGACGGGATGCCCTGAAGCTCGTTACTAACTTGATATTAATATTAAAACTGAAGTCCATCAACATCTTGCCAAACAGCCATCCCTCAGCTTCCCAAGCTTACGACGAGGGTTCGATTCCCTTCACCCGCTCCAAGCGCGCTTTCCGCTGCATGTTCGTCCTTATATTCCGCAGCGTTGATCCCAGCCTGTCTCGATTATTCAACCGCACCGTTTCGGATCACCGGACGGCATGGATGTCCATGCCAAGCGTGGCCCCCTTCTCTTGGATAGCCGCAACGCTCAGTATTCAGAAAATTATTATCTGAAATAAAATGGTAACGCCATACGTTTATAGGAAATTTCTATTGTATGGCCCAAATCAATACATACATTTGGGTGAACAATGCTGATACCAACGCCTTTAAAAAGAGCTTTGGCCATTGTTGCTTTTGCTCTTCCATGCAACACCCTTCCCAGCATCGCGCAAGATACGGCAGCACTGCCGTCGAATCTGCCAAAGTACTGCATGACGGGGGCAAACGAACCCTGTCCTGTCTTACCAACGACCTTTCAAATTCCCGGCCTCGACTACACAGGTCTGGATGCCAACCAGACCCAGTTCGACAATTTTTCCTGGCAGCTTTTCGTTGCGCTGAACTGGCCGGCAGACAAGAACGGACAGCCCGTCGGCACGCTGGCCCAAGGCAGCAGCGCCAAGCGCGTGTGGGAGTACTTCCCAACCACCGATGAGGTCTTTGGGAGCAACAACGGCGGCGGGTGTACCAGCCATGATCTGCCGACCTTCTCCAGCATCGCCAAAAGCGGCTCCCTGACCCAGGCCGCCAGCCAATCGCCCGGCACCGAGGCGATGCTGACCGCCTTGGGCACCCAGACCGGCAAGATCCTGCAGGCGACCGGCCAGCCCCTGATCGACCGCAACGGCAACTATGTCCTGTACGACATCCGCGTGTCGGTGGACGAAAAGACCTATATTCAGAACAACGGCCTGACCACCCAGGCCGGCCAGGAGAAATACGGCAAGGACATCGTTTTCCCCGCCGCGGACGAAAAGAAGATCGGGGCGCTTGAAATCAAGACCTCGTGGCGCATCCTGCCGGAACCGGACAGCGGCTATTACACCATCAAGGCCCAGATCAGCCTGGGCGCCAATGAAACGGAAAACGGCAAGCCGGCCTGCCTGCCCGTGACTCTGGGGCTGGTGGGCATGCACATCATGGCCAAACCGTCGGCGGGGTACGACGTCAACAGCTGGACCTGGAGCACCATCGAGCACAGGAGCAACGCCCCGCTCGCCACCGGCGCACCCCAGCCGGTGGACGGGAATCATCCGGTGCCGTCCGTGCCCTGTTCGGCGGTTGCCCCCACCTCCACGGCCTTTTCCTTCTACAACCCCTCCTGCACCAGCGGCGGCAAGGCCTGCCCGCTCAACACCCCGCCGGCGAAGCCCGCGGGCGGGTACAAATGGAACACGTCCGGCCCGCCCTATGCCCCCGCCAGCCTGCTTTACGACGGCAAGTACGGCACGCAGGCGGCGCGCTGCTGGGCGGTTTTCCAGCCGACCGACGCCCTGAACACGCTGTGGGCAGCCAAGCTGGAGGCGGTCGATCCCGCCGGTCCATGGAAGAACTATTTCGTGGTGTCCACCCAATGGGTGTCCACCCAGGTTCACGGCAATCATCTGACCTTTGATCAGCGCATGGTGCCGCGCTACCTGTCCAACGTCACCATGGAGACCTACATCCAGCCGGACGGGTCGTGCATGTCCTGCCACAAGGGGGCACCGGACCTGGCGAAGAAGGACGCCAATTTCAGCTTCTTCCTGCTGAACGGCGCTCCGGGCACGGGGGCACCGGCCAAACCCTGATCCGGGGCCGCGCATTCCACGCAAACGCGCCGGGGCCGCCCCCCGGCGCGTCCCGGAGGGAAGCCGCCGCGGGGATCACAGACCCGCACGGGGGGCGGGATCATCCGGCCGCGCCAGCCGTCAACGGTGTCGGCGGGGATGCCGCCCTGGGTGATCCGAAACGACGTCAGGTTGGGATGGGTCAGCACTGGGAGGGGGCATCGTTTCCGGCCGATGTTGAGCCGCTTTGAACAGGCTTCTGACGCCCCGGAACGGTGGGGAGCATTGCTCAAAATACATCGACATGTATGGACGGACCAGCCATCAAGGCTGTTCATGCGAAGCAATGGGAAAAGAACCTGTGATGTTTGTGCAGAAGTGGAGCTACGACGCAGAACAACCTGGGCAATGCTCTGCGGGTGCTTGCGAAGAAAAAGCGTGATGCGGCGGCGGCGCAGGATGCCGTCAATGCCTGTGAACAAGCACTTGCGGTGTTCACCGAGGCTAAGGCCTCCTATTACATCAGCGTGGCCACCCAAGACCTCACTCGCGCCCGCGCACTTCTTGCCCCCCTCACTGCGGAAAAAGATGGGATGCAAGGGCCGCTGGCCCTTGCTGGGGGTGTCGGGGGCGAACGCCCCTGACAAATCCTACCGATACGGGTCCGCCGCGTCCCGCAGCCCGTCGCCCAGGAAATTAAACGCCAGCACCGTCACGATCACCGGGATCACCGGCAGCATCAGCCACGGATAGAGCGCCACCACATTGATGTTCTGGGCCTCGGTCAGCAGCACGCCCCAGCTGGTGATGGGCGGGCGCAGGCCCAAGCCCAGGAACGACAGCGCCGTTTCGCCCAAAATCATCCCCGGAATCGACAGGGTCGCCGAGGCGATCAGGTGGCTCATGAAGCTGGGCAGCAGGTGGCGGCGGATGATGCGGGCGGGTCTGGCCCCCATCAGTTGGGCGGCGGTGCAGAAATCCTCCTCCCGCAAGGCCAGCAGCTTGGAACGGACAGCACGGGCCAGCCCGGTCCAATCCAGCAGACCCAGGATCACCGTGATGCCGAAATAGACGAAGATCGGGTTCCAGTTGGCCGGCAGCGCCGCCGACAGCGCCATCCACAGCGGCAGTTCGGGGAACGAGCGGATGATCTCGATCAGGCGCTGGATCACCGTGTCGGTCCAGCCGCCGTAATAGCCGGCGATGCCGCCGATGGTGATGCCCAGCAGAAAGCTGATGGCAATCCCGAACAGCCCCACCGTCAGGGAAATGCGCGTGCCGTAGAGGATGCGCGACAGCATGTCCCGCCCCAGCCGGTCGGTGCCCAGCAGGAACAGCGTGCCCCCCGGTGCGGCACAGGCCAGATGCACATCGGTGTCCACCAGCCCCCAGAAGGAATAGGCATCGCCGCGGCAGAGGAAGCGGATGGGCTGCACCGCCGTGGTGTCCGGCTCGTACTCCCGCTTCAGCGTGTCCATGTTGAGCTGGTAGCGGTGGCCGTAGACGAAGGGACCGACGAACCGCCCCTCGTGGAACAGGTGCACGGCCTGCGGCGGCGCGTGGATGAAACGGGTGTGGCGGGTATCGACGGCGTAGGGGGCCAGGAATTCCGCAATCAGGATGGAGGCGTAGAGCGCCAGCAGGATCACGCCCGAGGCCACCGCCAGACGGTGGCGCTTCAGCTTGCGCCACACCATCCGCCACTGGGACGCCATGTAATAGCGTTCCTGCTCGGGCGTCAGGCGGTCGGCAGCGTCGGGGGACCAGGGTGCCTCGGAAACGGTGTGAGCCAGACGCTCAGTCATTTCGCCGCCCCTCCGGTCAGGCGGATGCGCGGGTCCAGCGCGGCCAGCGCCAGATCGGACAAAAACACCCCCACCACCGTCAGCACCGCCAGGAACATCAGGAACGACCCGGCAAGGTACATGTCCTGGCTTTTCAGCGCGTCCAGCAGCATCGGGCCGGTGGTGGGCAGCGACATCACCACCGACACCACCGCCGCCCCCGACACCACCTGCGGCAGCAGGTTGCCGATGTCGGAGATGAAGGGGTTCAGCGCCATGCGCAGCGGGTATTTCAGCAGGGCGCGGCCCGGCGGCAGCCCCTTGGCCCGCGCGGTGACCACATAAGGCTTGTGCAACTCGTCCAGCAGGTTGGCGCGCAGGCGGCGGATCATGGCGGCGGTGCCGGCGGTGCCGATCACGATCACCGGTATCCACAGGTGCGCCAGCACGCTGCCCAGCTTGGCCCACGACCACGGCGCGTCCATGTATTGCGGGTCCATAAGCCCGCCGATGGAGGTGCCGAACCACACGTTGGCCAGATACAGCAACACCAGCGCCAGCAGGAAATTGGGTGTCGCCAGCCCCAGAAAACCCAGCAGGGTCAACGTGTAATCCCCGGCGCTGTACTGGTGGGTGGCGGAATAGATGCCGATGGGGAACGACACGCCCCAGATGAAGATGATGGTCGCCACCGACACGATGATGGTCAGCCACAGCCGGTCGCCCACCACGTCGCGCACGGGCAGTTCGTATTCGAACGAGTACCCGAAATCCCCCCGCAGCATCCCGGCCACCCAGTACAGGTATTGCTGGTACATGGGGCGGTCGAGGCCATAGGTCTCCCGCAGCATGGCCAGCCGGCCCTGGTCCACCGATTCGCCCCGGCTCTGCATTTCCATGACCAGGGTGGACAGGTAATCGCCGGGGGGAAGCTGGATGATAATGAAGGTGATCAGGCTGATCGCCAGCAAGGTGGGGATCATGATGAGAAGGCGGCGGATCACATACCCCAGCATCACCGGCTCTCTTTCATCGAACGTCCATCCGAGAGGCCCTCTCCCCCGGGGAGAGGGGATTGCCCGCCGTTTCAAACCCACCCGGTTACCCTGACCCCTGCACGGGGGCCTGTCAACGCTGCCTCGCGCGATTATCCTTGTGAAAGCGGTTGCATCGGCGCGGCGGATGCCCCACTTCCACAGGCGCGCGCTTCCCTGCCCTCCCCAAGGATCAACGACCGTGCCAGCCCGTTCGACCGCCGCCGCCCTTGCCCTGCTCGGGGTTCTTCTTGCCGCCGGCCCGGCGCCCGCGGCCCCCCGCGCGCCTGCCGCCGCCACGCTCAGCCAGGAAGACCACGCCGACATCGGGCGGGTGGAGCAATACCTGAACGGCATCCACACCATGCAGTCCAAGTTCATCCAGGTGAACCCCAACGGACAGCAGATCTTCGGCACCTTCTCGCTGTCGCGGCCGGGCAAGATGCGGCTGGATTACGATCCGCCCATCAAGGACTTCATCGTCGCCGACGGGCTGTTCCTGTTCTATTGGGACGGCGAGATGCGCCAGCAGTCCAGCACCCCCATCGGCGCCTCGCTGGCCGATTTCATCCTGCGGCCCGACATCCGGCTGTCGGGGGATGTGACCGTCACCGACGTGACCCGCGGGTCCGGGGTGATGGAAATCACGGTGGTGGAAACCAAGGAGCCGGCCAAGGGCTCGCTGACCCTGGTGTTCGAGGACAAGCCGCTCCAGCTTCGCAAGTGGCGTGTGCTGGATGCCCAGGGGCAGGTGACCGAGGTCGGGCTGCTCAACCCGCGGGTCGGGCTGTCGCTGGACCGGGACATGTTCTATTTCAAGGAGCCGCAGCGGGAGCGGTTCGGGCACCAGAATTAGAGTGTGATCGGTTCAAACGGAATCGTTTGAAGCGTGAATCACACGGGAAAACCAAAAGCTTAGAGTCCTTCAGGTGCTTCAATAAGCACCTGAAGGACTCTAAAGGGGCGGCGCCCCTTTAACCCCGCCAAAGGCCGGGGGCCTTTGGGAACCCTCTATTTGGGCGCCTTGCCGCCGTTCATCTGCATCAGGACGAAGCGGACGTTCGCCATGTCCTCCGGCGAGAGGCCGTCCACCGTGTCGGGCTTTTTCTTGACGGGGGCGGAGACGCGGACCACCGGAGCAGCGGCGGCGGGAGGCGACGGGATGCGGGCCACCGCCGGGGGCGTGGTGCGCGGCGGGGACGGGGCGCGGGCCTCCACGATCGGGGCGTCCTCGTCGGGAGCGCGGAAGCCGGGGGGCACCTTCACCGCCCAGGTGCGGTAGGGGCCGGTGTCCACATGCACGTGCCCGGTGTGGGGATAGGCGGCGTACCCGCCCAGGCGCAGATTCTTCGCCGCATCGCCCACCTGCCGGGCGGAATAGCCGGCGATCATGAAATCCGCCGCCTGGCCGCGGATGTGATAGCTGTTGTCGGCCACATTGGCGTTGGTGCGGGCCAGCGTGGCGTTGGTGGACGGCGAGCGGTAGCCCGAGGTCAGCTTGATTTCCGTGTCGTCGGGCGCGCCCAGCGTCCGGCGCACCGCCACCAGATAGTCGATCAGCGCCGGATCGACCGCCGTTTCCTCGCCGCTGCGGCGGTCGCGGAACAGCCCGGCCAGCCGGCCCATCACGTCGGCGTCATAGCGGCCGTCGTGCCAATAGGTGCCGGCCACCCGCTCGCCGCTGCCGTAATGGCTGATGGCGATGAAGCGGGGGCCGCCGTCCATCACCGATGGGCCGGATGCACAGCCGCTGACGCCACAGCCCAGCAGAAGTGCCCACGCGGAGGCACGCACCATGTTCCGCATTCCGCCCCCCCGATTCCCCGGCCGGTTGCAGGTCATTTTCCATAGCACAGGAGACCATAGGACCGGCAGGAGGTTACAGGGCGTCCTTGAAGCGGCGTGTCAGAATTCCGCCCGCTGTGACGCTTGTGTCACGGAGCTAGACCAGGGCGGGTGCCGTCTTGCGCAGCCACAGGCTGGATTCCCTGGCCCCCGCCGGCAGCGGCAGGGTGCCGGCCACCCCGGCGGCGACCTCCGCCCCCAGGCGGGTGGCGGCATAGGCGCTGGCCCACAGCACCTCGAACCCGCCCGCCAGCAGCAGCGCCATCACCGCCTGCTGCTCGTTGTAGCCGCGCCAGGTCCAGGCGTCGGGATAGGGATCGGGCAGGAAGATATCATGGATGTGCACCAGCACCCCCGCCGGCAGCCGCGGCAGGATGCGGCCGATCACCACGTCCACGTCGGTGCCGGGCATCAGGATGTGGCTGGAATCCACGAACAGCACGTCGCCCGCGTCCAGGCCGGCAAAGGGCTCCTCGCCGGCCTCGTGCAGGGTGGCGGCGATGTGGCGGACCGGCAGGCCGTCCAGCCGGGCGCGGGGGAACGGGTCGATGCAGGTCAAGGTGCCCTGCCCGCCCCCATCACGCAGCCCCCGTGCCAGGAAACGGGTGGAATGGCCGCAGCCGATCTCCACGATGCGTTTCGGCGCCAGCCGGCGCACCAGGGCATAGGCCGCCGCCCCGTCCAGCCGGGGGAACCAGTCCTGCTGCCAGCGCGGGTCCGGCGGCTCGGCCCCGTCGAAGGCCCGCAGATCGGCGCCAAGCGCGGTCATGTCGTCCAGCAGGGCGGCAAAGCGCGGGCGGCAGCGCTCGAACAGCGCCTCGAACGCCGGATAGGGCGGCAGGGCGCCGGGCTCGGGCAGCGTGTCGGCGTAGCCGTAGGGGATGAAGAACCCCTGCCGCGCCGTTCCGTTGAGGGTGGCGAGGCCCTGGGCCAGGGCACGGGGGGGCAGGGTCACAGGCACAGTTCCATCCCTTCGGCGGCCACCAGGGTGCCGGGGCGCAGGGCGTGCGCCGCCGCCTGGATGGCGTCCAGCTCGTCGTCGGTGCGGGCGGGATCGTGGTGGAAGACCACCGCCCGCCCCACCCCGGCGGCGGCGGCGATGCGCAGGCATTCCTCCCACGTGGAATGGCCCCAGCCGATGCGGGCGGGAAATTCCGCGTCGGTGTAGGTGGCGTCGTACACCATCGCGTCGGCCCCGTGCACCAAGGCGGCCACGGCGCCGTCGGGCTGCCCCGGCGTGTGTTCGGTGTCGGTGACGATGCACAGGCTGCGTCCGGCGAACTCCACCCGGTAGCCCACCGCCCCGCCGGGATGGGCCAGGGGACCGGTGCGCACCGTCACCCCGGCGCACGGGTGCAGGACGTCCCCGGCGGCGAACGGGCGGAACACGCACCCCGCGCCGAACGCATCCGCGGGGCGGGGATAGACCGGTGCCGTCATCATGGCCCGCAGCACCCCCTCCGGGCTTTCGCCCGGCTCCAGATGCCCGGCCCACAGCCGGATGCGGCACCCCGCATCGAAAGCGGGCGCGAAGAACGGCAGACCGCACACGTGGTCCATGTGCGTGTGGGTCAGGAACAGGTCGAGATCCGCCGGCCCCGCCCCCGCCTGCCGCTCCGCCCGCAGCACGGCGTCCAGCCCGCGCAGGCCGGTGCCGGCGTCGAACACCAGACGCGCGGCCCCGCAGCGCACCTCGATGCACGCGGTGTTGCCGCCGTAACGGCAGGTGTCGGGTCCGGGAGACGCGATGCTGCCCCGCACCCCCCAGAAGCGGACGGTGAAAGGGGCGCCGGCGCCGGGGTCGGGACGGGCTGTCATGGGGCGGCATGTTGACCGCGGCACCGCTTCAAGTCGAGTGAAAATCAAATGAGAGGCAATTGCCCGCAACCCAAACGTTTCTTCGGCAAAAGACAACTTGTGCGGCTGTTCTGGACGGCGATATGTGATACCGTCCCGCACGCTTTCCAGAACCCCCTCCCTCAGACGCCCCGCCGCGCAGGAACCCACCCACGGATGGACCCCGACAAGCTTGCCAAAGTGCTCGCCATGGCCGAGTCGGAGCATCAGGGCGAGGCCATGTCCGCCCTCAGGGCCGCCCGGATCATGCTGTCACGGGCCGGCCTGACCTTCCGCGATCTCGCCCTTGCCGCGGCCCGGCCGCCCGGTGACGCCGCCCCCCAGGCCCCCATCACCACCCCGCCGCCGTCCGCTCCCCCGGCCAAGCCGCCGCCCGCCGAACAGATGCTGCTGGGCCTGCGCCGGCAGGTCAGCGACCTGGAACGGGAAGTGGCGGTGCTGTCGCGCCAGTTGGACAAGGCGGTGACCGAGGCGGAAAAGCAGCGGGAAGAGGCCGACCGCTGGCGCAACCTGGCCCGCGAGACCGCGGAAAAGCTGTGGGATCTGGGCAAGGCGCTGGAACGGCGCAACATCCGCTACACCGCCGTCCAGAAACGCCGGGCGGTGCTGGAGCTGCTGCAGGATCCCGGCAGCGCCCTGCTGTCGGATCATGAAATCGCACGGCGGGTGGGAAGCTCGCCGCAGATGGTGTCGCACTGGCGCCGCCGGCTGGCCATCGTGGCGCGCAAGCTGCGGCTTCTGCCGGTCCAGCAGCGCGGGCGCGGCCTGTGGCAGCCGGGCGGGCTGCTGCAGCGGCGCACCCCCGACGACGGGCGCCAGCGCTGGATCGGCTATACCCCCACCCTGACCATCGCCGGACGGGGGCAGAAGGCGGTGCGGGATCAGGGAATCAGGCGGTAGCCGCCCGGTTCGGTCACCAGAATGGCGGCGTTGGCCGGGTCCGTCTCGATCTTCTGGCGCAGACGGTAGATGTGGGTTTCCAGGGTGTGGGTGGTGACCCCGGCGCTGTAGCCCCACACCTCCCCCAGCAATTCCTCCCGCCCCACCACGCCGGGGCCGGCATTCGGGCCCGGGCCGGTATTGGGTATGGAGCCGGTGGCGGCCCGGTGCAGATAGTCCAGGATCGCCGCTTCCTTTTCGGTCAGACGCACCCGCCGCCCGTCGTCCGCCGCCTCCAGCAGCTTGGCCGCCGGGCTGAAACGGTAGGGGCCGATGGTCACCGCCGCCTCCCCCTGGCGCCGGGCCGCCGCCTGTTGCAGCGTGCGCAGGCGGGTGACCAGGGTGCCCAGACGGAACGGGCGGACCAGGGTTTCGCTGGCCCCGGCCTCCAGCCCGGCCATGGCCCCGGCCTCGTCGCCGGCACGGACCAGCAGGATCACCGGCCCGTCCATGCCGGCGTCGCGCAGGCGGCGGCACAGGCCCGGCCCGTCCATGTCCGGCAGGGACGATCCCACCACCGCCGCCGCCGGCATGCGCACGGCCACCGCCGCCAGAGCCTCGGCCCCCGTTCCCGCCTCCACCGTCTCCACGGCGTCGAGAAGGGGGAGCTGCTCGGCCACCGACTGGCGCAGGGCCACGTCGTCATCGGCCAGAAGAATGCAGGGCAGAGCTGTCATGAGAGGAACATCGGTCATCGCAAAGCGGCGCACCCTAGCACGGGCAACCGGCTCTTGTCCTTCGCGGCGGTGGGCGCCCGCCCGCTCTGCCATCCGCGAAGAATCCAGGCACCACCCTTATCATTCCGCATGCGGAACATGATACCATCACACACCGCGCCCAAAGAACCGGCACCGGAACGACCACGGCGGCCGATCGTTGCGCCCACGGCAACGGTGCGGAGCGGGAAACGGCATGCTTGCGGTTTTGCATTTCCGCGCCGGGGGGGCTAGGGTTTCGGCTTGGTTTGTTCTGACCCCGCACCATCGCCCCGCCCTTCTCCTGCGCCCAAGCTGCCATGCCCGCCGAACCCCTGACTTCCGCTGCCCTTCCCCTTGACGATGCCGTTCTCCGGGCGGTGGACCGGGCGCTTGCCGCGCTGCGCCGGGGGGAGCCGGTGGCGATTCTGTCCGACGACGGCAAGCCCGCCGTGGCGCTCGGCATGGAATCCGTCACCCCCGACTCGGTCGCGGCGCTGACGGCGCTGGCCGGCGGCGGGGTGCCGGTGCTGGCGGTCACGCGGCGCCGGGCGCTGGTGCTGGGGCTGCCGGCGGCGGACAGCGGTGCGGTGGTTCTGTCCCAGAACGGCGGCATCGCCGTCGATACGGCCCTGGCCCTGGCCGACCCGGAAATGCTGAACGGCCCCGGCCTGCCCCCCGGCCTGTCGGCCACGCCGGCCCCGGTCGGCTGTGCCGCGGCAGCGGCGGTGGATCTGGCCAAGCTGGCACGGCTGCTGCCGGCGGCGGTTCTGGTGCCGGTGGCTCTGACCGGCGGGACGGCGGCGGAGTGGAGCGCGCGGCACGACGTGCTGACCGTCACCGCCCGCGACGTGGAGGATTACCGCGTCCATGTGGTGCGCAGCCTGCGGCGGGTGGCCGACGCGCGGGTGCCGCTCGACGGGGCGGAGGAAACGCGGGTGGTGGCCTTCCGCCCCGCCGACGGCGGGCCGGAGTATCTGGCCATCGTGATCGGTGAGCCGGACCCGGACCAGCCGGTGCTGGCGCGGCTGCATTCGGAATGCTTCACCGGCGATCTGCTGGGCAGCCTGCGCTGCGACTGCGGCGAGCAGTTGCGCGGCGCCATCCGCGAGATCTCCAACGTCGGCAGCGGCGTGCTGCTCTATCTGGCGCAGGAGGGGCGCGGGATCGGGCTGGTGAACAAGCTGCGCGCCTACCGCCTGCAGGACAGCGGTTTCGACACGGTGGACGCCAACGAACTCCTGGGCTTCGAAGCGGACGAGCGGGTCTATCTGCCGGCGGCGGAGATGCTGCGCCAACTGGGATACGGGCGGGTGCGGCTGATGACCAACAACCCGGAAAAGCTGCGCCAACTGGCCCGCTGCGGCATCGAGGTGGTGGAGCGCGTGCCGCACATCTTCGCGTCCAACGGCCACAACGCCGCCTATCTGCGCACCAAGGCCGAACGCAGCGGCCACATGTTCTGAAGCGGGCCGGGGGGCGCGTACGGCTCCCCACCCCCTTCCTTATCTCAGCGCGCCAGCATCTCAGCGCGCCAGCACCTGGGCCGCTTCCTTGGTCTTGGCGACGGCGCCGTTGGCCTGTTCCACCGCGGCGGAGATCTCGGCGATCCCGTGGGAGATGGTCTCGACCGCCCGCGAGGCGCTCTGCATGGAATGCGACATGGACAGGGTGACGGCGCTCTGCTCCTCCATGGCGCTGGCGGTGTCGGTGACGTAATCCTTCACCGTGTCGATGGAGGTGCGGATGCCGTCCAGGGCGCCGACCACGTTGCCGGCGATGGACTGCACCGCTTCGATCTCGCGGGAGATCTGTTCGGTGGCGGTGGCCGCCTGATTGGCGAGGTTCTTGACCTCGTTGGCGACGACGGCGAAGCCGCGGCCCGCCTCGCCCGCGCGGGCCGACTCGATGGTGGCGTTGAGCGCCAGCAGGTTGATCTGCCCGGCGATGCTCTGGATCAGCCCGACGATGCCGCCCATGGACTGGGCGGCATCGGCCAGCCGGCGGGTGGCCTCGCCCGCGGCTTCCGCCTGGGTAAAGGCGCTGTCGGAGGCTTCGCGCGACCGGTTCATGCTTTCGGTGATGGCGGCGACGGACGCGGCCAGTTCCTCCGCCGCGGTCGCCACCGACTGCACGTCGCCCGTGGTGTCCTGGGCCGCCGCGGCGGCGGCCCCCGCCTGCCGGCCGGATTGGGTGATGGCGGCGTCGATGTCGGCGAAGTTGACGTCGATCAGACGCTTCAGGTTGGCCAGCAGTTCGATGTTGCGGGTGATGTCGGTGGCGTACTTCACCACCTTGTACGGCGTGCCGTTCAGGTCGAGGATGGGGTTGTACGATCCCTCGATCCAGATTTCCCGCCCGCCCTTGGCGATCCGCTTGAACTGGCCCGCCTGATAGTCGCCGCGCCGCAGCGCATCCCAGAAATCCCGGTAGTCCCGGCTGTTGCGGGTGGCGTCATCAACGAACAGGCTGTGGTTCCGGCCCTGGATCTCGTCCAGCCGGTAACCGACCGCGTTCAGGAAATTGGCGTTGGCGGTCAGGATGGTGCCGTCCAGATCGAATTCGATCACCGCCTGCGACTTGTTGATGGCCGCCACCTGCCCCAGCAGGTCGGCGTATTCCTGTTTGCTCTTGGTCACGTCGGTGGCGTACTTCACCACCTTGTATGGCCTCCCGGCGGTGTCGAGGATGGGGTTGTACGAGGCTTCGAACCACATTTCCCGCCCGCCCTTGGCCAGCCGCTTGAACTGGCCCGTCTGGTAATCCCCGCGCCGCAAGGCCGCCCAGAAATCCCGGTATTCCGCAGACGCGGCAACAGCAGGCTCGACGAACATGGCATGCTTCTGGCGAACCACCTCGTCCAGACGGTAGCCCATCGCGTCGAGAAAGTTCTGGTTGGCGGTCAGGATGGTGCCATCCAGATCGAATTCGATCACAGCCTGGGATTTCTCCAGGGCGGCGAGCTTGGCGGCAAGATCAAGCCGATTCATCGGCGTGCGGAAAGGCCACATGGCGGATTCTTCCCTCCAATCAAATGGAAGACTTCGGGAGACCTTCCTGACGCGCGCCCGTATTCTAAATTGCTTACAAACCACCAAACACCAGACTTGTGCGCGCACAGACGTAACCAATAACAAATAATTTTGTTATCATCAATGGGATATTTATGAATTATCTTACGAAATTTATCTTACCTAGGTATCGCAGGCGCCATCCTGCAAGGAAACAAAAATACATCAATATTTTTGCATATTCACAAAACGATTATTGGCATGAAAAACAAAAACTTAAGATGCCATATTGTCTGGTTATATTTTTAATCATCCAAACGTTGTTTTAGGTAGCATTACTTCGTTTATTTGCTGATCTCGACACGATAAGCGATATCGTTTATTACCGAAACAACCGATTGCGCTATCGTTTTTAAAGAAAAAACCCCATCACCGATTGCACTGCCGGGGCGGGGCGGGGTAAGACCGCGGAATGCCGAAACCTCGCCTCTATGATGAAGACCTGTTCGTCCGCGCCCCAAAGGGGACGAAGGAGCGTATCGACCGCCTCCGTGGTGACGAGCGGCAGGGGGATTTCGTACGCCGCGTCCTGCTGGATGCCCTGGCCGACATCGAGGCCGGGCGCTGGGAACCGGCCACCGGGCCGAAGAAACCCATGAAATGACCGTCGAGACCACGGCATCACGCCGGAAAGACGCCGGGGCTTACCACGCCAGCACCTGCGCCGCTTGCTTGGTCTTATCCACAGCCCCATGGGCCTGCCCCACCGCGGCGGAGATGCCGGCGATCCCGCGGGAGATGGTGCCCACCGCCTGTGAGGCGTTCTGCATGGACAACGACATGGTGCGGGTGACCGCGCTTTGCTGTTCCATGGCGCTGGCGGTGTCGGTGACGTAATCCTTCACCGTGTCGATGGAGGTGCGGATGCCGTCCAGAGCACCGACCACGTTGCCGGCGATGGACTGCACCGCTTCGATCTGGCGGTCGATCTGTTCGGTGGCAGTGGCCGCCTGATTGGCGAGGTTCTTGACCTCGTTGGCGACGACGGCGAAGCCGCGGCCCGCTTCGCCCGCGCGGGCCGACTCGATGGTGGCGTTGAGCGCCAGCAGATTGATCTGCCCGGCGATGCTCTGGATCAGCCCGACGATGCCACCCATGGACTGGGTGGCATCGGCCAGCCGGCGGGTGGCCTCGCCCGCGGCTTCCGCCTGGGTGAAGGCGCTGTCGGAGGCTTCGCGCGACCGGTTCATGCTTTCGGTGATGGCGGCGATGGACGCGGCCAGTTCCTTCGCCGCGGCCGCCACCGACTGCACGTCGCCCGTGGTGTCCTGGGCCGCCACCGCCGCCGCCCCGGCTTGCCGGTTCGACAGGCCGATGGCGGCATCGATGGCGGCAAAGTTGACGTCGATCAGCCGTTTCAGGTTGGTCAGCAACGCAATGTTGTGGGTGATGTCGGTGGCATATTTCACCACCTTGTACGGCGTGCCGTTCAGGTCGAGGATGGGGTTGTAGGATCCCTCGATCCAGATGGTCCGTCCGCCCTTGGCGATCCGCTTGAACTGGCCCGCCTGATAGTCCCCGCGCCGCAACGCATCCCAGAAATCCCGGTAGTCCCGGCTGTTGCGGGTGGCGTCATCGACGAACAGGCTGTGGTTCCGGCCCTGGATCTCGTCCAGCCGGTAACCGACGGCGTTGAGGAAATTGGCGTTGGCGGTCAGGATGGTGCCGTCCAGCGCGAATTCGATCACCGCCTGCGACTTGTTGATGGCCGCCACCTGCCCCAGCAGGTCGGCGTGCTCCTGCTTGCTCCGGGTGATATCGGTGGCGAACTTCACCACCTTGTACGGCCGCCCGGCGGCGTCGAGGATGGGGTTGTACGAGGCCTGAAGCCACACCTCCCGCCCGCCTTTGGCCAGCCGCTTGAATTGATGGGACTGGTAATCCCCGCGCCGCAAGGCCGCCCAGAAATCCCGGTACGGCTGGGATTCCACCAGTTCGGGCGGGACGAACAGCGTGTGCCGGCGCCCCACGATCTCGTCCAGGGCATAGCCCATGACATCGAGAAAATTCTGGTTGGCCGTCAGGATCGTACCATCCAGATCGAACTCGATGATCGCCTGCGACGTGTCGAGGGCGGCGAGCTTGGCGGAGCGTTCACGCTGATGCGCGGAGGTACCGAATGGCCACATGATGAACCAAGACTCCAGACTGAACTAAACACCAAACAACTATATGAATTTTTATTTCAAAATTCAATGCCTCGTTCATATAAAAAAATATTGTTCGCTAGAATTACATAATAGAATGCTCTTTGTCATATTAAAATCTTGATGCGTTTAAATGTTACCCATGGAAGAAAGAAAATTCTGTAATTTTTTCTTAACAACTCCCATCAAGGACAAGTCAGTGCCCCAAAAAAGAAAGCCCCTTTCCGCAACAGCGGAAAGGGGCAGCCAGGTTTGATCGGCTGAAACGTCCAGGATCACACACGCGCCTTTGTACGCAGCCGCGGGCCCCCTGGATCACCGGCACCGAAAAAAATTCCGTACCGGCGTTTTGAACCGAATCAATCCCGCTTGACGGGGCAGGTCTTCAGTCCGAACGGCAGATAGGCCGGGCAGAACCCGATCACCGCCGTCAGCAGCGGCACCAGCCCGATCCACCCCCACGGGGTTTGGGGGCCGACGAAGACCAGGGCGATGAGAACCAGACCGACCACCGCGCGCAACGCACGGTCAACGCCACCGACATTCTGCATGGAAACGATTCCTTCCTGATCCTGATGGTCCGATGACGCCGGTATAGGGCTGTGGGCGGGGGCTGTCTGTGATCAGGTCACAGACGGGGGCACCCCGCTGCCCGGCGGGACGGAATGACGCAGGGTTGGGCTGGACACCCGGCTTCTCAACGATTACCTTAGAGGCTGTCACAGTCCGTTCTTTCCGAGGGGCGCCATGTACCGCGACAATTCGCTGATGCCGAAGGAGGCTGTGCGCCTTGCCGTGCTGGGCACGCTGTTTCACGGCGGCCCGCTGCGCTACGCCGACCTCGCCTCGTCGGTCCGCCATTTCCTCGACCGCATCATGGGTCCGTCGCTCGATCTGATGGGCACCTCGCTGGAAATGCTGCGCTACGAGGGGCTGATCGAGGCCCTGGACGGAACGGGGATGGAGGACAACGCGCTTCTGGGCGTGACCGCCGCCGGCCGGGTGGAGTTCGACACGCTGATGCGCGCCAACGTGCGGCTGCCCTCCACCGACGGGCTGAACAAGCTGGTGGTGGCGCTGAAGATGCGCTTCCTGCACCTGATGGACGATCCCGAGGTGCGCCGGGAGCAGGTGGACCAGCTCGTCATGCTGCACGAAACCGAACTGGCCCGGCTGGCCGACCTGAAGCGGCACCACGCCGGCGACGGCGGCCATCTGTCGGCGTGGCTCGATCACGACGTGGCCCAGGCCGAAGCCCGGCTGGCGTGGTTCTCGGACCTGCTGGACCGGCTCTGAGCACCCGGATAACGGGTGATTCCCGGTTCTTTTGCTTTTTTTGCCGCTGCGGCATGGCGTCGTTTGTTTCGCTTCCGGTATCTGGTGTAACGTGCTGACCCGTTGCGTTCACCTGTAACCGGAAAAGGCGTCCATGACCCGCTCTGCCTCCACCGAAGATCTTGAAGACCGCCTGCGCGTCGAATTCGTCGATGACGCCCGCGACCGCCTGCAGGTGATGTACGACGCCCTGGACGGGCTGGCCAAGGGAGAACGCAGCGAGGTCAGCGTCATCGGCGTCATCCGGCTGGAAACCCACAATTTCAAGGGCATGGGCACGTCCTTCGGCTTTCCCACGGTCAGCCTGATCGCCCACCGGCTCGAAGACTACCTGAACGGCCTGACCCGTCTGGGCGAGCGGGAAATCAGCGACATCCAGACCTTCCTCGACCGTACGTCGCAGGTGGTGGACCGCGCCGAACAGCCGGCCCTGGCCGAAACCAACCAGATCATCCGCGCGCTGCCCGTCCGCTACCGGTTCGAAGTGACCGACGTGGACATCCGCGACGTGGAAATCATGCTGGTCACCCCGTCCAAGGTGGTGGCGAAGAAGGTGGGGGGCGAACTGGCGGCCTGCGGCTTCCGCACGGTGACGGTCAGCGACCCCATCGAATCCATCAGCATCGCCGTGCGGGTGCCGCCCGACATGCTGATCGCGTCGCTGGTGATGGACGGGCTGTCGGGGCTGGACCTGATCCGCGGCCTGCGCGCCATGAGCATCACCAAGGACGTGCCCATGGCGCTGCTGACCTCCATGAGCCTGGACAACCCGGCCCTGAAGGAAATCCCGCAAGGGGTGGCAGTGATCCGCGTGGGCGAGCATTTCGGCGAGGACTTCGCCGGCGCCGTCACCCGCTTCAACCTGGGGTAAGCAACGCAACCCGGCTCACCAGCCCTCTCCCCCCGGCGGGGAGAGGGAGAACGCTCCGGTTTCCAGCACCCCCTCAGAACAGGTGCTGGCCGCCGGTGATGAACACCTCGGTGCCGGTGACATAGCCGGTGTCGGGGCCGCAGAAGGTGTAGATCACCGCCGCCACCTCTTCCGGCGTGCCCATGCGCTTCAGCGGGATGCGGGGGATCAGCACGTCGTATTCCGGGCCGGTCATGGCGGTTTCGATCTCGCCCGGCGCCACCGCGTTGACGCGCACGCCGATTTCCGCGAATTCCACCGCCATTTCCCGCGTCAGCGCCGACAGCGCCGCCTTGGACGTGGAATAGGCCGAGCCGGCGAAGGCGTGGACCGAATGGCCGGCGATGGAGGTCACGTTGACGATGGCCCCCTTGCCGCGGGCCAGCGGGGCGGCGAAACCGCGGGCCAGCACCAGCGGTGCGAAGAAATTCAGCTCGAACACCCGGTACCAGCCGGCGATGTCGCCGTTCAGGCAGCCCAGCCGCTCCTTGATCGGGGTCTTGGGCGAGACGCCGGCGTTGTTGATCAGCGCGTGCAGCGGGTTGCCGTCCAGCACCCGGTTCGCCTCCTCGATGAAGGCGGTGCGGCTGGCCGGGTCCGACAGGTCGGCGGTGATGTGGTGGGTCCAGTTGGGATCGCGGCGGCAGTGGGCCGGCACGTCCTCGCGCGAGCAGGAGATCACCCGCCAGCCCTCGGCGCTGAACCGCGCGACGGTGGCGTGTCCGATACCCCGGCTGGCGCCGGTCAGGATGACGGTCTTGCGATGCGGCATGGTGGGTTCATGCTAACCCGGACGTGACGCATACGCCAGCAGGCTCTTTGCATTTCCCCCCGCCCCCGGCCTATTCTGGCCCGCAGCCCCCGAAGCCCCCGGCCCGAAGCGATGGGAGAACAAGCCGATGACGCCCCCCATTCCCGGATTGCGGCCCCAGGACGCCGCCCTGCTGCGCGACAACGCGCTGTTCCAGCGGCTGAGCGACCGCGCGCTGGCCACGCTGGTGGCCACCGCCCAGGGGCGCACCGTCCCCCGCGGCACCACCCTGTTCGTGCAGGACGAGGCGGCGGACCGCTTCTTCGTGCTGCTGGACGGGTGGGTGAAGCTGTACCGGCTGACCCATGACGGGGGGGAAGCCGTGGTCAACATCGTCGCCCCCGGCGAGACCTTTGCCGAGGCGGCCATGTTCGCCAGCGGCCAGTTTCCCGTCTGCGCCGAGGCGGTGGCCGAATCCCGCGTGCTGACCATCACCGCCGAGGGCTTCGCCCGCTGCCTGCGCGAGGACGACGGCATCGCCTTTGCCATGCTGGGGTCGCTGTCGGTGCGGCTGCGCCATCTGGTGCAGCAGATCGAACAGCTTCAGGTGCAGCCCACCGCCCAGCGCGTCGGCTCGTTCCTGCTGCGCTTCTGCCCGCCGGGCGGCGGATCGGCCATGTTCGCCCTGCCCTTCGACAAGGCGCTGGTCGCCCGGCGTCTGGGGATGCAGCCGGAAACCTTTTCCCGCGCCCTGTCGAAACTGCGGGGCATCGGGGTGGAAACCCAGGGCGGCACCGTATCGGTGGCCGACCTGGACGAGCTGCGCCGTTTCTGCCAGGGCGACGGCGGCGAGCGGGGGTGACGGAAACGGCAGGAAGCGAAGGAGCCCTGCTGTTCAGCGTACGCGGGGTTGTGGTACTGTTGCGCGTTCCGATTCAATCATGCCGTATGGACCCGGCCGGAGGGGCGCGTGAGCGACGAGTTTCTGTTCGCCGATGAAGATCCGGGGCCGGAGACCGCCCCGGTCCCGGCGTCAGACACACCGCCCGACACCGCCGATCCCTGGCTGATCCTGATCGTCGATGACGATCCCGCCATCCACGCCACCACCAAGATGGTGCTGCGGGGATTCTCGTTCGAAGGGCGCCCGGCCCAGTTCCTGTCCGCCGCCACCGCGGCGGAGGCGCGCACCATCCTGGCCCAGCATCCCGGCATCGCCGTGGTGCTGCTGGACGTGGTGATGGAATCCGACGACGCCGGCCTGCGGCTGGTCCGCCACATCCGCAACGACATGCACAACCGGCGGGTCCGCATCATCCTGCGCACCGGCCAGCCGGGGCAGGCGCCCGAGCGGGACGTCATCCTCAACTACGACATCAACGACTACAAATCCAAGACCGAGCTGACGGCGCAGAAGCTGTTCACCTCCGTCGTCGCCGCCCTGCGCGGCTATCAGGACATCTCGGCCATCGAACAGCACCGCCAGGGGCTGGAGCGCATCCTGAACGCCTCCTCCGCCCTGCTCGACAAGCGCACGGTGGCGGCCTACATCGCCGGGGCGGCGGAACGGATCGAGGCGGTGTTCCCCGCCCTGACCGGCGCGCTCTTGTGCCTGCGCCCCCTGCCCGGCCCGGACGAGGACGGGATCGACCCCGACGATCCGCCCGTGCTGGCGCTCGGCGGCTGCGGCGCCTTCACCGGGCTGGACGGGCAGGTGGTGGGCCACGGCACCGAACCGGCGGTGCCCGCCGATCTGGCCGAACAGGTGACGGCGGCCCTGGCCGCGGTGCGCCACCGGTACGAGCGCGGCCACAGCATCCTGGCGTTCCGCTCCACCTCCAGCCGCCACGACGTGGCGTTCCTGCTCACCCACGCCCATCCCCCCAGCGAGGACGAGCGGCGGCTGCTGGAGGTGTTCTGCTCCAAGGTGGCGGTCGGCTTCGACAACGTGCACCTGTACGAGGAACTGGCCTCCCTCAACCGCACCCTGGAAAATCAGGTGGCGGAGCGCACCCGCGCCCTGGTGGACGCCACCCACGCGGCCGAGGCCGCGCGTGCCGAGGCGGAAGCGGCCAACCAGGCCAAATCCCTGTTCCTCGCCACCATGAGCCACGAGATCCGCACCCCCATGAACGGCGTTCAGGGGATGCTGGAGCTGCTGGAATACACCCCCCTCAGCGCCGAGCAGCGCGAACTGGTGACGGTGGTGCGCGATTCCGCCGGGTCGCTGCTGACCATCATCAACGACATCCTGGATTTCTCGAAGATCGAGGCCGGGCGGCTGGATCTGGAACGGGTGCCGGTGTCGCTGGCCCAGGTGGTGGAGGGAGTGGCCGACACCCTGGCGCCGGAAGCGCGCAAGAAGGATCTGGCCCTCATCACCTACATCGACCCCGACCTGCCGGCGGCGGTGATGGGCGACCCGGTGCGGCTGCGGCAGGTGCTGTTCAACATTGCCGGCAACGCGGTGAAGTTCACCGACGCCGGGGCGGTCAAGATCCGCGCGGAACTGATTGCCGCCGCCGGCGGGCGGGCGACGGTGGGGATCTCGGTGATCGACACCGGCATCGGCATCCCCCGCGACGTGCAGGCACGCCTGTTCCGCCCCTTCTCCCAGGCCGAAGCCTCCACCACCCGCCGGTTCGGCGGCACCGGGCTGGGGCTGTCCATCTGCCGCCGCATCGCCGAACTGCTGGGCGGCGAGATCGGGGTGGAGAGCGAACCGGGGCGCGGGTCCAGCTTCTGGTTCACCTTCACCGCCGATCTTGCGGACACCGCAGCCCCGGAGGCCGAGGCCGGGCTGCGGGGCCTGCGCCTGCTGGTGGTCGATCCCGAACCCGACGAGCGCCGCTTCCTCGCCCGCTACGCCGCGGCGGAAGGGGCCGCGGTGGAAGAGGTGGCCGACGCCCTGGACGCCGCCCGCCTGCTGGCGAACGGCCATCCCCCCGACGCGGTGATCGTGGCCGAAGAGGCCGACGTGGACGGGCTGCGCTGCGAACGCGCGCTGCTGGACGCCGGGCTGGTGATGGTGACGCCCCAGGTGGTTCCGTCGGACGTGGGCGGGGCGGCGGTGGTCACCCGCCCCGTGCGCCGCACCCAGCTTGTCCGCGCGGTGCAGGAAGCCACCGGCCGCCGCCAGCCGGAACCCCACGCCCCCTCCACCCCGCCCCGCACCAGCGCCGTCACCGCCGGCAGCCGCGCCCCCACCGTGGCGGAGGCCGAGGCCGCCGGGCGGCTGATCCTGGTGGCCGAGGACCATCCCACCAACCGTCAGGTGATCCTGCGCCAGCTGGCCCTGCTGGGCTTCGCCGCCGAGGTGGGCAACGACGGGCGCGAGGCGCTGGAGATGTGGCGCACCGGGCGCTATGCCCTGCTGCTCACCGATTGCCAGATGCCGGAACTGGACGGCTTCGCCCTGACCGCCGCCATCCGCGCGGAAGAGGCGGCCCCCGGCCCCCATACCCCCAGCGCCCATATCCCCATCATCGCCATCACCGCCAACGCCATGGAGGGCGAGGCGCAGAAGTGCCTGGCCGCCGGCATGGACGACAGCGTGTCCAAACCGGTGGAGATCAACCACCTCCGCCGCATCCTCGACCGCTACCTGCCGCCGCGCGGCTGCGCCCCGGCCCCGGTGGTGGTGCCGTCCCCGCCGCCCACCCCGGCGGACCCTCTCGACCTGGGGGCGCTGGCCGCGCTTTTCGACGGCGACGACGGGTTCATCGTCACGCTGGTGGGCGAATTCCTCACCTCCAACCGCGCCACCCAGACCCGGCTGGAAGCCGCCTTCGCCGCCCGCGACTGGGACGGCGTGCGGCAGGCGGGGCACAAGCTCGCCGGTTCATCCCGCACCATCGGCGCCCACGCCCTGGCCGAGGTGGGCGACGCCATCGAGCGGGCGGCGCTGGAGGGTGGGGACGAGGGGGTCGGGACGCTGGTGCTCCGGGCCGCGGAGGAGTTGCGGCGGATCGCGGCGTTTGTGGAAGAGGCGTGAGCGAAGGGCTGCCGGCCCTTCGCACATCCCGGCCAAGGGCCGACGGCCCTTGGAGCCCGTTACAGCAGGTTCTGGATCAGCATGCACACCGCCGTGCCGCCGCCGACGGAAACCAGAAGGTTTCTCACGGTCAGGTGGGCGGCAACCGTGACGGCGACGCCGGCAAGCTGGGCCAACTGCTCCACCAGGGGGGCCTGGGCGGCACCCCAGCCCAGATAGACGATCAGCACCGCCAGCACCGCCGGGGGAAACAGGTCGGCGAACATGCGGCGCAGGGTCGGATCGTTCAGGCGGTGGCCGATCAGGAAGGGCAGGAACCGGGCCGGTGCGGTCACCAGCGCCATCAGCAGGGCCGTGACGATGATCGTGCTGTCGATGGTCATGTCAGCCCGCCTTCCGGTTCAGCAACGCCACCGCCACAAGGGCCGCGGCCATGATCGGCAGCAGCGTGTTGGCGGTGCCGAACAGCGCCGCCCCCGCCGCCGCCGCCAGCCCGCCCACCAGCGCCGCCCGCCGGGTGACGCCGCTGCGCACCTGTTCCAGCAGCAGCACCACGAACAGCGCGGTCAGCGCGAAATCCAGCCCCTTGATCCCCGCCGGCACGTACCCGCCGGCCAGGGCGCCCAGCGCACAGCCGATGACCCAGTACGCCTGATTGAGCACCGCCACCCGCCACAGGATGCCGGGCAGCCGCACATCCTCCCGCCCCGGCCCGGCGGCGGCCAGCACGGCATAGGTCTCGTCGGTCAGGGCAAAGGCGAAATAGCCCTTGGCCGCCGTCCATCCGGGAAAACGGTCGAGGAACGCCAGACCATAGAGCGCGTGGCGGGCGTTCATGGTCAGCGTGGCCAGCGCGATCTCCAGCGGCCCCTGCCCCGCCGCCAGCATCGCCGCGGCCATGAACTGCGACGCCCCGGCATAGACCACCAGCCCCAAGAGCGGCGCCCCCAGCGGGTCCAGCCCCCGCTGCACCCACAGCACGCCGAACCCGATGCCGATGGGCACATAGCCCACCAGGATCGGCAGGCTGAGAACGAACGCCCGCCGCCACAGCGGCATGGGCAAATCCAGAGCGTGATCGGTCATGAACGGAATGGAGCAGATGTGGTGCATGGAAAGGGTGAGCCGGCGACTGTGCCCGCTTGGCCCCCGTCCCTCAACCCCCTTGATGCCGCATCACCGCGCGGGACAGGCGTCCGGGCGGCAGCCCGTAGCAGCGCTGGAACAGCCGCGTCATGTGCGCCTGATCGGCGAAGCCCGCCGCCGCCGCGGCATCGGCCACCCCCACCCCGGCCCTGAGCAGATCCCGCGCCCGCGCCAGCCGCATCTGCACCTGGAACGCATGGGGCGGCAGGCCGTAGGCCGCGCGGAACGCACGGAGCAGGCGGAACCGCCCCGCCCCCGTCGCTTCCTCCAGGTCGGCCAGGGTCACCGGCTCGGGCGCGCGGTCGGCCAGCACCGCCCGCACCAGCCTGGCCAGGCGGGTGTCGCCACGGCCGGGCGCCGCGCACCGCCCGCCCGCCGCGTGGCGGGCGATCAGGGCGCCCAGCGCCTCCGTCCCCAGCTCCTCGGCGCGCAGCGTCGGGCCTTCGGCGGCGAAGACGGTGAAGAAGGCGGCCAGACGGGCGGTGACGGCGGTATCCTCCACCACCCCGCTGGCGAAATCGGGGATGGCCCCCGGCGCGCGCCCCAGCCCGGAAGCCAGACCGGCCAGGGCGGGTGCGGGAATCTGCGCGGTCCAATAGCTCCACCCGGCCTCGTCCGCCTCGCCCGTGTGGATTTCGCCGGGGGCGGCCAGACAGACGGTGCCCGCCGGGGCCGCCAGCCGGGCGCGGCCATAGCGGAAGCGGTTGGTTCCCCGCGTCACCACCCCGACCGTGAAATCCTCGTGGAAATGGGGGGCGAAGCTGCGGCGGCGGTAATCGGCGCGCAGCACGTCGATGCCCCCGAACAGCCCGGCGGCCCGCCACACCCGCACCGATCCGGTCTCTCCGCTCATTCCGGCACCCGCCCCACCGCCCGGTAGAAGGTGTAGGTGGTCACCCCGTCCGGCCCCGACGACGCCGCGGCGAGATCGGCCAGCCCCTGGGCGTGTGCCGCCCCGTCCACCGCACCGGCCACCATGGGCACGATGATGCGCCGGGTGAACCCATCCCGCAACGCCGGTGCCCCGGCGTCGGCGAACACCGTGCGCGGCTCCACCCGCACATCGCTGAAACCGGCGGCGGTCAGCAGCCCGTGCAGCCGCCGCCCGATGTCGGGGTTGCCGCCCAGCCGCCGTTGCGCCGCCACCAGCGCATCCCACGCCGCCCGCCCCGCCGCGGTTTCCGGCACGGTGCGGAAGGAACCGTGGTCCCCCTCCACCACCGTCACCCTGCCGCCGGGCCGGACGGCGCGGCGCAGGACGCCCAGCGCCGCCGCCGGGTCGGCCAGATGCTCCAGCACGAAGCACACGAAACCGTGATCGAAGCCCGCGTCCGCCAGGGGGGCCGTGCGCAGGTCGCCGTGAATCCACGTCACCCGCGGCCCCGGACAGGCCGCCCGCGCCGCCGCAAGCTGGCCGGCGTCGATGTCGAGCGCCGTGATGCGGATGCCGGGATGGCGGGCCAGCAGCGCCGCCGTCTGGCGCCCGGTGCCGCACCCGGCCTCCAGCACATGGGTGCCGGGGGGAAAGGACAGGCCGTCGTGGATCAGGGCTTCCAGGATCGCCGCCTGATCGGCCAGCCGTTCCGCCTCCCGCCCCGAATAGCCGTGGACATAGCCGCTCATGCTTCCTCCGTCATCATGACGGGGGAAAGTGTGCCGCGGGGGCGCGGGGGCGGTCTTGAACGGAATTGCAGGTTGTCCGGCGCCGGTTACGGGCCGTGGCGCCCGTTCTCGGCCAGGGCGGCCAGCGCGCCGGCATCGCACACGGCGATGTGGCCGCGGGTCAGGGCCACCAGCCCGCGGCGCTCGAACTCCTTCAACTGGCGGCTGACCACCTCGCGCGCGGTGCCCAGTTCGGCGGCCAGGGCCTGATGGGTCATGTCCAGCCCACCCGCCGCACCGCCGCGGTCCAGCAGCAGCCGGGCCAGCCGCAGGTCGATGCGCCCGAACGCCACCTCCTCCACCAGCATCATCAGCCCGGTGAGCCGCGTGCCGAAGGAGGCGAAGACGAAATCGCGGAACACGGCGGAGCGGGCCAGCAGGGCGTGAAACGGCTGGGCGGCCACCGCCACCGCCTCCACATCCGACTCGGCGATGCCCTCGGCGCTGTAATCGGCCCGCGTCATCAGGCAGGCGGTGGTCAGGATGCAGGTCTCGCCCCGCGCCACCCGGTACAGCAGGATCTCCCGCCCGTTCTCCGACACCATCTGCACGCGGATGGCGCCGTCCAGCACCAGCATGAAATGCCGGCACAGGGCGCCGGGGGTGAACACCACTGTTCCACGGGAAACAACCATGCGCCGGGCCTGGGCGCGCAGAAGACCGAGCGCCTCCGGCTCCAGCGCCGTCAGCGGCGGAAAGGCCGCCAGCCAGCCGGTATCGTCCCCCGCCACCATGCTCCCCCCACCGCTCCGGTCAGGCGAGCGTCACCCCGTCGCCGGTGGCGATGGACCCGCCGGCCACCACACGGGCATAGACGCCGCAGTGGGCGTGACCATACCCGCGTTTGAGCGTCTGCACCACGTTCAGGTCACGCGCGCCGGTCTGGGGGTTGACCTCGGTCGCCGGGCAGCGGCCGATGGGGGCGGTGACCTCCAGCCGCGCATCGCCGATGCACAGCGTGCGGCCGATCCACGACCGTTCCCCCCACGCCGGCACGCCGTCCAGCCACAGGTTGGCGCGGAAGCGGTGAGGGTCCACCGGCTGTTTCGCCACCCGCTCGATGTCCTGCACGCTGGCGAGATTGAGGATGGACACCAGCGGCTCGCGGACATCGCTGAAGGCGAACGTCTCTCCCGCCTCCTGGATCCGCGGCACACCGGGGACCGAGCCGGCCATGTAGGCGGTGAAGAACTGTTCCACCAGTGTCCGGCCCATGGGCTGGTCCAGGCGCCCGCGGGACACCGGCTTGCCGTTGCGGCGGATCACCAGCATGTGGGTGTCGGGGTCGAAATCGGTGTGCAGCGCCGCCAGCCGTTCGTGACGGTCCAGCGCCAGGAAATCGGTCTTGGGACGCCACCCGCCCTCCTCCGGCAACCCGACCTCCGGCGTCAGGGTGCCCAGAAGCAAGGCGTAACGGCGGTCGAGCGGCAAGCCTCCGCCCACGGTCACGGTGGTCCGGGGCAGTTCTTGCGCGCTCAGCCCCTTCACGGGATAGCGCAGGATGTTGGCAACGTTCATGGTGGCACGGGTGAACAGATGGTTCTCTAACTGTCGTTCCCTTTCGGCCTATGTCAACAGGCCAAAGGGCGGTTTGTGTTTCGCAGTGGCAAAAAGCAACAAACCGCCGGGTTTCAACATCCCTACCACTCCTCCGCCCGCGGTGCACCCGCCAGTTCGCCAAGCCGGCGGCGGGTTCCCCGCGTGACGTCCGCCGGCAGGGCGGCCAGGGGGAAGAAGCGCGCCTCGACGATTTCCACCCCGTCGGCGGCGAGGGTTCCGCTCCATCCCTCGGCCACGAACACGCTCACATGGTCGCTGGCCCCGGCGGCGAAACGGGCATAGACACCCAGCAGACGGACGGGGCCGTCCACGCTCAGCCCCACCTCCTCCCGCACCTCGCGCCGCACGGCATCCGCCACGGTCTCGCCGCGGTTCACCCCACCGCCGGGCAGATGCCAGCCACCGATGTAGCTGTGGCGGATCAGCAGGATGCGCCGCGCGTCCTCCGGCCCGTCCAGGATGACGGCGCGCACCCCCATGGTCAGGGGCCGGGCGATGCGGTGCCACAGCGCCCGCCCGTGCCACGCCAGCCGCAACGCCAGCCACACCAGCCGCCGAATCCCCGCAACGGTCCGGGGTGCATCGGATCCGGCGGCGGGAGCCAGGGGGCTGCTGGTATCGGTCATGGGCGTGCCTCCGGTGGTGAGAACATCACGCCCCCAAGCTTACCCCCACGCCACCGGCCCGAGGAATGACGCAAAATGTGGGGAGGCCGCTACCCTTTGGACAGGGAACGCATCGCCCTTTGGATGATGCGGGCGGTGGCGGGGTTGCCGGCACCGTCCCAGCCGGCGCACACGGCCCGCACCCAATCGGGGGCGGTCTTGGCCGCATCGTTCAGCCAGTTGGCGACGGAATCCTGCACATAGCGCGCCGGATCGGCCCGCAGCGGCGCCAGCAGCACCAGACCGGGCGACGGGTCGCGCTTCAACGCGGCGCAATGCCCGCACCACACGCCGCGGGGCCGGGTGGCTTCCACCGCGAAGCGGCGGATGTTGGCGTCGGGATCAGCGGTCCACGGCACCAGGGCAGCGATGGCCGCACCGATGTCCTGCAGCACAAAGGGCCGCACCGCCAGCCACGCCCATTCCCGCACGCCGAAATGGGGATCGGCGGCAAAGCGCCGCTGGGCCGCCAGCCGCCGCTCCAGCGGCACCTCCCCCGCCTGCCCGACGGCGAAGGCCGCCCAGCCGCGCACGGTGTCGGACGGATGGGCGGCCAGCCGTTCCAGCGCGTCGGCGGGCACCGACGCGGCCAGAACCGCCCCCACCGCCGCCATCTGCCGGCTGATGCCCAGCGCCTTGGCGTCCGCCGCGGTGCGGACGACGGTCTCGTCCCCGGTCACCACGCGGGCCAGCGCCGCCTGATCCACCGCCAGACATTCGGCCAGCGTGCGCGCCTCGGCGGTGCCGGCGTTGAGGGCGGCCAGACGGTCGGGGGGTACGGCGGCCATGGAATCATCCTGACGGTTCCGGGAGCAAATGAGAACATATCAGGAAAACAGGCGGAGGGCAGCGGGAAAGCGGTACGGCAGGAGGCCGCGGATAGAGAGGCCGCGTTCTACGTCCGCCAGACACGATAACGCCAACCGGGGAGACAGGCCATGACCACGGGCGAAATGACCGAAAGCCAGTTTTCCAAGATGCGGCCTATGCCGCTCGCCAAGCGGGCCGCGGAATAGCGGCCCCGCACCAAGGGGTGGGCGGCGAACACCCAAGCAAAGCCCCGGGCCCGAAAAGGGAAAGGCCCCGGAAGCGGTAAGCTTCCAGGGCCTTAGAGTGGTGGGTGCACAAGGACTCGAACCTTGGGCCCGCTGATTAAGAGTCAGCTGCTCTACCAACTGAGCTATGCACCCACTTTTTTCACCGTTCGTTTCGGCTTGTTTCGCCGCCCCGTCCGGTGGAGGGGTGTATAATGGAGCCGGATCGGGCTGTCGATAGGAAAATGACGTGGCCGTGAATTTTTTTCGGCCCGGCCCGCCTTTTCCACCCACGCGGGTTCAGCCGCCCCGCTGCACACCACCGGGTGCGGGGATGTTGGCGACAGTGGCGCGGCCGGGGTCGCGCTTCTGGCATTCCAGCAGGATGTCGCGGGCGATGGGGCCGGCCACGGTCGAGCCGCCGCCGCCATGCTCCACCAGCACCGAACAGGCGTAGCGCGGCGCGTGCAGCGGGGCATAGGCGACGAACAGCGCGTGGTCGCGCTCCCGCCACGGCAGATCCTCGTTCTTCTTCACGCCGGTGCTGCGCTCGGCCATGGTGATGCGGCGGACCTGGGCGGTGCCGGTCTTGCCGGCCATCTCGAACCCCGGCTCCATGATGCGGGCCTTGTAGGCGGTGCCGATGGGGTTGTTGACCACCTCGGCCATGCCGCGCAGGACCAGATCCAGGTTCTCCTTCTTCACCCCCACCGGCGGCCAGCTCGTCTGCTCCGTCGCCATCCCCTTGATCTGCTTGGTCAGGTGCGGCTTGACGCTGTAGCCGCCGTTGGCCAGCCGGGCCGTCATCACCGCCAATTGCAGCGGCGTCGTCAGCACATAGCCCTGGCCGATGGAGGCCACCAGCGTTTCCCCCTGCTGCCAGGAGGCGCCCAAGGCCGCCTGCTTCCATTCGCGGGTGGGGATCAGGCCGGGGCGCTCGTGGGGCAGGTCCAGGCCCAGCGACTTGCCCAGCCCGAAGCGGTTGGCGATTTCGGCGATGCGGTCCGGCCCCAGCCGCCGGGCCAGATCGTAGAAGTAGGTGTCGCAGGAATGGCGCAGCGCCCCCACCACGTCCAGCGTGCCGTGCCCCCCCTTCTTCCAGCAATGGAAGCGGTGGTCGCCCAGATCCATGTAGCCGGGGCAGAACACGGTGTGGCGGCTGTTGATCAGGCCCGACTCCAGGGCCGCCAGCGCCACCACCATCTTGTAGGTCGATCCCGGCGCGTACTGCCCCGCCACCGCCTTGTTGGACAGGGGCGTGGTGGGGTTGGACAGCAGATCCTCCCACAATTCCGCGCTGATGCCGGTGGCGAACTGGTTGGGGTCGTAGGACGGGTGGGAGCACAGGGCATAGATGCCGCCGGTGTTGACGTCCATCACCACGCACGCCGCGCTCTTCTCCTCCGACAGGCGGTGCTGGACGAAGCGCTGCAGGCCGATGTCCAGGGTGAGCTGCACCTCGCGGCCCGGCTGCCCCTCGTCGCGGGACAACTCGCGGATCACGCGGCCCACGGCGTTGACCTCCAGCTGGCTGGTGCCGGCGACGCCGCGCAGGGCCTTTTCGTGATACTTCTCCATCCCGCTCTTGCCGATGCGGAATCCCGGCAGCGACAGCACCGGGTCGCCGTGGGCCAGTTCGGCTTCCGACACCGCCCCCACATAGCCCAGGATGTGGGCGGTGGCGTCGGCCTCGGGGTACAGGCGGCTTTCGCCCACCTCGATGGCGACACCGGGCAGATCGGGGGTGTTGATCTCGATGGTGGCGACCTGCTCCCAGGTCAGGTTCTCGCGCACGGTGACGGGGACGAAGCGGCGCTTGCGGTGGATCTCGCGCATCACGCGCCGCCGGTCGGCGTCGGTCAGCGGCACGATCTGGGAGATCTTGTCCAGCGTGTCGTTCAGGTTCCGCGACCGTTCGGCCACCAGCACCACGCGGTAGTTCTGCTGGTTCACCGCCAGCGGCACGCCGAAACGGTCCACGATGGGGCCGCGCGACGGCGCCACCAGCCGCAGGCTGATGCGGTTCTCTTCCGCCTGCATGGTGTATTTCTGGGATTCCACCACCTGAAGATAATAGAGCCGCCCCGCCAGCGTGGACAGCAGCCCCAGCTTCATCCCCCCCAGGACCAGCATCCGGCGGGTGAGCAGACGGTAACGGTCCGTATCGCGGTCGCCGGGGATCATGACTGTGCCCTACCCTTGCAGAAACGCCCTGTGAATGCGGATGAACACCCAGGCGAACAGCGGAAACACCGCCAGGGTCAGCAGGGCCTGAAAGAACAATGCCCGAAACGGCATCAATGTGGTGTTGAGCGCGCAGAACACCAGCCATTCGGTGAACGCGGCCCCGAACACCACCATGGCGAACCCCACCCACATCAGCAGGAAGGTGCTGGCCAGGAAGAAGCGGCGCTGGCTCAGCACCGTTCCCTGCACCAGCACCAGGATCAGCCCGTGCAGCCCCAGGGGCGCCCCCGACAGCAGATCCTGCAGCACCCCGATGGCGAACACCGCACTGGGCCGCAGCAGGTCGGGGCGGTGGATCGACCAGTAATAAACGGCCATCAGCGTCAGCGACGGCGCCACCTCGGCGAACGACGGCAGGCGCAGCGGCACCATGCCCAGCAGCCCCAGCATGACGGTGATGGCAAAGGGGGTGAGATTCCGTCCGGCCTTGTCGATGCGCTGCCAGAAGGTCAGGGTCATTTGCTCTCGCGCGGGGCGGCGTCACCCTCGCCCAGCGGGCCGCCGGTGCCATAGTCGATCAGCCGCAGGTGTTCCACCCGCGACAGGTCGGCCAGGGGCTGCACCTTCACCCCCCGCTCGCCCGAGGACGCCACCACCCCGATGGGGATGCCGGCGGGAAACACCCCGCCGTGGCCGGAGGTGACCACCCGCTCGCCCACCGTCACCGGCGCTTCCGGCGGCAGGTACAAAAGCTTGGGCTGGTCGGAATTGTCGCCGGCCAGCACGGCGCGCTGGCGCGACTGTTCCAGCGTGACCGGGATGCGGGCGTTGAGGTCGGTGATGAGCAGCACGCGGGACGACCACTCGCCCACCTCCACCACCCGGCCCACCATGCCGTTGCCGGCCACCGCGGCCTGCCCCTTCTTCACCCCGTCGCGGCGGCCGGCGGTGACCACCACGGTGCGGTAGAACGAGCCGCCGGGGGCGGCGATGACGCGGGCGGTGATGGCCGAGGCCGGCGGTTCGGGGGTGAAGCGCAGCAGCGCGTGCAGGCTGGCGTTCTCCGCCTCCAGCCGCAGGGCCGCCTGATGCCATTGCATCAACCGGGCGTTCTCCGCCTTCAGCCGCTGGTTTTCCTCGTAGACGTTCTGGTGGTCGGCCACCGCCTCCACCACCCGCGCGGCGGTGGCCGCCGGGCGGGACAGGGCGTCGAGGATGGGTGCGAAAGCATCGGTCACCCGTGCACGCACATCGTCCACCACCGGCGCCTCCACCTTGCCCACCATCATCAGGGCGACGGAGGCAAGCGCCAGAAGCAGGAACGTGAAACGCTGCGCCAGGGCTCGCAACGGGGCGGCCAGACGGACAACGGATCCGGAGGTTCGTGACTTCACAGGAACATCCCGTGCAGGAACACCAGCGGCCCCCCGCCTCGCGGCGCGGGAAAGAGAAGTGGGGACACGATTCCGATACTGTTTACACCAGATTAATAGGCGCTGACCAGAACGTTGCGCAGGGTCTTCATCTCCTCAAGCGCCCGGCCGGTGCCGAGCGCCACGCACGACAGCGGGTCGTCGGCGATGGACACCGGCAGGCCGGTGGCATGGCGCAGCACGAAATCCAGGTTGCCCAGCAGCGCGCCGCCGCCGGTCAGCACGATGCCCTTGTCCACGATGTCGGCGGCCAGTTCGGGGGCGGTGTGCTCCAGCGCCACCTTGACCGCTTCGACGATGGCCGACACGGGTTCGGCCAGGGACTCGGCGATCTGGCGTTCGGAGATGATCAGCTCCTTGGGCACGCCGTTCATCAGGTCGCGGCCCTTGATCTCCAGGATGCGGCCCTCCCCGTCTTCCGGCGGGCAGGCGGAGCCGATTTCCTTCTTGATCCGCTCGGCGGAACCTTCGCCGACCAGCAGGTTGTGGGTGCGGCGGATGTAGCCGATGATGGCCTCGTCCATCTTGTCGCCGCCGACCCGCACCGAGCGGGAATAGACGATGCCGCCCAGCGACAGGACCGCCACCTCGGTGGTGCCGCCGCCGATATCGACCACCATGGACCCGGTGGGCTCGGTCACCGGCAGACCGGCGCCGATGGCCGCCGCCATGGGTTCCTCGATCAGGAAGACCCGGCGGGCGCCCGCGGCCTCCGCCGATTCCTGGATCGCGCGGCGCTCGACGGCGGTGGAGCCGGAGGGCACGCAGATGATCACCTGCGGGCTGGCGAAGCTGCGGCGGTTGTGAACCTTGCGGATGAAATGCTTGATCATCTCCTCCGCCACCTCGAAGTCGGCGATCACGCCGTCGCGCAAGGGGCGGATGGCCTGGATGTTGCCGGGCGTGCGGCCCAGCATCATCTTGGCCTCGTCACCGACGGCCAGCACCTGCTTCTTGCCGCGCACGTTGGCGATGGCAACCACGGAGGGTTCGTTCAGCACGATGCCGCGGCCCTTCACGTACACGAGCGTGTTCGCCGTGCCCAGGTCGATCGCCATGTCGGCCGAAAGGATGCCGAGGAGTTTGGAAAGCATAGACCCGATTGTCTCTTTATGGGGTTGCAAAGATCCGGGCGGTGGGGGCGGGCCGCGGGTGACGCTTGCCGCCATCCGTTCCATAGACGAACGTCTCTCCGCACTCAAGCGCAGAGTTGATGACGCGGGGCTGATAAATCACAGCCGCCGCCCTGCCCCGCCCGTTCAATGGTCCTTGGCGGCCGTCTTGTGGGCGTGTCCGGCCTCGCTCAGCCGGTCCATCAGCGCCAGCAGAACCCCCGACACCACGAACGTCATGTGGATGATCACCAGCCACATCAGCTCGTCCTGGGGGGTGTTCTTGAGGTTCATGAAGGATTTCAGCAGGTGGATACCGGAAATGGCGACGATGGAGGCGATCAGCTTCAGCTTCAGCCCGCTGAAGTCCACCTTGCCCATCCAGTCGGGGCGGTCCACGTGGTCGGCCACGTCCATCTTGGAGACGAAATTCTCATAGCCGGAAAAAATCACCATCAGCAGCAGGTTTCCGGCCAGCGACAGGTCGATCAGCGTCAGGATCATCAGGATCATGTCCTTTTCCGCCATGTCCAGCACATGGGGAAGGACGTGGAACAGCTCCTGGGCGAACTTGACCAGCAGCATGCCCAGCGCGATCACCAGCCCCAGATAAAACGGGGCCAGCAGCCAGCGGCTGGCGAAAATGACCTGTTCAAAACGGCGTTCGATCATCGGTGTTGCGTCCAGGCAGGGAATGGCGGCGGCGGGGCGGGCGGCCCCGGCCGAGGTTCCGCACAGGAGTGGCCCTTCGCATCTGCAAAATCAAGATGCCGTCCAAGGCCGGCGCGTCTTGCTGTAACATTCATTTCATTTCACCCGGCACCGATGCCGCGGTACATCAGGTGAGGTGGGCGTCCCGGCTTTGATGAGGATCGCCACCCTTTCCGTTTTGTCTCAAGGCATCAATGTGGCGGGGCGTCGTCCCCGGCTGGAGAACGGCGATGAAGCACCCTACCCCTCACATCGTTTCCTCCTTTGAAGAGGCGCTGGCCAAGCTCAGGTCCGGCGTCGTGGAGATGGCCGGCGTGGCTGAGATCCAGATCGACCGCGCCGTCGATTGCCTGTCCCAGCGCGACCCCGCCCTGGCCGGGGCGGTGGTGCGCGACGACGGGTCGCTGGACCGCGCCGAGCAGCGCATCGAGGCGGACGCCATGCGGCTGTTGTGCCTGCGCGGCCCCGTCGCCGACGACCTGCGCGAGGTGATGGCGGCGCTGAAGATCGCCGGCAACCTGGAACGGGTGGGCGATTACGCCGCCAACATCGCCAAGCGGGCCGGCGCGCTGGGGCCCCAGGGGGATGCCGCCGCCGCCGCCGGGCTGGCCAAGCTGGGCCGGCTGGTGCGTGAACGGCTGGCCACCGTCATCAACGCCTATGTGGACGGCGATGCCGCCACCGCGCTGGACGTGTGGCGCCACGACGACGACGTGGACACCCTCTACACCAGCCTGTGCGAAGGCGTGGTGCACGAAGCCGGCAGCCATCCCGAGCGCTTTGCCGTCCACATGCACCTGCTGTTCATCGCCAAGAACCTGGAACGCATCGGCGATCACGCCACCAACATCGCCGAGGTGGTCTATTTCCTGGCCACCGGCCAGCCCTTGTCGGAAGACCGGCCCAAGGCCGACCACACGTCGGAAACCTTGCCGGAGTAACGGCACGGCCGGCAGGCGCGCGGCACCGGCGGCAAGACCGGACAGCCGGGAAGGGGTTATCCCTTCCCGGCTGTCCGATACCAGACCGACAATCGCGCCGCGCGTTATTTCGCGGATTTCTTAATCATTTCCTTTGCCAGATTGGCGGTGATGAAATTCACCAGAACCGTGCCGACATTTTTCCCTTTTTCCAGATTCGTGAAGTACGCCAGCAAGTCCCGATTCATATTTGCTGCGTAGGCTGCCAAATTATTGTTTGCCGCTGACGGACTTACCGAGGTCACATTCAAATAGAATGGGCCATGATAATCAAGAGCAAGATCGAAGAGATATTGCACATCAGAGTATTTATGACTGAAAGGTGTTGCCGTATAGTGATTTTGAATTTGGATATTCTGAGTAAGACGATTTGTCCCGCTATATTTTATCATTCCGGTCCCATCAACAGGCCAATTATCGAACATGTTGATGCCGTAGACACTGTTCCATTTGAAGCGGCGGACAATCACGATCTTGCTCCGCACGCTGTCCAGCGTGGGGATGACATCACCGTGGTAGATCCGGCTGCCATACTCGTTCAGGAACGCGGTGGCGACCTTACCGAAATCGGTGTTGTCCGCCGCCGGGCTGGCATCATGAGCCGACACGATGACGGTTTCGGTCGGGTTGTTCCGGACGAAATCACTCAGGGTATTGAAGATTTCCCGGAACAGGGCGCCCTTGGACCGAACATCGCCGTTCGGGCCGTAGACGATGAAAATCTTGCCGTACCGCTGCACCGCATCCAGATCGAAATACCGGACGCCTTCGTTCAACTGCTCAAGGATGTTGCGATTCTGGCTTCTGTAGGCGCCGGCCTGATCGACATAGGCGGCGCTGGAACAGGTGCCGGGAATGGTAAAGCCAGAAATCGGAAGCGACCCCTTGATCGATTTCATCCAGCAATGGCCATCGGCGGTGTACGGCGTGTAGCTGACCGTCAGATGATTGACGTGGCTGGAGGTATCGAGCTTCTGTTCAACGGTGAAAAGATCGGCGTTGTTCCCCGTGACCTTCAAATTCTTGGGGTTTTTTCCGCCACCATTATAAATTTCGTATTGATCCACATGGAATGTAATGCTTTGACCACCCGCGAAAAACAGGGTTAGGTTGAAGTTTGCGCTATTCGCCCACTTGTTCAACTCTTCGCGCTGCTTGTTCGAATCCCCAGGCTGAATGGTCACATTTTGGAAATTGACATCGGGCCGGTCCTGCTTGTCCCAGTCATAACTGTCAACGTCCTCAACTTTAATAGTAAACGCCTGATTGGTATTGTTTTTAATATCGAGCCACGATTCTTTGCTTGCCATCGTCAAATCCCCTTGCTCTGCATACTTTCATATGCAACCAAATGTTCCAGGAGATGAAGATCGCCCATATAATCGTATTCCATCAATAATCAATTTGATGTTTTTTGTAGAGAAAGATCATCTTTTATTTAAAACGACGACCTTATATTGATGTTTGTTGAATTTTACAATCAAAACATCAGTAAAACACAGAACATCACGCATGATTTTATATTCCATGGGAACGCATGACGGGGCGGGATCAGGGCAAAAAACACAACGGGCGCCCCGGTCTTTCGACCGGGGCGCCCGCCGTTACCGTTCCGACGTGGCTGATACCGCGGATGCGGATCAGTTCTTGGCCTTGTCCACCAGACGGCGCTCGGCGATCCAGGGCATCATGGCGCGCAGCTTTTCGCCGACCTGTTCGATCGGGTGCTCGGCGTTGATGCGGCGGATGGCCTTGAACGACGGCTGGCCGGCCTTGCATTCCAGCATCCAGTCGCGGACGAAGCGGCCCGACTGGATGTCGTCCAGCACGCGCTTCATCTCGGCCTTGGTCTCCGCGGTCACGACGCGCGGGCCGGTCTTGTAGTCACCGTATTCGGCGGTGTTGGAGATCGAGTAGCGCATGTTGGCCATGCCGCCCTCGTACATCAGATCGACGATCAGCTTCACTTCGTGCAGGCATTCGAAGTAGGCCATTTCCGGGGCGTAGCCGGCCTCGGTCAGGGTTTCGAAGCCGGCCTTGATCAGCTCGGTCAGGCCGCCGCACAGCACGGCCTGTTCGCCGAACAGGTCGGTCTCGCACTCTTCCTTGAAGCTGGTCTCGATGATGCCCGCACGGCCGCCGCCGACGGCGGAGGCATAGGACAGCGCGATGTCGAGCGCGTTGCCCGAGGCGTTCTGGTGCACCGCCACCAGGCAGGGCACGCCGCCGCCGCGCTGGTATTCGCCGCGCACGGTGTGGCCGGGGCCCTTGGGCGCGATCATGAACACGTCCAGGTCGGGACGCGGCTCGATCAGGTTGAAGTGGATGTTCAGACCGTGGGCGAAGGCCAGCGCCGCACCTTCCTTCAGGTTGGCGGCCAGGGAGTCGCGGTACAGGTCGGCCTGCAGCTCGTCGGGGGTGAGGATCATCACCACGTCGGCCCAGGATGCTGCTTCCGCCGGTGCCATGACGGTGAAGCCGGCGGCTTCGGCCTTCTTGACGGTCGCGGAGCCGGGACGCAGAGCGATGCGCACGTCCTTCACGCCGCTGTCACGCAGGTTCTGAGCGTGGGCGTGGCCCTGGCTGCCGTAGCCGACGATGACGACCTTCTTGCCCTTGATCAGGTTGACGTCGGCATCGCGATCGTAATAAACGCGCATGGTGATGGTTCCTTGGGTTTCGGTAATATCGAATTTCGTGCCGGAGCGGGCGGCCCGATTACTCCACCGCCGGCAAGGCCGCGTCAAGCACAACACGGTTTCCGGCGTTGAACGGATTGAGGATGAGGGTTGCGCCGAGCCGCCGCCCGTCCTGAAAGTCCTCGCTCAGCAGCAGCGTGCAGCCGTGGCGTTCCGCGGTCGCCCACAAGAGCGTGTCCCAGAATTGCAGCGTGTGGGTTCGCGCCACCGTGATTGCCGCGTCGATGCAGTCGGCATCAGCAGCCACCACCGGGAACATCCGGCGAAGCATCCCGACCACATCGTGCGCCTGTTCCGCCGTGACTTTGCCTTTGCGCGTCACCGCCACATAAAATTCACCAAGACTCTGAGCGGTCAGCACGCAGTTGCCCCGCGCCAAGGCCCGCTCCACGAGATCCCGTGCCATGTCGTGGCGCTCACCAGCGCCGTTGTCATAGGCATAAACCAGGATGTTGGTGTCGAGCGTAATGGTCACGGCTTGAGCCGGCTTTCGTAAAGCTCATCCCGCGTCCAATCCCGCCCACCGATCGGCAGCCCTTTTTTCATGGACGTGAGAAACGCGCGGACCTCTTCCGGGGATGGCTTGTCCATGGCCGCGGGCGTCAGCCGCGCCACCGGGCGCCCGCCGCTGGTCAGCACCACCTCTTCCCCCCGGCGGGCGTCTTCCACCAGGGCGGCCAGTTGGGTGGAGGCTTCTTCCACGGACAGCATCTTCATGACGGCGCTCCTGCTCCGGCGTTGCCACCGGCCCCAGTCTAGCAGAAATCCCGCAAGACCAGGACCGGCTTGGGCGAACGGACGGACCGGGGGATCAGAAGCCGACCGGCCCCTTGGCCATGGCGAGCACGCCGGTGCGGCTGGTTTCCACCATGCCGAGCTGGCTCATCAGCGCGATGAACTCGTCCACGTGCTCGGTGGCGCCGGTCAATTCGAAGATGAACGAGGTCAGCGTGGCGTCCACCACGTCGGCCTTGTAGATGTCGGCCAGACGCAGCGCCTCGATGCGCTTCTCGCCGGTGCCGGCCACCTTGACCAGCGCCAGTTCGCGTTCGACGCGGGGGCCGTTGTCGGTCAGGTCGCGCACCTTGTGCACCGGCACCAGACGGCTGAGCTGCGCCTTGATCTGCTCGACGATCTGGCGGGTGCCCGACGTGACCAGCGTGATGCGCGACAGGTGCGCGCCGCCGTCCACCTCGGCCACGGTCAGGCTTTCGATGTTGTAGCCACGGCCGGAAAACAGGCCGATCACGCGGGCCAGCACGCCCGGCTCATTGTCCACCAGCACGGCGATGGTGTGCTTTTCGATCTTCTCTTCCACGGTCGGAACTCCCGAAGCGGCCCCCGGCGCAACCTGCCGGCCAACCGGGGGCCTTTGTCCTGCTGACGTTGGTTTGCTCAAGAAAACGGGGTGTGCCGGATCAGACCAGCACCATCCCGTCTTCCGGCGTGGCGTCCGACGGGTTGTCCGCCGGGCCGAGCAGGATTTCGTTGTGCGCCTTGCCGCCGGGGATCATGGGGAAGCAGTTTTCCTTGGGGTCCACGGCGATATCGACGATGACCGGGCGGTCGTTGATGGCCAGCATCTTCTCGATCACCTCGTCCACCTCGGCCACGGTGGTGGCGCGCAGGCCGGCGCAGCCCCACGCCTCCGCCAGCTTCACGAAGTCCGGCAGCGCCTCGGAATAGCTCTGGGAATAGCGCGACCCGTGCAGCAGCTCCTGCCACTGGCGCACCATGCCCATGTACTGGTTGTTGAGGATGAAGATCTTCACCGGTGCGCGGAACTGCACCGCGGTGCCGATCTCCTGCATGTTCATCAGGAACGAGGCTTCGCCCGAGATGTCCACGACGATGGAGTCGGGGTGGGCGATCTGGCAGCCGATCGCCGCCGGCAGCCCGTAGCCCATGGTGCCCAGACCGCCCGAGGTCATCCAGCGGTTCGGCTGGTCGAACGGCATGAACTGGGCGGCCCACATCTGATGCTGCCCCACCTCGGTGGTGATGTAGAAGTCCTTGCCCTTCAGCGCGTCGCGCAGGCGTTCCAGCGCGTACTGCGGCTTGATGACCGTTTCGGTGCGGTTGTAGTTCAGGCAGTTGCGCGCCTGCCACCCCTTGATCTCGGTCCACCACTGCTTCAGCGCTTCCTGGTCGGCGCGCTTCTGGCGGGCCTTCCAGATGCGGATCATGTCTTCCAGCGCGTGGGCGCAGTCGCCGATGATCGGGATATCGACCACCACGTTCTTGTTGATGGACGACGGGTCGATGTCCACGTGGATCTTCTTCGAGTTGGGCGCGAAGGCGGAGATCTTGCCGGTCACGCGGTCGTCGAAGCGGGCGCCGATGTTGATCATGACGTCACAGTTGTACATGGCCAGATTGGCCTCGTACGTGCCGTGCATGCCCAGCATGCCCAGCCACTGCGGCTCCGACGCCGGGAAGGCGCCCAGGCCCATCAGGGTGCTGGTGATGGGGAAGCCGGTCATCTTGACGAACTGCGTCAGCAGCTTCGACGCCATGGTGCCGGCGTTCACCACGCCGCCGCCGGTGTAGAAGATCGGGCGCTTGGCGCTGGCGATCAGCTCGACGGCCTCTTCGATGCGGGCCATGTCGGGCTTGACCTGCGGGCGGTAGGTCTTGTGCTTCACCTCCATGGGCGGCACGTAGGTGCCCTCGGCGAACTGCACGTCCTTGGGCAGGTCCACCACCACCGGGCCGGGGCGGCCGGTCTTGGCCACATAGAACGCCTCGTGCAGCGTGCGGGCCAGGTTGTTCACGTCCTTCACCAGATAGTTGTGCTTGGTGCAGGGACGGGTGATGCCGGTGGTGTCGGCTTCCTGGAAAGCGTCGTTGCCGATCAGGTGGGTGGGCACCTGGCCCGACAGGCACACGATCGGAATGGAATCGCACAGCGCGTCCAGCAGGCCGGTGACGGCGTTCGTCGCACCGGGGCCGGAGGTCACCAGCACGCAGCCCACCTTGCCGGTGGAACGGGCGTAACCCTCGGCCGCATGCACCGCCGCCTGTTCGTGGCGCACCAGGATGTGGCGAAGGTCGTTCTGCTGGAACAGCGCGTCGTAGATGGGAAGTACCGCCCCGCCGGGATAGCCGAAGATGACATCCACGCCCTGGTCCTTCAGGGCCTTGATGATGATCTGCGCGCCGGTCAGCTTCTGTTCGGGCATCGTATTCGACCTTCGTTTGCCGGCCCCCGGCACCGTATGCTGCGGTGCGGGCGGCCCATGTCCGCTCTGTCTTGCACGGCCACCCGGTGCGAACCGCCGGCCTTGGCACGCGCATAGCGTGCAAAGGGGCGATGCCACGAGAGCCGCGCCCGGCAAACTAGACAGAGTACGGAAACGCGGTCAACGTTTTTTGCGAATTATCACAAAGATTTTTCGCCGCAGACTGATGCTTTATTACTGCTGCATTGCACAATAACGGGCATTCCCGCCACGCTGGTGCGTGGCGGGCGTCCAGGCCAGATTGTCGGGGCTAAGGCCCGCGGTCATACCGCACCCTGTCCAAGAAGGCCGCACAGGCGGCGGATGCCCTCGCGGATGCGCTCGGGCTTGTTGACCGAGAAGGCCAGGCGCAGCGTGTTCTTGCCCGAACGGTCGGCGTAGAACGCCGCACCGGGCACGAAGGCAACGTTGGCTTCCTTGATGGCGCGTTCCAGCAGGGCCACGCCGTCGCTGCCCTCGGGCAGTTCCACCCACACGAACATGCCGCCCTCGGGCTTGGTCCAGGTGACGCCGGGGGGGGCGAAGTCGGCCAGCGCGGTCAGCATGGCGTCGCGCCGCTGCTTGTAGGCGTCGCGCAGGCGGCGCACATGGCCCTGGAAGATCTCCGACACCACGTCGTGCATCACCACCTGATTGATGGTGGAGGTGTGGAGGTCGGCGGCCTGCTTCATCAGCACCATGCGCTGCACCGCGTCCTTGGCCCCGCACACCCAGCCCACGCGCAGCGCCGGCACCATGGTCTTGGAGAAGGAGCCGCAGTGGATCACCGTAGCCGGCGAGCCGCCGTTGCGTTCGGCGTCCAGCGCCACCATCGACGGGATGCTGTCGCCGTCGTAGCGCAGTTCGGCATAGGCCGCGTCCTCGATCACCGCCACGCCGGCGGCGGCACAGCGCTCGATGATGGCGATGCGGCGGTCCAGCGACACGGTGATGCCGTTGGGGTTCTGGAAGTCGGGCACGAGGTAGAGGAACTTGGGCTTGCGGGCCAGGGCCGTGTCCACCTCGTCCAGCACCGGCCCCTGGTCGTCCATGGCGATGGAGACGTAGGTCGGCTCGTACGGGGAAAACGCCTGCAGCGCGCCCAGATAGGTGGGCTTGGTCACCGCCACCAGATCGCCCGGTCCGATGAACAGCTTGCCCAGAAAATCCAGCGCCTGCTGCGAGCCGCTGGTCACCAGCACCTCGTCCATGGCGATGCGGGCACCCTTGGATTCCATATAGGCGCAGATCCATTCGCGCAGGGGGGTGTACCCTTCGGAGATGGTGTACTGCAGGGCGTCGCCGGGACCGCTGTTGGATTCGAATACCTTCTGATAGGCGCGCGACAGGGCGGGGGCGGGGAACAGATCCGGGTCGGGAATGCCGCCGGCGAACGAGATGATTTCCGGCTTGGCAATCAGCTTCAGCAGTTCACGGATTTCCGACGCGCTCATGCCGCCCACGCGGCCGGCGAACAGCTTCTCCCACTCCACCGTCACTTTCATTACTCCTTGATGCCGTGATCACGCACGATCGTATCAATAATCCTGACAATCGCATCGGATCGTTCCGGCGCATAGAGGGAAGTTAAGGTATGGCAGCCATGCACCGCCGCCGCCGGCGGACGGCCCGCCAACTGGTGGCGGAACCACGTCACCTGACGCTTGGCGTAGTGGCGCGTGGCCTGCTGCGCCTTGGCGATGGCGTCGTCCAGGGACAGGGTGCCGGCCAGATGCGCACACAGTTCCGGCACGCCCAGCGCCTTCATGGCCGGCAGGGCGGGATCCAGGCCCAGCGCGGCCAGCCGCCGCACCTCGTCCAGCGCGCCGCGCCTGACCATGCTCAGGAACCGCCCGTCCCCGGCGGCGTAGAGAGCGGGCCGCGGCGGGTCGATCACCACCACCAGAAAGGCCAGCCCCGGCGGCGCGCCGTCGGCGGCATCACGCTGCCACGCGCTCAAGGGGCGGCCCGTGGCCTCCAGCACCTCCCACGCGCGGGTCAGGCGGGTGGTGTCGCCGGGGTTGAGGCGGGCCGAGTCCGGGTCGCGGGCCACCAGCTCGGCGCGGAACGCCTCCCCCCCCAGGGCGTTCAGCCGCTCATGGGCGGCGGTGCGGATGGCGCCGGGGATGTCCGGCACGTCGCACAGCCCCTGCATCAGTGCCCGCAGGTACAGCCCCGTGCCCCCCACCACCACCGGCAGCCGCCCGGCGGCGTGGGCCGCGGCGATCTCCGCCAGCGCCAGGGCGCGCCATTTGGCCGCAGACCCCCGCTCCGCCGCCGGCAGCACGCCGTAGAGCCGGTGGGGAACGCGGGCCAGATCTTCGGCGGGCGGGCGGGCGGTCAGCACGTCGAGATCGGCGTAGAGCTGCATGCTGTCGCCGTTGATGACGGTGCCGCCGAACCGCGCCGCCACATCCACGGCAAAGGCCGACTTGCCGCTGGCCGTGGGGCCGCCGATGACGATGACGGGACGGAAGGATCCCAAATGCATTCCATTCCTTCAGGCAAGCCGCGCAAGACACGAAAACGTCATTCCATGATATGCAGCTATGCGATATCCGCCATGAACAAGGCCAGCCTTGTTTTCGAAACGCGAAAACTATCTTTAAATTGTGGGAATGGAAAAATTTTCCGAGTCGGGCTTGATTTTCCCCAGCCCTGGGCCTAGCAGGCAGCTGCGTCTCGACGAGCACGCTGATAAAAATCATGGATAAAAAATATCACAAAAGAAAAACACTTTTCAATTCAATATCTTAACGTAAAATCCTCGCATTAGGCTTAAGCGTTGCCACGCAATAGTCTTGTCTGGTTGTTCAGACCAATGCTATATATTCCAGCCATGGTTCGTCAAAGAAGTTCTTTGGCGAAACTAGAATCACGAACGCAACTTGGCATACGATATGCCCCCCAACATGAGCCGTATGGATAGTCCATCGACTCGGAAAGGTACCGGGAGATGGATCGAAAAAAAGATCGCGTTTCCTCGCTCAACGGAAGCTTTATTGCAAAGCTTTTGGCGGATGATACGGACGCGAACACTATGCTGGGTTACAGCAGAAAAGTCAAGATCCCTCAGCCGAACAAGGGGGATCGGGAATATCTTCTGACGGTTGCCAGAGCTGAGAGCACGTACAATCCTCAAGCAATCGTTGGCGGGCCGTTTCGTTCAAAGAAATAACGCTTAGGTGGACGCTAGAATGACCCGCCAGATACCGACGGCAGTTGAGATCATCAACTGCCGTCCTCCTTTTTCATTCTTTTTTGATATTATTGAGAAGTTATTCAAGGCGAAGCAAGGCAACAAAAAGCCTCTGCACAGGATTTGTACCCTCGCCAGAAAACAAGGCGCCCGAACGATCGTCATCGAATGCGCTATCGAGCGCCCTGATGTTGTTGAAGAAATCAAGCAACTTGATGAACACTACCAAAAATTAAATTGTTCTTCGCCTAACAACGGAAAGGCGCAAGCGATTAAATTTTCTTTCTTCTCTTGTGATAACATTACAAAAGAAACCATCGAAAACGTTAATCATGATCATTTTATTGGACAGGGAATATTAATAAATTATTATCCAAACGTTAAAAAAGAATGCCAACATTCTTATATTTATGAGGCCATCCTGCCTCAGCCAAGATTAGCTCCTACTGAGGATATGCCGCGTGTCGGTTTACTCAATAATTTCATCACAACATCCCGTAAATTCCTTTGCTATGTCCTGAATTGCGAATTCAACGTCTTTTCGGTCTATTATTCACAGCAAAACGGCGTGACGAGTGTGTGCGCTCATGCAAGCTTGAAAATGTCGATCAACTCAAGCGAAGCAATCGAAAGACCGTCCCATATAAAAGATTTGAATGCCATTCTTGGAAAGATACCTCCTCTTCAGGGGTTAAGCCTGAAGGAAATTGGAAAAATCATTGTCGAACATGATTTGCATCCTCTCATAATAAATTGCATGCCTCAAGTAAATTATCTTTATAAAGAAAAAAATAGCCAGGGGAGCGATGAGAAAATTTTATGGGGATTATTGGATAAAATATCTTCTCCGTCTCTCAAGAATATAATTATTGATGCAATGGAGAAAAATAAGGATATCAATTTTCACTATAGCTCTGCCTTGGCCGCTTTCATTGAGTCAGGATACCCTGCTCTTTTGGTTTTTGATACCGCAGATATCCTGACTGATGAAGATTCGGATTTTCCGCTCGAACATGTAGTTTCAGTTTTTGGATACACGCGCAATTCCGACGAGTGGCATCCCGAAGCCCTTCCAGAATATGCAGGCCGCGAAAAATGGAAATTTTTACCTTCTAGTTCTTGGATTGATCACTTTGTCATACATGATGACAATCTTGGGCCTTATTACACCCTCGAATCACGCGCTCTTGAAGTCGATCCCAAGGTTCGTGCAAAATATATCATAGCCCTTCTTCCTTTCAGCGTGACAAACAGGCCACATTTCATTCAGAATTTTGCATCAAATGCGCTTTCTCGATATTTAAAGACGCATAAAAGCAACCGAATAAAAAATCAGTGGATCGACTATATTATCAAAAATGAACAACAAATCATTTTACGGCCAATTCTGGTCACTCTTGAACAGTATGCCATGCATCTTTTCCATTCAAATGGCCATGATGGGTCAAAAATTGGTGAAAAAGAAATAACGGTTCTTAAAAAGCTTCCTATTAAGAAAAATGAAAAAGAAATATTTTGGATGGTTGAGATATCTCTTCCGGACCTTTTTTCAGGTAATCACTCAAAAGTTGGAGAAATTCTTTTGAATGCTCATATATATCCTGAAAAAATAAAAGATTATCAAGATATATTAATAGGAATACGTCTTCCAAAAACATTTGTTATCAAAGATAAAAATGGTGGTTATGAAATTATCGACGTCCCGTTGGACACACATTCACCGATTTATCTGACAGCGCATGCGCATCATGAATGGTAATCAAAAATGCATGATCGATTCATTTTCTGAATAATTTGCTCCTGGCAATAGAAACGAACAGCCTATGAATGCCGGCCCCTCTTGTGATAGGGGTGCGGTCATCCGCACCACCGACCATCACGCCGGGTCCGATCTCCATGAACGCCGTCCTGACGCTCATCGCCAATCCTGCAGCCCCCTGCCTGACCGACACCATGGCCGAGGGGGCGCGGGCCGCCCTCAAGGCTTTGGGCGGGGATGTGGCGCCGCCCGGCTGGCTGGCGCCGGGGGTGGCCGTGGACATCGCCTTCGACGGGCTGGCCCCGGAACAGGCCGAGGCCGCCGTCCGCCCCATCGTCGAGGGCCAGCCGGTGGACGTGGTGGCCCAGCCCATGGCGGGCCGGCGCAAGCGGCTGCTGGTGGCCGACATGGAATCCACCATCATCGAGCAGGAAATGCTGGATGAGCTGGGCGATTACGTCGGCAAGAAAGAGCACATCGCCGCCATCACCGCCCGCGCCATGAACGGCGAGATCGACTTCAAGGGCGCGCTGCGCGAGCGCGTGGCCCTGCTGAAGGGGCTTTCCGCCGCCACCCTGGACGAGGTGTGGGGCCGCGCCACCCTGATGCCGGGGGCCAAGGCGCTGGTCGCCACCATGCGCGCCAGCGGTGCTTATTGCGTGCTGGTGTCGGGGGGCTTCACCTGCTTCACCGGGCGGGTGCGCGACTGGGTGGGCTTCCACGAGGATCATGGCAACGGGCTGGAAATCGACGGCGGCGTCCTGACCGGGCGGCCCACCGAACCGATCCTCGACCGCGACAGCAAGCTGGAAGCGCTGCTGCGCTATGCCGGTGCCCAGCGCGTGCCGGTGCCGGAGACCATGACCGTGGGCGACGGCGCCAACGACCTGCCCATGCTGCTGGCGGCGGGCGTGGGCGTGGCGTTCCACGCCAAGCCGTCGGTGGCGGCCCAGGCCCGCGCGCGCATCGACCACGGCGACCTGACCGCACTGCTCTACATCCAGGGCTACCGCGCGGCGGACATCGTGGCGGACACCGGCGGCGTGGCGGAGCACACGCCCGGCTGACCGCCCGTCTTTTCCCGCGGTCCCGCCCTGCCTACATAAGCCGGGCCTGATGACGGGAACGCACAAAGGACACCCAGACGCCATGATCCGCGCCCTTGCCCTGGCCTTCGGCCAATTGACCGATCCGGCGTCGCGCCGGGTGGTGTGGATCGCCGTTCTGGCGGCGGCGGGGGCGTTCATCGCCCTGTTCGCCGGGGTGGAATGGGCGCTGACCCGCTCCACCATCACCGACATCGGCTGGCTCGACGCCGGGCTGGACGTGCTGGGCGGGGTGGCGGTGGCGGCGGTGGCGTGGCTGCTGTTCCCCGCGGTGGTGGGCATGGTGGCCGGCTTCATGCTGGAATCGGTGGTGGAACGGGTGGAAGCCCGCCATTACCCCGGCCTGCCCGCCCCCGCCGGCACCAGCGTCACCGAGGATATCCTGACGGCGCTGCGCTTCTTCCTGGTGATGGTGGCGGTCAACCTGGCGGCCCTGCCCATCTACATCTTCGCCCCCGGCCTCAATCTGGCGGTGTTCTACACGGTCAACGGCTATCTTCTGGGGCGGGAGTATTTCGACATGGTGGCCCAGCGCCGGCTGGGCCGGCAGGCGGCGGCGGTGGTGCGGCGCACCCACCCGCTGAAGCCGCTGGCCGCCGGGGTGGTCATCGCCTTTCTGTCCACGGTGCCGGGGATCAACCTGCTGGTGCCGGTGGTGGCGACGGCGTTCATGGTGCACGTGTTCCACGGGATGACGGGCCGCAAAGCCTGACGGGGCCGGTCCGGCCGTGATAAGGGGGCTTGCCGCCGCACGGACCGGCGTGATACCCCGCGGGAGAGGTCCGTCCGCCGCCGGGTCCATCCTTTGCAGGATTCAACCCCGGCCGGGGCCGGTCCACGCTCTGCCCGCCCCAGCCTCGTCCTTGAGGATTCCAGACATGCTGCCGTTCGGACGAAAGAAGCCGGCCGCCCCGGCCTCGGCCAGCCCGCCGAAACCGGAGACGCCGCAGGCGGCGCCGGTGCAGGCCCCTGTTCCGGCGCCCCGCCCGCCGTCTTCGGACACCACCCCGCCGTTTTCGGACAAAGGACACGACATGACGACGCCGACGCCGCCGAAGCCGCCCGTTCCCCCCGCCGTGCCCGGCACCCCGCTTCGGGGCGATGCGCCGCGCCGCATGGACATCCCCGGCGTGACCCCGCGTCCGCCCCAGGGCCTGGGCCTTCCCGGCACCCCCTCGCCCCTGCCCGGCACGCCGTCCCCGGCAACCCCGGCGGCGGCCCCGTCGCCGGTTGCGGGCGCCCTGCCCGGTGCCGCGTCCACCCCGTCCCGCCCCACCGACCCGCGGCGGCTGATCGTCGGGCGCGACATCGCGCTGTCGGGCGAGATCGGCTCGTGCGATGCGCTGGTGGTCGAAGGCTCGGTGGAAGCCAAGCTGCCCGACGGCCGCATCATGGAAATCGCCGAGACCGGCCTGTTCAAGGGCTCGGTGGAAATCGACGAGGCCGACATCGCCGGCCGCTTCGACGGCACGCTGACCGTGCGCGGACGCCTGACCATCCGCGCCACCGGGCGGGTTCAGGGCACCATCCGTTACGGCGTGCTGGCGGTGGAAGCCGGCGGCCAGATCAGCGGCGATGTGCAGGTCTACACCGCCCCGCCCAAGGCCGCGGCCCCCGCGGAGCTGTCCATCCCCGCCCCGGTGCCGGTCACCCCCGACACGGTGGCATAAGACAGCGGCGTTTAAAGGCGTTTAAACGCACAAAACCCCTCCCCGGCATCCGGGCGAGGGGTTTTCTTATGCCTTATGCTCCGGCACCAGCCGCCACACCTCGCACACGCCGGACCGGCCGCGCAGGATGTGGGGGCCCAGGCTCTTCAGCGGGACCGAGCCGTCGGCCTGTTCGGCGGTGGTGCCGCTGGCCAGCACGATGGCTTCCGCATCGCCCTGGACGGTGGAGGCCAGTTCCTCCAGCCGGGCGGCCACGTTCACCGTGTCGCCGACGATGGTGTAGTTGATCCGGCTTTCCGACCCGATGTTGCCCACCACCGCCGGGCCGGAGTGCAGGCCCATGCGCACGCGGATCGGCGCCTGCCCGCCGTCCGCCCGGCGGCGGTTGTCGTCGTGGATGGCGCGGGCGATGGCGTGGGCGGCGCGGAGCGCGCGGGCGGCGTGGTCCTCCTGCTCGTCCGGGGCGCCCCAGAAGGCCATGATCGAGTCGCCGATGAACTTGTCCACCGTGCCGCCCTCCTCCTCGATGCACGAGGCCAGCAAGGAGAAGTGCTCGTTCAGCAGGGCCGCGGTTTCCGCAGCGCTCATGTTCTCCGCCAGACGGGAGAAGCCGCGGATGTCGGTGAACATCACCGTCACCTCCCGCTCTTCCGACGGAAAGGTGACGGCGGCGGTGCCGCGGCGGCGCATGATGCGCAGCACCAGCGCCTTGGGCACATAGGTTTCGAACCAGCGCAGCCCCGCCACCATGGCGTTGAAGGCGATGGCCGCCTGGGCCAGTTCGCGCAGGCGGCTGTCGGGAAGATCCTGGATCTGGCGGAAATCGAAGGCGCGCACCTGATCGGCGGCTTCGGCCAGGCGGGCGATCTGGCGGCTGATGCGCCGGCCCACCCACAGCGCCGCGGCCACCGACACCAGAAGGATCCCCAGCCCCGCCGCCCCGGTGGTGTAGAGCCGCTTGATCTCCGCACCCGCGTCCTCCGCCCGCACGGCGATGCCCAGCGTCCATTCGTGGCGGCCATAGCCGGCCATGGTCCGCATCAGGAACAGCATGTTTTCCCCGGCCAGCCGCACCATGCGGGTTTCCATGCGCTTCTTCAGGCTTTCCGACGGCACGCCGCGGCTCCACAGCGCGGCCAGCGCCGGATCGTCCACCTGATCGATGCGCGGCAGCGGGGGGCCGTCACTCTTGCCGGAGAAATCGAACTTCAGCGCCGACAGCGACGGATGGGCCAGCACATGGGCGCGGTCGTAGAGCACGAAGGCGTTGACCCCCTGCTCCACATACAGGTTGGACAGGAACCGCGACAGGTCGCCCAGCGACACCCCCACCGTCACCTGCCCCACGAACCGTCCCTGCGGGTCGCGCACCGGGTGGTTCAGCGCCAGATAGGTGGTGCCCTGTTCCCGCGCCCAGGTGGGTTCGGCCCACACCGGCCCGCTGCGGTCGCCGGGCGACAGCAGCACGGGCGGGGTGTGGGTGCCGTCGTTCAGGTCGATGGTGCGGGTGATCAGCGTCCCGTCCTGGCGCGACACCCGCACGCCCATCATGTCGGTGCCGATGAAGGCCACGCCGGTCACGTCGGGGGCGGCGGCCAGCGCGCCGCGCAGGGTGTCGGTCAGGCGGCCGGGATCGTGGGGGTCCAGTTCCCCCCGTTCGATCAGGCCGGCGATGAAGCGGGCCATGTCGCCCGCCGGGTCGAGCTGATGGCGGACCCGCACCTCCACCCCCGACAGGGCGAGGTCGGCACGGTCGCTGAGCAGGGTGAAGGTGTTGCGGCTGGCGCTGACCAGCCCCAGCACCAGGACGCTGGCGACCGCGGCCAACACGAGAGAGCCGAAGCCGGTCACCAGCACCGCCGCGATGGGCAGGCGGACACGGCGCCGGGCAAGGCGGCGGGACAGGGTCAGGGCGGCGGCTTGATCGGCCATGGCCGCACCCTACCCATCCCGCCCTTCGGCGGCTACCGTTTTTATCCCCCCTCAGGTAAGCTGAAACGGCAGAGCCTTCTTCTTCCTTGCCCCCTTCCCCTTGATGGACAGCCATGCTGCAAATCTATCTGCCCATCGCTGAAATGTCGGTGGATGCCCTGGCCATCCTTGCCATGGGGGGGGCCGTGGGGTTCCTGTCCGGCATGTTCGGGGTGGGGGGCGGCTTCCTGATGACGCCGCTGCTGATCTTCGTCGGCGTGCCGCCGGCGGTGGCGGTGGGAACCCAGGCCAACCAGCTCGTCGCCGCCAGCGTGTCGGGGGTTCTGGCCCATTGGCAGCGCGGCAACGTGGATGTGAAGCTGGGGCTGGTGATGCTGGCCGGCGGCGTGTTCGGCACCACGCTGGGGGTGTGGGTGTTCGGGATACTCCAGCGGCTGGGGCAGATCGACATCACCATTTCGCTGACCTACATCTTCTTTCTGGGCGTGATCGGCGCGCTGATGCTGATCGAGAGCGCGCGCGCCATGCTGCGCCGCCGCCGCACCGCCACCCGCGGCAAGCTGCACCACCACATCTGGCTGCACGGGCTGCCGCTGAAGATGCGGTTCCACCGGTCCAAGCTCTACATCTCCGCCCTGCTGCCGGCGGCCATCGGGGCGGTGGGCGGGCTTTTGGTGGCGATCATGGGCATCGGCGGCGGGTTCCTGCTGGTGCCGGCCATGATCTATCTGTTGAACATGCCCACGGGGCTGGTGGCGGGGACGTCGCTGTTCCAGATCATCTTCACCACCGCCGTCGCCACGCTGCTGCAGGCCGCCACCAACCAGACGGTCGATGTGGTGCTGGCCATGCTGCTGCTGGTCGGCGGCGTGATCGGGGCGCAGTTCGGCACCAAGGCCGGCGGGCTCTTGCGCGGGGAGCAGGCGCGCATGCTGCTGGCGCTGCTGGTGGTGTCGGTGGCGGGCAAGCTGGCGTGGGATCTGTTCTCCCGCCCCGCCGACGTGTTCAGCATCGTGGTGGGGACGCCCGGATGACCGTTTCCAGGACCGCCCGGCGGCGGATCGCCATCACCCTGGCCGCGGTGGCGGGGGCGCTGGCCGGCATGGGCGTTCTGGCCGCCACCACCGCCCAGGCCCAGCGGCTGGTGGCCGACCTGACCAGCCACCTGATCGCCATCACCACCGGCTTCACCGGGACCGAGGTGGTGCTGTTCGGCACCACCGACGGCCCCAGCAGCGACGTGGTGGTGGTGGTGACGGGGCCGCGCACGTCGGTCACCGTGCGGCGCAAGGACCGGCTGGCCGGGCTGTGGCTGAACCGGGAAAAGGTGGTGTTCGCCCAGGTGCCCACCTACTACGCCGTGGCGGCCACCGGGCCGCTGGACCGCATCGCCAGCACCTTCACCGCCCAGCGCCACCAGCTCGGCCCCGGCAACATCAAGCTGGAAACCGGGCGCGCCCTGCCGCCGGAGGAACTGGAGGAGTTCCGCGCAGCCCTGGTGCGCAACCAGCAGCGCGCCGGGCTGTACGGCAAGACCACCGCCCCGGTGTCGTTCCTTGGCGACCGGCTGTTCCGCACCAACCTTACCTTTCCCGCGAACGTCCACACGGGCCTGTACAATGTCGAGGTGTTCCAGATCCGTGACGGCGAGGTGGTGAGCGCCCAGACCACGCCGCTGGTGGTGGCCAAGGTCGGTTTCAGCGCCGAGGTGTACGAGTTCGGGCGCAACCAGCCGATGGCCTACGGCATCGCCGCCACGGTGGGGGCGCTGCTGATCGGCTGGGCGACCGGCATGGCGTTCCGCAAGGTGTGATCTTTCGCAAAGGGTGCAACCATGAGCGACGACGCTTCTTCCCCCTCCGCCTCCCCCCCGCCGAAGCCGCTGGAGCGCATCTTCCTGGTGGTGGTGGACGACAGCCCGGAACTGAAGCTGGCCTTGCGTTATGCCTGTCTGCGGGCGCGCAAATCCCACGGGCGGGTGGCGCTGCTGTACGTCATCGAGCCGTCGGACATGCAAAGCTGGCTGATGGTCGAAGACCTGATGCGCGAGGAGCAGCGGGCCGAGGCCGAGAAGAAGATGCAGCGGCTGGCCCGCGAGGTGAACGCCCTGACCGGCACCCTGCCCATCCTGCACATCCGCGAGGGCAACCGCCGCGATGCGCTGCTGTCGCTGATCGACGAGGAACCGGGCCTGTCGATCCTGGTGCTGGCCGCCGGCACGGGGCAGGAGGGGCCGGGGCCGCTGATCACCTATTTCATGTCGCCGCGCGGCCTGACCCGGCTGCGCATTCCCCTGACCATCGTCCCCGGCGGACTGACCGACGAGCAACTGGATGCCATCACCTGAGACCCCGGCACACGGCGGGCGCCGCCGCGGCGGGCGGACCAAGATCCGCGCCGCCCTGATCATCAACAGCCTGTCGGTGGCGGCGACGCTGGCGGTCATGGCCCTGCTGCGCGGGGCGTTCGCCGCCCCGGCGGGGGTGTCGGGCATCGACGGGCGGCTGGCCTATGGCGCGCCGCTGCTGGCGTGGCCGGCGCTGATCCTGCTGCTGATGGTGTTCGCGGTGATGGCGGCGCGGGGGCGCAGCGTCGCGCTCAACCCCATCGACGATCCCGAAAGCCGGGGCCTGCGCGTGGCCCAGCGCGTGCTGAGCAACAGTGTGGAGCAGGCGGCGGTGTTCGTGCCGGCGTTGCTGGCCCTGATGGTGACCATTCCCCTGCCCAGCCTGCCCATGCTGCCGGTGCTGGTGCTGCTGTTCATGGTGGGACGGGTGCTGTTCTGGGCCGGGTATCTGATCCACCCCTTCGCCCGCGCCCCCGGCATGGCCGCCACCCTGACCACCAACATCGTCACCACCGTCTGGGCGGTGACCGGCGCCGTGGGCTGAGCCCTACCCTTCCGCCGAGACCCGCCGCCCGGCCTCGTAGCAATAGTGCGCCGCCGGGCGGTGCCAGACCTCCGCCGTGTGCCCATCGGCCATGGCATAGGGGCGAAGGGCGGCGATGGACCGGGTGGTGGCGCCCAGCCAGCGCAGGCCGGGATTGAGCCGGGAAAATTGGATCAATCCATTGATCCTAGATTGGTCACCCATGGAGCCGTCGGTTCCGGGCAGGGTGCAGGCCCAGACCGGGCGGTCATCCCCGGCGGACAGGCCCACCAGATCCACCGTCCCCTCGGCCAGCCGGCAGAAGACCAGCCGTTCCCGTTCCGCCGATCCCAGCCACTGGCCGACGATGGCGCCTTCGGCCAGGGCGGCGAAGGCCGGGCCGTCCGGGTCCGGCGGGCCGAACAGGGCGGCGTGCAGGCAGGGCGCGGTCAGGTGCAGTTTGAAGCTGCGCATGCGGCGGAAACGCTCCCCCGCCGGATGGACCCGCCCCATGCGCACGATGAGGAAGGCGGATTCCAGATAATCCAGGTAGCGGCGGACGGTGTTCTTGGCCAGCCCCGTGTCCGCGGCCACCCCCTCGACGGTCAGTTCCTGTCCGCTGGCCCCGGCCAGACGGACGAACAGTGCGGTCAGCCCGGCGCTGTCCCCCAGCCCGCAGAGGGCGGGAAGGTCGCTGCGCAGCAGCCCATCGAGCACCCGTTCCCGCAACATGCGCCCGCCGCCGCCGTGGCGCAGCAGCACCGCGGCGGGAAAGCCGCCGCCGGCGACGTAATCGGCAAAGCGCCGGTTCAATCCGGCCATGTCGCGCACGGCGTACATGCCGGGGCGCCCGGAGCGGCCCAAAAACAGCGGCTCGACCACATCATCCTCGGCCCCGGTCAGCCGCAGGTATTCGCAAAAGCGCATGGGCGGCAGCACCAGATCGGCCCCCGCCGGCCCACCCAGCGCCGAGACGGCCAGGACGCACAGCCCCGGTTCCACCGCCGCCAGCGCTTCGGCCTCGGCATGGGCGGTGGGGCGGTGCTGGCAACCGTCGAGCACCAGAAGCCGCCGCCCCGTCTCCACCGGGGGCAGTGCGGCCCACAGCGTTTCCAGGGACTGGCCGCACAGGGCCGGGGCATCCCATGGGATCACCGCCACCGCGCCGGCGGGCAGGCCGGTCAGCAGCAGGGAGTGCACCAGCTGCCGCACCAGCACCGATTTCCCCGCCCCCCGCGGCCCGCCCAGCCGCACCACGCCCGCCCCGCCATGAACCGCGCGGAACAGCCGGTCGAACAGGTCGCGGCGGGGCAGCAGGGCGTCGGCATCGACAGCCCCGCGCCACCACGGGTTTTCCAGCGCCAGCCGGTTGGACAGGAAGGCAGGGGGCAAATCGGTCATGATATTAAGATCATAGGAATGATCCTAATATCGCAAACCCACGCTACCCGAGCAATGTGAAAGCCGTATCAAAAACTAAGGTCACTGTTATGATCTTAACTTTTTAAAGATCGTCGTCCGCGCCGGGCAGGATGGCGCCGCTTTCATAGACGGCCTTGCCCTTGGTGCCGCGGACGCGCTCACGGTGATGGGCCTTGCGCTCGCTGCGCAGGACGGGGCGGCCATGGGTGTGGGTGGGGGTGTCGTCGATGGGGGCGCCGGGGCGCACGGGGCGTTCGGCGAAGCGGCCCAGGCTGATCATGCGGTCGTACATCAGAATGCCTCCGGCCACGCCGACGTTGACGCAGAATTTCATGGGGATCTTGACCGTGAAGGCGCAGCGCTCCAGCACCTCGGGCGACAGGCTGCCGCGCTCCGGCCCCAGGATGTAGGCGGCGCGCAGGGGGTGGCGGAAGCTGGGCAGGTCCACCGCCTCGTCGGTCAGTTCCACCCCCACCAGGGTGCAGCCCTTGGGCAGGGCCATGGTGTCCACCGAGTCATAGACATAGACCGGCATGTGGATCGCCGCGTCGGAGGTGTCCACGAAACGCATCTCCCGCATGTCGGGCTGGGGATCGAGGGCGAAGAAGAACGACCCGCCGAAGGCATGGGTGGTGCGGACCAGGGTGCCGATGTTTCCTGGCTTGCTGATCCGTTCGACGCCGATGGCAAAATATCCACGCATGGGCGCACCATGCCCCACCCTTTCCCTGGCGTCCAGCACCGGCTATGGTCGGTTCTTTCCTTCTTTCCTCTGGTTTCTCCCATGTCCGACACCCCCACCTCCTCCCCCACGCCCGAACAGTCTGCCGAACGGCGGGAACGGGCCAACCGTCTGGCCCGCGCCCGGCGGTGGACGCGCAACGACCTGGACACGCTCCAAGCGCTGACCGAGGCGTTGGCAACGGCGGAGCGGGTGGACGAGGCGGTCTTCACCGGCGGCAGCGAGGGGCGGGCACGGTCCCTGCGCTCGCTGGTCATCCTGGAACTGGCAACCGTTGACGCCGGCGCCATCGCCATGGACGAGGATGCCCGCGCGGTGGCGGCGGACCTGCTGGCGTGGAACGCCAAGAAGCAGCAGACCGCGGCCAGCCGCCAGCAAAAGGGCGAGGATCTGAAATCGGCCATCGTGCGGGCGGTGCAGGCCACCTTCCCCGGCATCCCTAGGGAAGTGGCGGTGGGGGCCGCCACCCGGCTGGCCCCGGCCCTGGCCAAGCTGAACCGCCTGCCCAGCCAGCAGGCGATGGTGGATGCGGTGGCGGCGATCCGCTTGGAACGCTGGCGCCAGGCGGTGACCAGCGAGCGCGAGGTGGCTGAAAAGCTCCAGGCCCGTCAGGTGCGCGGCGACACCAACCGCGCCGTCAAACGCTTCCGCGACCAACGCGCCATCGAACGGGTGGAGGAGGAGATGCGCCAATGGCGCGGCGACCTCGGCCCCGTCACCTCCCACCGCCTGCGCTAAAAACCATCCGGTTCCCAAAGGCCTTTCGGCCTTTGGCGGGGTCGAAGGGGCGGCGCCCCTTCATCCTTCGCACCCTAACTTTTCCGTTTACCCCAAAATAGTTGCCTCCCTAATTTAAACGGGAAACCAGCAACGTTGCCGGGTAACGTCCATGTCCCCCCGCCTTCGCGCCCTGTCCGCGTCCGTCCTGTTCCTGACCCTGCTTTTCACCGCCACCGCCGGGCGGTGCGAGACCGCCACGGTGAAGGCGGGGCTGTTCATCACCCAGCTTGGCGATTTCGACATGGCGCGGCGGTCGTTCAGCGCCACGTTCTGGACGTGGTTCCTGCACACCGATCCCGATTACGACCCGCTGGCGACGGCGGAGGTGGTGAACGCCAAGGCGGACACGGTGAAGTTCCCCTCCCTCGACACCAGCCGTGGGATGAAGTGGCACCAGTCCAAGCACGCCGCGGTGCTGGCGCAGGATTGGGACATCACCCATTTCCCCTTCGACCGCCAGACGCTGCGCATCGTGATCGAAGACGGGCAGCAGGACGCCGATCACGTGCGCTTCACCGCCGACACCGCCAACAGCGGGGTGGACCCGTCGGTGTCGGTGCCCGGCTGGACCATCGAGGATTTCCGCATCGAGGCGCGGGACCGCACCTACAACACCAGCTACGGCGACCCGGCGCTGCAGGGGGACAGCCGCTATTCCCAGATCCTCGCCACCATGACGGTGAAGCGGGAGGGGCTGCGGCTGCTGTGCAGCCTGTTCGTCGGCTTCGCGGTGGCGTTCCTGCTGGCGATGCTGAGTTTCTTCCTCAGCTTCGGCGACATGGCGGGGACGCGCATCAGCCTGTGCGCCGCGGGGATCTTCGCCACGGTGGGCAACAAGTACGCGCTGGACAACGTGCTGCCGCCCTCGCCCACCTTCACCCTGGCCGATGTGATCGTCAGCAGCTCGTTCCTGTCGGTGCTGATGGCGGCGCTGGCGGTGGTGCTGATCCAGCGTTTCCACCGCACGCACCCGCGGCTGGCCTTTGGGCTGAACGCCGGGATGGCGCTGGTGACGGCGGCGGGGGTGATCGGGGTGAACGCCTATGCCATCCTGCGCGCCGCGGCCTGAGCGTGGCCGATCACCGCCAGGGCCACGAGGATCAGCACCGCGGCGGCGGCGAAGGTCACCCGCATGCCCCCCGCCACATCCCCCAGGGCGGCTGAGGCGGCGGCGAACAGGCTGCCCATCACCGACGCCCCGGTGACGAGGCCCAGGTTGCGCGACAGGCTGAGCACGCCGGATACCGCCCCCCGCCGCCCATCCGGCGCTCCGGTGACGATGGCGGTGTTGTTGGCGACCTGGAAGAAGGCATAGCCGATGGTGACGGTGACGATGGCGGCCATATACCCGGCGACCCCGAACCCGGCGGCCACGGTGGACAGCGCCGACAGTCCAACCACCATGCCGCCCAGCCCGGCCACGGTCACCCGCCCGCTTCCCCAGCGGTCCACCACCCGCCCCGCCGGCACTGACGCCACCGCCGCCGCCAGCGGCCCCGCCGACAGCACCAGCCCGGCGTGGGCGGCATCCAGCCCCAGCCCTTGGGACAGGTAGAACGGCCCGATCACCAGCGTCGCCATCACCACCGCCGACACCAGCAGCGTGGCGGCCAGCCCGGCGCCCAGCGCCCGGCCACGGAACAGCGCCACGTGCAGCAGCGGCGCCGGGCTGTGCGCCTGTGCCCGCACGAACAGCACGGCCCCCACCGCCGCCACGGCCAGCAGCGCCGGGGCCGGCCCGGCCCCGCCGGTCATCGCCAGGGCGTAAGCCCCCACCGGCAGGGCGAGCAGCAGGATTCCCACCGGATCAAGCGCCGCCTGCCCGTCCCTTTCCCGCGGCGGATCGGCGGGCAGTGTGCGCCACGCCACCCCCAGAACCAGCAGCCCCAGCGGCACGGTGACGAGAAAGATGGCCCGCCAGCCGAACGCGGCGGTCAGCAGCCCGCCCAGCGACGGCCCCAGCGCGGTGCCCGCCGCCGACATGGTGCCGAGCAGACCGATGGCGCGCCCGGCCCTGTCCGCCGGCACCGCCGATCCCACCAGTGCGGTGGTCAGCGCCATCATGGCCGCCGCCCCCGCCCCTTGCGCCGCCCGCGCGGCGATCAGAACCCACAGGGTGGATGCCAGGCTGCACACCAGCGAGGCGGCGGTGAACAGCGCGGTGCCGGCCAGCAGCACCCGCCGCCGCCCGGCCACGTCCCCCAGCCGCCCGGCCCCGGCGATCAGGCAGGTGACGGCCAGCAGATAGGACAGCACCACCCACTGCACCTGTGGGAACGGTGCGGCGAAGGCAGCGGACAGGGCCGGCAGGGCGGTGTTGGCGATGCTGGTGTCCAGCGACGGCATCAGCATCGCCAGCGACAGCCCGCCCAGCGCCCAGCGCGCGGTCATGGGCATGGTCTTGGTCATCGGGGATCCCCCTTCGTTCCGGTTCATGAGCTGGGGGAACGGTAACGGGGGCCGGTGGCATGGCGGAACGCGCAGCCTTTGCAGGTTATTGGTGCGTTCAACGCCCTATATGGGCGGGGTGGTTCTGCTATGATCGGCCCATGGCGCACCCGGATTTCAACCTGCTGATCACGTTGGACGTGCTGTTGGACGAGGGCAACGTGGCCCGCGCGGCCCGGCGCCTGCGCCTCAGCCCCTCGGCCATGAGCCGGGCGCTGGCCCGGCTGCGGGCGGTGACCGGTGATCCGCTGCTGGTGCGGGCGGGCCGCGGTCTGGTGCCCACCCCCCACGCGCTGGAACTGCGCGAACGGGTGGGTCCGCTGGTCCAGGCGGTGGATGCGGTCCTGCGCCCGGCGGAGCGGCTGGACCTGAGCCGGCTGGCGCGCAGCTTCACCATTCGGGTACGGGAGGGGTTCGTGGAAAGCTTCGGCCCCGCCCTGCTGGCGCGGGTGGCGGCGGAGGCGCCGGGGGTGCGGCTGCGCTTCGTGGCGAAACCCGACAAGGACAGTACGCCGCTGCGCACCGGCGGCATCGACCTGGACACCGGGGTGACCGGTGCGGTCACCGGGCCGGAGGTGCGGGCGACGGTGCTGTTCCGCGACCGCATGATCGGCGCCGTGCGTCCCGGCCATCCCCTGGCCGCCGGCCCGGTCACGCCCGAGCGTTTCGCCGCCGGGCGTCACGTCACGGTCTCCCGCCAGGGCCAGGACCGCGGCCCGGCGGATGGGGCGGCGGAGGCACTGGGGCTGAGGCTGGAATGTGCTGTGGTGGTGGACAGCTTTTCCGCCGCCCTGGCGCTGGCGCGCTCATCGGACCTGATCGCCACGGTGCCGGATCGCTACACCGGAACCTTGCGGGATGGGATGGTCAGCTTCCCCCTGCCCTTCGCCCTGCCCGAGGTCACGATCTCATTGATGTGGCACCCCCGCCTGGACGCCGACCCCGCCCACCGCTGGCTGCGGGACTGCGTGCGGGAGGTGTGTGGGGTGGGACGGGGTTAATCGAGATCGAATGGACGGTCGATGTCGATCGGCTCGTCCGGGCAGTCCGATTTTTTCTTCTCGTTCTCGACGATGCTTTTGTGGTGATCGGGCATGTCGTTGGCGCTGAAATAGGGTGGAAACAGGCGCACGTGGCGCAGCGACCGCCGGATGTCGGCGATAAGCTCCTGCATGCCCTGCTTTGTCTTGGCCGATCCCTTCTCGGACATCTTTTTCGTGAAGGGATCTTCGTCGCGGTCCCACGGTGGGATGATGCCTTCGTTGCCGTCATTGATCCAGATGACCGGGTAAGGCTTGTCATCGAAAACGCCCTTGAGGACGCTCCACCCCACATGATGAAAATTCAGGCTGCCCGGCGTGCGTTCCCGCGACAGGATATCGGCCAGATCCAAAGAGACCACCGTCCGGCTGGGCATGGAATGCTTGCCCAGACGAAACCCGATGTCGATGTCGGGGCCGATGTAATCGTTGATGCCGTTGCCGAAGGGAACGACGATGCAGTTGCGGATCGGAAAGCCGGCGGTCCAGGCCGACCCCTTGATACGGACAGGGTAATAACCCATGACCTCGGTGTCGTAATCCCGCAGCGCCTTCAAAAACCCGGAAATGATGTCGTAAACTTCCGTTTCATCGGCAACATGGGCCGAGAAAACGATCTCATCGCCAATCGTCTTCCACGATTCGATTTTACGGGCGAGAGCATGGTCCCGGCGTGCCTGACCGATGTAACTGACCAAGAGGGAATGGAATTCCCGATAAAGCCTGAAAAACAAGTCTTCCCAGAACGGCGGGTAATCGTCACTGTCCAGCCGGCTGTTCTTGTATTTGGTAGAGCCGGCAATATCCACCGATAAGAACAGGCGAAGCTGGCAATCCCACGATCCGTCCGGGCGCAGCATCAGAGGCCCAGAGATTCCAAACGAACCTCCGCTGCGCGCGGGGAAACGTTGAAGCAACCGGCCAGCACCGGAATGTTACGGCCAATCTGACGGGTCAGTTCCCGGAAACGGGCTTGGGGCATCAGCAGGGCGGCGGCGAAGCGGTTGGCCTGCCGCTCCTCGGGTGTATCGCCATAGCGCCCGAACGATCCCGGATGCGTGCCCTCGGGGGTTCCGGTGTGCAGAAAGTAATGGCCCAGTTCATGGGCGATGGTGAAATTGTCCCGCAGGCGTCCGGTTTTGGGCGACAGGGAAATACGGAACCGCCCGTTTCCTTCCACGATCAGGGAACCGCTTTCGGCGTGACGGATGTCGATCACGGGCTGAACGGTGATGGAGCCGCCGAGCCTTTGGGTGAAATCGCGGATATCGTCCCATTCGGGATTGAATTCGTACCGAGCCGCCACCTCTTCGGCATAAGCCTCGATGGTTTCCACGGTCAAGGTGTCAGGGCGGGGCATTGGAGCCACAACCGTTCTTGGTTCTTTCACGGGAAAGAATCATAGTTCCGCACCCCACCCCCGTCAAACGCCAATGTGATGGTTCCCAAAGGCCCCCCGGCCTTTGGCGGGGTGAAGGGGCGGCGCCCCTTCATGCTCCCCCAACAAAAAACCCCCGCCGGTCGCCCGACGGGGGTCTTTCGTCTCAGACGACAGCCGCTATCACGCGACCGACTTCGCCGCCTCGACGAACGAGGGGATCTGGTCGAAGTTCATGTAGCGGTAGATGTCGCCGGCCTTCTTGTTGACCACGCTCACCTGCTCCATGTACTCGGCCACGGTCGGGATCTTGCCCAGCAGGGCGCAGACCGCCGCCAGTTCCGCCGAACCCAAGTACACGCGGGTGTCCAGGCCCAGGCGGTTGGGGAAGTTGCGGGTCGAGGTGGACATGGCCGTCGAGCCCTTGCGGACCTGGGCCTGGTTGCCCATGCACAGCGAACAGCCGGGCATCTCCATGCGGGCACCCGACTTGCCGAGAACGCTGTAATAGCCTTCCTCGGTCAGGATCTGGGCATCCATCTTGGTGGGCGGGGCGATCCACAGGCGGGTCGGGATGTCGCTCTTGCCTTCCAGCACCTTACCGGCGGCGCGGAAGTGACCGATGTTGGTCATGCACGAGCCGATGAACACCTCGTCGATCTTGTCGCCGGCAACCTCGGTCAGAACCTTCACGTCGTCCGGGTCGTTCGGGCAGGCGACGATGGGTTCCTTGATGTCGGCCAGATCGATGTCGATCACGGCGGCGTATTCGGCGTCGGCGTCCGGCTGCAGCAGCGACGGATTGGCAATCCAGCTTTCCATCGACGCGATGCGGCGCTCCAGGGTCCGGCGGTCCTGGTAGCCGTTGGCGATCATCCACTTCATCAGCGTGATGTTCGACCGCATGTATTCGATGATCGGGGCTTCGTTCAGACGCACGGTGCAGGCCGCCGCCGACCGTTCCGCCGAGGCATCCGACAGCTCGAACGCCTGTTCGACCTTCAGGTCGGGCAGCCCTTCGATTTCCAGGATGCGGCCGGAGAAGATGTTCTTCTTGCCCTTCTTCTCCACCGTCAGCAGGCCCTGGCGGATAGCGTAGAGCGGGATGGCGTTGACGAGATCACGCAGCGTGATGCCCGGCTGCATCTCGCCCTTGAAGCGGACCAGCACGCTTTCCGGCATGTCCAGCGGCATGACGCCGGTGGCGGCGGCGAAGGCCACGAGGCCCGAGCCGGCGGGGAACGAGATGCCGATGGGGAAGCGGGTGTGGCTGTCGCCGCCGGTGCCCACGGTGTCGGGCATCAGCAGACGGTTCAGCCACGAGTGGATCACGCCGTCACCGGGACGCAGAGCGACACCGCCGCGGGTGGAGATGAAGGTGGGCAGCTCGTGGTGCATCTTCACGTCCACCAGCTTGGGATAAGCGGCGGTGTGGCAGAACGACTGCATCACGAGGTCGGCGGAGAAGCCCAGGCAGGCCAGATCCTTCAGCTCGTCGCGGGTCATCGGACCGGTGGTGTCCTGCGACCCCACGGTGGTCATCTTCGGCTCGCAATAGGTGCCGGGGCGGACACCCTGACCTTCCGGCAGACCGCAGGCGCGGCCGACCATCTTCTGCGCCAGGCTGAAGCCCTTGCCGCTGTCGGCGGGCGAGGACGGCAGGCGGAACAGGGTGGACGGGGCCAGGCCCAGCGCCTCACGGGCACGCGCGGTCAGGCCGCGGCCGATGATGAGCGGAATACGGCCGCCGGCGCGCACCTCGTCGAAGATCACGTCGGACTTGACCGTGAATTCGGCGATGACCTCGCCGTTCTTCAGGGCCTTGCCCTCGTACGGGCGCAGCTCGATCACGTCGCCCATGTCCATCTTGGACACGTCGAGTTCGATCGGCAGGGCGCCGGCGTCTTCCATGGTGTTGTAGAAGATGGGGGCGATCTTGGTGCCCAGGCACACGCCGCCGAAACGCTTGTTGGGGACGAAGGGGATGTCCTCGCCCGTCCACCACAGCACGGAGTTGGTGGCCGACTTGCGCGACGAGCCGGTGCCCACCACGTCGCCGACGTAGGCGACGAGGTTGCCCTTGGCCTTCAGCCCTTCGATCTGCTTGACCGGGCCGCGCACGCCCGCCTCTTCCGGCTCGATGCCGGGGCGGGCGTTCTTCAGCATCGCCAGGGCGTGCAGGGGGATGTCGGGGCGCGACCACGCATCGGGGGCCGGCGACAGGTCGTCGGTGTTGGTTTCGCCCGTGACCTTGAAGATGGTCAGGGTCAGGCTGGCCGGCACTTCCGGGCGCGAGGTGAACCACTCGGCGTCGGCCCAGGACTGCAGCACTTCCTTGGCGTTGGCGTTGCCCTTGTCGGCCAGTTCCTTGACGTCGTGGAAATAGTCGAACATCAGGAGCGTGGTCTTCAGGCCGGCGGCGGCGGCGGCCCCGGTCTCGGCGTCGCCCAGCAGGTCGATCAGCGGCTTGATGTTGAAGCCGCCGAGCATGGTGCCCAGCAGTTCGGTGGCCTTGACCTTGGAGATCAGGGCGCAGACCTGTTCGCCCTTGGCGACCTTGGCCAGGAAGCCGGCCTTGACGCGGGCGGCGTCGTCCACACCGGCGGGGACGCGGTGGGTGATGAGATCGACCAGGAACGCTTCTTCGCCCGCGGGGGGAGCGAGCAGAAGGCCGATCAGCTCCTCGGTCTGCTGGGCCGACAGCGGCAGGGGCGGAATTCCGAGCGCGGCACGCTCAGCGACATGCTGGCGGTAAGCTTCAAGCACTGGAAGATCCTCTCGTCTGATGGTTGCTGGACAACAAGGTTCGTTTCGACCGATGGCTCCAACCCGTTGGCCGGGCTTTGTTCTGGATCGAGCGGCCAGAGGCGCTGCCGCTGCCCATCAGGGTCTGGGGCCGGCGGGGTGAGAACGCCGGCAGGGTCGGGATCACAGGCTCAAGGGGCAATGGCTGGGTCACCCGCCGGGCGCGTGCTGGGCGGGGGGAAGAACACCATCGCACCGCGGCCCCGGGGGCCGGAAGGTGTGGTGACGACGACCAAAGCCGTGCGGCCATGAGCCTCCCCGTAAATTGGGGGGTGTTATAGCCCTCCTTTGCCGCTTGGGCAAGCGAACGCACGAGGATTCCAAGAATCGCAACGGCACAAAAACTCTGTGGCGATTTGAAGTGGTGTTACCTTTTATCCGCAAAGCGGAGGCTTGATTTGGCCGGAACGGGGGAAACGGCCAATCCAGGATGCAGCGGGGATTTGGTCATACCAATTCCCGGCTTGAGCCGGGCTTTGTCCGCGGTCACACTCCGCCGCACGAAACCCCCTGTGCATGTCGGGAGACTGCGGCCATGGCTGAGAGCACCTGCGACCTTTACGACCGTTTCGAGGGCACGGCCCGCGTGGCCGACGCCGGTTTCCGCGATTTCGGCGCCCGCCGCCGGTTTTCCGGGGCGGCGGTGACCGTGAAGTGCTTCGAGGACAATTCACGCGTCAAGGAACTGCTGGCCACCCCCGGCCAGGGCAAGGTGCTGGTGGTGGACGGCGGCGGCAGCCTGCGCGCCGCCCTGATGGGCGACCTGATCGCGCAAAGCGCGGTGAAGAACGGGTGGGAAGGCGTGGTGATCCACGGCGCCGTGCGCGATTGCGCGGTGCTGGCCACGCTGGACCTGGGCATCAAGGCGCTGGACACCATCCCGCGCAAGACCGTGCGCAACGGCGAGGGGCAGGCGGGGTTGACCCTGACCTTCGCCGGGCTGCGGGTGGCGCCGGGGGATCGGGTGTTCGCCGACGAAGACGGGATTCTGGTGCTGGACCCCACCGAGTTCGGCGAGGGGTAAGGAACCGACCCTCTCCCCGGTGGGGAGAGGGTCTGTTGGGAACGGGCGTTTAAACGTGTTTAAACGCCTCAGCCGGTGGCGGCCAGGGTGTCGGTGTTGGCGGCCATGTTGCGGATGCGCAGGCGCTTGATGCGCCGCGGGTCGGCGTCGATGATCTCGAACTCCAGGCCCGAGGAATGGCGCAGCGTCTCGCCGCGGCCCGGCACGCGGCCCGCCAGGGAGACCACGAGGCCGCCCAGCGTATCCACCTCCTCCCGCTCCTCTTCGGTCAGGACGGTGCCGACCTTTTCCTCGAACTCCTCCACCGGCAGACGGGCATCGGCGATCAGCGTGCCGTCGGGACGTTCGGTCAGGTGGGGGACATGGGCCTCGTCGTGTTCATCCTCGATCTCGCCGACGATCTCTTCCACCAGATCCTCGATGGTGACCAGACCGTCGATGCCGCCGAACTCGTCCACCACCAGGGCCAGATGCTGGTGGGTCTGGCGCATCTGGCGCAGCAGGTCGAGAACCCGCATGGACGGCGCCACGATGGTCACGTCGCGCAGGATTTCCGCCAGGGTGCAGGCGCGGTTCTGGGCGACGCAGGCGAGAACGTCCTTGATGTGGACCATGCCCACCACGTCGTCCAGCGTTTCGCGATAGACGGGAAGGCGGGAATGGGCCTCGTCCGCCATGCGGCGGACCAGATCGGGCAAGGGGGTATCCACATCCACCGCCACGATGTCGGCGCGCGGCACCATCACGTCGGCGACGGTGCGGTCGTGAAGCTGGAGGATGTTGGTGAGAAGGGCGCGCTCGCTGTCGCCCAGGGACGGCTCCGATCCGCCGTCCTTCGTCTCGATCAGTCCGCCGATGGTTTCCCGCAGCGTCTCATCGCCGCGGCCACCGAGAACGGAACGGAGCAGCCCGCGAAAGAGGTGCCCCAGGGAATGGTTGTCATCGGCCCCGTCCGAACGGGGCGATCGACTGTCGGATGTTTCGGTCATGGTCCTGCTGATCGGGGTTGCACGGGAATGCCGCCCTCGGGCGGCACCGTAGGATCACCGCCGCCGGGCGGCGGGGTGGTATAGGGGTTGGCGATGCCCAGCTCCGCCAGGATCTCCACCTCCAACGCCTCCATCTCGTCGGCGTCGGCGTCCTCCTCGTGGTCATAGCCCAGCAGGTGCAGGACACCATGGACCACGAGATGGGCGAAGTGGGAGTCCAGCGGCTTGACCTGATCCGCGGCTTCGCGGACCAGCGTCTCGTGGGCCAGGATGACGTCGCCCAGGATGGTGGGCCCGCCGTCCCGGTCGGGATCGTCGGATTCGGTGAGCGCGAAGGACAGGACGTTGGTGGGCTTGTCCTTGCCGCGGTACTCGCGGTTCAGACGCTGCACCAGCGCATCGCCGGCCAGCACGACGGACAGTTCCGCCGGCCCGTCGTCCGGCCCCCAGAAGGGTGTCAGGGCGGCATAGGCGGCACGGGCGGCCAAAGCCTCGGCGCCATCGGGCCACGCGCCCGCCTCGCGGCTGACGGTGACCTCGACCAGTTCAGCGACGGCCGGAACGTTTCCAGCCGGGGCGTCAGGAGACACCGGATTGACCCTCCGTTGCGCGGCCTTCACCCACCCCGGGTTTCAGGGGGTTCGGGGTGCGGGCCGCCGCTTCATGCCGATCATAAGCGCGAATGATCCGGCTGACCAGAGGGTGCCGCACAACATCGGCATCGGAAAAGCGCACGAAGCGCACGCCCTCCACCCCGTCCAGAATGTCGATGGCGTCGCGCAGGCCCGACCGGGTGCCGGCGGGCAGGTCGATCTGGGTGATGTCGCCGGTCACCGCCATGCGCCCGCCCTCGCCCAGGCGGGTCAGGAACATCTTCATCTGCATGGGCGTGGTGTTCTGCGCCTCGTCCAGAATGACGAAGGCGTCGGCCAGCGTGCGCCCGCGCATGAAGGCCAGCGGCGCGATCTCGATCTCCCCCGACGCGATGCGTTTCTGCACCTGTTCGGCGGGCAGCATGTCGTTGAGCGCGTCATAGAGCGGGCGCAGGTACGGGTCCACCTTGTCGCGCATGTCGCCGGGCAGGAAGCCCAGCCGCTCCCCCGCCTCCACCGCCGGGCGGGACAGCACGATGCGGCTGACCTGACCCGACGTCAGCATCGCCACCGCCTGGGCCACCGCCAGATAGGTCTTGCCGGTGCCGGCGGGACCGAGGCCGAACACCATCTCGGACTCGGCCAGGGCCTGCAGATACTCCGCCTGCACCGGGGTGCGCGGGCTGATGGCCCCCTTGCGCCGGGTGCGGACCTGGAAATCGGGGCGGATCAGCGCCGACAGCGCGGCCCCGCGGCCGATACCCCCGCCCGCCGCCTGCTGCACCATGCGGGCGGCGGCATCCACCTCCCCCGCTCCGACGCTCAAGCCCAGCTTCAGCCGCTCGTACAGCGCTTCCAGCGCGGCGCGGGCGCCGTCCATGGCGTCCGCCGGGCCGGTGATGGTCAGGGCGTTGCCCCGGTGAATGATCGACACCCCAAGCTGGGTTTCCAGCCGCGCCAGATGCTGGTCGTGGGCGCCGTAGAGCATGGGCAGCAGCCGGTTGTCGTCGAAACGCAGGTCCAACCTCTGCTCCGCCGTTGCCGTCACGCGCGTGTCTCCATGGTTGCCGGGGAAAGGGGATGTACGCCTGTGCCGGTGGTGACCATGCCGGTTTCCACCGTGCCGGCCAGGCTGTTGGTGTGGGCGGAGTCGATGCGTACGGGCACGATGGCGCCCAGCAGCCGTTCGGGGGCCTGCACGTACACCGACTGCATCCACGGGCTGCGCCCCTGGATCTGGCCCGTACGCTTGCCGGCGCGGTCGAACAGCACCGGCACCGTACGCCCGACGAAGCCCTGGTTGAACGCCGCCTGCTGAGCATCCAGAAGCTGCTGCAGGGCGCTCAGGCGGGCGGATTTCACATCCTCCGGCACCTGGGTGTCGTCCACCGCCGCCGGGGTGCCGGGGCGCGGGCTGTACTTGAAGGAGTACGCCTGGGCGTACCCCACATCCTGCACCAAACGCAAGGTGGCGGCGAAGTCGGCGTCGCTTTCACCGGGATAGCCCACGATGAAATCGCCCGACAGCGCCAGATCGGGCTTGGCCGTGCGCAGCTTGTCCACCAGCCGGCGGTAATCGTCGGCGGTATGGCGGCGGTTCATGGCCGCCAGGATGCGGTCGGACCCGGCCTGGATCGGCAGGTGCAGGTACGGCATCAACTGCGGCACCGCGGCGTGGGCGGCGATCAGATCGTCGCCCATGTCGCGCGGGTGGGAGGTGGTGTAGCGGATGCGCTCCAGCCCGTCGATCTCGGCCAGGGCGTAGATCAGACGGGCGAGGCTCCAGGTGCCGCCGTCGGCGTCCGCCCCGTGATAGGCGTTGACGTTCTGGCCCAGCAGGTTGATGTCGCGCACCCCCGCGGCCACCAGCCGCCGTGCCTCCGCCAGCACCTGGGCGGCGGGGCGGGAATATTCGGCCCCGCGGGTGTAGGGCACGACGCAGAAGGTGCAGAACTTGTCGCAGCCTTCCTGCACCGCCAGGAAGGCGGTGGCGCCCTCGATCCCCGCCTCGTCGGGCAGGTGGTCGAACTTGGATTCCGCCGGGAATTCGGTATTGAGCACCGCCCCCGCCGCCCGGTGGGCGCGGGCGACCATTTCCGGCAGGGTGTGATAGGTCTGCGGCCCGAAGACGATATCGACATAGGGCGCGCGGGCGACGATCTCCTCGCCTTCGGCCTGGGCGACGCAGCCGGCGACGGCCAGGATCATGCGCTGACCCTCCACCACCGCCTTGCGGTCTTTCAGCGTGCGCAGCCGGCCCAGTTCGGAAAAGACCTTTTCCGCCGCCTTTTCCCGGATGTGGCAGGTGTTGAGGATCACCATGTCGGCGCCGTCGGCGTCATCGACCGGGCGATAGCCCAGGGGTGCCAGCACGTCCGCCATGCGGGCGGAATCGTACACGTTCATCTGGCAGCCCCAGGTCTTGATAAACAGCTTCTTGCTCAACCCTGACTCACAGCGCTCGGGAGAAACGTCGAAAGCGCGCCGGAACCCCCGCCGCGCCTGTCGGCATCATGATATCGCAAGGGACCAAGGCGGTGTCAACGGCACCACCCAAAAACCGCCCCTTCCGGGCCTGTTCCGGGCGCCGTTTCCGGTCATTGCGCCGCAACGGGCGCCGGGCGGGTGTGGCGGCCCGACACGGCGCGGACCACGCCGCCGGACACTTCCCGCCAGCAATGGTCGGCCAGCGCCTTGCGGCTGGAAAAACCGTCGATGGTCACCGGCGGGTGGAATTCCACCTCCACCGTCATGCGGCCCAGCGAAAAGGCGTTCCACAGGTGCGGCACCAGATCCATATCGCCGTACCACGCATAGGCCGGGCGCCACATCAGCCCCATGGGGATGCCGTCCAGGCGGGTGGCGGTGATGCTGACCGGCTGCACCGTCAGGGGCCGCCCGTCGATGCGCATCCCCGCCACGGCGAACAGCGCCGTCTTGAACGGCAGGGTGCGGTTGCCGTCCGACGATGTGCCCTCGGGGAACAGGATCAGGCTGTCGCCGGCCTCCAGCCGCGCCTGCATGTCGTCGCGCTGGCGCCCGGCGGACGACCGCGCCTTGCGCTCCACGAACACCGTCTGCTGCAGCCGGGCCAGCACGCCGAAGAAGGGCCACGTCCCCACCTCGGTCTTGGCGATGAAGGAGCCGGGGATCACCGAACCCAGGATGGTGATGTCGAGATAGGAGGAATGGTTGGACACGAACAGCACCGGTCCGCGGGTTTCCCGCTGGCCGCGCACCACCACGCGGAACCCCATCAGCCGCGTGCAGACACGGTGATAGAACCGCGGCAGCGTGGCCCGCCACGGCAGCCGGAAGCGCACCGCCAGCCACTGCAGCGGGATCAGCGCGCACGTCCACACCAGATAGGCCGCCACCCGGACGGCCCCCACAGCCGGCGATCGCATGGTCATGCGTTCGGTTCCTTATCCGTTGGCCCCGTTCAAGGACGGAGCAGCCGTCACACGGTCTGGCTGCGCTGGTTGCGGCGTTCGTAGTGCTTGGAATATTTGTCGGTGATGAGGTCGGTCTTGACCATCACGCAGACGTCGGTGGTGTTGAACTGGTGGTCGATCACCGCCCCCTCGCCGACGAAGCCGCCCAGCCGCAGATACCCCTTGATCAGCGGCGGCAGGTCCACCAGCGCCCGCTTCACCTGCACCTCGTCCTTGGGCATCAGGTTCATGGAGACGTAGCGGTCGGGCAGCGCCACGGGCCGCAGGTCCGGCGGGGCCAGATGGTAATGGTGGAGGTACGACAGCGGCCGGGCCAGCGCCTGCGGGTCGGTGCCGGGCAGGCTGGCGCAGCCGAACATGATGGCGATGTCGTGGTGGAAGACGTACGACGCGATGCCCTTCCACAAGAGCTGCATGGTGCTGCCGTTGCGGTAAGCGGCATCGACGCACGACCGCCCCAGTTCCAGCACCTGCCCCGGATATCCCGCCACCGGGCTGACGTCGTATTCGTCGGAGGAATAGAAGCGCCCGGCCCGTTCCGCCGCGGGACGGCGGATCAGCCGGTAGGTGCCCACCACCGAGGCGGGACCGCCGCCGCGGGCATGGTCGATCACCAGCAGGTGGTCGCACAGCGCGTCGAAATCGTCGAAATCCAGGCCGCGGGCCAGCATCTCCGGCGTCGGGCGGGCCAGCATCTCGGTGTAGAACACGCGGTAGCGGAGCGCCTGCGCCCATTCCAGCTCGTCGGAGTTGGCGGCAAGCCGCACCTCCAGCGAGCCGACGCGCAGGTCGCCGTTCGCTTCCCCGCCGGGACCGGTCGGGTCCATGCTTGTCTCTGCCATGGTCCGGCACGCGCCGATGAACGGCGTCCTCATGTTTCAGCGTCGGCAACCGAACGCCTGTGCCGGACGGACCGGAACGGCGCTCATGGAAGTGGATACCATGAAGCGCCCATTCCGGGTCAACCGCCTCGTGCAGAAGAGAGGCTCAGGCAGCGCCGCGGCGGGCGCGGGTGCCAAGCCCGATCTGCTTGGCCAGCGAGCTGCGCTGACGGGCGTAGTTCGGGGCGACCATGGGGTAATCGGCGGGCAGGCCCCAACGCTCCCGGTATTCTTCGGGCGTCATGTTGTAGGCCGTCTTCAGATGCCGCTTCAGCATCTTCAGCTTCTTCCCGTCTTCCAGGCAGACGATGTATTCCGGTGTCACCGACTTCTTGATGGCCACAGCCGGCTGCGGCCGTTCTTCCACCGGGGCGGGTTCGACGCCGACATTGGCGAGAGACCTGTAAACCTGCTCGATCAGCGTCGGAAGTTCGCCCAGCGCCACTGTATTGTTCGAAACATGGGCCGCCACGATCTCCGTGGTCAGAGACAACAGGGCGTTGGAGGGAGACGCATTGCTCATGTAAGATTGCTCCAGGGAATGCCGTGGTTCTTCATATAAAGAGGTTCGGCGAAACGTGCAATATCCAATCTTTGAACGGTAAGAGGAAAAGGCGGTGGCAACATTCGAATCAGATTACTTCTTGGACATCACATCGCACGTATGCCCATTGACCTTTGTCCGGGCGAAGTTGTTGATCGAGCGGATGGCGCCCGGACAGACCGCTGAAATCCGGCTGAACCCCGGTGAACCCTTGGAGAATGTGCCCCGTTCTCTGGCGGAACTGGGGCACACCATTCTGGCGGTCGTGGCCGAAGACCCCGCCGTCCCCGGCGGGGTGCATCTTGTTCGTGTACGAAAGGAATGATGCTCGCTTAAATTTATGAGTGGCCTAAGCGTCACGCAGCGGAGGTTATGTCCCGCCGCAGGATCAGGGCCGCCACCCGGCCTTCGGCCCGGCGGTAATACTTAGGGCGCCGGCCAACGGCGTCAAAGCCGCAGGCCTTGTATAGCGCGCGGGCCGGCATGTTGTCCTCGGCCACTTCCAGGAACAGCACGGTGGCGCCCAGCGCGGCGGCCGCCCGTTCCGCCGCCGCCACCAGCCGGCGCCCATGCCCGCCGCCGCGGGCATCGGGATGCACGCCGATGCTGAGGATCTCCCCGTCCTCCGCCGCCGCGCGGGCCAGGACGAAGCCGAGCGGCTGGGGGCCAAGCGGCTGGGGATCGCCGCCGCCGGCCACCAGCAGCAGGGCGGCGTGGCCCGGCAGGTCCATCAGCGTGGCGACGGACTCGTCCGACCAGGGGTCGTCGGGAAAACAGGCGCGCTGCATCGCCGCCACCACCCCGGCCAGGGCGGGACCGGCCTCCACCAGCCGCACGGCGGTCATGCCGCACCCGCGGGCGGGGCCGCCCCCTTGGGCAGGGTCACGTCGGGCGCCCGCAGGTAGAGCGGCACCGGCGGCAGCCCGTCGCCGGCCACGGCACCCAGCGCCGCCACCGACGCGGCGTCGGGGATGCCGGGGGCGGCGGAAAAGACCACGCCGCCCCGCCCCTCCAGCACCGGGCGCAGGGCGGCCATGCCGTCGCCGGCCACCAGCAGCGGCCCGCCCTGCCCTGCCCAGCCGCCGTCATCCAGCCCATCCAGCCACGCCGGCACGGCGGCGGGATCCAGCAGCAGCGGCTCGCCCACCGTGTCCAGCCCGGCGCCGAAGCGCTGCAGGTACGGTTCGGTGCGGCGGGATTCCACCGCCACCAGCAGCCGCCGGCCCAGCCGTTCCTGGGGATCGAGGGCGTGTGCTATGGCGGCGAAGCTGGTCACCCCCACCACCGGCACCCCCGCGGCCAGCGCAAAGCCCCGCGCCGCCGCCAGCGCGATGCGCAGCCCGGTGAAGGCCCCCGGCCCCACCGTCACCGCCACCCGGTCCAGCCCGGCAAAGGTCACGCCGGCATCGTCCAGGACGCCCTGGACCAGCGGCACCAGGGCTTCCGCCTGACCGCGGGCCATGGGGGCGGCACGCCGCACGGTCACCCTTCCGTCGTCCCACACCGCCGCCGAGCAGCCGGAGGTGGAGGTGTCCAGCCCCAGAACCTTCATGCCCGGCCCCGCGGCGAAATGATTGCCGCGCCCGCCGCCCGGATTATGCTCATGCCCACGCCGTTCCCCGTTTCAACGTCTGTAGCGATACCATGCTGATTCCCATCGCCCCGCCCGCCTTCGACGTCACGCTGGACATCGTGTACGCCACCGCCGCCAATCTGGCCGGGCACCCGCTCTACCGCCGTCCGGCGGCCTTTCTGCACGCCGATGCGGCGGCGGCACTGGGCCGGGCCGCAGCCCTGGCGCGGGCGGCGGGTCTGGGCTTGCGGCTCTACGATGCCTTCCGTCCGGTGGAAGCGCAATGGATGCTGTGGCAAGCCTGTCCCGACCCCGACTACATCGCCGATCCGCGCACCGGCTCCAACCATTCCCGCGGGGTGGCGGTGGATCTGACGCTCGACGGGCCGGACGGCCGGCCGCTGGACATGGGCACCGGCTTCGACGACATGACCGCGCACTCCCACCACGGCCGCACCGATCTGGCCCCGGCGGTGGTGCGCAACCGGGCGCTGCTGGCCGGCATCATGGCCGCGTCGGGGTTCGAGCCCTATGCCTTCGAGTGGTGGCATTATCAGTTGCCGGGGGCCGGGGCCTATCCGCTGCTGACCGACCGGGCGGCGGGCACCGCGCTGATGGGCGGGTGAGCCGCCCGCCCCCCCCGTGACCCGGCCATCACAGACCCTTGTGATATTTTTGCACCAATCTTTGGGAACCGTCGGGGCGGCAAGGGTTCATCTTGTCCGCTGCCTGCGGCTTATGCCACACACCAAGCGCGGACAATCCGCGTTTAATTCCTATCGTTGGGACATGCTGTTGCGCCGCGCCGTCACCCGCATAGCCGCCGCTCTCTGGGCGGGCGTGGTCCTCGCCACCGGCGGGGCCATGACGGTTCCGGCTGCCCGTGCCGACGGGATGGCGCCAGCATCGAGCGCCGTGGTCTTCGCCTACAACCGGTTCGGCGAGGACCAGTTGCCCAACAGCTCCATCCGCCTGGACCAGTTCGAATCCCACATCGAGGAGCTGCAGGACGGCGATTATACCGTGCTGCCGCTGCCCGAGATCCTGGACGCCATCCAGAAGAGCAAGCCCCTGCCCGACCGCGCCGTCGCCATCACCATCGACGACGCCACCAAGCAGGTTTACCGGGAGGCATGGCCGCGCCTGCGCGCCGCGGGGCTGCCCGTCACTCTGTTCATCGCCACCGATCCGCTGGACCGTGCCGCCCCGACGCACATGAGCTGGGCGGAGGTGCGGCAGATGGCCAACGCCGGGGTGACCATCGGGCTTCTGGGCGGCACCACCATGTCGCTGCTGGGCCGCCCGCTGAACGAGGCCAGCGCCGAGATCCGCCGCGCCGCCGACCGGGTGGAGGCCGAACTGGGCCGCCGCCCGACGCTGCTGGCATGGCCGCAGGGGGAATATTCCACCGCCCTGCAGGATCTGGCCGGCACGCTGGGGTTCACGGCGGCGTTGGGGCAGCAGTCGGGCGTGGTCTACAGCGGCGCCGACGACAAGGCGCTGCCCCGCTTCGTGATGAACGAGGCGTACGGCAGCATCGACCGTTTCCGTCTGGCGGCCAACGCGCTGCCGCTGCCGGTGGACGACCTGACCCCGGACGAGCCGCTGCTGACGGTCAACCCGCCGCCCCTGGGCTTCACCGTGGTGGGGGACGTGGGTGATCTGGGCCGTGTGGCGTGCTTTGCCGCCGGCCAGGGCCGGATGAAGCTGGAACGCATCGGCGACCACCGGATCGAGGTGCGCATCGCCGAACCCTTCCCCCCCGGCCGCACGCGGGTCAACTGCACCATGCCGGTGCCCGACGGCCGCTGGCGCTGGTTCGGCGTCCAGTTCGTCGTCCCCGAAAAACCCTAAACAGGCGGGTTCCAAGGGCCTCGCGGCCCTTGGCCGGGATGCGCGAAGGGCGGGCCGCCCTTCGCACCGCGCGTTTAAACCCGTTTACCGAACCGCCCGCACTTCCTGCACTTCGGGGATGTAGTGGCGTAGCATGTTCTCGATCCCCGCCTTCAGCGTGGCGGTGGAGCTGGGACAGCCGGCGCAGGCCCCCTTCATGTGCAGGTACACGATCCCCTTCTCGAACCCGTGGAAGGTGATGTCGCCGCCGTCCTGGGCCACGGCGGGGCGGACCCGGGTGTCGAGCAGTTCCTTGATCTGGGTGACGATCTCGTCGTCGTCCTCGGCCGCACCCACGGCGTCGGCCTCACCGGTCAGGACCGGGCGGCCGGCGGTGAAATGCTCCATGATGACGCCTAGGATCGAGGGCTTCAGCAGGAACCAGTCGCGGGCGTCGGACTTGGTGATGGTGATGAAATCGCTGCCCAGGAACACGCCCTGGATGCCCTCGACCTCGAACAGGCGCGCGGCCAGGGGGGAGCGGGCGGCGGCATCGTCGCGGCTGGTGAAGTCGGCGGTCCCCTGCCCGAGCACCTCGCACCCCGGCAGGAACTTGAGCGTCGCCGGATTGGGCGTCTGCTCGGTCTGGATGAACATGATCGTTACCCTTCATCTGGCCGCTGAAATGGTGGATGGCGTGCAAGAGCACTGGCGGCACGCCGCAAACTTGGTCAGTATTTCATCCAAGATCAAGGAGGGTTTCAGTGGGGTCTTTCGCGGTGACGACCGGCAGCCCAGAACGCACGCGGGAACACGAGGCCGCCATGGCCCGGCTGACCTTCATCGACTGGATCCTGAGCGATGCCCGCCTGATTCCCGGCATCCCCGGCCTGCTGGACGCCTTTGCCGAAAAGCTGCGGGCAGCGGGGGTACCCCTGATGCGCATGACCCTGGGCCTGCGCCTGCTGCACCCGCAGATCCGCTTCAAGAACTATTACTGGCGCCGTGACCAGGACGCGGTGGAGATCGTCCAGCGCGGCCACGACACCGAGAAATCGCCGGAATACCTGGCCAGCCCCATCGCCGCCATCCTGGACCAGGGGGCGGAGGCGCTGCGCTTCCGCATCGAGAGCATCGCCCCGCCCTGGCCCTACCCCATCGTCGGCGAGCTGCACGAGCAGGGGGCCACCGATTACGTGATCATGGCGGTGACCTTCTCCAACGGGCGGCGCAACATGGCGAGCTTCGCCACCGACCGTCCGGGCGGCTTTTCCACCGCCGATCTCGCGCTGATCGACGGGGTGATGCCGGCCTTCGTCACCGTGGTGGAATCGATCACCCTGCGCTTCCTCGCCACCACCGTGCTCGACACCTACGTGGGCCGGCGCACCGGCGCCCGCATCCTGTCGGGCGAGATCCGCCGCGGGTCGGGGGCCGACATGCGCGCGGTCTTGTGGTACTGCGACCTGCGCGGCTTCACCCGTCTGGCCGACAAGCTGCCGCGCGAGGAACTCATCGCGCTTTTGAACAATTATTTCGAGGCCATGGGCGGAGCGGTGGAGACCCAGGGCGGCGAGATCCTGAAATTCATCGGCGACGCCATGCTGGCCGTCTTCCCCGTGCCCGAGGACGGCGAAAACGGCGATGCGGTGGCGGCGCTGCGCGCCCTGACCGCGGCGGAAGAAGCCCTGGCCGCCATGCACACGCTGAACGGCGAGCGCGCCGCCTGGGGCCAGCCGATCCTGCGCTGCGGGATCTCGCTGCACGTGGGCGATGTGATGTACGGCAACATCGGCGCCCCCGACCGCCTGGACTTCACGGTCATCGGCCCGGCGGTCAACCTGCTGAGCCGGATCGAGGGACTGTGCAGCCGCCTGGACCGCCCGGTCCTCACCTCCGCCGCCTTCGCCGCCTTGTGTCCGGGACGGCTGGGGTCGCTGGGATGGCACCCGGTGAAGGGGCTGGCCGAGCCGGTGGAGGTCTATGGGCTGGCGGGGTGACCTACGAAATCACTCGGTTAACTCAACTGAAGACTGCTGAATATCGCGGGCCGGTTCGAAAGAGTTTCAAAAGATATCCCTAAAATTCAGCGCAAGAATTTTACACATCTTTGCGCGCTCATTAGCCGCGGCGGAAACGTTCGGGCCGCCTTGACTTCATATCTGTGCGAAACCGACTATGCCCGTCCCATGCGTGCAGGCAGCGGGCACCGGTTCTCCCAACGCGGGATAAACCGGAACCCGGTGCAGCCGTGGGGGAACCTGCGCCACCCCGGCGCCGGGGAGGAGGCGCCAAAGGCATTGCCGGGAGGGAGGTTCATGTGTATTCACAGATCATTAATCTTGTCCGCAGCTTCGCCGAAAGGGCTTTCCAGGCCGTGAGCGGGGATCTCTCCCTCGATCAGCTAAGGGATCTGATACACCCCCGGCACCACACCACGCTGATCCAGCGGCGGCGGGCGGTGCTGATTCATTCCCGCGTGCGCATGGTGGCGGCGGCCTTTGCCGTGCTGACGCCGCTGTGGATCATCATCGACATCATGATCTTCGACTGGCCCCTGTGGGGCTGGCTGGCGGCCCTGCGCGTGGTCGCCTCGGCCAGTTTCGGGGCTCTGGCGTTGGGATACAGGATCACCGACGACATCGGGTCGGCGTGGCGGGGGCTGGCGCTGCTGCTGGCCGTACCGACCTTCTTCTTCCTGTTCTCCCACCCCGTGCTGAACGAGCGGGAGGTATCGGGGATTTCCGGCGCCATCGGGTCGGGCTACGCCTTCCTGCCCTTCGTCATGGTGGCCGGGCTCAGCGTCTTTCCCATCACGGCGGTGGAGGGGTTCCTGTTCGCCCTGCCCATGCTGGCCGCCCATCTGGGGGCGGGGATGTACGGGTCGCTGGTGTTCCCCTTCCCCCATTACCTGGGCGCCCTGTGGCTGCTGGTGCTCATCATGGTGGTGGCGACGCTGGCGGGGATGAGCCAGCTTCACTTCATGATGGCGCTGGTGGATCAGGCATCCCACGACGGGCTGACCGGCGCCTTCGGCCGCCGCATCGGGGAAGAATTGCTGCGCATCCAGTTCTCCCACGCCCAGCGCTCCAGCCAGCCCCTGACCCTGGTTTTCGTGGATCTGGACAATTTCAAGCAGGTCAACGACCGCCACGGCCATGACGAGGGCGACCGGGTGCTGCGCGACGCGGCGGAATCCCTGCGCGCCGTGCTGCGCACCAGCGACATTCTGATCCGCTGGGGCGGGGAAGAGTTTCTGGTGGTGCTGCCCAACACCGGCACCGACGGCGCCCTGCGGGCGGTGGAGCGGCTGCGCACCCGCGGGCTGGCCCAGCGCCCCGACGGCACGGGCCAGACGGCCAGCATCGGCGTGGCCGAATTCACCGAAGAACTCCCCCCCGATTGGGAAACCCTGGTGGAGGTGGCCGACCACCGCATGTACGTGGCCAAGCAGAGCGGCAAGGACCGCGTGGTCACCGCCGCCACCGTCACCGCCGCGGCCTGATCGGCCTGTTTGTCCCCGGAAAATCCCTCTCCCCGGTGGGGAGAGGGAGGATGGAGCCTTTCTGTTTCCCGTGAAACAGTTTCCCGGCGGGTTACTGGTTCATCGAGTCGAAGAAGTCGTTGTTGGTCTTGGTGTACTTCAGCTTGTCCACCAGGAAGTCCACGGCGTCGGTCACACCCATGGGCATCAGGATGCGGCGCAGGATCCACATCTTGGACATGGTGGCCTTGTCCACCAGCATCTCTTCCTTGCGCGTACCCGACTTGGACACGTCGATGGCCGGGAAGGTGCGCTTGTCGGACAGCTTGCGGTCCAGCACGATTTCCGAGTTGCCGGTGCCCTTGAACTCTTCGAAGATCACTTCGTCCATGCGGCTGCCGGTGTCGATCAGCGCGGTGGCGATGATGGTCAGCGACCCGCCCTCTTCCACGTTGCGCGCCGCACCGAAGAAGCGCTTGGGCCGCTGGAGCGCGTTGGCGTCCACACCACCCGTCAGCACCTTGCCCGAGCTGGGAACCACCGTGTTGTACGCGCGGGCCAGACGGGTGATGGAGTCCAGCAGGATCACCACGTCACGCTTGTGCTCCACCAGCCGCTTGGCCTTTTCGATGACCATCTCGGCCACCTGCACGTGGCGCACCGCCGGTTCGTCGAAGGTGGACGAGATCACCTCGCCCTTCACCGAGCGGGCCATGTCGGTCACTTCTTCCGGCCGCTCGTCGATGAGCAGCACGATCAGATAGACCTCGGGGTGGTTGGTGGCGATGGAGTGGGCGATGTTCTGCAGCATCACGGTCTTGCCGGTGCGCGGCGGGGCGACGATCAGCCCGCGCTGCCCCTTGCCCAGGGGGGCCACCAGATCGACGATGCGTCCGGTGAAGTTCTTCTTGGTGGGGTCTTCCACCTCCATCCGCAGGCGTTCGTCGGGATAGAGGGGGGTCAGGTTGTCGAAGTTGATGCGGTGGCGGACCTTTTCCGGCGCATCGTAGTTGATGGTGTTGACCTTGAGGAGGGCGAAGTACCGTTCCCCATCCTTTGGTGCCCGGATCTGCCCCTCCACCGTGTCGCCGGTCCGCAGGCCGAAGCGGCGAACCTGATTGGGGCTGACGTAGATGTCGTCGGGACCGGGGAGATAATTGGCCTCCGGTGAACGGAGGAAACCGAAACCATCCTGGAGGACTTCAAGAACACCGTCGCCGTAGATCGGAATATCGTTTTCGGCGAGCTGTTTCAGGATGGCGAACATCATATCCTGCTTGCGCAGGGTCGAGGCGTTTTCGATCTGCAGCTCCTCCGCGAACGCCAGAAGTTCGGCGGGGCTTTTGCATTTCAACTCTTGCAGATGCATCGGTGGCCTATGGGGGTGGATCGGTGCGGAGGATGCGGCGGGGAACGGCTGGTCCAGCCTCGGGGAGAGGCCGAACGGGGGCGCGCCAGCGGCGGAAACCGCCGTGCGCCGAGCCTGCCGGGCATAATGCGACCGGAACGCCGGATATAGAGGTGAGGCCCGCCAGGACCGGACGGCCCTGCAGGTAGGGAGATGGTTATCCCAACATCCCTGACAAGTCAAACAAAAGACGGATCATTCGTTCTTCCACGTCATACACATTTGGCACAGGGCGGGGATGCGGGCAGCGCAAAGAGCCGCACCCCCTGTTTCCCCCGCGTCCTTTTGCCTACGTACACCAGGCATCCCGCAACCACCGGAAGGCACGGCCATGGACGATGCCCGCCCCCATTCTGCCCCCCACCCCCACCCATGGCACGCCCGCGATCCCGACGAGACCGCCGGTCATCTGGACAGCCCCCGCCACGGGCTGGACAGTGCCGAGGCCGCGGCCCGGCTGGACCGCCACGGCCCCAACCGGCTGACCCCGCCGCCCAAGCGCCCCGGGTGGAAGCGGCTGCTGAGCCAGTTCGACAACGCGCTGATCTATGTGCTGCTGGCCGCCGGGGCGGTGGCCCTGGCCCTGGGCGAAACGGCGGACGCGGCGGTGATCGCCGGGGTGGTCGTCATCAACGCCGTCATCGGGTACGTGCAGGAGGGCAAGGCGGAACAGGCGCTCGACGCCATCCGCGCCATGCTGTCGCCCCAGGCGGCGGTGCTGCGCGGCGGGCGGCCCTGCACCATCCCGGCGGAAGAGCTGGTGCCCGGCGACCGGGTGCTGCTGGCCTCGGGCGACCGGGTGCCCGCCGACCTGCGGCTGGTCCATGCCAAGGGCCTGCGCGTGCAGGAGGCGGCTTTGACCGGGGAATCCGTGCCGGTGTCCAAGACGGTGGCGCCGGTGGCGCCCGATGCCCCCCTGGGCGACCGCACCAGCATGGCCTTTTCCGGCACGCTGGTGACCGAGGGGCAGGGACAGGGCATCGTGGTGGCCACCGGCGACCACACCGAACTGGGCCGGGTCGGGCGCATGCTGGCCAAGGTGGAAAGCCTGACCACGCCGCTTCTGGCCCAGATGGACCGCTTCGGGCGGCTGCTGACGGTGGCGATCCTCGGCGTGACGGTGGCGGTCTTCGCCTTCGGCGCCCTCGTCCAGGGGGAGCCGTGGGTGGATATGGTGATGGCGGCGGTGGCGCTCGCCGTGGCGGCGATCCCGGAGGGGCTGCCGGCGGTGATGACCATCACGCTGGCCATCGGCGTCACCCGCATGGCCCGGCGCAACGCCATCATCCGCCGCCTGCCGGCGGTGGAAACGCTGGGGTCGGTGGGGGTGATCTGTTCCGACAAGACCGGCACGCTGACCCGCAACGAACTGACGGTGCAGGCCGCCGTGACGCCCGCGGTGTCCTATGAGGTCGAGGGCATCGGCTATGCGCCCGAGGGGCGGGTCTGCAGCGCCGGCCAGCCGGCGGAAAACGACGGCGCCCTGACCGAACTGGCCCGCGCCGCCCTGCTGTGCAACGACGCCGGTCTGAGCCGGGGGGAGGACGGGGCGTGGTGCGTCACCGGCGACCCCACCGACGGGGCGCTGCTGGTCTTCGCCCGCAAGGCGGGGCTGGACCCCGCCCGCGAAACCGCCGCCCTGCCCCGTCACGACACCATCCCGTTCGAGTCCGAACGGGGGTGGATGGCGGTTCTGCAGCGGGTGGTGGCGGACGGCGGCGGCATCCTCTACGTCAAAGGCGCCCCGGAACGCATCCTGCCCCACTGCAGCGGCATCGACCCTGCCGCTTGGGCCGGACGGGTGGAGACCATGGCCGCCCAGGGGCTGCGGGTGCTGGCGCTTGCCCGCCGCACCCACCCCACCTGCCCCGCGGAGGCGGACGGCATCGGCGACGGGCTGGAGTTCCTCGGCCTCTGCGGCCTGATCGACCCGCCGCGGGAGGAGGCCCGGGCCGCGGTGGCCGAGTGCCGCCGGGCCGGCATCGCGGTCAAGATGATCACCGGCGATCACGCCGCCACCGCCGTCGCCATCGCCCGCCGCTTCGGACTGGCCGAGGATGGCCGGGTGCTGACCGGGGCCGATCTCGACCGGCTGGACGACGCGGGTCTGCAGGATGCTGCCCTGGATACCGACGTGTTCGCCCGCACCGCCCCCGAACACAAGCTGCGGCTGGTCACCGCCCTGCAGGCCGGCGGCCTGACGGTGGCGATGACCGGCGACGGGGTGAACGACGCCCCGGCCCTCAAACGCGCCGACGTCGGCGTGTCCATGGGCATCATGGGCACCGAGGCGGCGAAGGAGGCCGCCGACATGGTGCTGGCCGACGACAATTTCGCCAGCATCGCCCACGCGGTGGAAGAGGGGCGCACCGTCTACGCCAACCTGCGCAAGACCATCCTGTTCCTGCTGCCCACCAACGGCGGGCAGGCGCTGGTGATCCTGGCGGCGGTGCTGGCGGGCGGCACCCTGCCCATCACCCCGGTGCAGATCCTGTGGATCAACATGGTGACCGCGGTGACGCTGGGTCTGGCCCTGGCGTTCGAACCGGCGGAGCCGGGCATCATGGCCCAGCCGCCCCGCCCGCCGCGGGAACCGATCCTGCCCCTGCCCTGGGCCGGGTACATGGCGGTGGTGGCCGGGCTGCTGGTCGCAGCCAGCTACGGGCTGTTCCTGTACCACCAGGGCGAAGGGGCCGAGGTCGCCCGCACGGTGGCGGTGAACGCCCTGGTGGCGGGGGAGATCGGGTTTCTGTTCAACGCCCGCACCGGGCTGGGTCCGGTGTGGCGGGGCACCCGCCCCGGACGGGCGGCGTGGATCAGCGCCGGCCTGATCGTCGGGCTGCAGGCGGCCTTCACCCACGCCCCACCGCTGCAGGCCCTGTTCGGCACCACCGGCCTGAGGGCCGATGACTGGCTGACCACCGCCGCCGCGGGGGTGGCGGTGTTCCTGCTGGCCGAAGCCGCCAAGCCCCTGTTCAGAAGGGCTTGACGATGACGAAGATGACGATGGCGATCATCAGGACCGTCGGCACCTCGTTCACCACGCGGTAATAGCGCGGGCTGCGGGTGTTGCGGTCCTCGGCGAACTCCCGGCGGGAGCGGGCCAGCAGCCCGTGCACCGCCAGCAGGCCCAGCACGCAGGTCAGCTTGGCGTGCAGCCACCCCTGCTTCAGCCATTCCGGCGTCATCACCAGCATGGCGATGCCGAAGATCAGGCTGGCGATCATGGCCGGGGTGGTGATGGCCTTCAGCAGCCGCCGTTCCATCACCTTGAACGTCTCCGACGCCTCCGACCCCGGTGCGGCGCTGGCGTGATAGACGTAGAGCCGCGGCAGGTACAGCATCCCCGCCATCCAGGCGATGACGCTGATGACGTGCAGCGCCTTGATCCACAGATAAAGCATCGCGTTTCCCCTGATTGATACCGCCCTTACCGCTGCGGACAGCCCGTGAACCCTGCAGGGCACAGCCGCCCGCCGTTCTGGGAGCACAGACCGGGGCGCTGCAGGCTGGCGTGCACCAGCCCGGCCAGACCGTTGATGAAGGCGGGATCGTCCCCCACCGTCGGCACGACGGCAAAGTACGGCACGCCGCATTCCTGCGCCAGATGGCGGTATTCAATGCCCAGCTCCACCAGCGTTTCCGAATGCTCGGAGACGAAGGCGATGGGGACCACCACCACCGGCACGCCGTCGCGGCCCGCCCGCTCGATCTCGGCATCGGTGGCCGGGCCGATCCATTCCAGCGGCCCCACACGGCTCTGGTAGCTGTTCAGCCAGTCCAGGCCGGGGATCTGCAGCGCCGCGGCCAGCGCCGCCGCGGTGCGCTCGCACTGATGCTGATACGGGTCGCCACGCTCCACCACCTTTTTGGGCAGCCCATGGGCGGAGAACAGCACCCGCGGCGTGCCGTGGGCCGCTGCCGCGTCATAGGCCGGGCGCACCAGCCCCGCCATGGCGGCGATGAACCCCGCCTCGCTGGGGTAGCAGCAAACGGTGTGGGTGGGAACCTGCAGCCCCGCCTGGGCCGCCGCCGCCGTCCACGCCGTGACCGACGAGCCGGTGGTGGTGGTGGAGAACTGCGGGTAGAGCGGCAGCAGCACGATGCGGTCGGGCGCGAACGCCGTCACCTCCGCCACCGCCTGCTCGGTGAAGGGGTGCCAGTAGCGCATGGCGATGAAGCAGCGCACTTCTTCCCCCGGTGCCTGCAGCGCCGCCTGCAGCGCCGCGGCCTGCGCCTGGGTGTTGGGCAGCAGGGGTGAGCGGCCGCCCAGATGGGCGTAGATGGCCTGGGCCGCCTTGTCCCGCCGGCGGGAGATCAGCCGGGCCAGAACCCACCGCACCGGCCCCGGCACCTGCAGGATGGCCGGATCGCTGAACAGGTTCCGGAGAAACGGGCGGACGGCCTGGGGGCTGTCGGGGCCACCCAGGTTGAACAGGACGACGGCGGTGCGGGACATGATGGGCAGGCTTCACGGGGTCAGGCTGTGGCAGGGCCGTTTCCGGCCCGCCTAAGCTGGGGTGGAAGCGCCCGCTTGTCCAGCCCCTTCCCTTACCGCCACTCCGGCCAGGTGCGCAGCAGGCGGGTCAGTTCGGCCACGTTGTCGGGCGGGGTCACCTGGGTGATGCCGTGGCCGAGGTTGAAGACGAACGGCCCGTCGTTCAGCGCCGACAGGATCCCGTGCACCGCGTCCTGCAGCGCTTGCCCGCCGGTCACCAGCAGGATCGGGTCCAGGTTGCCCTGCACCGGCAGACGGGGCTGCAGGGTCTTCGCCGCCCACGACACCGGGATCATGGTGTCCAGCCCCACCGCGTCCACGCCCGTCTCGGCGGCGTAGGCCTCGTACATCAGCCCGGCGGCGCGGGGGAAGCCGATCACCGGCACTGCAGGGTGGCGCGCCTTCAGCCCGGCGACGATGCGGCGGGTCGGCTCGATCACCCAGCGGCGGAAGGCGGTTTCCGGCAGCACGCCGGCCCAGGAGTCGAAAAGCTGGACCACCTCCGCCCCCGCCTGGATCTGGCGGGACAGGTATTCGGTCGTCGATTCCACCAGCAGGTCCATGAGCTTGGCGAAGCCTGCAGGGTCGCCGTAGGCCCACGACTTGATGTGGCTGTATTCCTTGGACCCGCCGCCCTCGACCATGTAGCTCGCCACGGTCCACGGCGCGCCGGCAAAGCCGATCAGCGTCGTCTCCTTCGGCAGTTCACGGGACAGCCGGCCGACCGTCTCGTAGACCGGCGCCAGCGTCTCGTGGAAGCGCTCCATGGACAGGCGCTGCAGCCCCGCCACCGTGCGCACGGGATCGAGCTTCGGCCCCTCGCCCTCCAGATAGGCCAGCGGCTGGCCAAGCGCGTGGGGAACCACCAGAATATCGGAGAACAGGATGGCCGCGTCCATGCCGTACCGGCGGATCGGCTGCAGGGTCACCTCCACCGCCAGATCCGGGTTGTAGCACAGGTCGAGGAAGCCGCCGGCCTTGGCCCGCACCGCCCGGTATTCCGCCAGATAGCGGCCCGCCTGACGCATGAGCCAGAACGGAGGCCGGGTCTGGGTCTGACCGGCAAGGGCGGCGAGCATCGGCTTGGACGTATCAGGCACCGGCAGGCATCCTTCGTTTCAGAAAACGCGACGGGTTTCTACACACCCCTACTCACTATTCTTTTTATAGATAGAAAGGAAGAGGATGAGATGGATGCCTGTGGGAATCGTGAATCCCCTCTAACCCCGGATTCATCCACACTGCGTCTGCAGCTTACGGCCCGATCCGGCCTACCTGTGGATGACTCCGGGCATTTATGCCACAGATGGCGGAAACACAGGGGCTTCAACGGTGGGTGAATCGGGGATAAGCTGCAGCCGCAGCCACCCGGAAACCAGAATCCCCCAGCTTCCGAACAGGCCGGGGATTCTGTCCCACTGGGTGTGGTCCGGGGTGTGGGGAGTCCCGCCGATGGGGATTATTCCACCCCATACCGCTTTTCCACACCTTTGGCCGGTTTTCTCCACAAGATTTGGCGGACCATGAAAGAGTTCCATCTGCATCTGGTTTCGGATGCCACCGGCGAAACCATCAACAGCGTGGCGCGGGCCTGCGTGATCCAGTTCGATCAGGTCCGGCCCACCGAGCATTTCTGGAATCTGGTCCGCACCGACCGCCAGCTCGATCTGGTGCTGGAGGGCATCCGCGAGCACCGCGGGCTGGTGATGTTCACGCTGGTGGATGAGAAGCTGCGCCGCCGGCTGCAGGACTTCTGCCGTGCCGAACAGGTGCCGTGCATCCCGGTGCTGGACCCGCTGATCAACGCGCTGGCTGCCTTCCTGGGCGAGGAATCCCAGCGGCAGCCGGGCCGCCAGCACGCGCTCGACGCCGAATATTTCGGGCGCATGGACGCCATGGACTTCGCCCTGACCCACGACGACGGCCAGTCCTCGTGGGATCTGCACGAGGCCGACGTGGTGCTGCTGGGCGTGTCGCGCACGTCCAAGACCCCCACCTGCATCTACCTTGCCAACCGCGGGGTGAAGGCGGCCAACATCCCGGTGGTGCCCGGCTGCCCCCTGCCGCCGGAGCTGTTCCAGCTCACCCGGCCCCTGATCGTCGGCCTGACCAAGGATCCCGACCGGCTGGTGCAGATCCGCCGCAACCGGCTGAAGCTGTTGAACCAGAGCGAGCAGTCCACCTATGTGGACCCCGAGGATGTGCGGCAGGAGGTGATCGACGCCCGCCGGCTCTACACCCGCAACGGCTGGGCGGTGATCGACGTCAGCCGCCGGTCCATCGAAGAGACGGCGGCGGAAATCATGATGCTGTTGGCCAAACGCCAGAGCGGCGCCTTTGCCGGAGTCAACCCCGGCGGGGTGCTGCCGGGCGGCGGCGGTGGGAGCAAACCGTCGTGACGCCTCTGATCCTCGCCTCGGCCTCGCGGACGCGGGCCGGGATGCTGGAGCGGGCCGGGGTCACCGTCATTTGCGATCCCGCGGACGTGGACGAGGATGCGGTCAAGGCCGCGGGCCGGGCCGGCGGCTGCAGTGTCGAACAGGTGGCCGAACGGCTGGCCGAGGCCAAGGCCAGCACCGTGGCCGTGCGCCATCCCGGCGCCCTGGTGCTGGGCGCCGACCAGATGCTGGATTGTGAAGGACGGTGGTTCGACAAGCCTGCGGGGCGGGCCGGGGCGGCGGACCAGCTCCGCCGCTTGCGCGGCCGCACCCACCGGCTGGTCAGCGCCGCGGCGGTGGTGCAGGACGGCGCGGTGGTGTGGCGGGGCATCGACGACGCCCGCCTGACCATGCGGGCCTTTACCGACGGCTTTCTCGACGGCTATCTGCAGGGCTGCGGCGACGGCGTGCTGTCGTCGGTGGGCGCCTATCATCTGGAAGGGTTGGGGGCGCAGCTTTTCGAGCGGGTGGAGGGGGACTTCTTCACCATCCTCGGCCTGCCGCTGCTGCCGCTCTTGGGTTTCTTGCGCGAACGGGGGATCGTGACACCATGATGTTGAGTGGCAAGGCCAAGGTGGCCGGGGTGATGGGCTGGCCGGTGGGGCATTCACGCTCGCCCCGGCTGCACGGCCATTGGCTGGAGCGTTACCGCATCGACGGCGCCTATGTGCCCCTGTCGGTTTCACCGGACCGGGCGGATGTTGCCATCCGCGCCCTGCCCGCCCTGGGCTTCCGCGGCTGCAACGTCACGGTTCCTCATAAAGAGGTGGCGGCGGCCACCGTGGATGTGATGGACGCCACCGCCCGGCGGGCCGGGGCGGTCAACACCATCGTCGTCGGCGCCGACGGCATGCTGACCGGCAGCAACACCGACGGCTTCGGCTTTCTGGAAAACCTGCGCGACGGGGCTGCAGGGTGGCAGGCGGAAACCGGCCCGGCGGTGGTGATCGGGGCCGGCGGTGCCTCGCGGGCCATCGTCGCCGCCCTGCTGGACGCCGGCGCGCCCGAGGTGCGCCTGACCAACCGCACCCGCGAACGGGCGGAGGTGCTGGCGGCGGAGATCGGCGGTGCCGTCACTGTGGTCGATTGGGTTTCACGTGAAACGGCGCTGGACAGTGCCGCCCTGGTGGTCAACACCACCACGCAAGGCATGCATGGGGAGCCGTCGCTGGACCTGCGTCTCGACGCCCTGCCCCGCACTGCGGTAGTGACCGACATCGTGTACACGCCGCTGATGACGCCGCTGCTGCACGACGCCCACGCCCGCGGCAACCGCATCGTGGACGGTCTGGGGATGCTGCTGCATCAGGCCCGCCCCGGCTTCGCCGCCTGGTTCGGCACCGAGCCGGTGGTGGACGAGGATCTGCGCCGCGCGGTTCTGGCCGGGTAACCCGTACGATGATCGTCCTCGGCCTTACCGGGTCCATCGGCATGGGCAAGAGCACCGCCGCCCGGATGCTGCGGCGGATGGGGGTGCCGGTGTGCGATTCCGACGCCATCGTCCATGGGCTGCTGGCCCGTGGCGGGGATGCCGTGGCCCCCATCGCCGCCGCCTTCCCCGGCGTGGTGCGGGATGGGGTCGTGGACCGGCAGGCGCTGGGGGCGGCGGTGTTCGGCAACCCTGCCGCCCTGGCGCGGCTGGAGGCGATCATCCACCCGCGGGTGCGGGCGGCGCAGCGCCGGTTCCTGCGTATCCAGGCGCGGCGGCGGGTGCCGGTGGCGGTGCTCGACATCCCGCTGCTTTATGAGACGGGGGCGGACAAGCGGGTGGACGCGGTGATGGTGGTCAGCGCCCCCGCCGCCATCCAGCGCGCCCGCGTGCTGGCCCGCCCCGGCATGACGCCGGAGAAGCTGGCCGGCATCCTGGCCCGCCAGATGCCCGATGCCAAGAAACGGCGGCGGGCGGACTTCATCATTCCCAGCGGGCTGGGAAAGGCTTACACCGCAAGGGCTCTGCGGGAAATAATAACGCGGGCGAAACGTCTTTCGCCGCGGGTTTTCCGTAGAACGGGTGCGTAACGATTTTCTCAGATGGGGTTGGCGGCGATGCGTGAGATCGTGCTGGACACGGAAACCACCGGCTTCAAGCCGGAGGAAGGGCACCGGCTGGTGGAAATCGGCTGTCTGGAGCTGGTGAACCATGTGCAGACGGGCAACCGCTTCCACGTCTACATCAACCCCGAACGCCCGGTGCCGCCGGAAGCGGCGGCGGTCCACGGCCTGACCGACGAGTTCCTGGCCGACAAGCCGGTGTTCGAGACGGTGGCGGCGGAGTTCGTGGCCTTCATCGGCGACTCCCCGCTGGTGATCCACAACGCATCCTTCGACATGAAGTTCCTGCGCTGGGAACTGAAGCTGCTGGGCTATCCCGAGCTGAAGAACAACGCCATCGACACGCTGATGATGGCCCGGCAGAAGTTCCCCGGCGCGCCGGCCACCCTGGACGCCCTGTGCAAACGCTTCGGGGTGGACAATTCCGGCCGTACGTTTCACGGGGCGCTGCTCGATGCCCAGCTTCTGGCCGAAGTCTATCTGGAACTGCTGGGCGGGCGTCAGGCCGGCCTGTCCCTGACCGGCGCCCCCGTGGCCCGGCGGTCACAGGAGGCCGGTGGTACGGGCACCCGCACCCGCCGCGAGCCGCGCCCCCACGCCCCGACGGCGGAGGAGCTTGAGGCGCACAAGACCATGCTCGGCCAGTTGAAGAACGCGCTCTGGCTGGCGGAGTAACCGGGGCTACCGCCCCGGCCCCGTTTGGAGGCTGACGCCTCCAAACCTCCCCCTCTTTTTATCGATAAAGACAAAGGGGGTTCGGGCGGTAGCCCAGCCGATCAGGGGACCAGCACCGTCGATCCCGTCGTCCCGCGGGCCTGCAGCACCCGGTGCGCCTCGGCCGCATCCTTCAGCGCGAACCGCTGCCCCACAGTGATGGTCACCCCGCCGGAGTGGACCACCTCGAACAGTTCGGCGGCGGACGCCATCATGTCGTCGCGCTTGGCGATGTAGGTGAACAGGGTGGGCCGGGTGACGTAGAGCGATCCCTTGGCCGCCAGCACCTGCAGGTCCAGCGGATCGGGCGCCCCCGACGCGGCGCCGAACAGCACCATCAGCCCGCGGGGCTGCAGGCAGTCGAAGCCGGGCAGGAAGGTGGTGCGCCCCACCCCGTCATAGACCACCGGCACGCCGGCCCCGCCGGTCAGCCGCTTCACCTCGGCCACGAAGTCGGTCCTGGTGTAGAGGATGGGATGGTCGCAGCCGTGGGCGCGGGCCAGCTCGGCCTTTTCCTCGGTGCTGACGGTGCCGATGACGGTGGCGCCCAGGTGCTTGGCCCATTGGCACAGCAGCAGCCCGACCCCCCCGGCGGCGGCCTGGACCAGGATGGTGTCGCCCGGCTTGACCACATAGGTGGAGCGCAGGAGGAACTGGGCGGTCATGCCCTGCAGCATCATGGCCGCGGCCTGCTCGTCGCCGATCCAGCTCGGCAGCGGGATCATGCGGTCGGCGGGGGCGATGCGGGCTTCGGCATAGGCACCCATGGGACCGGCGTAGGCCACGCGGTCGCCGGGCTTCAGCGACACGCCCTCGCCCACCGCCTCCACCACCCCGGCGGCCTCGACGCCGATGATGCAGGGCAACTGCGGCAGCGTGTAGGCGCCGGAGCGGTGATAGGTGTCGATGTAGTTCAGCCCGACGGCGGTGTGGCGCAGGCGGACCTCGCCGGGGCCGGGGTCGCCGACCGTGACCTCTTCCCACCGCAGGGCTTCGGGGCCGCCGTACTCGTGGATGCGGACCGCATGAACCATGTCTCTCGTCCCTTCTTTTTGAGCGCGTGTCAGGTTGCCGGCTGCAGCGCGTGGCGCCGCTCCAGATCGAGAAGATGGGCCTTGGTGATCAGGCCGCCCTGGCCGGAATAGCCGCCGGGGCTGGTGCCGCCGCCGACCACCCGGTGACAGGGAATGATGATGGGAATGGGGTTGCGCCCGCAGGCACCCCCCACCGCCCGCGCCGCACTGCCCAGATGCCGGGCCATGGTGCCGTAGGTCCAGGTCTGGCCATAGGGGATGGTCAGCATCAGATCCCACACCCGCCGCTGAAAGGCGGTGCCGGCGGGCTGCAGCGGCAGGTCGAAGCGCTGCAGGCGTCCCGTGAAATAGGCGTCCAGTTGCGCCGCCGCCTCGTCCAGCAGCGGGTCGCCGGACACGGTGCCGTCCCCCCCGCCCCAGTCCAGCACGGTCACCGCCCCGTCCCGGGCGGTGATGGTCAGGGGGCCGAGCGGGCTGTCGATGGTGATGCGGCGGGCGGTCATGCCTGCGCCTCCGCGATGGCATCCAGGCTGGAGGCCAGGGCTGCAGGGGTGGTGACCGGCGCGGCGCAGGTCATGCCGCGGCAGACATAGGCGGTGGCCGCGCCGCCGGTCATGGTCTTGCCCGCCGCCGGGTGGCCGGGCGGCAGGGCCTGCCCCGGTGCGGCGATGGTCAGGATGCGGCCCGGCAGCGCCCGGTCCAGCACCGTGCGGGCAAGCGCCCGGGTGTCCGCCCCGTCGGGATCGCCAGCGATGACGATCTGCAGCGGGTCGGTGACCAGTTCCAGCCCGTTGAGGAAGGTGGCCAGGGGGAAGAAGTTCCGCCCCAGCTCCCCGGCGAAGGCGGCGACGAGGGCGTCGGCGCGGGTGCGGTAACGCTCCTCCCCGGTCAGGGCGTACAGGCGGGCCAGCACCTCCACCATGGTGCCGTTGCCGTTGGGGGTGGCGGCGTCGTGGACCGACTTGATGCGGACGATCAGCCCCTCGGCGTCGTCGGCGGTGAAGAAATAGCCGCCGCGCTCCCCGTCCCAGTAATGGCGGTCGAGCACCCCGGTCCAGGCCGCGGCCTGGGCCACATACGCCTGATCCCCGGTGGCCTCGGCCAGGGCCAGGGCGGCGCGGGCCATGGCGGCGTAATCGTCCAGCGTGGCGCTGCCCCGCCCCTGGCCCGCCCGCCAGGCATGGACCAGCCGCCCGCCGGTGCTCATGGTCGTGGTGACGAAGGCGAAGGCATCACGGGCGGCGGCGATCCAGGCGGGCTGGGCGAACACCTGTCCGGCACCGGCCAGGGCGGCGATCATCAGCCCGTTCCAGTCGGCCAGCACCTTGTCGTCCCAGCCGGGGCGCACCCGCGTGGACCGCTCGGCCAGCAGGACGGCGCGGCAGCGGGCCAGCGTGTCCTCCTCCGCCGCGCTCAGCGGGTCGGGGTGGCCGATGCGGTTGGGGATGCTGGCCCCTTCGAAATTGCCCGCGGGCGTGATGTCGTAGACGCGCTTGAACAGGGCCGCGTCCCCGCCCAGCAGGCGGTCGATCTCGTCCACGTTCCAGATGTAGAAGAGGCCCTCCTCCCCCTCGCTGTCGGCATCCAGCGTGCTGGCGAAGCCGCCGCCCTCGGCCACCATCTCCCGCAGCACCCAATCGGCGATCCCGTGGACACGCTCGGCGAACAGCGGCGTGCGGCTGTCCTGCCAGACGAGGGTCAGCAGCTCCATCAGTTGGGCGTTGTCGTAGAGCATCTTTTCGAAGTGCGGCACCAGCCAGCGGTCGTCCACCGAATAGCGGGCGAAGCCGCCGCCCAGATGGTCGTAAATCCCGCCCTGGCTCATGGCGGTCAGGGTGCGGGTCACGGCGTCGTACAGGTCGGGCCGTCCGGTGCGCAGGGCCGCCCGCCACAGCAGGCCGAAGATGGGAACCTGGGGGAACTTCGGCGCCTGTCCGATGCCGCCGTGAACCGGGTCCACCTCCTGCACCAGCCGGGCGGCGATGCGGTTGAGGATGGTGGGGTCGATCCCCGGATCACCGCTGCGGTTCTCCGCCATCTGGGTCAGGGCGTCCTTCAGCGCCTCCACATTGCGGGTCACCTTGGCCGGTTCCCGGTGGTAGGTGTCGGCCACCCCCTGCAGCACCTCCACGAAACCGGGGCGGCCATAGCGGGGGGCCGGCGGGAAATAGGTGCCGCCCCAGAACGGCTCGGCGTCGGGCGTCAGGAACATGGTCAGCGGCCATCCCCCCGGCTGGCCCAGCAGGCCGAGCGCGTTCTGGTAGATGTGGTCCACGTCGGGCCGTTCCTCCCGGTCCACCTTGATGCAGACGAACAGGTCGTTCATCACCGCGGCGATGGCCGGGTTCTCGAAGGATTCGTGCGCCATCACGTGGCACCAGTGGCAGGCGGCATAGCCCACCGACAGCAGCACCGGCTTGTTCTCCGCACGGGCGCGGGCAAAGGCCGCCTCCCCCCATGGCACCCAGTGGACCGGGTTGTCCCGGTGCTGGAGCAGATAGGGGCTGGTCTCAAACCCCAGGAGGTTCCGGCCCTGAGAGGTGTCGGTCATCGGCATAACCCATCCGGTGGTAACGGTGTCGCGCCCGGCGTGGTGGCGCGGGACGTGGATCGCACATATACTGATACGGCAAGGGCGGCGTGGCGCCCCGCCCGTCAGAGATCCGAACCCCTTGAGTATGGGGTTCTTTCCCCCCGCTGGAAACATCCGCGCGCTGAGGAAATTGCCCAGATGAAAATTTCCGTCGATATCGACTGCACCCCGGCGGAGGCTCGGGCCTTCTTCGGCCTCCCCGACGTGAAGCCCATGCAGGACGCGCTGATGCGTGAAATGCAGGACCGGATGATGGCGAACATGAACGCCATGGACCCGGAGACCATGTTCAAGACCTGGCTGCCCGCCGGCATCCAGGGGGTGGAGCAGATTCAGAAAGCCTTCTGGTCCCAGATGGCCTCGGCGCTCGGCAGCAGCAGCAAGGAACCGCGTAAGTGACCGATCCCACACTCTACTTCGACGCCCACGTCTTCATCTGCACCAACCGCCGCCCCGACGGGCACAAGCGGGGAAGCTGTGCGGCCCGCGGGTCGGAGAAGCTGCGCGACTATATGAAGGCCCGCTCCAAGGAGCTGGGGCTGGAGGGGCGCATCCGCGTGAACGCTGCCGGTTGCCTGGACCGCTGCGAGCTGGGGCCGGCCATGGTCATTTACCCCGAGGGGGTGTGGTACACCTTCCACTCGGTGGCGGATGTGGAAGAGATCCTGACCGTTCACCTGACCGAAGGCCGGCGGGTGGACCGGCTGATGCTCCAGCCCGATCAGAAGACCCTGCGCCCCGATCAGATGGGCTGACCTTTCCCTCTCTTCCAAGACGGTCAATCGAGTTCATGGACGCGACCATCTTCGCGCTCGCCACCGCCCCCGGCCGATCCGGTGTGGCGGTGGTTCGCGTTTCGGGCCCCGGCGCCGGTGCGGCGCTGGCGGCCCTGACCACCCGCCCCCCGACCACTCGCCCGCTGCCCGCCCCCCGCATGGCCACCCTGGCCCGCCTGCGCAGCCCCGACGACGGGGCCGTTCTGGACGACGCGCTGGTGCTGTGGTTCCCCGCCCCCCGCAGCTTCACCGGCGAGGATGTGGTGGAACTTCATCTCCACGGCGGCCGCGCCGTGGTGGCGGCGGTGACCCAGGCGCTGGGCGCCCTGCCCGGCCTGCGCGTCGCCGAACCCGGTGAGTTCACCCGCCGCGGGTTCGAGAACGGCAAGTTCGACCTGACCGCGGCGGAAGCCGTCGCCGACCTGATCGACGCCGAAACCGCCGCCCAACGGCGCCAGGCCCTGCGCCAGATGGAGGGGGAACTTGGCCGTCTCTACGACCGCTGGCGGGAGCGGCTGACCCGCGCGCTCGCCCATCTGGAGGCCGACATCGACTTCCCCGACGAGGATCTGCCCGGCGGCGTGTCCGACGCCGTGCGCCCGGTGCTGACCGCGCTGGCCGCCGAGATCGCCGCCCACCTGAACGACGGGGGCCGCGGCGAGCGGCTGCGCGAGGGGTTGCACATCGCCATCATCGGCGCCCCCAACGCCGGCAAGTCCAGCCTGCTGAACGCGCTGGCCCGGCGGGACGCCGCCATCGTCTCCGCCCACGCCGGCACCACCCGCGACGTGGTGGAAGTCCACCTCGACCTCGGCGGCTACCCGGTGATCCTGGCCGACACCGCCGGCCTGCGCGACACCGCCGACGAGGTGGAGGCAGAGGGGGTGCGCCGTGCCCGCCGCCGCGCCGAACAGGCCGACGTCAAGGTGGCGGTGTTCGATGGCACCCTGTGGCCGGACCTGGACGCCGACACCCGCGCGCTGCTGGACGCCGACACGGTGGTGGTTCTGAACAAGGCCGACGTCGCCGCCGCCCTGCCCGCCGGGGCCGCGGTGGACGGTCACCCGGCCCTGCCCCTGTCGGCCCGCTCGGGTGACGGCATCGCAGCACTGGAGGCGCGTTTGACGGCGTTGAGCGCCGACCGTCTAGCGGCCGGCGGCGCCCCGGCCCTGACGCGGGCACGGCACCGCGGGGCGCTGGAGGAATGCACCGCCGCCCTGCAGCGGGCGCTGTCCGCCCCGCTGCCGGAACTGGCGGCGGAGGATGTGCGTCTGGCCAGCCGGGCGCTGGGCCGCATCACCGGGCGGGTGGATGTGGAGGATCTGCTGGACGTGATCTTCCGGGATTTCTGCATCGGCAAATGAGCGGTGCACCCCATGTTTCACGTGAAACATGGGGTGGCACGGCGTTTCCCAAGGGGGCACATGCGCAAACGCAGCATGTGCCCCCTTGGCGTTTTGGGCGATTCCGCCTAGAGTACCGCCTATGCGCACATTCGATATCATCGTGGTTGGCGGCGGTCACGCCGGATGCGAAGCGGCTGCCGCGGCGGCCCGCATGGGTGCCGCCACCCTGCTCCTGACTCACAAGGTTGAGACCATCGGCGAGATGTCCTGCAACCCCGCCATCGGTGGGTTGGGCAAGGGCCATCTGGTCCGTGAGATCGACGCCCTCGACGGGTTGATGGGCCGGGTGATCGACCGCGGCGGCATCCAGTTCCGCATCCTGAACCGCAGCAAGGGACCGGCAGTCCGCGGCCCCCGCGCCCAGGCCGACCGCCGCCTGTACCGCGAAGCCATGCAGGCCGCCCTGGCGGAACAGCCCAACCTGACCATCGACGGCCAGGCGGTGGAAGACCTGCTCACCCACGATGGCCGTATCACCGGCGTGGTCACCGCCGGCGGTGAGGCGATCCGCGCCGCTGCGGTGGTGCTGACCACCGGCACCTTTCTGCGCGGGCTGATCCATCTGGGCGAGGAAAAGACACCGGCGGGCCGCATCGGCGAGCCGCCGTCGCTGGGCCTGTCGGCGGCGCTGTCCCGTCTGGGCTTCCCGCTCGGGCGGCTGAAGACCGGCACCCCGCCGCGGCTGGACGGGCGCACCATCGACTGGGCAGCCCTGGAATCCCAGCCGGGCGACGAGCCGCCGCCGCCCTTCTCCACTCTGACGGAGAAAATCACCACGCCGCAGGTGGCGTGCGCCGTGACCTGGACGACGCCGGAAGCCCACGCGCTGATCCGCGCCAACCTGCACCGGGCGCCCATGTACTCCGGCCAGATCCAGGGCACCGGCCCGCGCTACTGCCCCTCCATCGAGGACAAGGTGGTGCGCTTCGCCGACAAGGACCGGCATCAGATCTTCCTGGAGCCGGAGGGGTTGGACGATCCCACCGTCTACCCCAACGGCATTTCCACCTCCCTGCCGCGCGATGTGCAGTTGGGCATCCTGGCGTCCATGCCGGGTCTGGAAAAGGTGGTGATGCTGCGCCCTGGCTACGCCATCGAATACGACTTCGTGGACCCGCGCGAGCTGAAGGCGACGCTGGAAACCAAGCGGGTGCCGGGCCTGTTCCTCGCCGGGCAGATCAACGGCACCACGGGGTATGAGGAAGCGGCGGCCCAGGGGTTGATGGCCGGCATCAACGCCGCCCTTGCAACCGGTGGGGCGGTGGGTGGCAACGCGGAAGGCTTCGTGCTCGACCGCGCCGACGCCTACATCGGCGTGATGATCGACGACCTCATCACCCGCGGCACCAACGAGCCGTACCGCATGTTCACCTCGCGGGCGGAATACCGGCTGCTGCTGCGCGCCGACAACGCCGACCAGCGGCTGACGCCCAAGGGCATCTCGGTCGGCTGCGTCGGCAGCGTCCGCGCCGATGCCTTCGAGTGTAAGGCGGTGGCGCTGGAGGCCGGGCGCGCCCTGGTCCGGTCGCTCTCGGCCACCCCGTCGGACCTGCAGCGCCAGGGGCTGAACGTCAATCAGGACGGCGTGCGCCGCACCGCCGCCGACCTGCTGCGCTATCCCGATCTCGACGTGGCGGCCCTGTCCCGCGTGTGGCCGGAACTGGCCGTCATCGACGGCGCCGTGGTCGAGCAGTTGGAAATCGACGGCAAGTACGCCGGCTATCTCGAACGCCAGGACGCCGACATCCGCGCCTTCCGCAAGGACGAGGCGCTGGCCCTGCCCGCCGATCTCGACGTGGCCGGCATCGGCAGCCTGTCGGCGGAAATCCGGCAGAAGCTGATCCAGGTCCGCCCGGAAACCCTGGGGGCTGCCGCCCGCATTCCGGGGATGACCCCCGCCGCCCTCGTCGCCCTCCTCCGTCATGTGAAGCGCCGTGATGTCCGTGCTGCCGGTTGATGCCGCCACTTTCCAGGAACGCACCGGTGTTTCACGTGAAACACTGGAGCGTCTGACGGTTTACGAGGGGCTGCTGCGCAAATGGCAGCCGTCCATCAACCTCGTCGGGCCGAAAACCCTGAACGACGCCTGGAACCGCCACCTGTTCGATTCGGCCCAGCTCTGGCCGCACCTGCCTTCCGGCGTCCGCACGCTGGTGGATCTGGGCAGCGGCGCCGGCTTCCCCGGTCTGGTGCTGGCGGTGATGGGCGTGCCCGAGGTTCACCTGATCGAAGCGGATGCCCGCAAATGCGCCTTCCTGCGGGAAGTGGCGCGGGCCACCGGCACCACGGTCACCATCCACACCCGCCGGATTGAGGCGGTGACACCCTTTGCCGCCGACGTGGTGACGGCGCGGGCGCTGGCCCCGCTGCCGCTGCTGCTGTCGTGGGCCGCCCCGTTCCTGAGCCACGGCGGCACCGCCCTGTTCCTCAAGGGACAGACGGCGGACGATGAATTGACCGAGGCCGGCAAAAGCTGGACAATGACCGCCGAGCGGTTCCCCAGCCTGACCGAGCCGTCCGCGGCCATCCTGCGCCTGAGCGCCATCACCTCTATTCAGTGAGCGAAGCCGAGATGAGCGGGACCAACATGACAGGGGCTGAGATGAACGGGTCGCCGAACACAGCGTCCGCCGCACCGCCTGCCACACCACCGGCCCGGGTGATCGCCATCGCCAACCAGAAGGGCGGCGTCGGCAAGACCACCACCACCATCAATCTGGCAACCGCACTGGCCGCCATCGGCAAGCGGGTTCTGGTCATCGATCTGGACCCCCAGGGCAACGCCTCCACGGGTCTGGGCATTCCGCGGACCAAGCGCGCGCTCGGCAGTTACAACGTGCTGTTCGACGGCATGCCGCTGGAAAAGGCCGCGGTGGTCACCGGGGTTCCCAATCTGTCGCTCATCACCGCGTCGGTGGATCTGTCGGGGGCGGAAATCGAGCTGGTCGCCCAGCAGCGCCGCGAATACCGGCTGCGCGAGTCGGTGGCCCGCAGCGCGCTGGAATACGACTATGTGCTGATCGACTGCCCCCCCGCCCTGGGCCTGCTGACGCTGAACGCGCTGGTGGCGGCCCACGCGGTGATGGTGCCGCTGCAGTGCGAGTTCTATGCGCTGGAAGGTCTGAGCCATCTGGTCCGCACCATCGAGCGGGTCAAGCGCACCTTCAACCCCGAACTGGACATCCACGGGGTGGTGTTGACCATGTTCGACAAGCGCAACAACCTGTCCGACATGGTGGCCGCCGACGTCCGCGGCTTCTTCGGCGAAAAGGTCTATGAGACGGTGATCCCCCGCAATGTGAAGGTGTCGGAAGCGCCGTCCCATGGGAAGCCGGTGCTGATCTACGACATGCGCAGCACCGGGGCGCAGGCCTACATCAATCTGGCGGGCGAAGTTCTGCGACGTGAAAAGAGGCTGGTGGCGTGATCGACGAACCAAAGCGCGGGGAAACCGCCCGCCGCACCAACCTGGGCCGGGGCCTGTCGGCGTTGTTCGGGGAGGACACCGACGACTATTCCTCCGCACTCGACCGGGTGCGGCAATCGAAACAGGTGCCCATCGAGTATCTGCAGCCGGGCCGCTTCCAGCCCCGCCGGGTGTTCGACGAGGACGCGCTGAAGGGGCTGGTCGAGTCGATCCGGGAAAACGGCGTGCTCCAGCCGCTGCTGGTCCGCCGCCTGCCCGACTCCCCCAACACCTACGAGATCATCGCCGGCGAACGCCGCTGGCGGGCGTCGCAGCTTGCCGGGCTGTACGAGGTTCCGGTCGTCATCCGCGACCTGACCGACCGGGAAGCGCTGGAAATCGCCCTGGTCGAAAACATCCAGCGCGAAGACCTCACGCCGCTGGAAGAGGCCGAGGGCTACCGCCGCCTGATGGAAGAGTTCAGCCACACCCAGGAAGACCTGTCCCGTGTGGTGGGCAAGAGCCGCAGCCACGTGGCCAACATGATGCGCCTGCTGGCCCTGCCCGATCCGGTCAAGACCATGGTGCAGGACGGCGCCCTGTCCGCCGGCCACGCCCGCGCGCTGCTGTCCATGGACGACCCGGTGTCGGCGGCGCAGGAGGTGGTGAAGCGCGGGCTGAACGTGCGCCAGACCGAAGACCTTGTGCGCAACAGCGACAACGTGCGCACCGCCCGGCGCCGCGACCCGGCGCTGAAGGACGTGGACCTGATGAATCTGGAGGCGGAGATCTCCGCCCGCATCGGGCTGAAGGTGTCGATCACGCCCCAGGGCAAGCGGGGCACCGTGTCGATCCAGTACCAGAACCTGGACCAGCTCGACGATCTGCTGCGCCGTCTGGGCGGCAGCGACTGAACCGGGGCCGGGACGCGTTTCCCTTGGAACGCGTCCCGGCTTTTTCCCCTTACTGCGGTGCCATGCGGATGGCGCCGTCCAGGCGGATGACGTCGCCGTTCAGCATCTCGTTCTCGACGATGTGCTGGACCAGACGGGCGTATTCCTCGGGCTGGCCGAAGCGCTTGGGGAACGGCACCGTGGCGGCCAGGCTGTCCTGAACCTCCTGCGGCATGTTCAGCAGCATGGGCGTGCCGATCAGCCCCGGCGCGATGGTCATCACCCGCACCCCGTGGCGGGCAAGGTCGCGCGCGGCGCAGATGGTCAGGGCCACCACCCCGCCCTTGGACGCGGCATAGGCCGCCTGCCCCACCTGCCCCTCGTAGGCGGCGACGGAGGCGGTGTTGACGATCACCCCGCGCTCGCCGCTGTCCAGCGGGTCGAGCTTCGCCATGCCGTCGGCGGCCAGCCGCAGCAGGTTGAAGGTGCCGATCAGGTTGATGTCGATCACCCGGCGGAAATCGTCCAGCGCCATCGGCCCGTCGCGCCCGACGATGCGCTTGGCCGGGGCCACGCCGGCGCAATTGACCAGGATGCGGGCTGGCCCGTGAGCCGCCGCCGCCGTGGCCACCGCCTCTTCCGCCGACGCCGCACTGGACACGTCGCAGGTCAGGCCCAGCCCGCCGATCTCCGCCGCCACCGCCGCCACCGCGTCCTTGTTGACGTCGAGCACGGTGACCTTGGCGCCCAGCCTGGCCAGATGGCGGGCGGTCGCCGCCCCCATGCCCGACCCGCCGCCGGTCACCAGCGCGCTCAACCCTGTGATGTTCATGAGACTGTCCTCCCGGATGATCTGTTATGGGTGCCGAAACACCCCATCTGTTTACCAGAGCGGGAGGATGCTGAAAATGGTCAGGATACGGTGGGGTATGGAGACGAAGGGGGAGGAGCCTGACGAGGCGGCGGTGCGCCGCCGCTTCTGGCCCACCCTGCGGGCCAATCTGCACCGCGTTCCCTTTGCACGGGATGCGGTGGCCGCTTATTACAGCCTGACGGACCCGGCCACGCCGGTCAGCACCCGGGCGATCCTGGCCGGGGCGCTGGCCTATTTCGTCATGCCGGTGGACGTGATCCCCGACGCGCTGGTGGCCTTGGGCTTCACCGACGACGCGGCGGTGCTGATGATGGCGCTGAACGCCGTGCGCGGCAGCCTGACGCCCGGCCATTACGAGCGCGCCGGCGCCGCCCTGCAGACCCCGGCGGACGCACAGGCGGAAGAAGGACCGGCGCCCGATCCAGCACCCGATCCGGGGGCGGAGCCTCAGCCCTCGCCATAGGCCAGCCCGCTTTCCCACGCCAGCAGCGCCCGCTTGCGCGGCACGCGGTAGCGGTAATTGTGGATGACGCCGGATTTCTGGATCACCCGGTGGCAGGGGATCAGCACGCACACCGGGTTGCGCCCCACCGCCGATCCCACGGCGCGGAGCGCTGTGGGCTGGCCGATGGACACGGCGATGTCCTCGTAGCTGACCACCGCGCCCATGGGGATGCGCATCAGCGCCTCCCACACCTTGATCTGGAAATTGGTGCCCTTCAGCAGCAGGCGCAGCGGCTCCTCGTCGGCCACCGAGCCCCCCGCCAATTCATTGAAGCGGAAGGCGCGGGCGGCGATGGGGGCGGTGGCGGCCGCGTCTTCCACCAGCCGGGCGGCGGGCCACGCCCCGGCAAATTCGTCCAGGGCATCGCGCCCGTCGGCGGTGTCGGCAAAGGTCAGCCAGCACACCCCCCGCTCGGTCGTGCCCACCAGCGCCCCGCCGAACGGCGTGTCGTGCAGCCCCCAGCGGATGGTCAGCCCGCCGCCGAGCGCCTTGAACTCACCCGGCGTCATCGCCTCGCACGCCACGAACAGATCATGCAGCCGCGACGGCCCCGACAGCCCGACGTCGAGGGCGGTGTCCAGCACGCTCTGGTTCTCGGCCAGCAGCCGCTTGGCGTGATCGAGGGTGAGGAACTGCAGGAACCGCTTGGGGCTGATGCCGGTCCAGCGGGTGAACAGCCGCTGAAAATGAAACGGGCTGATCCCCGCCACCCCGGCCAACTCGTCCAGGCCCGGCTGGTCCTGCCAGTTCTCGACCATATGGGCGATGGCGGCGGCAATGGCGCGGTAATGGCGGGCGTCGCTGGCGGTGTCGGTGATGGTGTCGGTCATGGTGCTGGGCCGGGCTTGCGGGTGATGCGTCCGGCAAGGATGGCGCAGCGCCCCCGCCCCGCCAACCCGGTTCTTGCGCGTCGGTTCTTGCCGCGTGGGGCCGGGGAAAATCCTGCCGGCTCCTTTCTGCCCACCGGCCCGTGTTTCCCGTGAAACATGCCAGGAAAGGCTGTTTTTATGTTGGGATATGCGCGCAAAAAAGGCATGGCCTTTGCTTGTCCCCTGCCGGATCGGGAACAGGGGAAACATCATGGTCAGCATCAGCGCATCACCGTTTGCCGCATCGGCATCCGCCAGCCGTGGCCGTTCCACCGCGGCGCAGGCGGTGGCCGACGGCCCGCCGCCGTCGGACCGCACGGAGGAGGAAGACACCCCGTCCCGTCCGTCCGCCGTGCATCAGGCGCCGGCCTTCTCCAGCAGTTCCTACGCGGCTCTGTTTCAAGAGCAGGCCAGCCGGCTGAGTGCCGCGGCCCAGGGAGCCGACGGGCCGAAGGATTTTCCCACCACGGCCCCGGCGGGCGAAACCCCGGTGGCGGGCATGGGCTATTTCCTGTCCAGCCGTGACCGGGCGATGATCGAATCCATCACCGGCCATCACTTTGACGAGCGGAACGCGCTGGTGGACGATAAGGGCCAGCCGGTGTCGGGGAACATCAACCTGATCATCGGCCAGATGTCCGTTGACCGGCAATCCGGGGCGGATCTGCGCGGGGCCATGACCCCCGCCTATATGGAAAAGCTGGCGGGCCGGCTGGCCGCCCATGGCGAACCCCTGGACCGCAGCTTCATCGACAAGGCCATCCAATACCTGAGCTGATCCGATGGGAGGTTACAGCACAAGCTTGGCATCGAATTCGGCGTAGGGGGCATGGACGCCGTTGGCGGAGCGTGACAGAAGCCCGAGCCGTCCAGATGCCGATGGTCTCCCCAGGGCAATCGGGTGAAGGACTTCAGAGATATATTAGGATTTCGTCATTCCCGCGAAGGCGGGAATCCAGCAAGAGCCGCGATAGCGGCGACATGAGTCACGCTGACTCATATGGCGCGCAGACGCGCGCACTGGATTCCCGCCTTCGCGGGAATGACGAAAATCCTAGATTTGGAAAAAAGACCTTTCACCCAATTGCCCTGCCGGGGAGTGCCGAGGGGCGGTGCCCCTCGGCCAAGGCGACGCCTTGCGGCTACGCCCCCCACCGCGCCAGAATCTCCCCGGCGTCGGCATCGGCCACCGGCGTGCGGGCCGGCGGCGGACCGCCGTCCACGCGCAAGCCCAGCAGGGTTTCCACCAGCGGCTCCGGCCCCGGATGGTGGACCACCTGCCCGCGGGCCTTGACGTGGGGATGTTCGGGCACTTCGGCGAACTCCGGCACCGCCTCGAAACAGCAGTCGGCAGGGTCGAGCAGCGCCTGCCATTCGGCCAGCGTGCGGGTGGCGAACAGGGCGGCGATCTCGTCCATCAGGGCTGTCTGGGGCAGCGGTTCGGCCTGCCGGGCCAGCCAGTCGGGGCGCTCCACCGCGGCGCAGAAGGCGGACCAGAACTTTGGCTCGATGGCCGACAGGGTGACGAAGCGCCCGTCGCGGGTGGTGTAAAGGGCGTAGAAGGCGGCACCCCCCGTCAGCAGCCCCTGCCCCCGCACCGGCGTGTCGCCGCGGGCGGCGGCGGTCAGGTTCAACCCCTGCCAGCCCAGCACGCTTTCCATGATCGACAGGTCGAGGAAGGCGCCCTGCCCCGTGCGCTCGCGCCCGAACAGGGCACCCACCACCGCCAGTGCCGTCTGCTGGGCCGAGGCGTAATCGGCCACGGGGGGAAAGGCGAAGACGGGCCGTGCCGCCGTGCCCGACCCGATCAGCCCGCCGCCGATGGCCATGTAGTTCATGTCGTGCCCGGCCCGCGGGGCATAGGGGCCGGTGTAGCCCCACCCCGACAGGCTGGCGTGGACCAGACGGGGGTTGAGGCCGCGCAGCGTCTCGGGCGCCAGGCCCAGCTTGGCCAGCGCGCCGGGGCGGAAGCTTTCCACCAGCGCGTCGGCCCGCGCGATCAGGCGGGTGAAGGTTGCCCGCCCCTCCGCGCTCTTCAGGTCCAGGCGGATGACGGTCTTGCCGGCGTTCAGCAGCTTGTACGCCGCGGTGCTGCCGTCGGAATCCACCGGCCCGATCAGGCGGCGCAGGGGATCGCCCTCCTTCGGTTCGACCTTCACCACCTCCGCCCCCAGATCGGCCAGGATCTGGGCGGCGTGGGGACCGGGCAGGTACTGCCCCAGGTCGATGACGCGGATGCCGGACAGGAAGGACAGGGCCATGGCGATTCGCTCCCGTATGGAAATCTTCCCGACAGTAGCAAACCGCACCCCATAAAAAAACGGACCCTGAAAAAACAAGGCGCCCGGTCTGGGGGGGACCGGGCGCCGGAAGCTTTCCCCAGCGGGGGAAAGCCCGGATGCGGCAGGGGAAACCGCACCGCGGGCGGGCAATGCCTGAAGAACGATTGGCCCGCTTCTTGGTTGACTCACATGGTTGGTGATTGGGGCCGGGACCAATGCGGCAAAGGAATATGTGATATGCGAACCGCTGGGCAGACGTTCTTTTTGCTGACAGATTCGGCAAGTGCCTGCATTTTATACGCGCAATTGCCCAAGCATGAGCCGTTCGCTCATCCGATCATTCACCCCACGAGCCAAGGCCTATCTCCCTTGACCGACCAAGAGTCCACCCTCCCCACCGAACGCCGGGCCCGCCCGCGTTCCGCCAAGACCGCCGCCCTGGCCCTGGGCCCGCTGCCCGGCCTGATCGGCTATAACCTGCGCAAGGCGCAGGTGGCCCTGTTCCAGAGCTTCCAGAACGCGGTGTCGCCGCACGACGTCACGCCGGGCCAGTTCGGCGTTCTGATCATGATCCGCGAGAACGAAGGGCTGAGCCAGTCCGACCTGGGGGCCGCGGTCGGCATCGACCGTTCCACCATGGTGGCGGTGATCGACCGCCTGGAATCCCGCGGGCTGGTGGTGCGCGCGCCGTCGCCGCACGACCGCCGCTCCTATGCCCTGCGCCTGAGTGCGGAGGGCGAAAAGCTGCTGGAAGAGCTGGTTCCGCGCATCCAGGCCCACGACCAGGGCATGGTCAAGGATCTGACCCCGGAAGAGCAGGAACAGTTCATCACCCTGCTGCGCAAGGTCGCCGCCAGCCGCTGACGCGGCGGGGCGCCCAACAATACCCTTGGCCTTGGGCGGATGCCTGGGCCATGCTGGCGGACCCAACGATGGTCCGCCGGCTTTCGGCGGGCCGGAGCCGACGGCCCGCTCTTCCCATGACTTCTTCTCCCTGGACCGCGCTTTCCGACGAACTGGGCCGCTGGCACGCCGAAGGCCGGGTGGCGGACCTGTGGTGGCGCGACGACGACGCGGTGGACGCCACGCCGGCCCTGGACCGGCTGCTGTCCCTGACCGGGGCGCACGGCGTCTTTCCGGTGCTGGCGGTGATCCCGGCGCCTGCCCGGACCTCCCTGTTTCACTCCCTGGCGCATCACCCGCGGGTGATGGTGGCTCAGCACGGCTGGGCCCACGTCAACCATGCCGCCCCGCCGGCCAAGAAATGCGAATTGGGCACCGAGCGCCCCGCCGCCGCGGTGCTGGCCGAGCTTTGCCGCGGGCGGGAACGGCTGGCGGCGCTGGCCGGCGCCCGTTTCCTGCCGGTGCTGGTGCCGCCGTGGAACCGCATCGCCGATGACGTGGCGGCGGCGCTGGGCGGGGTGGGTTTCACCGGCCTGTCCACCTTCACCCCCCGCGGGGCCGCTCCGCCGGGGGTGGTGCAGGTCAACACCCACGCCGATCCCATCGCGTGGCGCGGCGGCGGCGGGCTGGATGCCGAGGCCGCCCTGACCGCCGCCACGGCCCATCTGACCGCCAAGCGGGAGGGGCACGCCGATGGCGGTGAGGCCACCGGCCTGTTGACCCACCATCTGGTGCAGGATGACGCCACCTGGGACTTTCTCGTCCGCTTCCTGGACGTCACGGCCAGCCATCCGGCGGTGCGCTGGCGGGACGGTGCCGCCCTGTTCGGGGGGGCGCCGTGAGCGTGGATGAGGCCCGCGACCTGAGGTATCCCGCCACGGCGGTGTGGGGGGATTACGCCCGCGCCGGGGTGGGGCTGGTGCTGACCGCCGGGCCGCTGCTGGCGTTGCCGGTGGCGGTGTGGGCGGCGGTGCCGCTGGCGGCGGCGGCGCTGCTGTTCGCGGTGTTCGCGGTGCGCACGGTGGGGCTTCACCGGCTGCGGCTGCGCAGGACGGGGGACGGGGTGACGGTCCGCGGGCTGGCCGGCACGGTGGCGCTGCGCTGGGCGGATCTGACGGGCGTGCGGCTGCGTTTCTACAGCACCCGGCGCGACCGCCGCGACGGGTGGTTCCAGGCGGTGCTGGCCGGGCCGGGGGGCCGCATCCGCATCGACTCCCGCCTGGACGGCTTCGACGGCCTGATGGAGGACGCGGTGTGGGCGGCCCGGCGCAACGGCGTGGCGCTGGACCGGACGACGTGCGGCAATCTGGACGCGCTGGGCATCTTCGTGGACGATGACGGTGCGGCGGCCGAGGGGGCAGCGGCCCGGGATGCGGCCGAGGGGGAGAGGCGATGACGCGCGACCTGCTGCGGGTTGAGGATCTCAAGGTCGATTTCCATGGTCCCGAGGGCGTGGTCCCGGCGGTGCGCGGCGTGTCCTTCCGCGTGCGGCCCGGATCGGTGGTGGCGCTGGTGGGGGAATCCGGGTCGGGCAAGTCGGTGGTGGCGCAATCCATCCTGCGCATCCTCCCCGATACGGCGCGCATTTCCGGCGGGCGCATCCTGTTCGACGACCCCAGTTGCGGCCAGCCGCTGGACATCGCCGCCCAGAGCGCCGACGGACGCCTGATGCAGTCGCTGCGGGGCGGGTGCATCTCCATCATCTTTCAGGAGCCGATGACCTCCCTCTCGCCGCTGCACACCATCGGCAACCAGATCGAGGAGGCGGTGCGGCTCCACCGGCAGGCCGACCGGAAGGAGGCGCGCGCCATCGCCCGCGACATGCTGGCCCGCGTCCACTTCCCCGACCCCGTCCGGGCGCTGGACACCTATCCGTTCGAGCTGTCGGGGGGGCTGCGCCAGCGGGCGATGATCGCCATGGCGCTGGTGTGCCGCCCGTCGCTGCTGATCGCCGACGAACCCACCACGGCGCTGGACGTGACCATCCAGGCCCAGATCCTGAAGCTGATCAAGGAGCTTCAGGCCGATCTCGGCATGGCGGTGCTGCTGATCACCCACGACCTGGGCGTGGTCGCCAATCTGGCGGATGAGGTGGTGGTGATGCACCGCGGGGCGGTGATGGAATCCGGCACCCGCGACGACCTGTTCGCCGACCCGCGGCACCCGTACCTGCGCGCCCTGCTGCGGGCGGTGCCGCGGTTCCACATGGCGCCGGGGGAGCGGCTCCAGCCCATCCGCCCGGTGCAGGCGGGGGAGGCGCGGCTGTTGGAGCGCGACGCCCGGCCCTGGCCCGCCGATGCCGACGCCGCCGGCCCGCTGCTGGCGGTGGCGGGGGTGACCAAGCGTTACGGCGCGCGCAAGGGCGGGTGGTTCGGGGCCCGGCCCGGCGGCGGCACGCTGGCGGTGGACGACGTGGGCTTCACCATCGCCCGCGGCGAATGCCTGGGTCTGGTGGGGGAGTCGGGGTGCGGCAAGACCACCCTGTCCAAGATCCTGATGCGGGCGCTCACGCCCGATGCGGGCACCATCCGGTTCAACGACCGCGGGCGCATCATGGACGTGGGCTCGCTGGACGGGGACGGGCTGACCCGCTACCGCCGGGCGGTGCAGTTCATGTTCCAGGATCCCTTCGGATCGCTGAACCCGCGCATGACCGTGTTCGACATCGTGGCCGAACCGCTGGTGATCCACGGCATCGGCACGCCGCCGGAGCGGGCCCGGCGGGTGAAGGAGCTGATGGGGCTGGTGGGGCTGGACGTGCGGCACCTGCGCCGCTACCCCCACAGCTTTTCCGGCGGCCAGCGCCAGCGCATCGGCATCGCCCGCGCGCTGGCCCTGCGCCCCGGCCTGCTGCTGCTGGACGAGCCGGTGTCGGCGCTGGACGTGTCGATCCAGGCGCAGGTGCTGAACCTGCTGAAGGATCTGAAGGAACGGCTGGGCCTGACGTACCTGTTCATCAGCCACAATCTGGCGGTGGTGGATTACATGGCCGACCGCATCATGGTGATGTGCCGGGGCCGCATCGTGGAACAGGCGCCGCGCGCCGCCCTGTTCCGCAACCCCATCCACCCCTACACCCGCGCCCTGCTGGCGGCGGTGCCGGAGCCGGATCCCAGCCGGCCCCTGTGCCTGGACAGCCTGGAGGAAGGGCGGGCGTCGGACCCGGCGGCGTGGCCGGCGCCCTTCACCATCGGCGCCGGGCTGCACCCGCCGCTGGTGGAGGTGGCGCCCGGCCATTGCGTGCGCATGGCCCCGGACTGGTCCGCACAAGAGGTGGCGTGATGCCGTTTTCTTTCAGGCGTTTAGCCGCGTTTGGCCTGGCGCTCGCCCTGCTGTCCCCCCTGCCCTGCGCCGCGCTGGAGCTGTCGGAGGTGCCGATGCTGGCCGAGGCGGTGGCCGCCGGCACCCTGCCTCCGGTGGCCGGGCGGCTGCCGGAACACCCCTATGTGGATCCCATGAACCGCCCGTGGCAGACGGTGGGGCGGCACGGCGGGACCATCACCACCACCATGGCGCGGGTCAAGGACACGCGCCTGATGTACGTCTACGGCTATGCCCGGCTGGTGGGCTACGACCCGGACCGCAACCTGGCCCCCGACATCCTGGAGTCCTACGAGGTGGCGGAGGAGCGGAGCTTTACGCTCCACCTGCGGCGCGGCCACCGCTGGTCCGACGGCGCCCCCTTCACGGCGGAGGATTTCCGCTACTGGTGGGAGGACATGGCCACCAACCCCAAGCGCTACCCGCTGGGGCCGCCGGCGGAGCTGCTGGTGGACGGCAGGCCCCCGGTGGTGGAGTTTCCCGACGCGCTGACGGTCCGCTACACCTGGGACCGGCCCAACCCCTTCTTCCTGCCGCTGCTGGCCGGGGCCAAGCCGGTGGAGATCTACGCCCCCGCCCATTACCTGAAGCAGTTCCATCCCCGCTACACCGATCACGACACGCTGAAGAAACGGGTGGAGGAGGCCAAGCAGAAGGGCTGGGCCCAGCTTCACAACAAGAAGGACGATCTGACGGAGTTCAACAACGTCGATCTGCCCACCCTCCAGCCGTGGCGGCTGGTGACGCCGCCGCCTGCCGACCGCTTCGTGTTCGAACGCAACCCCTATTTCCACCGGGTGGACCCCGACGGGCGTCCCCTGCCCTACATCGACCGGCTGGTGATGAACATCGCCGACGCCAAGATCATCCCGGCCAAGGTGGGATCGGGGGAAAGCGATCTGCAGGCCCGCTATCTGCGCTTCGACAACTATACGTTTCTGAAGAGCGGGGAAAAGCGGAACCATTATCAGGTCCGCCTGTGGCGCAACGGCATGGGCGCGCAGATGGCGCTGTACCCCAACCTGAACTGTTCCGATCCGGTGTGGCGGTCGGTGAACCGCGATGCCCGCTACCGCCGGGCGCTGTCGCTGGCCATCAACCGGGACGAGATCAATCAGGTGATCTATTACGGGCTGGCCGACCCGTCGCACAACGGGGTGCTGCCGGAATCGCCCCTGTGGGTCTTCGCCCGCCAGCACGATCAGCGCGACTGGATCCGCTTCGACATCAAGGAGGCCAACCGGCTCCTGGATTCCATGGGCCTGACCGGCCGCGACCTGAACGGCACCCGCCTGCTCCCCGACGGGCGCCCCATGGAGGTGGTGGTGGAAACCGCCGGCGAAAGCACCGAGGAGCTGGACGCGCTGGAACTGATCGCCGACAGCTGGCGGCGGCTGGGCATCCGGCTGTTCCCGCGCACCTCGCAGTTGGACGTGTTCCGCAACCGCATCTTCGCCGGGGAAACGGTGATGTCCATCGCCCGCGGGCTGGACAACGGGGTTCCCAGCGCCTCCATGTCGCCCGCGGAATTCGTGCCGCTGGCCCAGGTGCAGTACCAGTGGCCGCGCTGGGGCCAGTTCCATGAAACCCGCGGCAAGGAGGGGGAGGCCCCCGACCTGGACGAGGCCAAGGAGCTGCTGGACGCCTTCCGGGCGTGGCGGGACGCCATCGGCAACGACGGCCGGCGCGAGGCGTGGCACCGCATCCTGGCCATCAGCGCCGATCAGATGTTCAGCATCGGCGTGGTGGCCGGCGTGCCGCAGCCGGTGGTGGTGCGCGACACCCTGCGCAACGTGCCGGACAAGGCGCTGTTCAACTACGACCCCGGCGCCCATTTCGGGCTGTTCCACCCCGACAGCTTCTGGCTGGACCGGCCGTAGGGCCGTCTTCCGACCGGAGCGGCAAAGTCCGCCGGCATAAGCACCCCGGATAGGGGTGGGGGCGAATGAGGTTAGCCCCTTTGGGAAACCGCACGCCGGCATGGATTGAATTATTCTAATTCCAAAACCGTGCCGTGCCGATCTCCCTTCGACCCATCGGTATCCCGAGGTGGACGATGATCACACGATCCAGACACACGAGCACCCACCGTCCGGTCCGGCGCCTGTTCCTGGCGGCGGCGGCGGCGGTGGCGGGCGGGGTTCCCGCCGCCCTGGCCGACCCGGTACCGCCCGACGTCACCTACCGCGCGCTGCCCGCCAAGCCCTTTGCCGCGGTGAAGGCGGCGGACGAGGCGGACAAGGCCGCGGTGATGCAGCGGCAATCCGGCGTGCTGAGCCAGCGCTACGACCTGTCCGACAAGCCGATCCCCAACACCATGATGTCCGGCGGGCGCAAGGCGGTGCAGGGGGGCGTGCGCGTCACGCTGCCCCAGGGGGTGACGTGGGATTCCCTGGCGGCCATGACGCCGGAGCAGATCCGCGACCGCGGCCTGCTGCCCCAGGGCTTTCTGCCCCTGCCCCATGTGAAGCAGGCCACCGGCGGGCAGGTGTTCCCCAAGCAGCAGATCGACCTGATGGACAGCCGGGAAAAGCGGGATCTGCGCCGTTTCGACGTGGATTTCGACCTGCCCGAGGTCATGACGCCGGAATTTCCCCCGCCCCTTTTCCTGACCACCCACCCCGGCCTGGGCGATGTGTCCAAGGGCCAGCTCCTCAGCACCCGCAATTACTACGAGCTGATGTCGGGCATCCTGACGCCGGTGCAGATGGAAGGGCTGCGGCTGCTGCTGACCCCCTTCCCGCAGGAGGAGTTCAACCAGACCGAGGACCGCAAGGCCGCCGACCCCAGCCTGGGCGTCACCTGTCTGGACTGTCACGCCAATTTCCACACCAACGGCGCCTTTCACCTGACACCCGACGTGCGGCCGCAGGCGCAGCGTTTCCGGCTGGACACCACCAGCCTGCGCGGGCTGTTCAACCAGCAGATCCACGGGTCCAAGCGCTCGCTGCGCTCCATCGAGGATTTCACCGAATTCGAGCAGCGCACCGCCTATTTCAACGGCGACCACGTCAGCGCCGCGCGCAAGGGCGTCAACCTGCCCGACCGCGCCAGCCAGGTGGCGATGATGGCGCAGATGCAGGCCATCGTCGATTTCCCGCCGGCCCCCAAGCTGGACCCCATGGGCCGGCTGGACCCGGCCAAGGCCACGCCGCAGGAGATGGAGGGCGAAAAACTGTTCCTGGGCAAGGCGCGCTGCGGCGAGTGCCACACGCCCCAGACCGGCTTCATGGACAACGCCATGCACGACCTGAAGCTGGAGCGCTTCTTCACGCCGGGCATGGAGATCAACGGCCATGTGATCCAGCCCGACGGCCCGATGAAGACCTTCACCTTGCGCGGGATCAAGGATTCGCCCCCCTACCTGCACGACGGGCGGCTGGTGACGCTGGCCGACACGGTGGAATTCTTCAACCTCGTGCTGGGCACCAGGCTGAACCAGACGGAAAAGGAAGCGCTGGTCGCCTATATGCTGGCGCTGTGACCCACCGGGATGCCGGGCGGACAGGCGGCTTACCGGGGATTGTGGGCCGTTCGCCCGCCGCTCTCTGGTCCTGGGCGGGCGGGCGGTGTAGGATTCACAGGCTTGCACAAAGGTTGACGCGTCCGCCCCCCATCATGAGCGATCCCAAACGCCCGCCCCCCAGCCCGCTTCTGTCCCCCGCCGAGGGGCTGGGCATCGTGCTCGACGAGCATCTGCGATGGATCGGGCAGTGGCACCGCGCCGCCTTCTACCGCGAGGGCCGGGGGGGCGAGAGCATGTCGGCCCCCGCCTCGTTCGCCGCGTGGTGCGCGGCCGCCCGCCGCGACGATCTGGCGCACCAACCGGCGGTGGAAAAGCTCGCCACCGTCCACGAACAGATGCACCGGCAGGCCAAGCTGCTGCTGCTCAAGGCCGCCGGCGGCGAGCCGCCCGACGAGGGCGAGTATGAATCGGTCATCGGCCGGTTCGAGGAGTTCGTGGCCCTGCTGCGCCGGGTGGAACGGGCGTTCGGGGCCGCCGCTTCCGCCCTCGACCCCCTGACCGGCCTGCGGTCCCGCCGCGGGATGCAGGAGGCGCTGGAGCGGGAGATGAACCGCTTCCAGCGGTCCGGCCATCCCTTCTGTCTGGTGTTGAGCGACATCGACAAATTCAAGTCGGTCAACGACACCTATGGTCACGACATCGGCGACCGGGTTCTGTCGCTGTTCGCCGCCGTCATCAGCCGCAGCATCCGCAGCTTCGACGAAGCCTTCCGCATGGGGGGCGAGGAATTCATCGTCTGCCTGAAGGAAACCACCCTGGACGAAGGATTCCGCGTGATCGACCGGCTGCGCGAAGACCTGATGCACACCCCCATTCCGCTGCCCGACGGGCGGGTCATCTCGATCACCTCGTCGTTCGGGATCGTGGAGACCGAACCGGGGGTCGGCGTGGACGAGATGATCATCCGCGCGGACAAGGCGCTCTATCACGCCAAGCATTCGGGCCGGAACCGGGTGGTCCGCTACGGCACGGACATGGCGGCGGCGGACGGCGGCGCCCCGCCCGCGCCGCCTCCCTCCCCTTCCCCTCCCCGCCGGCCCAAGACGGCACGGTGAGCGCCATGGGTTTTGCGCCGATGGTGGTGGACCACGATTCGTCTTTCGCTGTGTGGCTGTCCTCTTTACACTCCCGCCGCGCCCTGCCCGCTTTCTCCGTCCAGGCCCGATGACCGCATCCCCATCCCACGACGCCCGGAAATTCGCCGACCTCGGCCCCGCCCGCCATATCTGGGCGGTGGCGGCGGTCCACGCCGACCTCGACCGGCTGACCGCGGTGCACCAGACCGTCTGGCGTTATTTCCGGCCCGGCGACCGTCTGGTCTATCTGGGCAACCTGATCGGCCACGGCCCCCGCGCGGTGGACACGCTCAACGCCGTCCTGGCTTTCCGCCGGGCGCTCATCAGCCTGCCGGGGATGAAGGCCGAGGACGTGATCTATCTGCGCGGCGCGCAGGAAGAGATGTGGCAGAAGCTGTTGCAGCTTCAGTTCGCCCCCAACCCCCGCGACGTTCTGGAATGGATGCTGAACCAGGGGGTGGGCGGCACCCTGGCCTCCTATGGCGGGTCGGCGGACCAGGGGATGGCGGCGGCCCGCGGCGGCACCATGACGCTGGGCCGCTGGACCCAGGGGCTGCGCACCGCCATGCAGTCGTGCCCCGGCCATTCGGAACTGTTCTCGGCCCTGCGCCGTGCCGCCTATACCCAGCCGCCCGACGATCCGGCGGCGGGGGCCGAGGGGGCCGGGCTGCTGATGGTCAGCGCCGGGCTGGACCCGGCGCGCCCCTTCGCCCAGCAGGGCGACCGTTTCTGGTGGGGCGGCGGCGGCTTCGCCCGCCTGGGCGGCCCATACGCCGGCTTCCACCGGGTGGTGCGCGGGTGGGATCCCGGCGGCGCCGGGGTGGTGACCGAGGGGACGGCCCTGACCCTGGACGCCGGCTGCGGCCGCGGCGGGCCGCTGGTCTGCGGCATCTTCGCCCGCGACGGTTCGGTCCTCGAGACGTTCCAGGCCTGACCCGCACCGGGTCCGATCATATCTTTGGGGGTAATCGGCCGGCCCCTCCTTTCCGCACGACTGTTGCGCCCTATCTGACATGCTGTTGCCCAAGCCGACGCTCCCGCCGCCGGAACGCGTTCGGCGGCTCCCTTTCCTGACTTTTTTTGTCGGTTACGTGAACCGCACGCCCTTCGCCTTCGTATGAAGGAGTAACAGGGCGTGCGGACGCTGTTGTTTCTGGCGGAACACCGCACGGGCCGTTGGGACGGAAGGAAAGGGTGACGGGCATGGCCTACATCGACGATCCGGAAACGCAGAAAGCCAACCTGAGCTTCATCAAGGCATCCATGCGCGAACCCTTGCTGTCGCGCGACCATGAATTCGATCTGGCCCGCAAATGGCGGGAGGACGGCAACGAGCGTGCCTTGCACGAGCTGGTCCGGGCCTATACCCGGCTGGTGGTGGCGACCGCCGCCCGTTTCCGCAATTACGGCCTGCCCATGGGCGATCTGGTGCAGGAAGGCAACGTCGGCCTGATGCAGGCGGCCAGCCGGTTCGAACCCGACCGGGAGGTGCGCTTCTCCACCTACGCCGCGTGGTGGATCCGGTCGGCCATGCAGGATTACATCCTGCGCAACTGGTCCATCGTGCGCACCGGCACCACCGCCGCGCAGAAATCGCTGTTCTTCAACCTGCGCCGCCTGCGGGCCCGCATCGAAGGCTCCGGCCAGGGCGGCAACGGCCTGACCACCGAGGGGCGCGCCTGGATCGCGGAAGAGCTTCAGGTGGACGTGGCCGAGGTGGAAGCCATGGAAATGCGTCTGGCCGCCGCCGACCAGTCGCTGAACGCGCCGGTGGCCGACGGCTCCGACGACGACTGGCAGGATTTCCTGGCCGATCAGCGCCCCAGCCCCGAGGATGTGGTCATCGGCATGCGCGATGCCGACACCCGGTCCCAGTGGCTGGCCGCGGCGCTGGGCGAACTCAGCCCCCGCGAACGCACCATCATCCAGGAACGCCGCCTGCGCGAAGAGGGGGCGACCCTGGAAGAGCTGGGCCGCGAACTGGGGGTGAGCAAGGAGCGCGTGCGCCAGTTGGAGCATCGCGCCATGATGAAGCTGCGCCAGTCGATGCTGAAACGGGTGGAAGGGCACGAAGACCTGCTGGTTGACGCCTGACCGGGCTGCCCTGCCCGTTCCGTCCTTTCCAAGGCGGGCGCCGTCCACCCCCGGCGTCCGCCCGTCCCGCTGGTTCCGTCAGAGGGTCTCCAGCTTTCCGAAATCCACCGCGACCGCCTTGCCGCAGTGGGGGCAATCGACTTCAAACCGCGCTTTTTCGTGTTCGTTGATGCGGCTGTAGAACTCGCGCAGGTAGGCCAGATCGGCGGTATACAGGCTTTCGATGATCTTGGGCGACAACAGGGGCAGGGTTCCCAGCCTCGTGATCACCCGTGAAAGTAGAAGAATAATCAAGTATCCGGGGTTGCTCTGGACCCGTGGATCCTTCATCGGAAAGATTTCATCCGCAGCCGTGGCCAAGCGCATAACGCCGTCCCGATGGACCGTTCCGTCTTCGTCCACATATCCTTTGGGCAGGGTGAAGCTGAATTCCGTTTCCATAGCGCGCCTTCTCCAAAACATTGCGGATGGGGCCAGCGGGTGCTTCCGTCACCAAGCCGGTATCATGATCGTTTTCTGCCGCTGAGAAGGCGCCGTCAAGCAGGACCGGTTGATTTTTTTAAGCCGCCCGCACGTCCTCCAGAAAACGGCTGACCTCTGCGCGCAGGGATTCGGCCTGCCCCGTCAATTGCTGGGCCGCCGACAGCACGTTGCCCGCCGCGTGGCTGGTGGTTTCCGCCCCGCCGTGGATGCTGGTGACGTTGCGCGCCACCTCTTCCGTGCCGGCCACCGCCTCCACCGTGTTGCGCCCGATTTCCTGGGTGGCGATGGACTGCTGTTCCACCGCGCCGGCGACGCTGGTCGAAAGCTGTTCCAGACGGCGGATGATGTCCGACACCTCGTGGATGGCGTTGCCGGTCTCCGTCGCCACGCGCTGCACCTCACCGATCTGCACCTCGATCTGTTCGGTGGCCTGGGCGGTCTGGTTGGCCAGGGTCTTGACCTCCGACGCCACGACGGCGAAGCCCTTCCCGGCCTCTCCCGCGCGGGCCGCTTCGATGGTGGCGTTCAGTGCCAAAAGGTTGGTCTGCTGGGCGATGGAGGAGATCAGCTTCACCACGTCGCCGATGGACTGGCTGACCCCTTCCAGCCCCTTGACCAGTTCGGTGGTGCGGGTGGCGCGGCCGATGGCCTCCGCCCCGATGTCGCGGGAGACGGCGGCGGTGGAGCTGACCTCGCGCAGGGAGGCGCTCAGCTCCTCGGCGGCGGACGCCACCGACTGCACGTTGGCCGACGCCTGTTCGGTCGCCGCCGCCACGGTGGAGGCGCGGACCGAAGTGTCCTCGGCCATGCCGGTCAGGGATTCGGCGGTGTCGCGCAGGTGGACGGCGGCCTGGACCTGCTCTTCCAGCAGGGCGCGGACCTGGGATTCGAACCGGGCGGTGGTCTGTTCGATGCGCTGGGCGCGCTGTTCACGGGCGCGGGCCGCGTGCAGTTGTTCCTCTTCCAGCCGCAGCCGTTCTTGTGCGTTCTCGCGGAAAGTTTCCAGGGCGGCGGCCATGGCGCCGATCTCGTCGCGGCGGTCGCGGTCGGGCACGGTGGCCGACAGGTTGCCGCCGGCCAGCTCCTTCATGGACGCCACCAGATGGGCCAGCGGCACGGTGATGCTGCGCCCGATCACGGTGGCGGCCAGCAGCAGCAGCGCGCCGATGACGATGATGCCGCCCCCGGCGGTCCAGCCGGTGGCCCACAGCGCCGCCTTCACGTCGGTGAAGTAGAGGCCGGAGCCGATCACCCACCCCCACGGCGCGAACTGGCGCACGTAGGAGATCTTTTCCAGCCGCTCCTCGCTGTTGGGCAGCTTCTGGGAATAGGAGAGGAACCCCGCCTTGTCCGGGCCGGACGCCGCCTGCACGAACATGCGGTAAACGGGGTCGCCGTCGGGGGTCTTGAAGTCCCACATGCTCTTGCCCACGTCGCCGGGCCGCTTGGGGTGGGCGACCAGGGTGGCGTTGTCGGCGGTGTTGATCCAGAAATACTCGTCGCCTTCGTACCGCAGGCCGGTGATGAGGTCGCGGGCGGTCTTCTGCGCCTGCTCGCGGGTCATCTCGCCCGCGCGCTCCTTGGCCTCCAGCCCCGCGGCGATGCCGGCGGCCACCTCCACCACGTTGCGCAGCTTGGTCCGGCGGTCCTCCATCATGCGGGTGTGGATCGACAGCAGGACCACCAGCAGGATCAGCCCCAGCCCGATCAGGGCCAGCACGGTGGGCAGGTGAACCCGCAGGCTGACTTGAATGTCACGAAAGCGCATGTCTGTCCCAGTCCTGTGTCGATGCTGCCGTTTCGTGACGGTCTTATGACGCAGGCGGGGCCATATCAAGAAGTTACATAAAATGCGACGAAATGACATATCGTCTAAACGGTATTGCCCTTCAGCAATAAAACCTAAAAATTGCCGAAATTCGGCGCTTCTGAAAACAAAATTACTCTAATATAAAATTTATCTGATTGACGGGTTCCAAGGGCCGGACGGCCCTTGGCCGGGGATGGCGAAGGGGCGGGACAGTCCCTTCGCGGGCGCCCGCCGGGCACCCTCCTTCCCTTTTCTTACAGAATGAACTTCGACAGATCGGTGTTCTTCGCCAGCCCGCCCACGTGCTGGCGGACATAGTCGGCGTCGATGGTGACGGTGCTGCCCGACTGGTCCGACGCGGTGAAGCTCACCTCTTCCAGCAGCCGCTCCAGCACGGTGTGCAGGCGCCGCGCGCCGATGTTCTCCACGGTGGTGTTGATCTCCACCGCCAGCCGGGCCAACTCGTCGATGGCGTCGCCGGTGAAGGAGAGCGTCACGTCCTCGGTGCCCAGCAGCGCCACGTACTGCTTGATCAGGCTGGCTTCCGGTTCGGTCAGGATGCGCTTGAAGTCGTCCTGGCTCAGCGGCTTCAGCTCCACCCGGATGGGCAGGCGGCCCTGAAGCTCGGGCAGCAGGTCCGACGGCTTGGCGACGTGGAAGGCGCCGGACGCGATGAACAGGATGTGGTCGGTCTTCACGGCCCCGTGCTTGGTGCTGACGGTGGTGCCCTCGATCAGCGGCAGCAGGTCGCGCTGCACGCCCTCGCGGCTGACGTCGGCCCCGCCCTTGTACTCCGACCGGGCGGTGATCTTGTCGATCTCGTCCAGGAAGACGATGCCGTTCTGCTCCACCGCGCGGATGGCCTCGGCCACCACCTTTTCCTGGTCCAGCAGCTTGTCGGATTCCTCGGCCATCAGCACGGCGTAGCTTTCCGACACCGTCATGCGGCGGGACTTGGTGCGCCCGCCGAAGGCCTTGCCGAAGATGTCGTTCAGGTTGACCATGCCCATCTGGCCCCCCGGCATGCCGGGAATGTCGAAGGCGGGCATGGCCCCCATCCCGGTGTCGGCCACCTGGATCTCGATCTCGGCGTCGTTGAGCGAGCCTTCGCGCAGCTTCTTTCGGAACTTCTGGCGGGTGTCGGCGCTGGCGTTGTCGCCGCACAGGGCGTCGATGACGCGCTCCTCGGCGCGGCCCTCGGCCTTGGCCGCCACCTCCTTGCGCAGCCGCTCGCGGGTCATGGAAATGGCGATTTCCACAAGATCACGCACGATCTGTTCCACGTCGCGGCCGACATAGCCGACTTCGGTGAACTTGGTCGCCTCCACCTTCAGGAACGGGGCCTGGGCCAGCCGGGCCAGCCGGCGGGCGATCTCGGTCTTGCCCACACCGGTGGGGCCGATCATCAGGATGTTCTTGGGCTGCACCTCTTCGCGCAGGCCCTCGGGCAGTTGCTGGCGGCGCCAGCGGTTGCGCAGCGCGATGGCGACGGCGCGCTTGGCCTCGCCCTGGCCGACGATGAAGCGGTCGAGTTCGGAGACGATCTCACGGGGGCTGAAGGAGGTCATGGCGCTCACAGGGATTCCAGGGTGACGTTCTCGTTGGTGTAGACGCAGATGCCGGCGGCGATCTTCATCGCCTTGCGGGCGATGGCCTCGGCGTCCAGCCCGTCCACGTCGATCAGCGCGCGGGCGGCGGACAGGGCGTAGGAGCCGCCCGAGCCGATGCCGATGATGCCGTCCTCCGGCTCCAGCACGTCGCCGTTGCCGGTCAGCACCAGGCTGACGCTGGTGTCGGCCACCGCCATCATGGCTTCCAGCCGGCGCAGATAGCGGTCGGTGCGCCAGTCCTTGGCCAGTTCAACGCAGGCGCGGGTCAGCTGGCCGGGGTGCTGCTCCAGCTTGGCTTCCAGCCGTTCGAACAGGGTGAAGGCGTCCGCCGTGGCCCCGGCGAAGCCGGCCAGCACCGAGCCGCCGGCCAGCGGGCGCACCTTGCGCGCGTTGGATTTCATCACTGTCTGGCCGAACGACACCTGCCCGTCGCCGGCCACCACCACGCGGCCCCCCTTGCGGACGCACAGGATGGTCGTGCCGTGCCACTGGATGGGGTCGTGGGGGGAGGAATGTGTGGTCATCTGATCCGCCTGTTGTGGCCGGACCTCCGCGGGCGCCACCGTGGCCGCCCGCCGGTCCGCCGGAAGAAGAGCAACATCTACCTTATGACAAGGATGCCGGTCTATGTGGGGGGCGGGGCTGCAGGATCAAGGCAGCCGGACCAGGGCAGCCGGACCAGGGCAGCCAGATCACCGGGGCCGGATCACGGGTCCACGCCCACGCCCAGCGCCGCCAGCGCCGCGCGGACGGGCACGGCCGGCACCAGACCCGCGGCGGTGGCCGGGCCGGTGACGATGGCCAGCGCCGCCCCGTCCGCGTCCATCAGCGGCGTTCCCGGCGGCGCGTCCTGCCCCGCGCCGGGCAGGTCGGCCAGCAGCCGGGCGCCCCCGTCCGCCGTGCGCCATTCGGCCAGAAGCCCCGCGTTCCGCGGCCCGTCCGCCGCCCACAACGGCGCCCCCACCGCCGGGCGGCGCTGGGCGGACAGGGCGAAGGCGGGCAGCGGGCCGGGCACCGCCTCCATCACCCGAACCAGCATCAGGCCCAGCGACGGGGCGGTGCGCTCCACCATGCCCGGCACGGAACGCCCGCCGAGGGCGACGGCCACCGCGGCCTCGTCCCCCCGCCCGGCGGCCACCAGCACCGGATACCCGCCGATGCGCCCCACCACCGTGCCGGACCCGCCGCCCACCGCCACCGCCGTTCCGCGGGCGCCGGGGGCGGCGGGCTCCAGCACCGCCGCCCCCAAGGGCGGGGGCAGGCCGGCGGCCGAGGCGGCCAGGGCCCGGCGGAAGCCGTCGTCGGCGGCCAGAAGCCCCGCCGCGTCGGCCACCGCCGTTTCCAGGAGCACGGCATCGCCGTCGGGGGTGGGGGGAATCTCGGCCCGTCCGGTGGTGGCGGTGCGGTGGAGCGGCCCGTGGGGCCCGGCCAGGGTCCACGCCACCTGAACCACCGCCACCCCGCTCTCTCCAAGGGGGGAGCCGGTCAGCCAGCCTTTGCGCCGGCACAGTTCCATCGTCAGCCCCGTCACCTCCGCCGTCAGCGACAGCGGGGCGGCAACCGGGCCGCCGGGCCGGGGTAAAATCATTCCGGATTCGGTCAGGGTATCGTTGATGGGACGGAACAAACCCATTCCGTCACCGAAACGGGTTTTCGTCCACAGAATCCGGCTGTAAGGCGGGGCGCAGTCCACCCCGAACACCGCATTCCCCACCACCGCCCCCCGGCGGATGCCGGTGACGGAGACGGGCGCCAGCCGCACCGGCACCGCCGCCAGGGGAACGCCCGGAGCCGGCGGCCGGGGATCGCCGCCGGGTGGCAGCGTGGGGCCGCAGGCGGCGAGCAGAACCAGCAGCCCCGCCGCCCTGCCCCGCCCCGTCATGGCTTACAGCGCCGCCACGGTGTCGAGGAAGGCACGGATCCGCGCCGGGTTCTTGTGCCCCGGCGCATCCTCCACGCCCGAGGACACATCGACCGCGGTGGCGCCGGTGGTGCGCACCGCCTCGGCCACGTTGGCGGGGGTGAGGCCGCCCGACAGCATCCACGGCAGCGGCCAGGACCGGCCCCGCAGCAGCGTCCAGTCGAACGCCACCCCGTTGCCGCCGGGCAGCGCGGAATGGGCCGGCGGCGGCGCGTCGAACAGCAGCCGGTCGGCGGCCCCGGCAAAGGTCAGGGCGTAGTCCAGATCCTCCGGCGCCCCCACCTTGAACGCCTTCATCACCGGGATGGCGAAGCGCGCCTTGATGGCGGCCACCCGCTCGGGCGTTTCCTTGCCGTGGACCTGGATCAGGTCCAGCGGCACCACGCCGGTCACCGCGTCCAGCACGTCGTCGGTGGGGTTGACGAACAGGCCGACGGTGCGCACGCCGGTGGGCACCAGCCGGGCCATTTCGCCGGCCATGGCCGGGGCGACGTTGCGCGGCGACGGGGGGAAGAAGACGAAGCCCACCCAGCGGGCCCCGCCCTCCACCGCGGCCTTCAGCGACACCGGTTCGCTGATGCCGCAGATCTTGGCCTGGACGCTCACAGCCCCAGCTCCGCGTTGATGCGGCGGGCGGCGTCCGCCGGGTCGGGTTCGGCGGTGATGGGGCGCCCGATCACCAGATGGCTGGCCCCGGCGGCCATGGCCTGGGCCGGGGTCATGATGCGCTTCTGGTCGTTGACGGCGGCCCAGGCGGGACGGATGCCCGGCACCATCAGGATGAAATCGGGGCCGCAGGCCGCGCGCAGGGCCGCCACCTCGTTGGGCGAGCACACCACCCCGTCCAGCCCGCAGTCCCTGGCCAGCCGCGCCAGCCGCTCCACCTGCCCCGCCACCGGCGTGGACTGGCCCACCGCGCCCAGATCGCCGTCGTCCAGGCTGGTCAGCACGGTGACGCCCAGGATGCGCGGGCGCTTGGCGCCACCGGCCGCCGCGGCTTCCGCCGCCGCGCGCATCATCGCCGGCCCGCCGGAGGTGTGGATGGTCATGAAGGCGGGGGTGAGCGGCAGGGCCGCGCGCACGCCGCCGGCCACCGTGTTGGGGATGTCGTGCAGCTTGAGGTCGAGGAAGAACGGAACCTCCGAGTCGCCGCCCAGCACGGCGCGCACGCCCGCCGGCCCCTGGGCCACGAAGAATTCCAGCCCCAGCTTGACCCCGCCGACCAGCCCGGCCAGCCCCTGGGCCAGCGTGCGGGCGGTGTCCACCGCGGTGGTGTCGATGGAAACGAAGACGGGATTGGCGGCGGTCATGGCGGGTCCGTGGCGAGAGGTAAGGTGCGATACCCTATCAGTGCTGCCGCGGGATGCAAACGGCATCAGCGATGGTCCGTCACCCCCACCTGGGCGCACATGTCCAGCAGCGGGCAGGTGGAACAGCGGGGCCGCTCCCCGGTGCAGACCCATTTGCCGAAGGGCACCAGCCGCTCGTTGATTTCAATCCAATAGGCGGGCGGCAGGCGTTCGTGCAGCGCCGCCATGGTCTTCTCGGGCGTGCGGGCCGTGACGTAGCCCCAGCGGTTGACGATGCGGTGGACGTGCACATCGACCGCCACCGCCGCCGGCAGGCCGAAGCCCACCCCCAGCGTCAGCGCGGCGATCTTCGGCCCCACCCCGTGGAAGGCGGTGAGCGCCTCCAGGCTGTCCGGCACCCGCCCGCCGTGCTCGCCGAGGATGCGGCGGGACAGGGCCAGGATGTCGCGGGCCTTGGGCTCGGGAAAGGTGGCGCCGTCCAGCAGGGCCACGAGGCGGGGGAAATCCAGTTCGGCCATGGCCTGGGGCGTGCGGGCCACGGCGAACAGGCGGCGGCAGACGGCCTCGGTCGTCTCGTCGCGGGTGCGGGCGGAAATCAGGCTGCCCACAAGCTGTTCGAAGGGGGAATTATGGCCCGCGTCGCGCAGGGCGAACATGGCGGCCTTGGGCAGCCCCGCCACCGCCGGGCGCAGGCGCTGGAACGCCGTGTCGATGTCGAAGGGGTGCTTGCCGTCCATGCCCGTCCTCCCCACCGGGGAGAACCGGGGCGGAGGCAGGGGCGTTCCCACGGAGCGGGAGGAACCGGCGGGGGATCGGCCGCCCGCCGGTTCAGCGGTTGCTCAGCGCTCCACGAACGCCTTTTCGATCACATAGTCGCCGGGTTCGCCATGGTTGCCCATGACGTAGCCGCGCTCGTCCAGAATGCTGCAGGTCTCGTCCAGCATGGCGGGGCTGCCGCAGATCATCACGCGGTCGGTCTCGCGGTTCAGGTTGGGCAGGCCGGTCAGCCGGGCCAGCTCGCCCGACCGGATCAGGTCGGTGATGCGGCCCTGGGTGTGGTACGCCTCGCGCGTCACGCTGGGGACGTAGATCAGCTTCTGCCGCACGATCTCGCCGAAGAACTCGTTCTCCGGCAGGTGGCTGGTGATCATTTCCTGATAGGCCAGCTCGTTGACGAACCGGCAGGTGTGGGTCAGGATCACCTTGTCGAAGCGCTCATAGACCTCGGGGTCCTTGATGATGCTGAGGAAGGGGGCCAGGCCGGTGCCGGTGCTGAACAGGTAGAGATGCTTGCCCGGCAGCAGGTTGTCGGCCACCAGCGTGCCCGTGGGCTTGCGGTTGACCAGGACGGTGTCGCCCTCCTTCAGGTGCTGCAGGCGCGAGGTCAGGGGGCCGTTGGGCACCTTGATGCTGAAGAATTCCAGATGTTCTTCGTAATTGGCGCTGGCGATGCTGTAGGCGCGCAGCAGCGGGCGCCCGTCCACTTCCAGCCCGATCATGGTGAAATGGCCGTTGTGGAAGCGGAAAGAGGGGTCACGGGTGGTCTGGAACGTGAACAGAGTATCGTTCCAGTGGTGAACCCGCAGCACGCGTTCCTTGATCAGATTGCTCATGATGCCCTTCGCCAGTCGCTCCTGAACCTCAACCGATGCGGCAACAGCCGTCACGGCACCTTCCGCTTACCCTGTCCGTCGGTCATAGGCCAATGAAAATCGACAATGCCAGATATGTGAATTGAAGGTAATTACATTATTAGTTCGTTGAACTATATGGTAATTGATAATCATTCTCATATTGGTGGACCTATGGCAACGCCTGTTTTTTGCCCTCTTCCGGGAACAAGGGTGATCGTCTGATGGGCGTGCGAGGCCCTTTCTCCGATTGCCCTGAGGCCTTTACGCCTGGGAAGGGCCTATTTCTTCCGCTACGCGTATGCGCATCAGCAAGGCGTTGCTTCAATGAGGCCCAGGCGTTTCCGCCTGGGAAGGCACTGGACGGGTTCGGGCGCCCCCTCTGCACCGCCGTCTTTCGCTTCAATGAGGCCCAGGCGTTTCCGCCTGGGAAGGCTCGACGTCGTGGCGCGGGTCATCGACCCCGAGCCGTTGCTTCAATGAGGCCCAGGCGTTTCCGCCTGGGAAGGCCAGGGCGTGAAGCAGACCATCCTGACCAACGGCGACGTGCTTCAATGAGGCCCAGGCGTTTCCGCCTGGGAAGGCCGATTCTCGTGATTTTACAGGGTTAACCGTAACTTCTGCTTCAATGAGGCCCAGGCGTTTCCGCCTGGGAAGGCCCGGCCTTCCGCCGGCAGCGCGCGGACACAGGCCAGCATGCTTCAATGAGGCCCAGGCGTTTCCGCCTGGGAAGGCCATGGCCACCAGAGTATCCATGACGTGGTGGTGCAAAAGGCTTCAATGAGGCCCAGGCGTTTCCGCCTGGGAAGGCGGGTGCCCCCCCAGATCCTGGGCATCATCCCCAAGCTTCAATGAGGCCCAGGCGTTTCCGCCTGGGAAGGCTTTCACCAAGGGATTATGAGAGGAGGCGAGATCCGATGGGCTTCAATGAGGCCCAGGCGTTTCCGCCTGGGAAGGCGCCGAGACCACCGACTGCGACGCCGCCCGCACCCTGCTTCAATGAGGCCCAGGCGTTTCCGCCTGGGAAGGCGATGTTCCCGAGAACCAATCAATCGTTTACTGCCGAGCTTCAATGAGGCCCAGGCGTTTCCGCCTGGGAAGGCCAAGGCCGAGATCGCACGTGTTCACACGGCCGTCTTGCTTCAATGAGGCCCAGGCGTTTCCGCCTGGGAAGGCCAAGGCGGCGGAACTGTTCGCCCATCGGTGGCTGGAAAGGCTTCAATGAGGCCCAGGCGTTTCCGCCTGGGAAGGTTGGGACAGGGAGGTGTTTCCCGCGATGCCTTCCCTGCTTCAATGAGGCCCAGGCGTTTCCGCCTGGGAAGGCGGGTATGGTTTACCCGTCTGTTTTGTCACCGAAAATCGGGCTGGATTCGAGAGGGCTTTGATTCCGGGCACCGGTGCGCCGGACATTGATCTGCATTCGTTCTCAACGATGTCAAAAAACCGTGTGGTATCAACTATTTGAAAAATTCGAGCGCTGACGGCCTTTTTGCGTGCACTGGACCCCTCGCATCTTGGCCGGCAGACTGAAACCATAGCACACGCCGCAACACCCAAACCATGGCCGCCGTGCGCTGGTGGTGCCGGACGGGCGCTTCCTCACTCCCCCGGCGCCGGGGCGAACAGATAGGGGGACAGGCCGCGCAGGTTCTCGTCCACGATCAACCGGTGGTTCAGCGGCGGGAACGCCCGTTGGGAACAGTCGTGGCGCGGGCACAGGCGGCAGTTGACGCCGATGGGGGTCGCGGCCTCGGTGTGTTCCAGGTCGATGCCGTCGGCATAGGTCAACAGCCCGGCGTGGGCGATGTCACACCCCAGAGCGATGGCGAAATGCTGGGGCGGGCTGCGGTGGCTGCCGCCCGCCTTCACCGCCGTGCGGGCCAGCGAGAAATATGTCGTGCCGTCGGGCATCTGCGCCACCTGGGTGTGGATCTTGCCCGGCGTGCGGAACGCCTCGTACACGATCCAGCGCGGGCAGCCGCCGCCGAAGCGGGCGAAATGGAACCCCGCCCCGGAAAAGCGCTTGGACACGTTGCCCGCACTGTCCACCCGGATCAGGAAGAACGGCACGCCCTTGGCACCGGGCCGCTGCAAGGTGGTCAGCCGGTGGCACACCTGCTCGAAGGACGCGTCGAACCGCCGCCGCAGCACGTCGATGTCGTAGCGCACCTGCCGCGCCCCTTCCAGGAAGCGGTCGTAGGGCATCAGCACCGCCCCGGCGAAATAGTTGGTCAGGCCGATGCGGGCCAGCCGCCGGGATTCATCCCCCGACAAAGCCGCCCCGTCCACGATGGCGTTCAGCACGTCGCGGTGGCGCAGCAGCGCCAGTTGCCCGGCAAGCTGGAAGATGCGCCCCGACGGTGCCAGCATCTCCGACAACAGGATGCGGCGCCCGTGACGGTCGAAGCGGCGGACGGCATAGCCCATCACCTCCTGCGGCATCAGGCGCACGCGCACCCCATGCTCGGCGTGCAGCCACGCCACCAGACCGCTGTACAGGTCGCCGCGCTCCAGCTTGGCGTCCTTCCACAAGGCGTCCGCCGCGTCTTCCAGGTCGGGGAAATGGTTGTGGTGGGCGTGGAAGAAATCCCGCGCCTCGTCCACCGGAAAGGCCGCCGATCCGGTCAGCGCCGGCTTGTCGCGGTCGGCCATGCGCTCGGTCAGGGCCTGGAAATCGTCGCGCTGGCCGCGGAACGCGCGGTAGAGCGTGACCACCGCCTGCCCCAGCGTCGGGGCCACCGCCGCCAGTTCCTTGAAATCCTGGTTCTTGATGTCGGAGCCGTCGAACAGCGGGTCGGCGAACACCTCGCGCAGGCCCGCCACCAGCCGGCTTTCCTCGTCCTCGGCGAACGCCTGGAGATCGACGCCGAAGCTCTGCCCCAGCTTCAGCAGCAGCGTCACCGTCACCGGGCGCTGGTTGTGTTCGATCAGGTTGAGATAGCTGGGGGAGATGCCCAACTGTTCGGCCATCTGCGCCTGGGTCAGCCCGTGGTCGCGGCGCAGCCGCCGCACCTTGGGCCCCAGCATCGCCTTCTTCTCCACGGCACCGGCCATGTTGCCCGCCGGGGGATTGGCCCGGCCCTTTTCCCAAGTGTGAAAACTTTACATGATTTACGGATTTACAAAAACCACGCACAGGTACTTTACAAACAGACCACTTTACAAACAAGCACTTATTGCGCCTGCGCCGGGCTGTCTCTACCTTGTCAATCAAGCGCTGCGACGCAAAACGCAGCCCCCCGTCAAAGACAGCTTCAAGCACAAGGACATTGCCATGTCGCTCGACGAAAAGACCAAGGCCGCCCTGCGCGCCGCCCGCTTCGAAGGCATCAAGCGCGATTACACCGAAGCCGACGTGAAGCGTCTGAGCGGCTCGGTCAAGATCGAGTACACGCTGGCCGAACTGGGCGCGCAGCGCCTGTGGGAGCTGCTGAACACCGAACCCTACATCAACACCCTGGGTGCTCTGACCGGCAACCAGGCGATGCAGGCGGTGAAGGCCGGTCTGAAGGCGATCTATCTGTCCGGCTGGCAGGTGGCGGGCGACGCCAACCTCGCCGGGCAGATGTACCCCGACCAGTCGCTGTACCCGGCCAACTCGGTGCCGGCGGTGGTCGAGCGCATCAACAACACCTTCAAGCGCGCCGACGAGATCCAGACGGCGGAAGGCAAGGGCGACACCTATTGGTTCGCGCCGATCATCGCCGACGCCGAAGCCGGCTTCGGTGGCCCGCTGAACGCGTTCGAACTGATGAAGGCGATGATCAAGGCCGGTGCCGCCGGCGTGCACTGGGAAGACCAGCTGGCGTCTGAAAAGAAGTGCGGCCATCTGGGCGGCAAGGTGCTGATCCCCACCCAGCAGCACATCCGCACCCTGAACGCCGCCCGTCTGGCCGCCGACACCTGCGGCACCTCGACCCTGGTGATCGCCCGTACCGACGCCGAGAGCGCCCAGCTCATCACCTCGGACATCGATGAGCGCGATCATCCCTTCATCGACTTCGACAGCGGCCGCACCTCGGAAGGCTTCTACCGCCTGAAGACCGGCGTCGGCGTCGATCATTGCATCGCCCGCGGCCTGTCGTACGCTCCGTACTCGGATCTGCTGTGGTGGGAAACCTCCAAGCCGAACCTGGACGACGCCCGCAAGTTCGCGGAAGCCATCAAGAAGGAATTCCCGAACAAGCTGCTGGCCTACAACTGCTCGCCGTCCTTCAACTGGAAGGCGAACCTGGACGATGCCACCATCGCCAAGTACCAGCAGGAACTGGGCGCCATGGGCTACAAGTTCCAGTTCGTCACCCTGGCGGGCTTCCACTCGCTGAACTACTCGGCCTTCAAGCTGGCCAAGGGCTACGCCGCCCGCGGCATGGCCGCCTACTCCGAACTCCAGCAGGCGGAATTCGCGGCGGAAGCCGAAGGCTACACCGCGACCAAGCACCAGCGCGAAGTGGGCACCGGCTACTTCGACGCCGTTGCCACCGCGATCTCGGCCGGCCAGTCCTCGACCACCGCGTACAAGGACTCCACCGAAGCCGACCAGTTCCACTAAGCACCTCTTATCCCGGCCGGTCCCGCCTCAAGGACCGGCCGGTGTCTCCATCCCGAGATGATGGCAAAGGCCGGACCCGATGGGCGCGTCGGGTCCGGTTCCTTATGCCCGACGGTCTCATGCCAGTGGGCGCTCCAGTGGCGTGAGAGGCGGAAACTTGAGGCTGACGCTTTTGACTTCACGGCCAGGGGGATCACCCCCTGGCCGTTTTTTCGTGCGGGGCGCGGGCGGTGCGGTTCCGGCCTTTTTGCTGCATGTCTCGCAAATGCCCTGCGTCTGGGACATGGCAACCTTGCGCTGCTACCGAAAACCCGTCGCTGTCAAGTCTATTCTTTTGTTTAAAATCAATGAGTTATAGCGCGTGATCACGCACGGGGCAGTGCAGAAGATCCGTTGCGTTGCACCAATCGGGTGTTGACAGCGAACCGGGATAAAGCCACTTCTGTGCCATGCATAAAACACGTCATCCGGGGCGCGTCCGCCCCTTCACCGAAAGCGCCTGACGGCGGCGGTGAAGGACTTGCGCGTTCGCCCGCGTACTCCTCTGTCCGGTACCCGCATTGTGCGGTGCGGACGCCGGGTGCGCGCCGGGTGAGCTTCCAACCTTGACGGGCTGGTATGGGCCGCCGCGGTTTTCCCCGCGCGGTCCCGTGTCTGCCCACCGGGACAACCATTAAGGACAGACACGCATGGATCAGTACCTCACCGGAAAGACGATTGCCATCCTCGTTGCCAACGGCTTCGAGGAAACCGAGATGACCGAACCGCAGCGCGCCCTGCTGAAGGCCGGCGCCACCCTGCGGACCATCTCGACCGAATCGGCTCTGGTGAACGGTTGGATGGGCAAGGGCTGGGGCCATTACTTCCCGGTCGATAAGGTGCTGAGCGAGGCGCTGGGCTCCGACTTCGACATGCTGCTGCTGCCGGGCGGGGAACGCTCCATCGCCAAGCTCCAGCAGTCGGCGCACACCCGCCGCATCGTCGGCCACTTCCTCGATGCCGGCAAGCCGATCGCCGCCATCAACCACGGCATCCAGTTGATGGCCGTGCCGGGCAAGATGCGCGGGCGCCAGGTGACGGCCATGGACCTTTCCAAGGACGCGGTGGAAGCCGCCGGCGGCATGACCGTCGATGAATCCGTGGTGGTCGATGCCAACACCGTCACCGCCCGTTCGGTGGAGGATCTGCCGGTGTTCATCGAACAGATGCTGAAGCTGTTCGCCGACGCCGCACAGGTGAGCAAGGCAGCCTGACCGTTCCATCCGACGGTTTCCAGGTTGACGAGAAAAGGGGCGGTCCCGCAAGGGCCGCCCCTTTTTGTTGTGCCCGCAACGGCGGGTGTGACGGCTATGACGGGGATGGCGGGGCGATGGTCAGGCGGAAATGCACGCCGCGGTCCTGCATGTCGCGCCGCCCCGGCACCTCCACCCGGCGGAAGCCGTGGCCGTAGTAGAGCGCGGCCTGCGTCCACCCGGTGGGCGCCCACAGCAGGCCGGTGCCGGCGCTGGCGATCCAGCCGGGGCCGGTGGTGTCGCGCCCGCTGTTGAACGAACGCCCGTAATCGGCGAACAGCGCCAGCCGCACCGTTCCCGCCGATTCCGCGTCCAGGGCCAGATGCGTGATGGGCAGCCGCACCTCCACCGACGACACCACGGCGTTGTCGCCGGTCAGCAAATTCTCGCGGTAGCCGCGCACGCTGGCCATGCCGCCCACCGCGTATTGCTCGATGGCGGGCAGGGGGCCGTTGGCGAACTGGGCGTCGGTGCGGAAAATCGCCTCCGCCCCGCCGTCGCCGGTGGCATCGCCGAAGCGGTGGGCCACCTGCGCCTGTCCCAGCCATGCGGAAAAGCGTCCGTCGGGGGTGCCGGGCCGGCGGGTGTTGCCGAACAGCGGCACGCCCAGCGACCAGACCGACCGCGCCGCCCACACGGTGGTGTCGCCGCGCCGTGTCCAGTCCTGGGACAGCCGCAGCACGGTGAAGCGGGTCACCCCGTCGTCGGATTCGGGGGAAAAGGCGAAGCGTTCGCCCAACAGCCAGTTCTCGCTGAACCGCCGGGCCAGCGACAGCCCCACCGCCACGGTTTCCCGCCCGGTGCGGTACAGCGGCTGGGTCACCCCCGCCTCCACCGTGGTGGTGCGGGCGGTGATGTCCAAAGACGAATAGGGGGCTTCGACAATGCGGGAGCGCTGGTGGTCCACCGACAGGCGCAGGCGGGTGTCGGTGGCGGTGACCGGCACCTCCACCCCGGCGGCGGTGTTGGTCAGCCCCTGGGCGCGGGCCAGACGCAGGCTGACCAGCTCGCCCCAGCCGGTGGCGTTGCGGATCACCCCGTCGCCGCGGGCCACCAGCCCCCCCACCGCGGGGGAGCGTTCGTTGGACAGGGTAAGGGTGCCGCCCAGCGGCGGGGCCTCCTCCACCGTCACGTCCAGCGCGCTGCTGCCGGGGCGGGGGCCGGGGCCGAGGCGCGCGTCCAGCCGTTCGACCAGCGGGTCGTCCAGCAGGATCTCGATGCGGTCGCGCAGATGGGCCACGTCCAGCGGCGGGCCGGCGGCGGGTTCCACCCGGCGGGCGATGTAATCCGGGGACAGGCGCGACAGCCCGTTGACCGTCACCGTCTCCAGCCGCCCTTCCACCGCCTGGAAGGTGACGATGCCGTTGGTGATGGTCTGGTCGGGCAGAACGATGCCGCTGTTGACGTGGCCCCGCTGCACATAAAGCGCGGTCAGCGCCCGGCGCAGCTCGTCCAGCTCCCCGGCCCCCACCGCGCGGCCCAGATAGGGGGCGGCGGCGGCGCGCACCTCGTCCTGGGTCAGGACGGTGCTGCCCGACAGGGTGACGCCGGCCAGGGTGAACAGCGGCCCGGCGCCGATGGCCGGCGGGCGGGTGGCCGCGGGCGGCGGCGGCAGGGCCAGGGCGGGCGGCCCGCCGGTGAAACCGGGCAGGGCCGGCCGCTCGTCACCGGGCCGGAGCGTGGCAGCGGGGGCCGCCGTCTGGGCCATCGTCCGGGTGGGGGCGGACGCCATTCCCCCCGCCGCCAGGACGGCAAGGCACAGGGCGGCGGAAAACGGGCGGTGCGGGTGGAACGGCATGGAGAGGAAACATACCGGGGTCAAGATTGTCTGGGAAGCTATTCCACGCTCTTCACACTGGCCCCCACGTGGGTAAAGGCAAAGCGCGGGTCGATGGGCACAGGCGGAAGGGGAACCCCGTGGCGCGGGTGCACGCTATCATGGATCAGGCAGCGGGTGCGGATGGCCGGCCACACCACGTCGCGCAGGAACCGCTGGTCCAGCAGCCGGTCGCCGCCCGCCGCGGTGCCCCCCGCCGTGTAAGACTCGATCAGCGGCGCCAGGGGCGGCAGCACCCCGGCCATCCCGCCCCACAGCCCGGCCAGCATCACCTCGGTGTGCAGCGCGTGGTCGCGCAGCACGTGGAAGGGGTGGGGGGAGGCTTCCCACGCCGCCACCGCCGCCCGCTCGCGGCTGTTCAGGCGGGAATCGGCATCGCGGCACAGGAACCGGTCCACCGTGGGATCGTCGGCCACCAGAAAGCGCCACAGGGTGCCCGTGACGGCGGCGGACCCGGCGGGCATCGCCACCCGTTCGGCCCCCGCGGCGTCCAGGTCCGCCAGCACCGGGGCCGGCACGGTGGCGTCGTGATACAGGCGGCAGGTCCAGCCGGGATAGAATTCCGCCGCCAGCCGCAGGTTCTCGACCGCACCCTGCGTGTATTCCCGCCGGTCCCCCCACAGGCTGAAGGCGATGATCCGCCGGGTGCGGCGGGTGCGGTCCGCGGTTGGTGAGGCGGGGGTTGGTGAGGCGGGCAGGGTGTGACCGGCGGCTGTGGCGAGCGCGTCCTTGATGTCCAGCAGCGCGGCCCCGGCCTCTGCCGCCTCGTCCAGCCGGTGGGCGGCGTGGAGCACGGCCACGCGGTATTCGGCGGCGGCGAGATCCGCGGGCCGCAGGGCGAAGGCATGGGCGAAGGCGCGCTGGGCGGTCTCGGGCCGTCCGGCGGTGAAGGCGGCGACCCCCAGATTGTAGAAGGCGGCGTAGGACGCCGGCACCAGCGCCAGCGTGGCGGCCAGGGCGGCCACCGCCCCCGGCGCCTGCCCCGCATCGAGCCGTGCGTTGCCCAGCGCGAACAGCGTGTCGGGATCGGCGGCCCCCGCCGCCACGGCCCCCGACAGGCAGGCCAGCGCCGCGGCGGCGTCTCCCCGTTGCAGACACTGCCGCCCGGCGGCGGCCAGATCGGCGGCGCGGTGGGGCTGCCCCAGCCGGACCAGCCGGCGCAGGGCGCTGGCCGGGGCGTGGGTTTCCATCAGCTCCCACGCCTCCACGGCGGCGGGGTCGAGGGCCAGCGCCCGCCGCAGCCCGGCGGCGGCCTTAGGGGGCTGCCCGGCGGCGGCGGTCAGCTTGGCGTGGTTGATGTGGAAAACGGCCCGCTCCGGGGCGATGCCGATGGCCTGTGCCACCAGGGCGATGGCCTGTCCGATCTGCCCCTTCTGCCCATGCAGCAGCCCCAGCAGATGGAGCGCGTCGGCCTGCCGCGGCTCCACCTCCAGAATGCGGGCATAGAGGATGGCGGCCTCATCCAGCCGCCCCTGCCCATGCAACTCCACGGCGACGTCCAACGCCTCCCGCACCGTCGCCATGACCATCCCCCCCTTTATCGGGTTCCAAGGGCCACCGGCCCTTGGCGGGGCCGGCGGGGCAGCGCCCCGCCTTTATCCTTACGCTGCGGTGCGTATCCCGCTCAAGAACCGTTCCACCTCGTGCCGCAGGGAGGCGGCCTGCTGCTGCAGGGCCCCCGCCGCGTCCAGCACCTGGGCCGCTTCGGCCCCGCTGCGGGTGGCGGCGCCGGACAGGGTGGTGATGTCGGTGCTGACCTGCTGGGTTCCGGCGGCGGCTTCCTGAACGCTGCGGGCGATTTCGGACGTCGCGGCGCTCTGTTCCTCGACGGCGGAAGCGATGGCGGTGCTGATGCTGTTCACCTGCTCGATGGTGGTGCCGATGTCCTGCATGGCGGTGACGGCGGAGCCGGTGGCGTTCTGGATGGCGGCGACCTGGGCGGCGATGTCCTCGGTGGCCTTGGCGGTCTGGCTGGCGAGGTTCTTCACCTCCGACGCCACGACGGCGAAGCCCTTGCCGGCCTCCCCCGCCCGCGCCGCCTCGATGGTGGCGTTCAGCGCCAGAAGGTTGGTCTGCCCGGCGATGTTCTGGATCAGGGTGACGATCTCGCCGATGCGGCCCGCGGCGTCGGCCAGGCTGCCGACGATGGCGTCGGTGTCGCGGGCCTGCTGGGCGGCGGTGCCGGCGATGCGGGTGGACTGGGCGATCCGGCGCCCGATGTCGGCGACCGATGCGGCCATCTGCTCGGTCGCCGCGGCGACGGTCTGGACGTTGCTGGAGGTCTGGGCCGAAGCGGCGGCCGCACTTTCGGCGCGGCGGCTGGTCTCGTCGGTGTTGCCGGTCAGGCTCTGGGCGCTGGTGCGGAGCTGGGATGCGGAGGCGGCGACGGTTTCCACCACGCCCTGCACCGCGCTTTCCAGCCGGTCGGCCATCTGGGCCATGACGGCGCGGCGCTGTTCCTCGCTGCGGGCCTGGGATGCGGCGGCCTCTTCCTGCAGGCGCAGCATGTCCTCGTTGTTGCGGCGGAAGACGTCGGCGGCGCGGGCCAGCGCGCCGATCTCGTCGGTCTTGTCCAGGCTGGGGATGGTCAGGCCGCGGCGCCCGGCGGCCAGATCCGCGATCACGGCGGTGATGGCGGCCATGGGGCCGGTGATGGTGCGGCGGACCATCACCACGGCGATGGCGATGACCGCCAGAACCACGGCGACGGTGCCGCCGCCGAAAATGGCGTCGAGCCGGTCCTGGAAATGATGCAGGTCGGTGACGGTGGTGTCGATGTCGGCGCGGTTGCTGACCGCGATCTCCTCGATCCGGGCGGTCAGGGCGGTGCGGCTGGTGCGGTTGGCGGGGTTCTCGCCGAATTCACGGGCGGCGTCGGCGCCCCGGGTGCGGGCGATGTCGGCCACCTGGGTGCGGACGGCGATGAAATCCGCCACCGCGGCGCGGATATCGGCGAACGCGCCGCGGCGGCCGGCGGGAACCGCGGTTTCCCACCGCCTGATCAGATCGTCCAGGGCGGCGGTGCTTTTCAGCAGCCCCTGGGCGATGCTTTCGGTTTCGGCGGGGGAGCGGGGCATGAACAGGCTGCGGGACTCCGCGACGATCCCCATGATGAGGCTGTTCGCCTTTTCCCCGTAAAGTGCACGTTCGGCGGCATTCTCAATGGCCAATACCTTATTCTGGTAAACGCCGACGGCGTACCATGCCACCGCGGAGATACCGAGGGCCGAAAAAGCCAGCAGCCCGAGAACAAGATAAATGCGCAACGCCAAACCGTGTTTTGTACGTATCATTGCCGTGACCCTTCGTCATGAGACGTGGCGCCCCTAGGATTCTTTATTTTTCTTGTAATGGTTCTGTTGCTATTTGAACCATTTCCAGGTCAACTGTTGACCCAAAGCCGTACCTCCGTAAAGGCCGTTCCCCGAATGGCTGGTATTTGCTGAAAAGACATACGGTTGGGCCGGGCACAATCCTGCGCGGCTTTTTCCCCTGCGGTGCCGTGCCGCTGGCGGAAAGCGGTGGCGGTTGAAAGGCTTACCTTGACGGGATCCGGCGGCTTTGGCACGCTTGACCGCACCAGGGCGCGGGGAGCCATACGGCACATGTGTGCGGCAACCCGCGTCGGCCATCCGGGGGGGGACCGACGGCGCCATGACCAAATCCGAGCTGATCCAGCGGCTCGCGGAACGCAACCCGCACCTCTACCAGCGCGACATCGAACGGATCGTCGGCACGATCTTCGATGAGATTTCCGATGCCCTGTCCCGCGGGGACCGGGTGGAGCTTCGCGGGTTCGGTGCCTTTTCCGTCAAGCGGCGCGACGCGCGCCAGGGGCGCAACCCGCGCACCGGCGAATCGGTGGCGGTGGGGGAAAAGTACGTGCCCTTCTTCAAGACGGGCAAGCAGCTCCGCGAACGGCTGAACATGGATGAATAAGCGTGGACCACACAGCCGCCGGAGCGTATGCCCGGCGGCCATGATCCTGTTTCGATAAGGAAACCCCTTCCCGTGCGTTATCTCAGCCTGATTCTGACCATCCCCGTTGCGGTACTGGCGGTGCTGTTCGCCGTTTCCAACCGGGGGATCGTGACCTTCTCCCTGTGGCCCACGCCGTTCACGGTGGATGCGCCGGTTTATCTGGCGACGCTGGTGTTCCTGGTGGTCGGGTTCGTGTTCGGCGGCGTCATCACGTGGCTGGGGCAGGGGCGTCACCGCCGCCGCGGCCGGGTGATGGCCGACCGGGTGGCGATCCTGGAACGGGATCTGAAGGACGCGCAGGTGCGCGCCGCCACCGCCGAAAAGCGTCTGGCCGAGCTGAACAAGCCGGTGTCGGGCCAGCCCCGCGCGGCGGTTCCGGCCGCCCCGGCAGTCGCGGCGGCTCCGGCGCCCGCGGCCCTGCCCGGTTCGCCCACCGTGCATTGAACGGGGGCTGTCCGTTCGAGCCGATCCCGAAGGGGGGTGCCGGAGCGATCCGGCACCCCCATTCTTTTTTTCGGTCCGCCCGTTCCATCCGCCCCGCCTCACCCAAGGAGCCTTCGCCCATGCGCACCATCACCGGCGCCGAACTGCGGTCGGTCCTGCACCACCGGATGCTGATCGAGCGGCTGCGCCAGAGCTTCCGCGCCGAGGTGCAGGTGCCGCTGCGCCATCACCACACGGTGCCCACCTATGGCGCGGACGACGCCACCTTGCTGCTGATGCCGGCGTGGGAAACCGGGCGCAGCATCGGCATCAAGGTGGTGACGGTGTTCCCCGACAACGCGGCCAAGGATCTGCCGGCGGTCCAGGGCGTCTATCTGCTGCTGGACGGCAAGACGGGGGTGCCGCAGGCGCTGATCGACGGGCAGGCGCTGACCAAGCGGCGCACCGCCGCCGCCTCGGCTCTGGCGGCCGGCTATCTGGCGAAGCCCGACGCCGAGCGGCTTTTGGTGGTGGGCACCGGCGCGCTGGCCCCGGAACTGGTGGAGGCCTATGCCGCCGTGCGCCCGATCCGCCATGTGCTGGTGTGGGGACGCAATGTGGAGAAGGCCAAGCGGGTGGTGTCCCGCTTCCACCGGCCCAAGTTCCGCATCGAGGCGACGGCGGACCTGGAAGGGGCGGTGCGCGGGGCCGACATCATCACCTGCGCCACCTTGTCCAAGGAGCCGCTGATCCGCGGGGAATGGCTCCAGCCCGGCCAGCACCTGGACCTGATCGGCGGCTTCACACCCGAGATGCGCGAGGCCGACGACGAGTGCATCCGCCGGTCCCGCGTGTTCGTGGATACCCGCGAGGGAGCGTGCAAGGAGGCGGGTGACATCGTGCAGCCCATGGCCGCCGGCATCCTGACCTCCGACGACATCGCGGGCGACCTGTACGATCTCACCCGCGGCGAGCGGGCGGGGCGGCGCTATTACGACCAGATCACCCTGTTCAAGTCGGTGGGCACGGCGCTGGAAGATCTCTGCGCCGCCCAGCTTGCGGTGGAGATGGTCATCCACAACGAGACGATCCGGTAACAGACGATCCGATAGGGATCACATCGCCGGGTCGCTGAATTCGGTGACGCCGCTGCGGTGGCAGGTGCCTTCCACCACGCGGACGGCGCCGTTGGCCCGCTCCAAAATCAATTTCCGATGATGGTGACGCTCCAGGGCCTCGTGGTCGCCGATGCTCATCACGGTGGCGTGGGGCAATTCCTCGTCCAGCAGGCGCAGCATGGCCTCCTCGCTGGCGGGATCCAGGGCGTCGGTGGTGTTTTCCATGAACACCCAGTCGGGCCGGCGCACCAGCAGGCGGGCGAAATTCAGCCGCTGCTTCTCGGTCACGGCCAGCGCCTCGTTCCAGGGCGCCACCTCGTCCAACTGGGGGATCAGGTGGTTCAGGCCGACACGGTTGAGCGCGGCCACCGCCTTGACGTCGCTGACCGTCACCCCATCGACGGGATAGGCCAGCACCGCGCGCAGGCTGGCCCGCGGCAGATAGGGGCGTTCGGGCATGAAGAACACCCGCGTGTGGGCGGGCAGGGCGATCCGCCCCCCACCCCACGGCCACACGCGGGCCAGCGCGCGGAACAGGCGGATGGCGGCCGGCGGATCGCCGGTGATCAGCACCCGCTGGCCGGGCAGGATCTCGGTGCTGAACGGTTTCAGCACCAGCTCCCCGCCCGGTTCGGTGATCGACACGCCGGTGAAGGTCAGGCTGTGGGCATCGTCGGTGCGTTCCACCAGGATGCGCTCGGTGCCTTCGCCGCCGATTTCGCGGTCGAGCTGCTCCAGCGCGTCGTGCAGGCCCAGAACCCGCTCCACCGACGCCTTCCACTCGGCGGCGCGGGCCAGATTGTCGATGGGCCAGGACAGCGCCTGCACCGTCTGCTGGAACGCCTGGGCCGTCTGCATCAGCACGCCCAGCGTGATGGCGCCGGAAATGTAGCGGGGGGCCGTCACCAGGATGGGAAAGGCGGTGGTCAGCACCGAATAGCTGGCGCTGAACATCATCATGTTGGCCAGCGCGTGGGTCTGGATGTGCCAGCCCTGGCGCACCCCGGCGAACAGGCCGGTCAGCCGCCCGCGCTCTCCCGATTCCCCGTGCAGGAGCGCGATGGGCTGGGCGTTTTCCCGCACCTCGGCCAGACCGAAGCGGAAATCCGCCTCGTACCCCTGGCGGCGGTTGGCGGCCTTGACCAGCGGCTGGCCCATGATCAGCGCGATGGTGGTGCCCAGGGCGGCATAGGCCAGCGCGATGTACAGCAGATACCCCGGCACCGGGATTACGGTCACGCCGACGCTCACCTCCAGCGTGCCGGAGAGGGTCCACAGGATGCTGGTGAAGCTGATCAGCAGCAGCACGCAGTACGAGAAGGACAGCGCCAGTTCGATGGCGGATTCGGTGGCGATACGGATGTCTTCGGCGATGCGCCCGTCGGGGTTGTCGTGGTCGCCGTCCATATAGGTGATCTGGTGCTGGCGCCCGCGGGTCAGCCAGCCGTCCAGCATCTTGGCCGTCAGCCATTGCCGCCAGCCGAGCTGCAACTGGCGCTTGACCCACAGATGCCCCAGCGTGTTGGCGATGTTGAAGGCGATGATGCCGCACACCGCCGCGATCATGACCATGAACTGGTCCATGGACCGCTGTTCCAGGGCATTGAAGAAACGCTCGCTCCACAGGTTCAGCAGAATGGGCACCACCACCATGCCCATGGTGAGAATCCCCAGAAGCACCGCCAGCAGCCGGACACCCCAGCGGTCCTTTTCCGACCAATAGCCCCCGGCCAGATCAAGAAAGCGCCGGGCGAAGCCGATCATCGCCTTGGATTTGACCCTTGAAGGAATCCTGCCGATCATTTCCGTCAAATTCCACCGAACCTGCCAGCCACCCTATACCAACACCCGCATGTCCCAAACAGGGGAGTGATCCGCCGCATACGAATGCTGCGCCGCAACCGGAGGGAGAGGGGGACGGCGGCCCTCCTGCTTCCCGGATGGGAAGGAAGAATGGCCGCCGGGGACGGAAGGATTGGTTTCATCCGGTGAAAGGTCACCGGATTATTTCACATCCTTGGCGTGTGCCTTATGCCTCGACCACCCCGCTCTTCGCCACGGTGCTGAGGAAGCGGTAGCTGTCCTTGGGCGTGCGGGCCAGGGTGTCGTAATCGACGCGCACGATGCCGAACCGCTTGGACAGGCCGAAGCCCCATTCGAAGTTGTCCAGCAGGCTCCAGCACAGATAGCCCTTGACGTTGCAGCCGTCGGCCAGCGCCCGGCCCACCGCCGCCACATGGTCGCGCAGGAAGGCCACGCGCTCGGCGTCGTGGATCCGGCCGTCGGCCTCCACCACGTCGTCATAGGCGGCGCCGTTCTCGGCCACGAACACGGCGGGGTTGCCGTAATCGTCGCGGAAATGGGCCAGCAGGTCATAGAGCCCGTCGGGCTGCACCGGCCACGCCATGGCGGTCCAGCGGTCGCAATGGGCATCGCCCCACCACACGTCGAACAGCCGTCCCGCCTCGTGCTTCATGGTCATGCGGGAGTAGTAGTTGATGCCCAGCAGGTCGATGGGGTAGCGCACGGCCTCCAGGTCGCCCGGCTGGACGATGCCCTCGGCATAAGGCGCGAGCACGGCGGGGAATTCCCCCTTCAGCACGCCGTCCAGCGCCACCCGGTTCCACACCGCGTCCCAGCGGACGGCGGCGGCGGCGTTCTCGGGTTTGTCGTCCTCGGCCCGGCAGGGCTGGAGGTTGATGACGGTGCCCAGCGTCAGGCCGGAATGCTCCGCCGCGATGGCGCGCAGCGCCGCCCCTTGCGCCAGATTCTGGTGGTGCAGGGCCTTCAGGATGCCGGCCTCGCCGAACTGGTGGCCGGGGGCGTGCTCGCCGGTGCCATAGCCGTGGGTGGCGACCACGTTCGGCTCGTTCAGCATCATCCAGTCCTTCACCCGGTCGGCCAGACGGGCGGTGACGATGCGGGCGTAGTCGGCGAAGGGGCCGACGATCTCCCGGCTCTGCCAGCCGCCGCGGTCCTCCAGCGGCTGGGGCAGATCCCAGTGGTAGAGGCAGGCCATGGGACGGATGCCCGCTTCCAGCACCGCGTCCACCAGCCGGTCGTAGAAATCCAGCCCCGCCGCGTTCACCGCCCCGGTGCCGGTGGGCAGAATGCGCGGCCACGCGATGGAAAAGCGGTAGGCGTTGAAGCCGGCATCCTTCAGCAATGCGACGTCTTCCGGCCAGCGGTGGTAGTGGTCGCAGGCGACGGCGGCGCTGCTGCCGTCCTGGATGCGCCCGGCGGCGGTGTAGGTGTCCCACACGCACGGTCCGCGCCCGTCGGCGTGGATGGCCCCCTCGATCTGATAGGCGGCGGTGGAAGCACCCCAGAGGAAGCCGGGGGGAAAGGTGATGGCGGCCATGGTCGGTTGTCCCTCGGACGGTCGGCGTTGGGACGGGAAAGCATGCCCGAAACCCCGCCCGCGCGCCATGGGTGGAAAAGCCGCGGGGAGCCGGGGCGGGCTGGGTGCGGGTGTGCCGGGCATCGCCGGGGGCGCCCGGCATAACATCTTAAAAGAACTTAACCCTTCCGCTTGATTGATTAATTAAAAATACTAAGCAAATATCAAAAAGAATGCCTGCCGTGAATTGACTTTGACATATATGTTGAAAATCTTCTCCATTTATCGTATTTGATAAGTCATAAATATAGAATACTTTGTACCCTATCGTATTCTGTTCATGCAACGGTATGTGTCCACCGATCCCGCCGCCGGGTGTCCGCCATGTCTTCTTCCCTTCCGTCCCTGAGGGCCGTGCTGTTGCCGGCCATCATCCGCGCCGTCAGCGTCTGGATGTGCGTGCCGGGACCATTGCCGCCGGTCTCTGCCAAGAGGCCCGCCCAAGCCCGGCGCCCCTGACGAATTCCGCCACAATTCCAGCCGCAAAACCGCCGCTTTCACCGCCCAGCCTCCGCTCGGAAAAAGACGAGGGGAGAACCGCCGATGAAACGGTTGGCTGTGGTCTGTGCAACGCTGGTCCTGGCGGGATGCGCGCCGGGGACCGGTTCCCTTCCGCTGAATTTCGCCAACGGTTCGGGCAGCGAGTTCGGCAACTACCCCGCCCAGGAGGATGGGGAGATGCGGGGCCCGGATGGTGAGCGTTGCGTCATCTTCAACTGGGACCGCCCGCTGACGGACACCCAGGCCCTTCGCCTGCGGTCCATGTCGTGCGAATCCCGGGAAAAGCCCGGCTGGATGGTCGGGCGCGACCTTGCCCGCACCGTCATCCCGCTGTCGGAAAGCACCCTGAAGGCTCCCTGACGGCCCTGCCGCACGCGCCGCCCTGCGGCGGGCTGCCACGCGGGGGCGTGTTTTCGTTGCGCCGGGCGCCAAGAGGCGTATCATCGGAAAAAATGCAGTGAAATCATTATGTTGCAGCGCAACTCGCGTCTGCCGCAGCGCATGAAGGGGGGCTGGATGACCCAACCGCTCAACACCGGCAAGATCGTCTTTCTCGGGGCCGGCAGCGCTGCCTTCGGCCTCAGCATGTACAAGGACATGTTCACCTGCGGCGAGCTGGCCGGGTCCACCGTCGTGCTGGTGGACACCAACGCCGAAGCTCTGGAGCGCATGACCGCCCTGGCCCGGCGGATGAACGCCGTGTCGGGGGCCGGCATCACCATCGAACACACCACCGACCGCCGGGCGGCGCTGCCGGGGGCGGATTTCGTGGTGAACGCGGTGGCCATCGACCGCAACCGCCTGTGGAGGCTGGATTTCGAGGTGCCGAAGAAGCACGGCGTGCGCCACACGCTGGGGGAAAACGGCGGCCCCGGCGGGCTGTTCTTCACCCTGCGCACCCTGCCGCTGATCTTCGACATCGCCCGCGACATTCACGAGCTGTGCCCCAACGCCCTGTTCATCAACCTGTCCAACCCGGAAAGCCGGGTGGTGTTGGCGCTCAGCCGTTACAGCCCGATCCGGTCCATGGGCATGTGCCACGGCATCTTCCTGGCCCGCTGGTTCATCTGCCAGATCCTGGGCATGGCGGAAAAGGACGTGGATTGCTGGGGGGCGGGCCTCAACCATTTCCAATGGCTGCTGCACATCCGCGACCGCGCCACGGGCCGCGACCTCTATCCCCTGCTGCGGGAGCGGGAGAAGGACCATGACCCGGCCTTCACGCCGCTGACGCGCAAGCTGTTCCGCAGCTTCGGCCTGTGGCCCACCTGCTCCGACGACCACACGGGCGAATACCTGCCCTATGGCTGGGAAGGGGGCGAGCACGGCTTCAACTTCGAACAGGACGCCCGCGACCGGGCCGGGCTGATGGGCCACATGGACCGGGTGATCCGCGAAGAGATCCCGGTGCCGGAGGACTGGCTGCAGCCCTCGTGGGGCGACCGGGCCATCCACGTCATCACCGGCATCCTGCAGAACAGCAAGCGCTTCGTGGAATCGGGCGTGGTCTGCAACCGCGGCACCATCCCCAACCTGCCGGCCGATCTGGCGGTGGAGGTGCCGGTCATCGCCGATGCCGCCGGGGTGCACCCGGTGTCGCTGGGGCCGCTGCCCGACGCCTGCGCCCGGCTGCTGACGGTCCAGGCCGGGGTGCAGCAGATGGCGGTGGAAGCCGCGGTGCATGGATCGAAGGAGATGGCGCTTCAGGCGCTGCTGCTCGATCCGGTGATCAATTCCACCGACGCCGCCGTCCACATCCTGGACGAGCTGTGGGAGATCAACCGCCCCTACATCCGCCCCTGCATCTGAGTGAGCAACGGGGCCAAGGCCGCCAGCAGCACCGCCCAGGCTGCCGGCGGCTTTTCCTTTTTGCGCCGCGGGGCCGGGGGTGGGGGCGGGGCATCGCGCGCCGGCTCGGGCAGGCGGGCGGCCAGGGTGGTGACGGTGGTCAGGGCATCGAACAGCATGGCCGTTTTCCGTGAACCAAGAGGGTCGGGTCGGCCCAGGCTGCCGCTGCCGGCGGATTTTTTGAAACGAATAGGGCTAATGCACTTATCACGGGGCGTGATGAGGCTTTGCCGTCACGGATCCGCCCGCCGGCCTTGACCGGGGATGGGACGCTCCCCTTGCCGTCCCCCGGCGGGTCTGGCAAGAATGGCGGCCATGCCGGCCAATCTCGACACCGATCTTTTGCGGGCCTTCGTCGCCGTCGCCGAGACGCGCAGCTTCACCCGTGCGGCCGATGCCCTGTACCGCACCCAAAGCGCCGTCAGCCAGCAGATCCGCCGGCTGGAGGAGACGCTGGGCTGCCGCGTGTTCGCCCGCGACACCCGCGGCGTGCGCCTGACGGGGGAGGGGGAGACGCTGCTGGCCTATGCCCGGCGCATGCTGTCGCTCAACGACGAGGTGATGGCCAATCTCGGCACCGGCCGGGCGCCGCAGCGGCCCCTGCGGCTGGGCACCCCCGACGATTACGCCTATCTGCTGCTGCCCCCCGTCCTGGCCCGCTTCGCCGCCAGCCACCCGCACCAGCCGGTGGAGGTGGTGTGCGACAATTCCAACGACCTTGCCCTTGCGGTGGAGGAGGGGGCCTATGACCTGGCCCTCATCACCCGCCCGGTGATGGACGGGGTGGCCGGCGACGGCATCCGCGTGCGGCGGGAACAGCTCGTGTGGACCGCCGCCCCGTCGGCCACCGGTCTGAGCGCCGCCGATCCCCTGCCGCTGGCGGTGTTCCCCGAGGGGTGCGTGTGCCGCAGCACCACCATCGCCGCGCTCGCCGCCGCCGGGCGGGCGTGGCGCCCGGCCTTCATCTCCGACAGCGTGGTCGCCATCCACGGCGCCGTGCTGGGCGGGGTGGCGCTGACGCCGCTGGAAGCCTGCACCGTGCCCCCCGGCCTGCTGGTGCTGGGGGACGACTGCGGCCTGCCGCCGCTGCCGCCGGTGGACATCGTGCTGCTGGGGCTGGACGTGGCGCCGCCGCCGGCCCGCGCGCTGGGCGAAACCCTGCTGGCGGTGCTGGCGGCATGAGCGTCCGGCCGTGTCATGCGCTGGCCGCCGCCGTGCTGGCCGCAACCCTGGCCGCTGCCGCGGTGCCGGTGCGGGCGGAAAGCCCGGCGTCCATCAACGCGCCCATCGAAGGGGAGGCGGTGCTGAACCGCGACGTGGAGGTGCGCATCCTCCCCCGCGAGGATTCGCGCATCATCATGACGCTGAAGGAGGGCAAGCACCTCAACGCCCTCGACACCCCCCGCGGCACCACCTGGACCAAGGTCGCCATCGGCGGCCAGCCCATCGGCTACGTGCCGTGGGACGCGCTGGACCCCGCCTTCGTCATCGCCGGCGTGGAGAAGGAGGAAAAGGCCGAGCAGCGCCGCGCCGCCGCCGCCGACAAGACGGTGGGGAAGGAGACGGGCAAGGACGGCCCCGCCACCAGCGCCACCACCGGCGCGCTGGTGCCGCTGGACGCCTGGACCCGTGCGGTGTCCAGCAACGGCGGGGCGGGAATGCCGGTGCGCGGCTACATGGTCGCCACCCGCACCACAAAGGCCACCCTGCCCAGCGTGGAGAAGAAGAAGCCCACGGTGACGCTGAACAAGGGGGATGTGGCGGGGTTCCTGGGATTCTCGTCGGGGCAGGTGGATCTGATCGTTCCGGGGGTGGGCACGGCGTCGGCCCCGGCGGCGGGCCTGATGGGGGTGGCGTCGGCCTATCCCCAGCGCACCCTGCCGCCCATGGAAAAGGGGCCGCAGGTCGCCATCCGCATCGGCGAATATCCCACGTACGAAGAGGCGCTGAACGCCTGGAACGAGTTCGTGGCCGGTCCGGGGCTGCAGTTCCGCGACGTGCCGCCCATGGTCTGGCCGCGGGTGTCGGGCCGCACGGTCAGCTTCGCCACCGGCATCGGCCCCTTTACCCGCGCCCAGACCGGCACCGCGTGCGCCGAACTGGCCAAGCGGGGCCGCGGCTGCACCCTGATGCCGCTCACCACGTTCTGACCGGCATTTCATTCAGACACTGAAATATTTTGAAGTGATGGTATCGCCCGATGATATTTGGCGATGGCTCTATTGCATTCGGTTTGTGTTGAGATATCTTTGATGCCGTGCAAGCCCCCCTGATCAGGGGTATATTGCTAAGCAGCATTTGGAAAAATTGCATGTAATCTGAATATCCCCTACTCATAGGGTGACATTTTTCCCTTTTGTTTTTGTTTTTTCTTTTAAGAAATAAAATTTCGACCTGACGGGATTCTCGGTCGGGGCAGGATCGGAAAAAGGGTAGAGGGGGCAATGATGTTCTTCAGGCGGGGTAACGAGGAGCAGAGCGCCAACGACCGGGAGTTGCTGGATCTGTTGGGGCATAACGCCGGCGTTGGCCTTTGGGATGCCCGGTTGTTTGATGGCGATCCGGCGCATCCCAAAAGCGAATGGCGCTGGTCGGACGAGTTCCGCCGGCTGGCCGGGTTCGAACGCGGCGACACCCAGGGCTTTCCCAATGTGATGGCGTCATGGTCCGACCGGCTTCATCCCGAGGATGCGAAGCCGACCTTCGATGCGTTCAGCGCCTGTCTGGCCGACCGCACCGGGCGCTACCAGTACGATGTCACCTACCGCCTGCGGGTCAAGGATGGGTCGTACCGCTGGTTCCGCGCGGTCGGCGGCGTGGCGCGCAACGCCAGCGGGGTGGCCCACCGGGCCTGCGGCGCCCTGATCGACGTGGACAAGGAAAGGAACGAGGCGGAAGGGGCGGCTCTGCTGGCCGTCTATGCCGGGGTCGGGCTGTGGGATGCGCGGCTTCACAACGCCGATCCCATGCACCCGAAGAGCATCTGGCATTGGTCGGACGAGTTCCGCCGGCTGCTGGGGTTTTCCCACGGCGACACCCAGGGGTTCCCCAATGTGGTGGGATCGTGGGCCGACCGCCTGCACCCGGACGACGCCCCGCCTACCTTCCAGGCGTTCGGCGCGTGCCTGAACGACCGGACGGGCCGGGTGGGGTATGACGTCACCTACCGCCTGCGGGTGCGGGACGGGTCGTACCGCTGGTTCCGCGCCATCGGCGGTGTTGCCCGCGATGCCAACGGCACGGCGCTGCGGGCCTGCGGCTCGCTGATCGACATCCACGCGCAAAAGGAGGCGGAGGAGAACCGCCAGCAGGCCGAAGCCCAGCGGCGCAAGGACATCAACCAGCTCACCACCACGCTGGAGGCCGACGTGTCCGCCGTCGCGCAAGGGGCCACCGGCACCGCCCAGACCGTCGCCTCCGCCGCCGAGCAACTGGCCTCGTCCATCAGCGAAATCAGCCACCGGGTGAACGATTCCGCCCATGCCTCCGCCGCCGCCTCGGCGGAAGCGGAACGCACCAACACCACGGTGCAGGCCCTGGTCGTCGCCGCCGACCGCATCGGCGAGGTGGTGCAGCTCATCAATTCCATCGCCGCCCAGACCAACCTTCTGGCGCTGAACGCCACCATCGAGGCGGCCCGCGCGGGGGAGGCCGGCAAGGGCTTCGCCGTGGTCGCCAACGAGGTGAAGACCCTGGCGAAACAGACCGCCAACGCCACCGAGGACATCACCGCCCAGGTGTCGGCGGTGCAGGAGGAGGCGAAGAACGCCGTCGCCGCCATCAAGACCATCGGCGAGGTGATCCGCAAGGTGGGCGAAATCTCCTCCGCCATCTCCGCCGCGGTGACGGAGCAGGACGCGGCGACGCGGGAAATCGCCTCCAGCGTTCAGCAGGTGGTGATCGAGACGCAAAAGGTGTCGGGCATCATCAACGAGACCGCGGGGAAGTTGCGGCGGTCCGGCTCGGCGTGACCGTCCCGCGGGGGCCGGGACCGGCATCCGGTGGAAAACGGGGCGGGGGCGCTCCGTTTTTCCTGCGGAAAGGTCGAATATTCGTGCATGCCGTGTTAGCGTTGCGCCTGTGAAGCGGCCGGCGGGACCGCCAGAGCGGGATGGGGACGATGAACGGCGACGACGACCTTCTGTTTCTTGACGATCACGATCCGGCGCAGGACCGGCCGCCCGCCTATCCGGCGCCGCGCTGGAAGATGCTGATCGTGGACGACGAGCCGGAGGTTCACTCCATCACCAAGCTCGTCCTGGCCGATTTCGAGTACAAGGGGCGCCCGGCTCATTTCATCTCCGCCTATTCCGCGGCGGAGGCCCGCGCCATCCTGGCCCGCGAGGATGACATCGCCATCATCCTGCTGGACGTGGTGATGGAAACCGACGACGCCGGGCTGAAGCTGGTGCACCACATCCGCGAGGAGCTGCGCAACCGCCACGTGCGCATCATCCTGCGCACCGGCCAGCCGGGGCAGGCGCCGGAACGGGCGGTGATCCTCGACTACGACATCAACGACTACAAGGCCAAGACGCAGTTGACCGCCCAGCAGCTCTTCACCACCACGGTGGCGGCGCTGCGGTCGTACGAGGACATCACGGCGCTGGAAACCAACCGCCGCGGCCTGGAAAAGATTATCGAGGCGTCGTCGTCGCTGTTCAAGGCGCGGTCGATGAAGCTGTTCGCCGCCGGGGTTCTGACCCAGCTTTCGGCGATCCTGGGGGTGGGGCCGGATGCCATCCTGTGCGTTCAGCGCGGGTCGGTGATCGGCGGCACCCGCGACGGCCTCTATGTGCTGGCCGGGTCGGGGCGGTTCGAGTCGCTGATCAACGAACCGGCGCTCGACCACATCGACGAGCCGGTGATGGCGTCGGTGGTGCGGTGCCTGGAAACCCATGCGAACATCTATGAACCCGATCACTGCACGCTCTACATCCGCACCCCCAACGACCGGGAGAACGTGGTCTATCTGCGCTCCGACCGTCCTCTGTCCGACCTGGACCGGCGACTGATCGAGGTGTTCTGCGGCAAAATCTCGGTGGGGTTCGACAATCTCTACGCCTTCGAACAACTGCGCCGCGCGCAGGAAGGGACGCTGCTGCTGCTGGCCGAGATGGCCGAGCGCCACGACGCCCCGTCCCCCGCGCCCGTCCCGGCGGCAGGGCGCGGCGAACCCACCCTGCGCATCGCCGCGGTGACCGAGACCATCGCCCGCCACATGGCGGAGACGGGCGGGCACCCGGACCTGGACACCGGCATGGTGGAAACCATCGGTCTGGCGGCGATCATGCACGACGTGGGCAACGCCGCGGTGGACCCGGCGGTGCTGGAGAAGCCGGGCCTGTTCACCGAGGACGAGCGCAAGGCCATGCGCGCCCACGTCAACCACGGCTGGCGCCTGCTGGAGCGGGCGGCCCATCTGGCGGAAAGCCGCACCTATCTGCATCTGGCGGTGGACATCGCACGCCACCATCACGAGAACTGGGACGGCACCGGTTACCCCGAGGGGCTGGCGGGCGCCGATATTCCGCTGGCCGCCCGCATCGTGGCGGTGGCCGATGCGTACGACGCCATGACCTCTCCCCGTCCGCACCGTCCGGCGCTGGGCCACGATCAGGCGATGGCCGAGCTGCGCGCCCAGGCCGGCGCCCGTTTCGATCCCGCCGTGATCGCCGCCTTCCTGGCGGTGGAGGAAACGGTCAGGGAATTCTGATAAAGCCTGACGGGTCCGGGGCGGCGGCCCCGTTGACCCCTACCGCGTCTCGAACCGCGGCGGCTGCAGGCTGGACCGGCAGGCGATGACCCGCGCCGGATCCGGCTGCTCGATGAACGCGCCCGCCGTCTCCAGCGCGCAGCCATCCGTCGCCGTCACCCCGTGGCCTGCGGCGCGGAACACCAGATGGCGGCTGTTGGGCAGGGTGGCGGCGGCGCGTTCCCCCCATTCCGGCGGCGTCACCGGGTCATAGGCGCCGGACAGCAGCAGCACCGGCACGGTGCTGGCCACGGGCAGGCGCTCGGCGGCGTCCTGCACCCCGGCGGGCCACAGGGCGCAGACCCGCTGGCCGGTGTCGCCGGCCCCGGCGGACCCATAGGGGGCCCAGCGCTGGCGGTTGGTGGCCACGCGCGCCGGGTCCGCCGGGTTGACGGTTTCGCGGCATTCCACGGAAAAGGCCATGCCCTCCGCCGTGTCGGGGTCGCCGATGGCCAGCGGCGGCGCGTCGCGGGCCAGCCGTTCGGGCCGCCCGCGGGTGGCGCGGTCCAGCGCCAGGGGCAGGCGGGCCAGGCTGTCGCCCTCGGCCATCAGCTCCAGCGTCGCGGTCAGCAGGCGGCGCCCGTCCAGCATCATGGTGCGGGGCACCATGGAATCCCCGACGGCGACGGCCATGGGGGAACGGTTCAGGGCCGGCACCAGATCCAGCACCCGTTTTTCCAGGTTGGGGAAGGCGGCGCGGCAGGGCCGGCTGGCGGCGCAATCGTCGAACAGCCGCCGGAACGCGCGGTAGGACAGCCACGCTTCGTCCTCGCGCGCGTTGATGTCGGGGGGATAGACGGAATCGAGAACGGCGGCCCGCACCGTTGCGCCGTGGCGGCGCAGCAGCTCCAGCACGACGCGGGTGCCGTAGGAGACGGCCAGCAGATTGACCTTGCCCCCGCCGCGCCCGGCGGTGACGGCGCGGGCGAGATCGGCCAGATCGTCGGCGGCGGTGGGGGTGGAGAACTGGGCGAGATCGACGCCCGCGGCCTGAAGCCGCTGGGCGCAGGCGGTGAGGGCCGCCCGTTCCGCCGCCTCTTCCCCCTCCTTGGCATCGGGCTCCTTGGTATCGGGGGTGGTGGCGGAGCGCCCGGCAAGCGTGTCCAGCTCGGGGCAATTGGTCTCCGGCTCGGCCCGCCCGACGCCGCGGGGGTCGAACAGCACGATGTCGCGGGTGCGGCGCAGCGGGGCCAGGGCGTCCCACCACCCCTCCATCCGCTCTTCCGCCGGTTCGCCCACCCCGAAGACGGAGGCGCCGGGCCCCCCCTCCACATAGATCACCGGGTCGGGCTGGGGGGGACCGTCGGTGGCGTGCAGGATGGCGACGGGCAGGTGCAGCATCCGCCCCTGGGGCCGGTCGCGGCGTTCGGGCACGGCGAGCGTGGCACAGGTGGCCTCTTCCCCCTCGGGCACCGAGAACCAGCAGGGGGCGGTGGTCAGCCGCGGGTCCGATGCGGGGGCGCCACGCGTTTCCGCCGCGGCTGCGGGCATGCCCGCGCCGACGGCAAACAACAGCAAGGCCGCACAAGCGGCAGGGCGGAACGCGGACAGCACGGGAGATCGCCAGACGCCAGGATCACGAAAGACGTCGGCTAAAGTGGCGGGATGGCCCCGCTTTGTCCAGGGAAACACACCGATGTGTTGCTGGAATGTCACTGCAACTGTTGCTGCGATGCAGCAAAGCTCAACAGCGGCCCGATCCCCAAAAAGAACGCGGCGGGCCGAAGCCCGCCGCACATCTTGTGCCGTCAGGGGCGAACCCCTGCGACGTGTTAACAGAAGGACCCCGATCCCCCAGCGGCTAAGCAAGGAAATTGTCATTCCATTCTTAGAATTCCACGGAACCGGACACGCGTCAAGACTGCATCGAATGCTTTCGGTGCCGGGAATTCGGCGAGCATGTTGCGATAATATTCTCTTTTAAAGAGAATGTTTTCCGAACGACCCGCTCTGGAGGAGGTCCACTGTGTCCGAACGCCCCCGCTACCGCCTCGCCCTGGATCTCGGCACCAGCAGCATCGGCTTCTGCCTGCTTGATCTGAACGGTGACGGGTGGCCCTGCGCGGTGCGCCGGATGGGGGTGCGGATCTTCCCCGACGGGCGCGACCCCCAATCCCAGGAGTCGCTGGCCGCCGACCGCCGGCTGGCCCGTTCGATGCGGCGGCGGCGCGACCGCTATCTGCGGCGGCGCGCGGTCCTGATGACCGCGCTGGTCGCCGCCGGCCTGATGCCGGCGGACAGGGACGCGCGCAAGGCCCTGGAACACACCGATCCCTATCCCCTGCGCGCGCAAGCCTTGGTGAGACCTCTGACGGTGCTGGAACTTGGCCGTGCCCTGTTCCACCTGAACCAGCGGCGCGGTTTCAAGAGCAACCGCAAGGCCGGCGGCGAGGAGTCCGAGGCCGGCAAGATCAAGACCGGCGTCTCTGCCCTGAAGACCCAGCTTCAGGAAAGCGGGACGGCAACGTTGGGGGCGTGGCTCGCCGAACGGCACGCCAAGCGCCAGCCGGTGCGGGCACGGGTGACCGGCAGCGGCGCCAAGGCCTTCTATGGCTTCTACCCCGACCGCGCCCTGGTCCGGGAGGAGTTCCAGGCGATCCGCGCCGCGCAGGCCCCGCACCACCCGGCTCTGTCGGCGGCACAGTGGGACCGGGTCGAGTCGATCATCTTCCACCAGCGCCCGCTGCGCCCGGTGCGGCCCGGTAAATGCACCCTCTTCCCGGCCGAGGAGCGCGCGCCCTGGGCGCTGCCCATCGCCCAGCAGTTCCGCATCCTGACGGAACTTGCCAACCTGCGCTTCAACCGGCCGGGTGAAGCCGCCTGGGGCCTGACGCCCGATCAGACCGCCAGCCTGTTCGACCGGCTGTGCCGCAAGGGCGACCTGTCCTTCAAGACCCTGGCCAAGGAACTGAAGCTGCCGTCCGACGTGGCGATCAACCTGGACGACGGCAAACGCGACCGGCTGAAGGGGGACGCCGTTGCCGATGCCCTGTCCGCCGACAAGGGCAAGAGGCGGCGCATCGGTGCCGCGTGGCACGCCCTGCCGCCGGACCGCCAGCGCGCCGTCGTCGGCCGCCTGCTCGACAGCGAGGACGCGGGGGAACTGGCCGATTGGCTGGAGTCGGAACTGGGCCTGAGCCGGGAGGTGGCCACCATCACCGCGGAACGGCCGGGCCTGCCCGATGGCTATTGCCGCCTCAGCGAAAAGGCGCTGGAGGCGATCGTCCCCCTGATGCGCGACCGCCACCTGACCTACAGCGAGGCGGTCGAGGCGCTGGGCCTCCACCATTCGGACTTCCGCCCGGACAGGCTGCGCGACGCCCTGCCCTATTATGGCGAGCCGCTGGAACGCTTCATCGCCTTCGGCACCGGCGAGCCGGACGACCCGCCGGAACTGCGGCTGGGGCGCTTTCCCAACCCGACCGTCCACATCGGCCTGAACGAGCTGCGCAAGCTGGTCAACCGCATCATCGAACGCTGGGGCAAGCCGGACGAGATCGTCGTCGAACTGGCCCGCGACCTGAAGCAGAGCCGCGACGAACGCGACCGGACCCAGCGCGAACAGGCGCAGAACCAGCGGAAGAACGAGGAACGGGCGCGGAAACTGCGGGAACTCGGCGTCGAGGTGAAGGCCGAGTCGCTCCTGCGCCTGCGGCTGTGGGAGGAGTTGCCCCAGCATGGCCTGGCCCGCGTGTGCGTCTACAGCGGCGAGGTCATCAGCCTGACGCGCCTGCTGCGCGGCGACGTGGACATTGACCACATCCTGCCCTTCAGCCGGACGCTGAGCGACGGCGCCGACAACAAGATCGTCTGCGTGCGCGCCGCCAACCGCTTCAAGCGCAACCGCTCGCCATGGGAAGCGTTCGGCGCCGTTCCGGTGGACGGGTACGGCTGGGCCGGCATCGCCGAACGGGCGGCGCAGTTGCCCCCGAACAAACGCTGGCGCTTCCTGCCCGACGCCATGGAGCGATTCGACGGCGAGAAGGGTTTCCTGGCCCGCCAGCTTGTCGAAACCCGGCATCTGTCGCGCATCGCCCGGCAGTATCTCGGCAGCATCCTGCCGCTGGAAAAGGTCCGGGTGGCGCCCGGCCGGCTGACGGCGCTGCTGCGGGCGCGCTGGGGGCTGAACAGGATCCTGTCCGACGCGAACCTCAAGAACCGGGGCGATCACCGGCACCACGCCATCGACGCCGCGGTGCTGGGCGTCATCGACCAGCGGCTCGTCCAACGGGTGGCCAAGGCGGCGGAGCGGGCCGAGGCCAACGAACTGGAGCGCCTGTTCGACGGCCTGCCCGATCCGTTCGACGGGCTGGGCGGCGCGTCCTTCGGCGATCAGGTGCGGGACAAGGTGCGCGGCATCATCGTCTCGCACAAGGCGGAACACGGCTGGCAGGCCCGCATGCACAACGATACCGCCTATGGCCCGGTCGGCGTTCAGCCGGACGGCACCCATCTGGTGGTGACGCGCAAGCCGCTGGCCAGCCTGACCGCCAAGGATCTGCCGGACATCCGCGACCGGAAACTGGCGGCGGCGCTGGAAGCTCACGCCGCGGCGCAGGCCGCGCAGGGCCGCAGCTTCGCCGAGGCGATGAGCCGGTTCGACTGGACGAACGGGACCGTGCGCCGGGTGCGGATGCTCGACAGGCTGGGCAGCCCCGTCCCGGTCCGCGATCCCGCCGGGGCGGTGTTCAAGCTCTACAAGGGCGACAGCAACGCCTGGTACGAGATCCTGCGCAACGGGCGGGGACGCTGGATCGGCCGGATCGTCAGCACCTATGAGGCCTATCAGCTTCACCGGGCATGGGTGGCCGAAACGGGGGTCGCGCGGGCCGAGGATGGCCGCCCCTTCCTGGATTGGGCGGCGCGGCGGGTGGCCGGCGGCGCGGGCACGCCGCTGTTCCGGCTGTTCAAGGGCGATCTGCTGGCGCTGGGCACGGCCCCCGACCGCCAGATCATGCGGGTGGTCAAGTTCTCCGAAGGGCGGATCGTGCTGGCGCCCCATCACGAGGCCGGAAACCTGAAGGAGCGCGATGCCGATCCGGGCGACCCCTTCAAGTACCGCACCTGTTCCCCGGATGCGCTGCGCAAGGCACAGGCGCGCCCGGCCGGCGTCGATCCGCTCGGCTATGTCCACGACAAAGGCCCGATCGAGTAAGCACCGTATGGAGTAGGCAATGGCAAGCGCGGCGGGAATCGTCATCGAGGTGGCGGAGGACGGGCGGCATCTGTCGCTCGACCGTGGATTCATGGTTGTCTCGGTCCGCGGCACCGAAATCGGGCGGGTGCCGCTCGACGACATCGCCGTGCTGATCGGCACCGCCCATGGGCTGACCTATTCCAACAACTTGCTTCTGGCCTTGCTGGAACGGGAATGCGCGGTGGTCCTGTGCGGGCGCAACTTCAGCCCGGCGGCGATTCTGTGGCCGGTGGACGGGCATCATGCCCAGGCCCAGCGGATGCGGGCGCAGGCGGAGATCACCGACGCCTTCCGGAACCGGCTCTGGCAAGCCATCGCGCGGGCCAAGGTCCGCAACCAGGGCGCGGTGCTGGAGGCGCTGGGCCAGCCGGCCGGGGCCTTTGCCGAGCTTGCGCGGCGCTTGCGCTCGGGCGATCCCGAGAACATCGAGGCGCAGGCGGCGCGCCGCTACTGGCCCTTGCTGTTCGGCCCCGATTTCCGGCGCGACAGCGACGAACCGGGCATCAACGGGCTGTTGAACTATGGCTATGCGGTCTTGCGGGGCGGCACGGCGCGGGCGGTGGCGGCGGCCGGTCTCCATCCGACGCTCGGGCTGAAACATTCCAACCGTTCGAACCCCATGTGCCTTGTCGATGACCTGATGGAGCCGTTCCGGCCGTTGGTCGATATCCTGGTCCATCGCCTCGCCGCCGCCGGGCAGCGGGAGGTGGACCGGGACACCAAGCGCGTGCTGGCCGGCATTCTGGTGCAGGATCTGAGAACGGAGGCCGGTGTCACCCCTTTGGGAACCTGCCTGTTCCGGCTGGCGTCCTCGCTGGCGCACCTGCTGCTGGGCGAGCGGCAGGTGCTGGACCTGCCGCTGTCGCCGCTGCCGCTCGATCTCGTTTCCCCACACACTCGCAAGGAGGGCGCGCATGGTGCTCAGCGCGTATCGCCTGATGTGGATGATGGTGATGTTTGACTTGCCCACGGTGACGAAGCCTGACCGGAAAGCCGCGGCCAAATTTCGGAACTTTCTGCTCGATGAAGGTTTCGAGATGTCCCAATTCAGCGTCTACCTGCGCTTTTGCGCCGGCACGTCACAGGTCGAGGCGCGAATCGGGCGTATTCGGGCGAACCTTCCGAAAAGGGGAAAGGTGCAGATCCTGACCTTTACCGACCGGCAATATCAGACGATGGTGTGCCTGGAAGCACGGACAAAACAAGAACCTGCTGCGCGTTATGAGCAGTTCAAGCTGTTTTAGCGGGTGATTTATGAGGCGAGACGGACAAAAATCCCGGATAATGCATTTAATTTCAATGCGTTACCCGGGATCCTATTGTAGCCGCTGGGGGATCGGGGTCCAGCCGCAACAGACACGGCGGCGGGTTTCATCCGCTGACATTGTAGCCGCTGGGGGATCGGGGTCCAGCCGCAACTGATGAGTCCAGCACGCCGGCACCGTCTGAATTGTAGCCGCTGGGGGATCGGGGTCCAGCCGCAACGTTCATGCCGCTCTACATCGAACGCCTGCGATTGTAGCCGCTGGGGGATCGGGGTCCAGCCGCAACGCGGTGGGCTCGGATGAAGAATCCTTGGCGATTGTAGCCGCTGGGGGATCGGGGTCCAGCCGCAACGTCACCATGGCAGTCGCTGGCGTGGCTGCCATTGTAGCCGCTGGGGGATCGGGGTCCAGCCGCAACAGCGTGCTCCTCCACTGCTCCAGTGCCTTGGATTGTAGCCGCTGGGGGATCGGGGTCCAGCCGCAACTGTTGGCAGTGGCGAACGACGCCGTCCGCAATTGTAGCCGCTGGGGGATCGGGGTCCAGCCGCAACGACCTTGCCCGCTACGCCGTGGCGTCGGAAATTGTAGCCGCTGGGGGATCGGGGGCCAGCCGCAACTTCTGCGGGCCAACAACGGCGACCTGCTGAATTGTAGCCGCTGGGGGATCGGGGTCCAGCCGCAACAGCATAGGGGGACAGCTACCCCCGCTTGTCATTGTAGCCGCTGGGGGATCGGGGTCCAGCCGCAACTGTCCGATATGACGCTCGTCCTGCGATTGATTGTAGCCGCTGGGGGATCGGGGTCCAGCCGCAACGTTGGCGGAGCACCAGTTGAGCACCGGGTTATTGTAGCCGCTGGGGGATCGGGGTCCAGCCGTACTGCAAGCAACAGGCTCATGTCTCGTGAGACATGGGTGAGACACCGGCTCTCAATCGCTCACAAAAAATCACGTCAGATGCTGCCGTTGCAGGTAGTCCTCGCTCTGCATCTCCATCAGTATTTCAGGCCCCTCGGCGAGGTGAACGCGAGGGCCGGAAAACGCTGGAAATGCCGGAATCCTATATGCCGGCAACAGGCTGAAGTTTCAAGGCAATTCCGAAAAGCGTGACATCATGCAGGCGACTGATTGGGCCACCGGGACTACGCTTGGATTCGCTACTCTACCCCCTGGCATCCGCGATTTGTGTGACACCGGCTGTGACACCATTTATCGGACTGTATTTCTGACAGTCTAAGAACGGCCATGCCCAAACTGACCGACACGACGATCCGTCACACCCGCGCCAAGGACGGGATTCGGACCATTCTGAGGGACGGCGCCGGCCTCGAATTGCAGGTCCATCCGAGCGGCACCAAGACGTGGTACCTGCGCTGCCGCGTCCGCGCGGAGGGCGGCGGCAAGGGCATCCAGCGCCGCGTCGCGCTGGGCGCCTATCCCGCGGTGTCGCTGTCGGACGCGCGGCTGGCGGCCGGCCGGGTCGTCTCGGAGGCGCGCAGCGGCCAGGACCCGAAGGCGGCTGAAACACGGGCCGTACTCGGCCTGGAGAAGCCGCGCACGGTGGCCGACGCTGCCGCGCTCTACATCGCGCACCTGAAAGCGGTCGGGCGGGCGGAACGCTACTGGAAGGAGCGGGAACGGCTGCTGAAGCTCCACCTCGTGCCGGCGCTGGGCAAGCTCGCGCCGGCCGACGTCGATCGCGCCATGCTGTCGGCCGTGGTGGACCGCGAGGCGAGGCGCCAAGCCAAGGCCAAGCAGAAAGGCGTGCAGACGCGCCGGCTGGGCAGCGTGATCACCGCGCTGTGGCGGCACCTGGAGGACAAGGGGTGGCTCCCCACACGCGGCACGGCGGATCGGTTGCTGGTGTCCGCCGCCGCGGAGCGCTGTACGCATCCGGTAAGCGCCGCCTTGGCAAAGTAGGGTCCGACGTCTGAGTTTTGCGTGGCGCGTCATCGCGCGGACGCAAACGAGTGGCAAACGTCATGGCTTACCAGCGGGTCGAGGTTCTGACGGGGACGGAGCGGCGGCGGAACTACACGCCGGCGGAGAAGGTCCGGATGGTCGAGGAGGCGTTCCGCCCCGGCGTGGTGGTGACGGAGGTGGCCCGCCGGCTGGGCGTGCACGAAAGCCTGCTGTATCGCTGGCGGGGGCTGATGAAGGCCACGGGGATCGCCGTGGGCGAACCGCCCAGCTTCACTGCGGTGACCATCACGCCGGAGCCGACCGTCACGGAACTGCCGGTCGTGGAGCCCCGTGCGCCATTGCCGCCTCCGGCGACGTCGGCCACGAGCCCGGCGATCCTCGAGGTCATCCTGCCCAGCGGGGCACGCCTGCGTCTGGAAGGGCCGGTCGACCCGGCCCTGGCGGCGGCCGTCATCGGTGCCCTGGCATGATCCCGGTGCCGAGCGGGGTGCGGGTGTGGCTGGCCAGCGGGCACACCGACATGCGCAAGGGCTGGGCGAGCCTGGCGTTGCTGGTGCAGGAACGCTTCGCCCAAGACCCGCACAGCGGCCATCTCTTCATCTTCCGCGGGCGCCGCGGCGATCTGGTGAAGATCATCTGGTATGACGGCCAGGGCAGTTGCCTGTTCATGAAGAGGCTGGAGCGGGGCCGTTTCATCTGGCCCACGCCGGCGGACGGCGCGGTGTCGATCTCGGTTGGGCAGATGGGCTATCTGCTCGAAGGCATCGACTGGCGCAACCCGCAGAAGACTTGGCGTCCCGAGACCGCAGGGTGACTGCGACACGGTGAATCGACGGGCCGGTTCAGGGGAGATTGCGACGGCTCGAAGGCGTGATCCCAGGTAAACTGGCGCCATGACCGCCGCCCCGCCCCCTGCCGCCGTGGCCGACGACATCGCCAGCTTGCGCGCCGCCTTGGCGCAGGCCGAGGCGCGGGCGGACGCGGCGGAAGCCGAAGCGGCGCGGGCCAGGGCGATGGCTTCGAACACCGAGGCGCTGATCGCCAGCCTGAAGCTGGAAATCGAGAAGCTCCGGCGCGAGCTCTACGGCACGCGCTCCGAGCGCAAGGCACGCCTGCTGGACCAGTTGGAGTTCCAGCTTGAAGAGCTGGAAGCGACGGCCAGTGAGGACGAGTTGGCAGCCGAGCAGGCCGCTGCCCGAACCACCGGGGTGACGGCCTTCACCCGCAAGCGGCCCTCGCGCCAGCCCTTTCCCGGCCACCTGCCGCGCGAGCGCGTCGTTGTGCCGGCCCCCGCGACCTGCCCGTGCTGCGGCTCGGACAAGCTGTGCAAGCTGGGCGAAACGATTACCGAGACGCTGGAGGTGATCCCGCGCCAGTGGAAGGTGATCCAGACGGTGCGCGAGCGGTTCTCCTGCCGGGCCTGCGAGACGATCAGCCAGCCGCCGGCACCGTTCCACACCACCCCGCGGGGCTGGGCCGGCCCCAACCTGCTGGCCACCATCCTGTTCGAGAAGTTCGGCCAGCATCAGCCGCTGAACCGGCAGGCCGAACGCTTCGCGCGGGAGGGCGTGCCGCTCAGCCTGTCCACCCTGGCCGACCAGGTGGGCACCGCCGCCGCGGTGCTGAAGCCGCTGCACGACCTGATCGCGGCGCATGTGATGGCGGCTGAGCGGTTGCATGGGGACGACACCCCGGTGCCCGTGCTGGCCAAGGGCAAGACCGATACCGGGCGCCTGTGGGTGTATGTGCGCGATGACCGGCCGTTCGCCGGCCAAGCCCCACCGGTGGCGCTGTTCCACTATTCCCGCGACCGCAAAGGCGAACATCCCGAACGGCACCTGGCCGGCTTCAAAGGCTGGCTGCAGGCCGATGCGTTCGCCGGCTACAACCGGCTGTACGAACCCGAGCGACAGCCGGGGCCGATCAGCGACGTGCTGTGCTGGGCGCATGCCCGGCGCGGCTTCTTCAAGCTGGCCGACATCGCTACGAACACCAGGCGCGGCAAGGATGCCCCGCCGATCTCGCCGCTGGCGCTGGAGGCCGTGACGCGCATCGACGCCCTCTTCGATCTCGAGCGTGCCTTGAACGGCAAGCCGGCGGCCGAGCGGCTGGCGGCACGCCAGGAGCATGGCGTCACCCTGGTAGCCGCGCTGGAGGGCTGGATGCGGACGGAGCGGGCCCGGCTCTCCCGCCATGCCCCCGTGGCCAAGGCGATGGACTACATGCTGACGCGCTGGGACGGCTTCACCCGCTTCCTCGGCGATGGCCGGCTGTGCCTGACGAGCAACGCCGCCGAACGCGGCCTGCGCGGGATCGCCCTCGGGAGGAAGGCGTGGCTGTTCTGCGGCTCCGATCGCGGCGGCCAGCGGGCGGCGATCATGTATGGCCTGATCACCACCGCCAAGCTGAACAACGTTGACCCGCAGGCCTGGCTCGCCGACGTGCTGGCGCGCATCAACGACATGCCACAAAACCGCCTGCACGAACTCCTGCCCTGGGAGTGGAAGGCGATGCGCGAGCAGGCAAAAGCTGCCTGACCGCGGTACTCAGCGGATGCTTACGGAGCGCTCGCGCGACCGCATTCTGAGCGACGGCGAACTCGGCGAACTCGCCCTGGCGCTCGGCCTGCTGGACGGCCGCACGATCTACCAGCGGGAGGCGGACGGCACCCGCCCGATCAGTCGGCAGACACTCGACGCCATGGCCCTGGCGCTGCTGCTCGGCCTGCGCGCCGGGGAGGTGCTGCGCATCCAGGCCGGCAACATCCAGGAGGACAGCGAGACGGGCTTTGTCCTACTGCGCGTGGCCGCACACGGCGGCAAGACGGCGGCGGCGCGCCGTGATCTGCCGCTTCCCCCCTTGGCGCTCAGCGTCCTACGCCGCCGCCAGCAGGCATGCGGGGATGGCCTCCTGTTTCCCAGCCCAAGCGGCAAGACCGCTGGCGCGCTCACCGTGGACGGGCTCGCGTGCGCCGCCCGGTTGCTGACTAACAAGCTGGGCCACAGCGACCTGGAAGGCCGGCGCTGGACGCCCCACGATCTGCGCCGCACTTGCGCCTCGATCCTCGGCGAATACGATACGCCCGACGCGGTGCAGAAGCGCATCTTGGGTCACGCGAGCGACGGGGTGACCGCGCGCGTTTACGACCGGTCGCGCCGGCTGCGGCAGATGCGGGAGGCGCTAATGTCGGTTGAGAAGCACACGATCATGCAGGCGCGCAAAGCCGCTGGGCTGGATACGGAGCCGGTGCGGATCGGCGGGTAGGCGTCACGCGCACTTCGGCCCACCATCGTCTCAGTCTCCGTTCCGCCACGGGCTGACCACAGCGGCGGTTTCGTTTGCTATAGGTTGACAGCCCAGCATGGGAAGCAGATCCGCCAATGACCGCATACCGGTCACCAAGTCCTCAATCTCCTGCTCGGTCAAACGCTCCCGCAAGATCTCGCCGACGGGTACCGCCCCGGAGAAGCGGGCCCCGAACGCAGCCTGGACGATCCGGCGGATTTCCCGTTCCCGCTCGATACGCTGACGGGCTTCCTTCCGTTCGTTGTCCACCCGACTCCGACCAGCAGGCAGAGCGCCGTCATGTTCAACAGGTCTTGTTGAATCCGGTCTTGTTCTGGGTGACAGCCGTGTCACGGGCCGAGGTGACGCCTCTGGCATCCCTCCGGCGACAGCGCTGTCACCCCCAGCAGCCTTTTCCACAGCCTGACCGGTGACAGCCGCGTCACCGGTTCTGTGGCGGGACGACACACCGCGACGACCACATTCACCGTATCGGGCGCGCCGCTTGTCCGTCTGAGCGACACCAATGGCCCGGCTCGACGCGAGATCTGCCGGATTGCGGATCACCCGAAACTGTCCTGCCTTTCCTTTAGCATCCACACGCACAACCCGGCCGTGCTCCTCCAGTTCGCAGAGCCAGCGCTGGAGACTACGGCGAGACACGCCTTGCTCATCGGCCAAGCGCCGCAACGAGCGCCGGCAAAGGCCCGAGCGGTCGGCATGGCCGCAAAGGAGGGCATAGAGCCACCGAGCGTCGCGTGAGAGTGCGCGGTCGCTCAGTGCGTCCACCGGGACGATGGCAAATGCACTGCCGCCGGTGATGTCGCTCATGATACCAGGCATGCAGGGCATCTCCAACGCGCCACCGGCATGCCGCACCTAGAAGACATAAGGCTACCCTGTAATTCTCAAACGGCATCTCAGTCGATACACAAGCTCTCGAAAAATTCATCATCCCCAAAGGGTACCGCAGCATAGCGTACAACTGAATACTGCGTCGTAGAGAATGCAAGATCCCGACGCCTTCCATCAGCATCGAGACGTTCATTCTTCGCACCGAATCAGCGACTCGGACGAATGTCTGCACGTCCGCTGGACGCTCCAGCCTGACAAGCGGCACACTAATCTTCACGCTTGCCTGAGCGCTGCGGTATTCGGTGCAAACACACCCACAGCCAGATAGCCGCCAAGATGGGTTGACGCGAATCCGATATAAAGATATCTTTATGTTTACATGGTTTTAAGGTGCGAAGGAACGGTGGTGACAGCTTCGCCCCTGCGAGATGGCGATATCCGGCGCCCCCTCCACCTGTGGCTGGAGAGGCAGCATGAAGGCTGCCCGGAAACCGGCATTATCCACGAGTTGAGGATACCACGCCCATCGGCGCGAGCTGATATCGCTGTCGTCAACGGAGAAATGGTCGGATACGAGATCAAGAGCGATGTGGATAGCCTCGCGCGGCTTCCAAGGCAGGCCCGCGCGTTCAACAGAGTTTTTGATCGGGCCTATATAATAACGACTGAGAAACACCTACACCAAGTCGAGGCGTCCGTGCCGTTTTGGTGGGGAATTGCCGTGCCATCATCAGGCGAAGGAACTAGCCTATTCAGCCTTATTCGCTCGGCAGGACAAAACCCATCGCCGAGTTTGGAGGCTGCCCTATTCATTCTGCGCAAGCCCGAACTGATCTCCATACTCGTCGCACATAACCTAGCAAAGGGTATGCGCGATAAGCGACATGCAGAACTAGTTAGATATGCAACTTCAAACATTGAGCAGGATACTTTGAAGGCAACCCTTCGCAAGACCTTGCGTGGACGCTTGGCGACGGCGCCCGCGCAGATGCCTTATTCGTCGTAACCCTCATCTTCGCCATCGAGACCTGCAACGTTCACGGCCGCAGCACCTATCTGCCGGTGGATATGAATGTTGACCTTCACCGCATGCCAGAAACGGGATGCGAGCACGTCGGCCGTATCTCCGTTGGCGGCCCGGCCAATCACCTCGGCGCCCCATACCTCTGGGACGGGCTGATAGCGTTCATGCGCCACCACTTCCTCCGCGCCAGCGCCCCAACCAGCTTCATCGTTGGCGTCCGGGTGGCGATAGACTAGCCACGCATCATTGAGGGGGTACACTACTGTAGCCCGGTAATCAGATGGCGTAAATGTAGTCATTCTGCGGATACGGTTCATTGCCGCATAGTCTCCGAATAGAAAAGGGAACGATTCCCTCGCAGCGCGCCAGATCCCCCAATCGTCGTTACGATAATAAATCAAACCATCATGATTTGGCTTCATGAATGTGTTGCTCATGCACACGGCGCGAATTAATGCGATTTGCGCAGGATCAAGCCCTTCCGTGATGCGCCCGATAGCATTCCGTGCGAAATTCGCGCGGTCACGGAGGCGCTGCCGCCCCTGCCCGCAATCTATAATGATGAGAAGATGGTCTGGCGAGTCGATAACCGAGATGATTTGGGAGATAATTTCAAAGATACGGGCGTTGTCCTCTTGTCGGATACGAATAGCTATTGATCCAGTCCTCGAAAAAAATGCCGCTTGCCGCAAGATTTGCCGGGCCTGCGCATCAGCGTCAGTGTATTGGATTACCGGTATTGCGTTAGGGAAGGTCGTCACCAGCCGTCGCCATGCGGAGAAACCGTCAGACGGGTCGAGCAATCGCGCAAGCCCCCTGTTGTAGGCTTCCTGCGCCTCACGCTCTTGCTCGACACGCTGCCGTTCGGCAGCCGGGTCCCGAGGATTTGCGGAGATATGGGGGTCAGGCGCGGGTTCATGGCACAAATCAAGAATGAATGCCCTCGCCCCGATGGTCTGCCTGATGTTGGCAATGGATGGGTCGAGGCTAGGGGAGTTTCCGCGCTGGCTTAGCTCAAGGACAGGGATTATCCAGTCCTTATCCGAATTTCCAAGGGATCGATAGCCCAGATGCTCTCCTGTCGAGCAACGCAACGCAGGATAGTATGGATATTGGGAGAAATCGACTATCGGCATGACGATCAGCTCCTTTGCCGCAGGAGAGGGCGCCCCCTCCTCCACCGCTAAAGAGCATACACCTTGAGACGAGCTTCTGTCGAATCCCACCTATCAGCGCGCATTCGCCACCAGCCCAATTCCACATACAATGGTATGCAACAACGGCGTCTGCGGCATAGCTTTCGACCATGGAAATTGCCTTACGCCCGGCCGTGCTGCCAGCGCGCACCATTCCACGCGCAGCGCTGCGTCGTGAAGACCGTTGCGGCTCTTCATCAGTGCGCGCCTCTGGCAATCAGCTTGGTTTCCTTGCTGCGCCTATGGCGGAACAGCTTGTAACTCATTCCATTAGGCACAGCATGTCTGAGGATAATTTACACTATTTTTAGCGTATAATTTGCAGCGCGCAGCCATCCAATTTTGAACGGGAAGTTCCCGAAATGTTCATGTATGATGCTCCTTCAGCGTTGGACTGTATGGGTAACACACAGCCAGAAAGAGAGGTGTTGTCGGGAGCTATAGCTTGGCACTAGCATCGGATGCGTCATGGACCGCCGTGGCCGCTGCGAGCCGCTAGGTTGCTAGAAGAGAGTAATAGGATGCGGAACGACCACAGAGAATTTTATGTATATGATTTAGAAATTGGAGTGCGAAAGGCGGGAGCAAAAGTACCAGACATGGAAACTGTAGTTTCCGTTTGGGACAAGCTGTCAAGGGCAAATAGGTGCCACCCCATCCAGAGTGGAAATATGACCTTATTAATCGGACAGGTGGAGATTAACCGGGAAAATAACGTGGCGACCATATTAGTTCGCCTGTCGAACAAGCTTGCCCCAAATAGTGTTTATTCCGATCCAACTACAGGAGATTTCAACGAGCACATCAAAACAGAAAATCAAGGCTCTGATTTCGCGTGCCACGTTTTGGTTTCCACAATTCAGGAAGAGAACAAGCCGAACGTATATACATGTATTATCGAAAGAGTTGCCGGACTGACTCCAAATCTTGCTCAGCGTGTCTTATCCAAGTTTCTCAACTTTGAATTCCACGAAGACACTACATCGTTCCAATACCGCTCCCCCGGAGGTGGGTTAGATCGGGCTGGTCAACCACGTATGGAAAGGTGCTGCCCACACATTGAATTGCGGGGCCGCCCTTCTGATTCGTTGGTTCGGGATATTAATAATGGCCGTATTCACGGGATATCATTAGTAAAAGTCGAACAAAATACCCCAATTGCTGGAGCTGCCTTCCTTACAAAAGAATCATCTGAGCTTAAGCTTGGGATTGATCGTGGGAATTTACCAGCAAATCTGTGGGATAATCTTCGCACAGCATTTCAAAGGAATGCTGGCAGTTATCAGCAGGCTAAAATTAGACTTGAGATGGATGGAACGAAAAGAAGCGTTACCGTAGATATCGATGCGCAAACCGGAGCCCCACTAAGAGATCTTTACATAAAATCTTTTGAAATCACCGACATCAGGCCACTACTAGCTCAATCAGCTCGCCAGATTGTACCGCATTTGCGGGATCATGCAATCCCAAGGCTACTGGAACACAGGACGGTATAGAAATATGCTGCGCCAGACAAGATATGAGCTACTTCGCGGCTTTGCATATCTCAGGATTATTCATCCTGAAATTCGAACCTATACGACGTGGCTACCGGTATGCTTGACGGTAATCGCACTTTTTTGCTATTTGGCGTTACCAGTTCCCCCAGTTTTGTTCGGGAAGGACGGAACCCTTGCGTCTCTGTTGACGCTTTTGTCCACGCTCCCGGGGTTTTATTTTGCAGGCCTTGCAGCCGTCGCTACCTTTGGCGGGGAAGGCATGGACAGGGAGATGCCAGATCCAGCACCACAAATACGGATAGTAGAATCCGGGCGGGACGTTCTAATTAAGCTGACAAGACGGCAGTTTTTGTCATATCTATTCTCTTATCTTGTTTTAATATCATTTATTATTTGCCTACTTATAATAGGATTGAATTCCAGTGTTGACTCCATCTCTTATGTGAAAACCTTAATATCTAGCTATAATTATGGAAAAGAAATGATTGCAGTTGGGCGGTTTTTGATTGTTGCTCCTCTAGCGATTTTGCTTAGCTCAATGCTGGTAGTAACATTGCACGGCGTGTTCTTTCTTGCCGAAAAAATTCATCTACCTTAAGCATAGAGAAACGTCCTTGCTGGAGATTTCGATTTAGTGTTCTACAGCCCACAACCGATTTTGTTGGCACTCTTAAAAAGATGAGACCGTTCACTGAGGTTTTAGAACTCCCCTGAATACGCAATCGCGCTACCTCCAAGCAGCACATATCGGCCAGTATTTTAGATCCGTCTGCGGTGGTGGATAGCCCAAATCTCGTCCTTGATAGCGGTGACTTCGTCCGCGTTCAGCTCATGCACTGCGTTCTGGATGGCTAGAAGCGCCACTACCATGTCCTCAATGTGTGCGATGGGGCCGATGAGTCGGTTCGGCTCATCCACGCCGTTGGCAACAGCGTCCAGGCCGAGTTCCAGGGCATAGAACAGCGCTTCGCTGTAGCTCCGCAGACCTTTGCTGGTTTGCAACAGGTCGATGCGATCCGACAAAGCCGTCGGCAGACGGACCGTCACCTTGCGCGTATCATTGGATAATGAGGTACGAGACATGGGATATCCACTCAACAGGTCTAAGAACAGGGCGCACGGCTGAACAATAAACACTTAGAGTTGCCAGCCGTTCCAGATATTTTTGCTGTGTTACAATGTATACGAAGCCGACGTTTGTCGGGCAATTTTTCCGTTGATCATCAATAACTTACGCAAACGCGTCGGACATCCTTTTATCTTGCTGAGCGATTTTGTCCGCCATCTCTACACCACGCTACGCCCCATTGCGCGGGCGTTATCCTTCGCCACCTCTTCTTCGATGCTGCACGTGATAAGCAGACGTTTTAGGCGTAGATCAGGGATGCGGCCGATGCGTCTTCGCGATCCGTTCGGCATCGGCGAGGACGCTCCAGATCAGTCGCCGCTCGGGTGGAGCGTCGTCGGACGGTTCGGTGAAGAGCTGGCCGGGCTCGTCCTGGACCATCCGCCAGAGGACCCGGAGACGGGCAACCAGACTGGCGGGCGTGTGTGCCGGCAGGGCGGCGATGCGCGTCTCGATATCGTCAAGGCGGGTGCACAGGGCTTCGAGGCGGTCGTCCAGCACATCGAGTCCGGTGGCCTTCGTGGCGGCCTTGTAGCGGGTGTAGTCGTCGGGCGGCATAGCAGCGGGGTAAGGGTAGCGGCCGATCCACTGCGCCTCCTCGGGAGCCGTGGCGCTCTTCAGGCAGGCAGCGATCAGCGTCTCGTGGTAGCGGCGCAGTAGCTTCCGGTGCTCCGCCCCGAGCCGAAGCAGCTCGGCATCCTTGCTCCACCGGATACGGGCTCTCCGGCGTGTCATGGTGGGCCTGTCGTGATCGCGGGTAGGTCGGGATGGTCCAGGGCGCTCAGCTCATTCAGGGCGCCTTGTACGAGCCGCCAGGAGGGGTCTGCGCGCTCGACCGGGTCGGCGAGTTCGAGGGCCAGGGCCAGCTTGGCGGCGATACCGGCGCGGGTCTGCGACGACTGGTCGATGATCGTTCTGACCAGGGTGTCGAGGCGGCGGTCCAGCTCCAGTTGGCGCGTCTCAATGTTCAGGAGGTCGCCGGCTTCAGGGGCGCCCGCCTTCATCGTCTCTTCGAAACGGTTGGCGCCGACCAGTTGGAGGAGCGCCTGCTCCAGGCGGCTCCACTCGCTGCGCAGAACCTCGGCTTGCACCATGTCGGCCTGCCATTCCCGCCAGAGCGGGAGGACGGGATCGGGTCCCGATGCCATGATTGAAGGAGCGAGCGTTGAGGAAGCAGCGACGCCGGCCAGCAGCTTGCGGCGGGAGAGCGGAGGAACGCTGGCGGGCGCTCCCGGATACAGGCATGCGCCATGGGCGTCGGCCATGAGATTCCCTTCCACCTCATCCGTGACCGTTTTACTATCACGCATGACCGGAATTCGTCAACACAAAACGATCTTGCGTGATCAAAAAAGGAAAACGGCATGCTGACGGGGGCACAGATCAGGGCGGCGCGCGCTTTGCTCGACTGGAGGCAGAACCGCTTGGCGGAGGAGTCCGGCGTGTCGGGGCCAACGATCCGGCGCATGGAAGGGGCGAAAGGGACGAGCAAAAGCTTGGTCGAGAACGTTGAGGCTGTCCGCCGTGCGTTGGAGGCAGCGGGGGTCGTGTTCCTGGCCGACGGGGAACAGCGTGCCGGCGGCCCCGGCGTGCGCCTGCGCGAACCGGAAGAGACCTGACCGCCCTTCCCCATCCTCCTGTTCGACCGGGAAACGACCATCCTCCCGTCCCGACCTGCGGTCCGGAGAACCCCGCCCGCAGCGGCGCGCAAGGCTGGCCGCAGGCCACCGCCGGAGGCGGCTTGGCCTTGCGCGGCGCGAGGACGGGGTTAGCCTCGGGAGCAGCGGACGGGGCGGCAGAGCGGCCCCTTCAGGCCGACGGATGCGAAGTTTTCATGGCTGCCCAGCCGTGCGGGCATGCCTCGTGAGACACAGGTGTGACACCGGCCGGAAAGCACTCGGAAAATATCAAGTAAGATGAGGGCGTTGCAGGTAGTCCTCGCTCTGCATCTCCATCAGGCGGGAGACGGTGCGTTCGAATTCGAAGGCGTGGGTGCCGTCGGGGTACAGGCGTTCGGGGGGGCCGTCGGCGGCGATGACCACGTTGACCTTGTGCTCGTACAGCGCGTCGATCAGGGTCATGAAGCGCTTGGCCTCGTTGCGCAGCTCGTCCCGCATGGTGGGAACGTTGTCGAGCAGCAGCGTGTGGAAATGGGTGGCGATGCCCAGGTAATCCGCCGCCCCCAGCGGCTTTCCGCACAGATCCCAGAAATCGGCGCGGGCCACCGATTTGGCGGCACAGGGGATCTCCACCCGGCGGCCCTGCACCAGAAGGTGGGTGGGCTCGCCCGCGGCACCGCCGGTCAGGGCGGCAAAGGCGCGGTCCAGGGCGGCGGACGCCGCAGGCCCGAGGGGATGGTGATAGATGGGCACGCCCTTTAGCCGGTCCAGCCGGTAATCGGTGGGGCCGTCCAGCGACAGAACGTCCAGCTTTTCCTTCAGCAAGGCGATGAAGGGCAGGAACAGTTCGCGCTGAAGCCCGTCCTTGTACAGCATGTCGGGCGGCCAGTTGGATGTGGCCACCACCACCACGCCCAGATCGAACAGATGGGTGAACAGCCGGCCCAGGATCATGGCATCGACGATGTTGGTCACGTGGAATTCGTCGAAGCACAGCAGCCACGCCTCGTCCGCGAGCGCGCGGGCCAGGTCGGGCAGCGCCTCGTCGGGGCCGTCGCCCTTGCCCTTGCCGGAGCGGCGGTGGTCGTGGATGCGCTGGTGGACCTCCAGCATGAATTCGTGGAAATGGACGCGGCGCTTGCGGTCCGCCGGGGCGGTTTCGAAGAACAGGTCCATCAGCATGGATTTGCCGCGCCCGACGCTGCCGTACAGGTAGAGCCCCTGGGGAGCGGTGGCGGCGATGTCGGGCGGCGGCGGGGCGGGGCGGCGGCGGCCCAGCCCGAAGCGTTCCAGCCAGCCGCCGGCCGAGGTCTTGCCGCCGTCGCCGGTGGGCTGGGGCCGGTAGCCCTTCAGCGCGTGATAGAGGCTTTCGAACTTTTCCGCCGCCAGTTCCTGATCGGGATCGGGGCGCAGCGTGCCGGTGCCCCGGCGGGCGCGGTACAGCGAAAGCGGTCCATTGAGGGGCATGGCGGCCAGCCCTGGCATCTGTCAAGCAAGACCCCCTTCCTAACGAATCGCAGCCGATGCCGCAACGCACATATCTCGACGGGTTCCAAGGGCCGCCGGCCCTTGGCGGGGGAAGCCCGAGGGGGGCGGCGCCCCCTTCGTATCCCTTCTCTGCCGAAACGGACTCTTGGCAAGACCGCGCCTTGCGGTTAACCCTGTGATGTCATCGACCAGCCCCGGAGCGTGTCCGCCATGGCCTACGCCTTTCCCCTGTGGCCCCATCCCGCCGTGCCGGTGGCGGGCAGCGATCCCTTTCCCGTGCGCCGGATCTATTGCGTCGGGCGCAATTACGCCGCCCATGCCCGCGAGATGGGGGCGGACCCGGACAAGGAGCCGCCGTTCTTCTTCATGAAGCCGGCGGACGCCATCGTCACCGACGGCGGCGTGGTGCCCTATCCCCCCGCGACGGCCAACCTGCACCACGAGGTGGAGCTGGTGGTCGCCATCGGGCGCGGCGGCAGCAACATCCCGGTGGAACGCGCGCTGGACGCGGTGTTCGGCTATGCGGTGGGGCTGGACATGACCCGCCGCGACCTGCAGAACGCCGCCAAGAAGGACGGCAAGCCCTGGGACATGGGCAAGGGCTTCGACCGCTCCGCGCCGTGCGGCTGCATCCAGCGGGCCGCGGCCATCGGCCACCCGTCCAAGGGTGCCATCCGTTTGACCGTCAACGGGGACGAGCGCCAGCACGGCGACCTGTCGGACATGATCTGGCCGGTGGCCGACACCATCGCGTACCTGTCGGGTCTGGTGGAGCTTCAGCCCGGCGACCTCATCTACACCGGCACGCCCGAGGGCGTGGGGCCGGTGAAGGCCGGCGACGTGCTGGAAGCGTCGGTGGAGGGTGTCGGCACCCTGTCCGTCACCATCGGGTAAGGGAAGACGCCGGCCCCATGCGCATCGTCACCTGGAACATCAATTCCGTCCGCCTGCGGATGCCGCTGCTGCTGCGCCTGATCGAACAGGAACAGCCCGACGTCATCTGTCTCCAGGAAACCAAGTGCGTGGACGCCGACTTTCCCTTCGCGCCGCTGGTGGCGCAGGGGTACGTGCACAACCATGTCCACGGCATGAAGTCCTACAACGGCGTGGCGATCCTGTCGCGGCTGCCGCTGGAGGGGCGGGACGTGCAGCACTGGTGCGACAAGCGGGATTGCCGCCACGCTTTGGGTGTGCTGCCCGGCGGGGTCGAGGTGCATTGCCTCTACATCCCGGCGGGTGGAGACATTCCGGACCCGGAACAAAATGACAAGTTCGCTCACAAGCTCCGCTTCCTCGACGACATGACCGCGTGGTGGGCGGAGCGGCGCGATCCGTCCCGCCCCATGGTGCTGGTGGGGGATCTCAACATCGCACCGCTGGAACAGGATGTGTGGAATCACAAGGCGTTGCTGGACGTCGTGTCCCACACCCCGGTCGAGGTGGAAAAGCTGGGCGCCATGCAGCGGTCGCTGGGTTGGGTCGATGCGATGCGCCGTTACGTTCCCGAAACGGAAAAGCTGTACACGTGGTGGAGCTACCGGGCCAAGGATTGGGCGGCGGCCGACCGCGGACGGCGCCTGGACCACATCTGGGTCACCCCGCCCCTGGCGGCGAGTCTGAAGGGAATCAAGGTCTTGCGCGAAGCCCGCGGGTGGGAGCCGAAGCCGTCGGACCATGTGCCGGTGCTGGTGGATCTCGATCCGTAACCGTAATTATTAGCAATCCGAAACAAAATTGATTTTTATTCCGCTAGCGGAATGTCTTGAATGCTGCGGCCGGCCGGCAGCCGGGGAGTGGCCGGGGGACGCCGGTCCATAAGGGATGGCGGAAAAGCGCTTGCAGTGCCCGGCGGAACGTCTATAGTCATCGGACGAACTCTCATACGTCGTGGCGGTCCGCTGATACGGTGGGCCGTCAGGATGCTTTGCGGGTGGGCCTTGGCCCACTCATTTTTTTATCGGCATAGGGACTATCCGGCGCCGCGCGGTTCCTTGGGCTTCACCGTCAAAGGGGAAGCGGTGGGGCCGGCACGCTGACAGGCTAGGTGGAATGGACGCAGCAGGTCGGATCGAACAGATCGTCACCCCTTCGATTGAAGCCATGGGCTATGAGGTCGTGCGGGTTCAGATCTCGGGGGGTCAACGGCCCGGAGTTCAGATCATGGCGGAACGCGCCGATGGTGCGGCCATGACCGTGGACGATTGCGCGGACATCAGCCACGCCGTGTCGGCGCTGCTGGACGTGGAGGATCCCATTTCCGGGCCCTACACGCTGGAGGTCAGCTCCCCCGGCATCGACCGTCCGCTGACCCGGCTGAAGGATTTCGAGCGGTTCGCCGGCTTCGAGGCGAAGCTGGAATCGCGCATCGCCGTCGATGGCCGCAAGCGCTTCAAGGGGCTGCTGCGCGGGGTGGAGGAGGGCGAGATCCTGCTCGACACCGAACAGGGGCCGGCGCGGGTGCCGTTCGACAACGTGCTGCGGGCCAAGCTGGTGCTGACGGACGAGCTGATCCGGGCCAGCGCCGACGCCCAGGGCTGACCCGTCCGGCGTGGCATCGGGCCCGTGTGGACGAAACGAAGAACCAAGTTTCAGAAGAGTGTGACGGATGGAACTGCTGCAAGTCGCTGATGCGGTCGCCCGCGAAAAGAACATCGACCGGGATGAAGTCCTGGAAGCGATGGAGCAGGCGATTCAAAAGGCCGGGCGGTCCAAGTATGGCCACGAGCACGACATCCGCGCCCGCATCGACCGCAAGTCGGGCGAAATCCAGCTCGCCCGCTTCATGGAAGTGGTCGAAGACGCGGTGGAGAACGAAGCGACCCAGGTCACGCTGGCCTATGCGCAGCGCCGCCGCCCCAACGTGAAGGTCGGCGATTTCCTGGTCGATCCGCTGCCGCCCATCGATTTCGGCCGCATCGCCGCCCAGACCGCCAAGCAGGTGATCGTGCAGAAGGTGCGCGACGCCGAGCGCAAGCGCCAGTTCAACGAGTACAAGGACCGCCAGGGCGAGATCGTCAACGGGCTGGTCAAGCGGGTGGAATACGGCAACGTCACGGTCGATCTGGGCCGGGCCGAGGCCATCCTGCGCCGCGACGAGCTGCTGCCGCGCGAGCACTTCAAGAACGGCGACCGCGTGCGCGCCTATATCTATGACGTGCGCGAGGAAAGCCGCGGGCCGCAGATCTTCCTGTCGCGCACCCATCCCCTGTTCATGGCCAAGCTGTTCGAACAGGAAGTGCCGGAAATCTACGACGGCATCATCGAGATCAAGGCGGTGGCCCGCGACCCCGGCAGCCGCGCCAAGATCGCCGTCCATTCCAAGGACAGCTCCATCGACCCCGTGGGGGCCTGCGTCGGCATGCGCGGCAGCCGCGTGCAGGCGGTGGTCGGCGAACTGCAGGGCGAGAAGATCGACATCATTCCGTGGAACGGCGACAACGCCACCTTCGTGGTGAACGCGCTGGCCCCGGCGGAAGTCGCCAAGGTGGTGATGGACGAGGAAGGCCGCCGCATCGAGGTGGTGGTGCCCGACGACCAGCTCTCGCTGGCCATCGGCCGCCGCGGCCAGAACGTGCGCCTTGCCACCCAGCTCACCGGCTGGGACATCGACATCCTGACCGAACAGGAAGAATCCGAACGCCGGTCGGAAGAGATCCGCTCGCGCTCGCAGCTCTTCATCGACGCGCTTGACGTTGACGACGTGATCGCCCACCTGCTTGTGGCCGAGGGCTTCTCGTCGGTGGAGGAGATCGCCTACGCCGAGATCGAGGAGCTGTCGGAGATCGAAGGCTTCGACGAGGACGTGGCGGCGGAGCTGCGCGAGCGCGCGCTGCACTTCCTGGATCAGCTCGACACCCAGATGGCGGAACGCCGCCGTCAGTTGGGCGTGACCGACGACGTGGCGGGCCTGACCGGCTTCAGCCCGGCCATTCTGGTCAAGCTGGGCGAGAACGGCGTCAAGACCATGGACGATCTGGCCGACCTGGCCGCCGACGAGCTCCTGGAAATTCTGGGCAAGGACGCGCCGACCGAGGACGAGGCCAACGAGATCATCATGGCCGCCCGTGCCCATTGGTATGAAAGCGAAAACGGCGGTGCGGCAGCGGCCGGCGCCGAAGACGGAGAGGCTGCCGCATCCTGAACGGGTACGTGCCATTACAGTTTGCGCATTGACGCGGACCCGTGGAAGGCGGCATAGGAACGTATGGCTGAGTCGAACGAGGCTGAGAACGGCGGCGGCAGCGGCGAGGGAGAGGATTTCGACCCCGCGCCCGCGCTGCCCGACGAGCCGGAAGAGACGGGACCGAACCGGCGGTGCATCATCACCGGCACGGTCCAGCCGAAAGACGGCATGATCCGCTTTGTGGTCGGGCCGGATGGTGAGATAGTGCCGGATCTCGACGAACGCCTGCCGGGCCGTGGCCTGTGGGTGTCGGCGGATCGGGCAGCCCTGGCGAAGGCCGGGGGCAAGGGGCTGTTTGCCCGTGCGGCACGCCGTGCCGTACGGGTGCCACCCGATTTGACCGAGCGGCTGGAGCGCCTGTTGGAGCGCCGCTGCCTCGACCGGATCGGGCTGGCACGCCGTGCCGGACAGGCATTGGCGGGCTATGAGAAGGTGCGCGAGGCTTTGCGTTCCGGCCGGATCGGCCGCGAGGGTGGGGTTCCGGGCCTTCTTGTGGAGGCGGCGGACGGATCGGAGGACCAGCGGGCCAAGGTGGCGGCGCTGGGGCCTGATCTGCCCGTGATCTGCCTTTTCGACTCGGGCGCGCTTGCCGCTGCTCTGGGCCGGGACCACGCCGTGCACACCGTCGTGGCCCGTGGAAAGCTGGCGAGCCAGCTTCTGCGGGACGCGGCCCGGCTCACGGGCATCAGGGGCTTTGACGTCGGCGCCGCCGGCGGGCCAGGGAAACCAACGACTGAGATCAACCGGAACCGATGACCGACAGCAACGACCAGGACCAAAAGAAAGTCTTGCATCTCTCCGGCTCTGGCAAAGGCAAGCTGGAGTTGAAGAAGCCGGTCGACAAGCCGGTTGACAACACGGTCCGGCAGAGCTTTTCCCATGGCCGCTCCAAGACCGTGACGGTCGAGGTGAAGCGCAAGCGCGCGGTGGAAAAGGGCGCCGTGCCCGGCGTGGCCGACGGCGGTGCCGCCGCCCGTCAGGCGGCCCAGGGCATCCCCGTCCGCGGCGGCCAGGGCGGACGCCCCGCCCGTGGCGGCGGCGGCGGAGCCGTGCGCCAGCTGACCAAGGAAGAACGCGAGGCCCGGCTGCGCGCGCTGCGCGGTGCGGTGGAGGAGGAGGCTCAGCGCCGCGAGGCGGAGGCTGAAGCCGCCGAGGCCGCCGTCGTCGCCGCCGAAATCGCCGCCCTGGAGGCCGAGCAGGCCCCCGCCGCCGCCGAGCCGGCGGAGCCGGAAATCCTGGACGCGGAAACCCTGCGCAAGCGCGAGCTGGAAGAGATGCGTCTCATCCAGGAGGAGGAGGGCCGCGTCAAGGCCGCCGCCGAGGAGCGCCGCCGCCAGGACGAAGAAGCCAAGCGCAAGGACGAAGAGGCCCGCAAGGCCGAGGAGACCCGCAAGAAGGCCGACGAGCAGCCGCGCGCCCGTTCGGGTGGCGGTGCCGCGCCGGCGCGGACCCCCGCCGCCGACACCGCGGTGTCTCAGGTTTCGCCCGCCCCGCGTGCGGCGGACGACGAGGAAGACGCCGGTGCCCGTGGCGGTGCCGGCCGCGGCAAGGCAGCACCCAAGGGCAAGGCCGCGCCCGCGGCGGCCCCGCGCAAGGCCCCCGGTGCCGGCGCTCCCGCCGGCGACCGCCGCCGCGGTTCGGGCAAGCTGACCGTCTCGCAGGCGCTGTCGAGCGACGGGTCGGAGCGGACGCGCAGCCTTGCCGCCGTGCGCCGGGCGCGTGAGCGCGAACGGCTGCGCATGATGGGCCGCCAGGAAACCCAGAAGATCACCCGTGACGTCATCCTGCCGGAAGTCATCACGGTGCAGGAACTGGCCAACCGCATGGCGGAGCGCGGTGCGGACGTGATCAAGTCGCTGATGCGCATGGGCGTGATGGCGACCATCAACCAGACCATCGACGCCGACACCGCCGAGCTGGTGGTGGCGGAGTTCGGCCACCGCATCCGCCGCGTGTCCGAAGCCGACGTGGAGCTGGGCCTGCGCGGCGATGCCGACGCGCCGGAAGCGCTGGTGGCGCGTCCGCCGGTGGTGACCGTGATGGGTCACGTGGACCACGGCAAGACCTCGCTGCTGGACGCCCTGCGCAAGACCGACGTGGTGTCGGGCGAAGCCGGCGGCATCACCCAGCACATCGGTGCGTATCAGGTGAACCTGGCCTCGGGTGCGAAGATCACCTTCATCGACACCCCCGGTCACGCGGCCTTCACCGAAATGCGTGCCCGCGGCGCCAACGTCACCGACGTGGTGGTGCTGGTGGTGGCGGCCAACGACGGCGTGATGCCGCAGACCATCGAAGCCATCCATCACGCGAAGGCGGCGAAGGTTCCGATCATCGTCGCCATCAACAAGATCGACCTGCCCGACGCCAAGCCTGAGCGCGTGCGTCAGGAACTGCTCCAGCACAGCCTGGTGGTGGAAGGCATGGGCGGCGACGTGCTGGACGTGGAAGTGTCGGCCAAGGGCCGCCTCAACCTCGCCAAGCTGGAAGAGGCGATCCTGCTCCAGGCCGAAATCCTGGAACTGCGGTCCAACCCCAACCGCACCGCCGAGGGCGTGGTCATCGAAGCCAAGCTGGAACGGGGCCGCGGTTCGGTGGCCACCGTCCTGGTGCAGCGCGGCACGCTGAACGTCGGCGACGTGTTCGTCACCGGGTCCGAATGGGGCCGTGTGCGCGCGCTGGTCAACGACCGTGGCCAGACCGTGCAGTCCGCCGCCCCCGCCACCCCGGTGGAGGTGCTGGGCCTGAACGGCACGCCCATGGCCGGCGACGATTTCACGGTGGTGGAATCGGAAGCCCGTGCCCGCGAAATCGCCGAGTTCCGCCAGCGCAAGAAGCGCGAAGCGGCGGTGGCGGCCAGCGCGCGCGGCTCGCTGCAGGACATGTTCAACCGCATCCAGGCCGGCGAGGCCAAGGAACTGCCGGTCGTCATCAAGGGCGACGTGCAGGGCTCGATCGAGGCGATCTCCGGTGCGCTGGAAAAGCTCACCGCCGAGAACACCGAGGTCAAGGTCCGCGTGCTGCACGCGTCGGTGGGTGCGATCAACGAATCCGACGTGACGTTGGCGAACGCGTCCAACGCCATGATCATCGGCTTCAACGTCCGCGCCAACCCGCAGGCCCGCGATCTGGCCAAGCGCGACAGCGTGAACATCAGCTACTACTCGATCATCTACAACGTGATCGACGACGTGAAGGCGGCGCTGACGGGCATGCTGGCCCCGACGCTGCGCGAACGCTTCATCGGCTACGCCGAAATCCGCGAGGTGTTCAACATCACCCGCGTCGGCAAGGTCGCCGGGTGTATGGTCACCCAGGGCACTGTCAAGCGCGGCGCCGGCGTCCGTCTGCTGCGTGACAACGTGGTGATCCACGAGGGCACGCTGAAGACGCTGAAGCGGTTCAAGGACGAAGTGAAGGAAGTGCGCGAAGGCTACGAGTGCGGTATGGCTTTCGAGAACTACGACAACATTCAGACCGGCGACGTCATCGAAGCTTTCGAAATCGACGAAATCGCCCGCGCACTCTGAGTGTAAGGGATGGAAGGGCCCGCGGCCCTTCCTTCTTCAAGGGATGCAAGGGCTGTCGCCCTTATTTCCAAAGGATGCAAGGATCGGCGATCCTTGCCGGGGAGAGCGCGAGAGGGCCAGCGGCCCTCTCGCTTCCTTTTTGGCGAAAGCACTGTTCCATGTCGAACAAACACCACGGCGCCGACCGCGCCGGCAAAGCCCCGTCCCAGCGTCAGTTGCGCGTGGGCGAGGAAATCCGCCACGCCCTGGCCGCCGTGTTCCAGCGCGGCGACTTCCGCGACCCCGAGCTTCAGCATCTGACGGTCACGGTGACCGAGGTGCGGATCAGCCCCGACCTGAAGAACGCCACCGCCTTCGTCACCACGCTGGGCGGGGAAAACATGGAGGAAGGGCTGGCGGCGCTGCGCCGGGCCCGCGCCTTCCTGCGGTCGCAGATCGCCCGCGCGGTCAACCTGCGCCACGCGCCGAACCTGTTCTTCGAAGCCGACACCTCGTTCGATTACGCCGGGCGCATCGGCGCCATCCTGCACAGCCCCGAAGTGGCGCGCGACCTGCTGCCCCACGAACGGGATGCGCTGGACGAGGATGAGGATTTCGACGCCGAGGGTGACGCCGGCACCGATGACGGCGAGCCGCCCGCCCATGGCGCGTAAGCGGAAGGGCCAGCCGATCCACGGCTGGCTGGTGGTGGACAAGCCCGAAGGCGTGACCTCCACCCAGGCCCTGGCGAAGGTGCGCTGGCTGCTGAACGCGGAAAAGGCCGGGCACGGCGGCACGCTGGACCCGCTGGCCACCGGCATTCTTCCCATCGCGCTGGGGGAAGCGACCAAGACCGTTTCCTATGTCATGGACGGAACCAAGGTGTACCGCTTCACCCTGAAATGGGGGGAACGCACCACCACCGACGACCGCGAAGGGCCGGTGATCGAACGCTCCGGCGTGCGGCCCGCGCGTGAACGGATCGACTCGGCGCTCGGGGCCTTTCTGGGCGACATCCAGCAGGTGCCGCCGCAATTCTCCGCCATCAAGATCGACGGCGAACGCGCGTACGACATGGCGCGCGAGGGGGAGACGGTGGAATTGGCGGCGCGCACCGTGCGCATCGACCGGTTCGAACTGGTGTCCCTGCCCGATGGCGACCACGCGGAATTCGAGGTTCAGTGCGGCAAGGGCACCTATATCCGCGCGCTGGCCCGTGATCTGGCGGTGGCGTTGGGCACGGTGGCCCATGTGACGCTGCTGCGCCGGGTGCGTGTGGGACGATTTGGTCTGGAGAACGCGATTTCTCTGGACGATCTGGCGGCGTTGGAGCAAGGTGCCGCCGTCGAAAGACTTCTGTTGCCGATCGAAACCGCGCTGGACGACATCCCGGCGCTGGCTCTGACGGACGCGGAAGCGCATCGGCTGAAACACGGACAAACGGTGACTCTTCTCACCCGGATGGACCGCGAACGTCTGAAGGATGTTCGGGACCATGTGGGCGGGGACGGCACCGCTTTGGCGCTTTGTTCCGGGAAACCGGTGGGGCTGGTCCGTGTGGAGGGTGCGGAAATCCGTACGGTGCGCCTGTTCAACATTTCGTGACTTTGGGAGACCCCGATGTCGATCACTGCTGAACGCAAGCAGGAACTCATTAAGGAATACGCCCGTGGTGAAGCCGACACCGGCTCGCCCGAGGTGCAGGTTGCCATCCTGACGGAGCGCATCCGTAACCTCACCGAACACCTCCAGACCCACAAGAAGGACTTCCACTCCCGCCGTGGCCTTCTGGTGATGGTCGGTCAGCGCCGCAGCCTGCTGGACTATCTGAAGAAGAAGAGCCAGGAGCGCTACGCCACCCTGATCGAACGTCTGGGTCTGCGCCGCTAAGGCTGTCTGGAAAACCCCGCCGGTGCTTGCCGGCGGGGTTTTTCATCACCGGATCCTCCGGCAGTGGCGGTGAGGCGTGGGGGTGTGGGCCGTGTCCCCCCTGCGTTCGGATATAAGCCTGACGATGTGTGGCGATATCCTCTTCTGCACACGTATTGCAGCAATTCTTCAAAATGTTTCATATTCAGCGGCGCGCCTGATCTTTAACAAAGGGCGCGTAGCGCTTGGCGTTTGTTTGATGTATTGAAGAACGCATCAATCGGCGAAAGACGAGACCAAGCGGCGTCATCGCCATATACGCGGGGTCTGAACGACTGGTGGCCCCGGCCCTGGACAGACAATCCGGTCTGACGGGGTGTCGGATGGAAGGAAGAAAACGCATGTTTAAAGTGTTCCGTAAAGAAATCGAATGGGGCGGGCGCAAGCTGACGCTGGAAACCGGCCACATCGCGCGGCAGGCTGACGGCGCCGTTCTGGTCACGTACGGTGAAACCACCGTGCTGTGCACCGCCGTGGGCGCCAAGTCGCCGAAGCCCGGCATCGATTTCTTTCCGCTGACGGTCAATTATCAGGAAAAGACGTTTGCGGCGGGCAAGATCCCCGGCGGCTTTTTCAAGCGCGAAGGGCGCCCGACGGAAAAGGAAACGCTGGTCAGCCGTCTGATCGACCGGCCGATCCGCCCGCTGTTCGCCGACGGCTTCCGCAACGAGACGCAGGTCGTCTGCACCGTGCTGAGCCATGATCTGGAAAACGACAGCGACATTCCGGCGATGGTCGGCACGTCCGCGGCGCTGACCCTGTCGGGCATCCCGTTCCTGGGCCCGATCGGTGCGGCGCGCGTCGGCCTGATCGACGGCCAGTACGTGCTGAACCCGGCCATGGACCAGATCGCCAAGTCCGAGCTGGATCTGGTGGTGGCCGGCACCATCGACGGCGTGCTGATGGTCGAGTCGGAAGCCAAGGAACTGACCGAAGAGGTCATGCTGGGTGCGGTGACCTTCGGTCACAAGAGCTTCCAGCCGGTGATCCAGGCGATCATCGACCTGGCCGAAGAAGCCGCGAAGGAACCGTGGGAACTGCCGCCCGCGTCCTATGACGCCAAGGCCGTGCAGGACCGTCTGCGCGCCGCCGTCGGCTCGGACGTCGAAGCCGCCTACACCGAGACCGTCAAGCAGGTCCGTTACGGCAAGCTGGACGCCGCCAAGGCCAAGGCCATCGAGACCCTGACCGCCGAAGGCTTCGAACAGGCCGCGGTTGCCAGCGAATTCAAGGAACTGGAAGCCCAGATCCTGCGCGGTTCGGTGCTGAAGACCGGCCTGCGCATCGATGGCCGCGACACCAGGACCGTGCGCCCGATCGTGTCGGAAGTGGGCATCCTCCCCCGCGCCCACGGTTCGGCCCTGTTCACCCGCGGCGAAACCCAGGCGCTGGTCGTCGCCACCCTGGGCACCAGCCAGGATGAGCAGATCATCGACGCGCTGGAAGGCGAATACCGCGAACACTTCATGCTGCACTACAACTTCCCCCCGTATTCGGTGGGTGAAGCCGGCCGCATGGGCAGCCCGGGCCGCCGCGAAATCGGCCACGGCAAGCTGGCGTGGCGCGCGGTGCATCCGCTGCTGCCGAAGAAGGAAGATTTCCCCTACACGCTGCGCATCGTGTCGGAAATCACCGAGTCGAACGGCTCCTCGTCGATGGCCACCGTCTGCGGCACCTCGCTGGCGCTGATGGATGCCGGCGTGCCGCTGCCGCGCCCGGTGGCGGGCATCGCCATGGGCCTGATCAAGGAAGACGACGGTTTCGCCGTGCTGTCCGACATCCTGGGTGACGAAGATCACCTGGGCGACATGGACTTCAAGGTGGCCGGCACCGAAAAGGGCGTCACCGCCCTGCAGATGGACATCAAGATCACCTCGATCACCGAGGAGATCATGAAGATCGCCCTGGCCCAGGCCAAGGACGGGCGTCTGCACATCCTGGGCGAAATGGCCAAGGCTCTGCCCGACGCCCGTGAGTCGGTCAACCAGAACGCCCCGCGCATCACCGTCATCAACATTCCGAAGGAAAAGATCCGCGACGTGATCGGCTCCGGCGGCAAGGTGATCCGTGAGATCGTGGAGCAGACCGGCGCCAAGATCGACATCGAAGACGACGGCACCGTGAAGGTGGCGGCTGTGGATTCCAAGGCGGCCCAGGCGGCCATCGATTGGATCCGCGGCATCGTTGCGGAACCGGAACTGGGCGTGGTCTACATCGGCAAGGTGGTGAAGGTGGTCGATTTCGGCGCCTTCGTGAACTTCCTCGGCTCGCGTGACGGTCTGGTCCACATCTCCGAACTCTCGCAGCAGCGCGTCGGCAAGGTTGCCGACGTGGTGAAGCAGGGCGACGAGGTGAAGGTGAAGGTCATCGGCTTCGACGACCGCGGCAAGGTCAAGCTGTCGATGAAGCAGGTGGATCAGACCACCGGCGAAGACCTGACCAAGAAGGCGGACTAAGGCAAAGGGGGCATTGCCCCCTTTGATCCCCCACCAGGGGCCGCCGGCCCCTGGACCCCATTGATGGGATGCAAGGGCCGTCGGCCCTTGGCATGGGGTGCCGGGGGCAAAGCCCCTGGCAAACTAATCCTTATAAATGTGCTTTTGATTGCGGAAATCCGCCGCCTCCCACCCCTCGGCGGTGGGCGACACCCATTCCCCCGCCGCCGGCGCCTTGCCGTGGCCGCCGGGGATATCCAGCACATAGGTCGGCTGACACAGCCCGGAGACCGTTCCGCGCAGGGAACGAACCAGCGCGCGCCCTTCGTCCAGCGTGGGGCGGAAATGGCTGGTGCCGGGGGCCAGATCGGGATGGTGCAGGTAATAGGGCTTGACCCGGTGGCGCACCAGCCCGCGGAACAGGTTCTCCAGCGCCGCGGCGCTGTCGTTGATCCCCTTCAGCAGCACGGTCTGGCTGACCAGCGGAATGCCGGCGTCGGCCAACCGGGCCAGGGCGCCCGTGGTCTCGGGCGTCAGCTCGTCGGCGTGGTTCACATGCACGGCCACCCAGGTGGCGAGGCCGGGCGCGCGCAGGGCCGCCACCAGTTCCGCCGTCACCCGCGCCGGATCGGCCATGGGCACGCGGCTGTGGAACCGCACCACCCCCACATGCCCCATGGCGGCCAGCCCCTGCACGATCTCCGCCAGACGGCGGGGGGCGAGCAGGAAGGGGTCGCCGCCGGTGACCACCACCTCCCACACCGCGGGATGTTCACGCACGTACGCCAGGGCGGCGGCCAGCTCGTCGGCGGTCAGGGCATCGCCACCGGGGCCGACCATCTCGCGCCGGAAGCAGAATCGGCAATAAACGGCGCAGGCGTGCAGGGGTTTCAGCAACACACGGTCGGGATAGCGGTGTACGATCCCTTTGACGGGGGAGTGTACGTCATCCCCGATGGGGTCGCCGTTCTCACCGGGGGCGGTGTACGCCTCTTCCGGGGTGGGAATGTACTGGGCGTACACCGGGCCGCCGGGGGATTGGGCCGCCTGTTCCACCACGTACGGGGTCAGGGACACGGCGTAGCGGCGGGTGACGCTTTCCACCGCCGCCGCCGCGTCCGGGGTCAGCAGTCCGGCGGCCACAAGATCGGCGGTGCGGCGGGCCGGCTTCACCGGAACGTCACTGGCGGAAACCGCGGCTTCGGGCAAAATGGTGCTCATGGTCGTATGGTGGAGGGTGAACGGTGCCGTCTCTGGCCCGTTCATATAGAGGAAAAGCCGATGCTGTCGATGATTCCCCGCTTGATCGGCCACCGGGGGGCCAAGGAATCCGCGCCGGAAAACACGCTGGCGTCCATCCGCGAAGCGGCGGCGCAGGGGGCGGCGTGGATCGAGTTCGACGTGATGCTGACCCGTGACGGCGTGCCGGTGGTCATCCATGACGACACGCTGGACCGCACCACCGACGGCCACGGCCCCATGAACGTGGTGGATCATGCCGCCCTGAAGCGGCTGGATGCCGGATCGTGGTTCGATTCGCGCTTTGCCGGCGAACGGGTGCCCGACCTCACCGAGGTGCTGGATCTGGCCCGCAGCCTGACCCTGGGCATCAACGTGGAGGTCAAACCCTTTCCGGGGCAGGAGGAGGAGACGGCGGCCACCGTCATTTCGTTCTTGCAACGATATTGGCCGGACAATGGCCGGCTTCTGGTGTCCAGCTTCGAGGTGCCGAGCCTGGAGACGGTGCGCCGTCTGGCCCCGGCCCTGCCGCTGGGCTATCTGCTGTGGGATCCGCCCGCCGACTGGGCCGCCATCGCCGGCCGGCTGCGGGCGGACACCCTGAACGTGGACCAGGAACGGCAGACGGCGCGGAGCGTGGCGGAGTACCGGGCCACCGGGCGCCCGGTGCTGGCCTATACGGTCAACGACGCCGGGCGGGCGGCGGAGCTGTTTTCGTGGGGGGTGAGCGCGGTCTTTACCGACGCGCCGGGCCGGTTGCAGCGCGAAATGGGGGCGATGTGACGGTTCTGTGTCGCCGATCGTGCAAATACACTCGAACCGTTGCGCGAATGCACTTATATATGGCCCGTCAGGAGCGGAGCAACGGCGCTGGCGGGGATGACCCGGCGGCACCGTTCCTTGCATCCCGCTTTCCGGCACATGCTCATGGGACGCTTCCGTGATAGGGTGGCGCCCGTCGTTGAAACGCGGTCGATTTGGGGTTGGAGGGTTCGTTGAAGGCGCTGAAGCCACTGGTCATGTCGGGCCGGGAAGTGCTGCCCCTGGTGGAGGGCGGCAAGGGTGTCGCGGTGTCGAACGGCGAAAGCTCCGGCGCCTGGGCAGCCGCGGGCGGTATCGGCACGTTTTCGGGCGTCAACGCCGACAGCTACGATGAAAACGGTGTGATCGTCCCGCAGGTCTATCACGGCAAGACCCGCCGTGAACGGCACGATGAACTGATCGCCTACGGCATCCGTGGCGCGATTTCCCAGGCCCAGATCGCGCACGAGCGGTCGAACGGCCAGGGCCGCATCCACATGAACGTCCTGTGGGAAATGGGCGGGGCCGAGGAAATCCTGCACGGCGCGCTGGAAGGGGCCAAGGGCCTGATCCACGGCGTGACCTGCGGGGCCGGCATGCCCTACCGCATCGCCGAGATCACGGCCAGCTACGGCTGCTACTATTATCCCATCGTGTCGTCGGCCCGCGCCTTCCGCGCCCTGTGGCTGCGCGCGTACCAGAAGTTCCGCGCCAACCTGGGCGGCGTGGTCTATGAGGATCCGTGGCTGGCCGGCGGCCACAACGGCCTGTCCAATTCCGAAGACCCGCAGAAGCCGGAGGATCCGTTCCCCCGCGTCCTGGCACTGCGCCAGATGATGAACAGCTTCGGGCTGAACGATATTCCGATCGTCATGGCCGGCGGCGTGTGGTGGCTGTCGGAATGGGAAGACTGGATCGACAACCCCGACCTCGGCCCCGTGGCGTTCCAGTACGGCACCCGTCCGCTGCTGACCCAGGAAAGCCCGATTTCCATGGCGTGGAAGCGCCGGCTGCTGACGCTGAAGGACGGCGACGTCCTGCTGAACCGCTTCTCCCCCACCGGTTTCTATTCCTCGGGCGTGAAGAACCCCTTCATGCTGGAGCTGATGGCCCGGTCGGCGCGTCAGGTGGCCTATATGTCCAAGCCGGTGGGTGAGCATTCGGCGGAGCTGCAGATCGGCCCCCGCGGGCGTCCGGTCTATCTGTCGGAAACCGACCGCCAGCGCGCCCAGGGCTGGCTCGCCGCCGGTTACACCACGGCGCTGAAGACCCCCGACAACACCCTGGTCTTCGTGGAGCCGGAACGGGCCGAACAGATCCTGACCGACCAGATCGACTGTATGGGCTGCCTGTCGGCGTGCCTGTTCTCCAACTGGTCGCAGAACGAGGAAGGCACCACCGGCAAGCGTGCCGACCCGCGGTCCTACTGCATCCAGAAGACCCTCCAGGCCGTCAGCCATTCCGACGACTGCGAGAACCAGCTGATGTTCGCCGGGCACAACGCCTATCGTTTCGGCAGCGATCCGTTCTACGCCGACGGGTTCATCCCGACGGTGAAGGAACTGGTGGACCGGATCGCCACCGGGTACTGACCGGGACGGTTGGGGGGCGGCGGCGTGCCGCCCCCCTTGATCCTTTGCCCCGGTCCCTTGCCGGCTGTCTGGTTTCGTTCTAAATTGTCGTTTTGCGACCCGTTGTCGCAGGCTGTTCCGGTCTTTCCCTCTGGTGCAGCCGAACCCAGCAGCCGATGATGGACGCCATGACCGGAAACCGACCCTACAAGCGCGCGCTTGACCGCCTGCATTCGGCCGGTCTTCGCCCCACCCGCCAGCGTCTGGGCCTGGCCCGCCTGCTGTTCGACGCCGGCGACCGCCACGTCACCGCCGAGCAGCTTCACGACGAGGCGATGCGTGCCAGCCTGCGGGTGTCGCTGGCCACCGTCTATAACACCTTGAACCAGTTCACCGACGCCGGCCTTCTGCGCGAAGTGGTGGTGGAGGCGGGGAAGTCGTATTTCGACACCAACACGTCGGACCATCATCATTTCTTCCTGGAAGAAACCGGGCATCTGGCCGACATCCCCGGCGATGCGCTGGTGGTCAGCCATCTGCCCGCCCCGCCGCCGGGCACGGCGGTGGCGCGGGTCGATGTGATCGTCCGCCTGTCCCCGGCGCCGGATGCGCCCGGCAAGCCCGACTCCAGCCCGCTCTGAGTTAGTTTAGAAAAATTCCAAAAACTTGACCGCACCAGCAATTGGTGCGATAAAGCGTGTCCACGCCTGCCCGCGAAGGGAAGACTGGGATCCAAGACCGCCGGGCATGGGATCACCTCACGGAGGGAAGCACCATGACTGCGCTGAAGGGGTCGAAGACCGAAGAGAACCTCAAGGCGGCCTTCGCCGGGGAAAGCCAGGCCAACCGCCGCTACCTCTATTTCGCCCAGAAGGCGGATGTGGAGGGGTACAACGACGTGGCGGCGGTGTTCCGTTCCACGGCGGAGGGGGAAACCGGCCACGCCCACGGCCATCTGGAATTCCTGGAGGAGGTGGGGGATCCCGCCACCGGCCTGCCCATCGGCGAAACCTCCCAGAATCTCAGGGCGGCGATCGCCGGGGAAACCCACGAATACACCGACATGTACCCCGGCATGGCCCGTGTCGCCCGCGACGAGGGCTTCGACGAGATCGCCGACTGGTTCGAGACCCTGGCCAAGGCGGAACGATCCCACGCCGGGCGCTTTCAGAAGGCGCTGGACCAGCTTTCCTGATCCCGCCGCCGGTGTCAGTCCGTACCGGCGGAGCGATCCCCCTCTCCCGCCCCGGGAGAGGGCTTATGAACCGGACGCCGTGACCCCGAAGCGGTCCCCCGTTTTGCGTTTGATCCCGGAGCCGGAAGGAACCATGCGCGAAGGCAGCCTGGACGCGCCGACCCGCCATCTTCTCGACTGGCAGGATCCCGCCTTCACCGACGCCGCCGCTTTGGATGCGGAGATGCGGCGGGTCTTCGACATCTGTCACGGCTGCCGGCGGTGCTTCAACCTGTGCGCCAGCTTTCCCCGGCTGTTCGATCTGGTGGACAACGCCGGTCCGGGGGAACTGGATGCCGTGCCGTCGGCGGCGTTCAAGACGGTGGCGGACGGCTGCACCCTGTGCGGCCTGTGCTTCATGAGCAAATGCCCCTATGTGCCGCCGCACCCGTGGGCGGTGGATTTTCCCCATCTGATGGTCCGCGTCCGCGCCGCGGAACGGGCGCGCAGCGGCACCCCCTTCGCCGTGCGGCAGATGGCGGAGACCGACCGCAACGGCACCGTGGCCGGCATGGTGGCACCGCTGGCCAATTGGGCGGCGAAGACCGGCAACCGCCTGACCCGCCCGCTGCTGGAAAAGGCGGCCGGCATCCACCGCGATGCCGCGCTGCCGCGGTTTCACGGCCACACCTTCGTCCGCCGGGCCGCGGCGGAGCCGGTGGCGGTCAACACCGCGGCCCCGGCGTACGGCAGGCGCAGGGCGGTGCTTTACGCCACCTGTTCGGTCAATTACAGCACCCCGTCCATCGGTCTGGCCGCGCGTGCGGTGCTGGCGAGACTGGGTGTGGAAACGGCGGTGGCCTATCCCGGCTGCTGCGGCATGCCCAAGCTGGAACAGGGCGATCTGGCCGGCGTCAGCGCCGCCGCCGCCCGCGTCGCCCGTGGTCTGGAGCCATGGATCGACCAGGGCTATGACGTGGTGGCCCTGGTCCCGAGCTGCGCGCTGATGCTGAAGACGGAATGGCCGCTGATGGTGCCCGCCGACGCCCCGCACCGGGCGGCGGTGGACCGGCTGGCGCGGGCCACCGCCGATCTCAGCGAGTATGTGGTGGACATCGCCCGCCGCGAGGGGCTGGCCGACGGGCTGGGGCCGCTGCCGGGCGGGGTGGCGCTCCACATCGCCTGCCACGCCCGCGCCCAGAACATCGGCCAGAAGGCGGCGGAGATGCTGCGCCTGATCCCCCAGCCGGACCTGACGGTGATCGAGCGCTGCTCCGGCCACGGCGGTGCATGGGGGGTGAGGCGGGAGAATTTTCCCGTCGCCCTGACGGTGGGCAAGCCGGTGGCAGCCAAGGCGGCCACGGCCGGCAAACGGTTCCTGGCATCGGAATGCCCCCTGGCCGGTCCCCACATCGCCCAGGGGATGCGGACCGCGGGCGCCGATGCGGTGCCGGACCCGCTCCACCCCATCGAACTGTTCGCCCGCGCCTATGGCATCGACGTGAGAGAGGGATAAGCCCCATGCCGCCCTGGAAGACCGCGATCACCCGCGCCGACATCCTGCCCATGGAGGTCTATGGCCGCGAACGGGCCGAGCGGCGCCGCGCCCTGGTGGCGGTCAAGCGGGACCGGCGGGTTCCGGTCGGCCCCCATGCCATGTTCCTGTTCGAGAACTACGCCACCATGTGGCAGCAGGTTCACGAGATGCTGTTCATCGAGCGGGGCGGGGAGGCGCAGATCGAGGACGAGCTGCGCGCCTACAACCCCCTGATCCCCCAGGGGCGGGAGCTGGTGGCGACGGTGATGTTCGAAATCGACAGCCCCACCCTGCGCCACCGGCTGCTCGGCTGCCTGGGCGGTGTCGAGCACCATATGGAGCTTCAGATCGGCCCTCACCGCATCCTGGGCCGCCCCGAGGGCGACGTGGACCGCACGACGGCGGCGGGCAAGACCTCCTCGGTCCATTTCCTCCACTTCGATTGCACCGATGAGCAGATTGCCGCCTTCCGCGACCCCGCCGTCCCGGTGCTGGCGGCCGTGACCCATCCCGCTTACAGTCACATGGCCGTGCTGCCCCCCGCCACCCGCGCCGCGCTGTGCGGGGATTTTCAGGAAGGATGCCCCCCATGAAACGGAAGGATGCCCCCCATGAAACGGGCGGAACTGACCACCGTGCCGGCGCACAGCGCGCTGCTGCCGCTTCTCGACGGCGCGGATTTCCACGACGCCTACCGCTTTCCCGTATCCGGCCCCGACGGCCTGCCGCCGCTGGGCGTCTTCATGGCCGCGATGGCGGCGACGCCGGCCTGGGTTGACCGTCTGATGTGGCTGCGCAACCGGATCGTGGAGCGGCTGGGGCTGAAGGATCTCGGCCTGCTGGGCGGCTTCCGCCCGTCCAAGCCGCTGTCCGACTATGGTCCGGGGGACCGGGTGGGAATCTTCACGATCCAGGAGATCCGGGACGGCGAGATCATCGTGGGCGACAAGGACCGGCATCTCGACGTCTGGCTGTCGCTGTGCCTGATGCCGGCGGACGGCGATGGACGGTGCGCGGTTCTGACCACGGTGGTGAGGAACCGGAACGCGCTCGGCCGGCTCTATATGCTGGTGGTCAAGCCGCTGCACCGGATCATCGCCCCGGCGGTGCTGAACACCTATCTGGCCCGCTCCCCCGGCTGACGCGGGCGAGGCAGGAAACGCGAAAGGCGGCCCTTGCGGGCCGCCTTTCATCGTTTCGGCGTCTGGGATGACCGCCGGCGTCAGGCGCGGGCCGCTTCCACCGGAGCCGGCAGGGCGGCGGCGCCGTCGGCGACCGCGTGCACGGCCACCTGGGGCGTCTTCCATTCCAGCGTGTCGAAGGCGCCGCAGTTGCCGCACAGCCCGGCCCAGTCGTGGCTGACCGCACCGCAGGGGCGGCAGGTCCAGGCGGGATCGGCGGGGGCGTCGGCGGCCTTGGCCAGCCACGCCGACGCGGCTTCCTCGTTGCCGTGCTCGGCGCGTTCCAGTTCCGCCAGCAGGCGGTAGATCCGCGGCGCGGGCTGGAGTTCCAGGGCACGGGTCAGATGGGCGCGGGCCTCGCTCCAGGTCTGGGCGTCCATGGCGGCGCGGGCCAGCGCCACATGCCCCTCGACGTTGCCCTGGCTGAGCCGGGTCAGGTTCTCGAAGGTCTTCAGCCGGGTGGCGGCGTCGTACCGCTCCAGAAGCTGGCGGTAGGCGTCGGCCAGTTCCGGGTGCGGCTGGAGCTTCCACGCCTTTTCCACCACGCGGGTCGCCTTGCGGGTCTTGCCGGCCAGATGGAGCAGGCGGGCGTAGCGGGCGGCGGCGGGGGCGAAGGTGGGCACCAGCTCGAACGCGGTTTGCGCGTGGTAGAGCGCGGAATCGGCCCGGCCATGGCGTTCGGCGTCGAAGCTGCGTTCCAGCAGCAGGGCGGCGCGGTGCTGGCGGGCGTCTTCCGCCGGAACCGCACCGGCCCGCACGGCGGCCTGGAGCGTGCGTTCCGCGGCGGCCCATTCACCGGCCCGCGCTTCCAGATCGTACAGCGTGGTCAGCACCCACGGCGTGGCCGGCTGAAGCTTCTGGGCACGGCGGGCGAGGTTCAGCGCCTCCACCTTGTCGCCGTTCTTGATCGCCATCATCAGCAGGCCGCGGAGGCCGAGGAACGCGGTCTCCGGCTGGTCGAGCATGGCGGTGAAGTATTCCTTCGCCCCGCGCTCGTCGCCGGTCAACTGTGCGGCCTGGGCCGACAGCAGCATGGTCAGGGGCGGATCGTGCAGCAGCTCATCGGCCTTGCGGGCCATGCGGCGCGCCGTCTGGGGATCGCCGGCGGCCACGGCCACCAGCCCCTGGGTCAGGGCGTGATAGCCCTTTTCCCGGCGGCGGGCGCGGCTGTAGCCGGCCAGGTTCGACGGGGCATAGCGGATGATCCGGTACAGCCGGTACAGGATGGCCGCGGCCCCCAGCGCCACCACCGTCACCAGGACGGCCATGGCGAAGGAGGTGTTCACCACGAACCCCTGCCATTCGACGGTCAGGGTGCCGGGGCGCTCGGCGAGCCAGATGGCGATGGCGATGACCACCGCCACCTTGGCCATGAACCACAGGGCGCGGATCATTGGGCCACCGCCTGGCCCTTGGCGGCCGCGTTCAGAAGCGCGATGGAACGGTCGGTCAGGGTCGTGCCGGCGGCCTCGGCCGCCAGCCGGGCCCGGGCGTCGGCCAGCCAGCCGGCGGCGGCCTGGGCGGCGGGGCCGGTCAGGGCCGACAGCTCGGTGACCGCACCGGCCAGATTGCCCTGATGCACGGCGGCTTCGGCGCGGGCGGTGATGGCCTCCGCCGTGTCGCCGACGATGCCGCCGCCCTGGCGGCGGACGGTGACCAGGGTGGACAGGGTGCCGGTGACCTGATCGACCCAGGTGGCGCCGTTGCCCTTCAGGTCGGCCTTGACGATCTCGTCGGCCAGCGGGCCGAAGCGGTCGGCAAGCTGGGCGCGGGTGGCCACGCCCCTGCCCGCCAGCGGGGCCAGGGTGTCGAGGGCCGAGACCACGGCACCGTCGGAGCCGGCGACGGCGCGGGCGGTCTTCAGCTCCGCCTCGAACGGCTGGCCGGTGGCGATGGCGCCGGCAAGCTGGCCGGCGGCGAGCACCAGCGACTGGGCCTGGGCCTGGGCGTTGGCGATCTTCTGCACCGTGTCGGCCAGGGCGGAAACCTCGCCCTTCACGCCGGTGATGTCCTGCTGGGCCTGATCGGCGGCCTTGGCGGCGTCACCGGCGGCCTTGGCGGCCTGACCGGCGGTCTGGGCCGCGGCGGCGACCTGGGCCGGGTCAACGGCGGGGCGTTGCTCCAGGGCCGCCAGACGGCTGCCGAGCGCGGCCGTCTGGGCTGTGTCGAACGAGGCACCGGGCGCCGACGGGGCGGCGGCCACGGGGGCGGGAGCCGCCGGCTGGGCGGCCAGCTTCTTTTCCACCGCGTCCAGACGGGCGGTCAGCGCCGTGGCGTCACCCGCGGGAGCGGCGGCGGGGCGCTGCTCCAGCTTGGCCACCCGGTCGGTCAACTGCTGGATCTGGGCGCGCAGGGCCGGATCGGCGGGCGGCGGCGGGGCGACGGGGCCGGCGTGGGGCCAGCCCGGCACCTTCGGACCCCAGAAGGGTTCGGACAGGGCGGCGGCGCCGACAATCAGCGCCAGCAGGGACACGACGGTGGCGAAGCCGGCACCGCCGGTCCGCTGCTCCACCACCACCGGGGCGGGGGTGTAGGTGGACTGGGAACCACCCGCCGGCCTATCGGTCTTGGGCGGCTCGGCCTTGGGCGTTTCAGTCTTGGAGGGGGCCGCGGCTGCGGTGGCGGGCTTGGTGCCTGCGGGGGGCGCGCTCGGCTTTACGTCCGCCGGCTTGCCGGCGGTAGCGGGACCGGCGGCGGGCTTGGGCGTGTCGGCGACCGAAGTGGGGGCCGCCGGCTTTACTTCGGCAGGAGTGGGCTTGGCCGGTTCGCCGGGCTTGGGCGTCTCGGCGACGCTGACCGGCTTCACCTCCGCCGGCTTCGCGTCGGCGGGCTTGGCGCCGGCGGCGGCGGGCGGCGGGGTGACCACGGTCTTGGGCGTGTCGGCGACCGAGGTGGGGGCCGCGGGCTTCACCTCGGCGGGAACGGGCTTGGGCGCTTCACCGGGCTTGGGCGTCTCGGCGACGCTGACCGGCTTCACCTCCGCCGGTTTCGTCTCGGCGGGTTTGGGCGCGTCGGTCTTCGCGGGTTCGGTCTTGCTGGTGGAATCCGGGGCCTTGGCGGCGGCCGGCTTTTCCTCGGGCGTCTTCATCGGTGCGGCCTTCCCATCGGCGGCTTTGGCCTCGGTTGCGGAACGGTCTTCGGCGGGGGTGGCGGCTTCCAGGTCCGCCTCGTCCAGTTTGATGCGGAGTTTCAAAGCGGTGGCGCGGAGGTCCGCATGGCGGGACAGCGGGATGGCACCGCGCTTCTTCCAGCCCTGCACCGTCGTGACCGGGGTTTTCAGCTTGTTGGCCATGGGCCGGATGCCGCCGAAGCGCTGGATGATGCGTTCGGTGGCATTCATGGAGGAGGGGGACCCCGCCGAGTCGTCGGCGTCGGGTTCCGCTCCGGGTGTGTCGGAGCCTGGACGAAAGGTCATGGAAAGCCTTCTTGGTCGCTTTTCTCGGGTCTGGAAGCCGGTGCTGCGGTCGTGACCTTCTTTTCTTTGGGTGGCTTCTCGCGGATTGGCGTGTGTGGAACGGTGATGGGCAACAACAGCCCCGCCCCCCGCTCCCGGTCCTTACGGGGCACCGAGAAGGGCGAGCAGAGCATCCTGATCGGGCCGCGCCGCCACCTGTACGCGCCGCCAGGACACCGGCCCCGACGGACACGTACACACGGCCTCCGCGACCGCGGGGCTGAGGCAGTACACGTCCACCGTACGGCAACGGGAGATGTGTCCCGCCTCGGCCACCAAACTAACAAACGAACGGGCGGTACGGGGAGAGAAAATCAACACGCCGTCCAGCCGATCATCGCTGGAATCACCGGTCAGCGCGGCGATGGTGGCCGGGGTCAGGCGGCGCGACGGGCGGGCGTCGTACAGGGACAGCCGGCGGACGGCGAACCCATGCTGCGCCAGCATTCCCGCCAGGTCGCCGGCCACCGTCGTTCCTGCGACATGAAGCAGCACGCCGCCCGTGGGCGTGCAGCGTTCCCGGACCAGACCGGCCAGCGCATGCACGTCGCCGGCCGCACTCTCCACCCGCACGAACCCGGCGTCCCGCGCCGCGCGCGCCGTGGCGTCGCCCACCGCCAGGACCGGGCGGTCCCGCCGGCCCGTACGTCTGGTGAAGGCGCGTACACCGTTGGCGCTGGTGAACAGCAGCGCCTGTACGTCCTCCACCTCCGGTTCCGGGCCGTCCAGCCACACCATCTCCAGCATGGGCTCCACCAGCGTGATGAAGCCCGCGGCGGCCAGCCGGGCGGCCAGGGGTGCCGCATCCTCCGCCGGGCGGGTGATCAGCAGCCGGCGGCCCGATGCGTCTCCCGGCACGGTGGCGGTGGTGCGGGCCATGGTCACGGCAGGAAGAAGCCGGGGGGAAGCTGCGCCTTGATCTCGGCGCCGGCATCGGCCCCCATGGCAACCCCCTCATCCGCCGGTCCGGTGCGGCGGGCGCGGAACACCTGCCGCCCGTCGGTGGACAGAACCTTGGCGTCCAGGGTCAGGGTGTCGCCGTCCAGGCGGGCCAAGGCCGCGATGGGCGTGCGGCACGATCCGTCGAGTGCGGCCAGCAGCGCGCGTTCCGCCGTCACGCGGGCCGCGGTGGCGGGGCAGTGCAGCGCCTGGACATAGCCGCGGGTGCGGCCGTCGCCGCTGCGGATCTCGATCCCGATGGCGCCCTGGGCCACGGCGGGCAGCATCTCTTCCGGTTCGAACACCGCGGTCAGCAGGTGGGACATGCCCAGACGGCGCAGGCCGGCCAGCGCCAGCAGGGTGGCGTCCACCTCCCCCGCCTCCAGCTTGGACAGGCGGGTCTGCACGTTGCCGCGCAAGGGGACCACGGTCAGGTCGGGGCGGCGTTCCAGGATCTGGGCCTGACGGCGCAGGCCGGCGGTGCCGATCACCGACCCGGCGGGCAGGGCGTCCAGCCCCGCCCCGGTGCGGGAGAAGAAGGCGTCACGCGGATCTTCCCGTGGCAGCAGGCAGGCGATCTCCAGCCCGTCGGGGAGCCAAGTGGGAACGTCCTTCATGGAATGGACGGCCAGATCGGCGCGTCCGTCCATCAGGGCTTCCTCCAATTCCTTGGTGAACAGCCCCTTGCCGCCGGCCTCGGCCAGCGTGCGGTCGAGGATGCGGTCGCCCGTGGTCTTGAAGACCACGATCTCGATCATGCCGGGGGCGGCCAGTTCGGGGTGGGCCGCGGCCAGACGGTCGCGGGTTTCGTGGGCCTGCGCCAGCGCCAGCGGGCTGCCGCGCGTGCCGATGCGGAGCGGTGTTGTCATAAGATCTGTTTGTACGGCTTCCGCCGCCGCTTTTCAAACGGCGGGGGAAGCCGGGACGTCATCAAAAGGAATCAGAGCTTGCGCTTGGCGGGGGCGGGGGCCTCTTCCTCCTCCTCGTCCTCGCCGCCGTCGGTGCCCTGATCGGCGCCCAGACCCAGCAGCGCGCTCATATCCGTGCCGTTCAGCAGGATCTGGCCCTGGGGCGTGATGTCGATCTTGTAGACACGGGCGTCCTTGCCCTGGGCATCCTTGCCCGGCTGGCCCAGCGCCTGGACCATGGTCAGCCCGGCCAGCGTGTCCTGATCCTCCTTGGTGGGCTTCTTGCCGGGGGCGGGCTGCAGCGCCTTGATGGTGTTGTCCAGCCCGGTCAGGGTGACGGTGAACGCCCCGGTGGTGGCCAGGGCGGCCCCGGGGGCGAAGGTGGCGGCCCCGGCGGCGTGGCCGCTGGTGGCGGGGGTGTTGACCGCCAGCTTTTCCAGGCGGATTTCGCTGGCCGCCTGACCCAGGGCGCCCATCAGCACCCCGGCGACCAGCGCGCCGGTGGTGTCGTCGGTCTTGCCCGCGGCGATGGTCAGCACCTGCGACAGCGCATCGGTGGGCAGCTTCAGCGCGGCGATGGAGAAGCCGGCGCTGCCCGGCATGAAGTCCGCCGGACCCGGCGGCGGGACGATGGCCAGCCCGTCGTGGTCATAGCCGAACCGCACCGAGGTGCTGGGGGTGTCCAGCCCGTCGATGCCCATGGACAGGGCGAAAGCCTTCAGCCCCACGCGCGTCTTGTCCTTGGGATCGAAGAAGGTGGAATCGCCCAGCGACACCTTAAACCCCATGCCGCCGAACAGCCCGCGGAAATCGGCGGGGGTCAGGGACGGGGGGGCGGGGTTGGGGTCCGCCCCCGCGGTCTCGGCATAGGTCCGGGCCGTCTCGGTCAGCTTGCGGCTCTTTTCCAGATCGACGCGGGTGTAGGTGAAATCGGTGCCGAACGAGCCGATGGTGGCCAGCGGGGTGCCCGTCTCGTCCTGGACCGCCAGATTGGCGATGGTGAAGGCGCCGGGGCCGCTGTACAGCGCGCCGCCGCCGTCGGGGCGCAGGTCCATGCGCCCGGCCATCGACCCGATCTTCAGCAGCGTCTGGTTCTTGGCGTTGGTGGCGGCCAGGGCGCCGAGGGAGACGTCCAGCGCGGTCAGCGTCTCATAGGCGGGAACCCACACGCCGCTGATGGCCTGGGTGCCGATGGTGACGGTCCCGTCCGCCGCCCCCTTGGCGTCGAAGATGGGCAGGCTGGCGGGAAGCTGGGCGGTGAACGCCTGGGTGCCGTCGGTCTGCGGCTTCAGGCGGAAGGTGATGATGCCCACGTCCATCCGCGCCCCGTCGTCGCCGGCAAAGGACAGCGCCGGCAGCGTCACCTTGTACGCATCGCCGTCGGGGGTGGCGGTGACGGCACCGATCCAGCGCGCCCCGCCGCCCTGGGGGGTGTGGGGCAGAAAGCGCTTCAGCGCCGTGTCGATGCTGGCGGCCAGCGTCTTGGCACCGGTCTCGTCCACCGTGGTGGCGGCAACAGGCGCCGGGGCCGGAGCGGTCTGGGCCAGAAGGGGGGATGCCGAAAGCGCCGAGGCAAGCAGGGCGGCGGCAAAGGCGGTGCGGGGGAATGAACGGCCCATGGTCTTACGCGAAGGCTCCGGTTGTTCGGGCGTCGGGTTGTTGTTTTCCGGTCGGAAAGACACCGGGCATGATTTTCCCATGTTCGGGCCCGTGCGTCTATTGGCCCAAACGATACACATGGCATAGGCCGTGCTTGCAAAACGGTGTTGCCCCGCCGATTCTCCTGTCCATGCCCGACGCGCGCCCCCTTTCCGTTCCGTATAATCCCCAGGGTGTGGAGGGCCGTCTGGTCGCCGTCCTGGGGCCGACCAACACCGGCAAGACCCATCTGGCCATCGAACGCATGCTGGGCCACCGCACCGGCATGATCGGCTTTCCGCTGCGCCTGCTGGCCCGCGAAAACTACGACCGCATCGTGGCGCAGAAGGGGCGGGAGGCCGTGGCCCTGGTGACGGGGGAGGAAAAGATCCTGCCCCGCCACCCGCGCTATTGGGTGTGCACGGTGGAATCCATGCCGCTGGACCGCCCGGTGGATTTCCTGGCGGTGGACGAGATCCAGCTTTGCGCCGATCCCGAACGCGGCCATATCTTCACCGACCGCCTCTTGAACGCCCGCGGCCTGGTGGAAACCATGGTGCTGGGGTCCGACAGCATCCAGCCGCTGATCCGCAAACTCGTTCCGCGGGCGGAATTCATCAGCCGTCCCCGCTTTTCCCAACTGACCTACGCCGGGTTCCGCAAGCTGACGCGGCTGCCGCCGCGCTCGGCGGTGGTGGCGTTCTCGGCCACCGACGTCTATGCCATGGCGGAGTTGCTGCGCCGCCAGCGCGGCGGCACGGCGGTGGTGCTGGGCGCGCTCAGCCCCCGCACCCGCAACGCCCAGGTCGGGCTGTATCAGGCGGGGGAGGTGGACTACCTCGTCGCCACCGACGCCATCGGCATGGGGCTGAACATGGACGTGGACCATGTGGCCTTTGCCCGCATGACCAAGTTCGACGGCCAGCAGCCCCGCCGCCTGCGCGCCGCCGAGGTGGCGCAGATCGCCGGGCGCGCCGGGCGCCACATGCGTGACGGCACCTTCGGCATCACGGACGAGGTGGAGGCGCTGGAGGCGGACCTTGTGGACCGGGTGGAAAACCACCGGTTCGAGGCGCTGAAGACCCTGACGTGGCGCAACAGCGCGCTGCGCTTCGACACGCCGGGCTATCTGCTGCAATCGCTGGAGGCCCGCCCGCCGATCCCCGAGCTGGTGCGGGTGCGCGACGCCGACGACCATCTGGCGCTGCAGGCCCTGGTCCGCGATGGGGACGTGATGGAGCGCGCCCGCGGCCGCGCCGCCGTCGGCCTGTTGTGGGAGGTGTGCCAGGTTCCTGACTTCCGCAAGGTGCTGTCGGACGCCCACACCCGCCTGCTGGCCCAGATGTTCCTGCACCTGCGCGCGCCCGCCGGGCGGCTGCCCACCGACTGGGTGGCGCAGCAGGTCGCCCGCCTGGACCGCATCGAGGGCGACATCGACGCGCTGGTGGCCCGCATCGCCCACGTGCGCACCTGGACCTATATTTCCAACCGCCCGGCGTGGCTGGCCGACCCGCTGGAATGGCAGGAGCGCACCCGCGCCATCGAGGACACGCTGTCCGATGCCCTGCACCAGCGGCTGACCGAGCGTTTCATCGACCGCCGCTCCGCCGTGCTGGCCCGCACCCTGAAGGAAGGCCGGGCGCTGTCCGCCGGGGTGCGCACGGACGGCGAGGTGGTGGTGGAAGGGCACGCCGTGGGCCGGCTGGAGGGCTTCCGCTTCTCCCCCGACGCGGTGGACCGGCCGGAGGAGGCGCGCGCCCTGCTGACCGCCGCCCGCCGGGCGCTGGGGCCGGAACTGAACAAACGCCTTGTTCGTTTCGAGAAAGAAACGGATGGGGCGTTCACCCTGCGCCCCGATGGGGTGCTGGCGTGGGGGGATTTGCCGGTGGCGCGGCTGGCCCCCGGCCCGTCGGTGCTGATGCCGGCGGTGGTGCCCGATCCCGACACGCTGCTGGATCAGGCGCAGCAGGACCGGCTGCGGGCGCGGCTGGTCCGTTTCCTCCAGGACCGGGTGGCCCGGCTGCTGAGGCCGCTGCTGGATCTCCGCGACGCCGACGGCCTGAGCGGCAGCGCCCGCGGGCTGGCGTTCCAGATCGTGGAGGGGCTGGGGGTGCTGGACCGCCCGTCCGCCGCCGGGCTGATCGAGGGGCTGGAGCGCGACGGGCGGCGGGCGCTGTCCCGCCACGGGGTGCGGCTGGGGGTGCGGCACCTGTACCTGACGGCCCTGACCAAGCCGGGGGCGGTGGAGCTGCGGGCGCTGCTGTGGGCGGTGCGCCACGGCATGGCGCTGCCCGCCCCGGTGCCGCCGCCGGGCCGGGTGTCGGTGGACCGCGCCGAGGGACCGCCGCCCGGCTTCTGGCAGGCCATCGGCTATCCCGCCGCCGGCACGCGGGCGGTGCGCGTCGATATGCTCGACCGGCTGGAGGTGGAGGTGATGACGCCCCCGCCCGACGGCGCCCCGCCGCGCAGCGACGCCGACCTCGCCCGCATCATCGGCTTGCCCCCCGCCGCCCTGGCGCCGGTGCTGGAAGCGCTGGGCTACAGCCGCAAGGACGAGGGCGGCCCCTGGCGCCGCCGCCCGCCCCGCAAGCCCAAGGCGCGGGACGCGCGCCCGGTGGCGGAAGATCATCCGTTTGCGAAACTCGCTCACCTGAGGCGCTGACGCGGCGGGCTGCCGCCCGCACCCGCGTGGGGGCAGGCAGCCCCACACCCTCCCGGAACCCGACCCTCCCCCCAAGCGTTCCCCAGGCACCGTTTCCGCCTGCGAGGTCCGCCGATGACCGCTGTGCCGATGCCGCATTTTCCCTGTTCCGATCCGCCGCCGCTGTTCGTGCCGGGAGAGACCTGCTGGCGGGTGGAGCGGGCGGAGCGGGTGGGGGTCATCATCGACGCCGAGGATTATTTCGCCGTCGCCAAGGCCGCCATGCAGCGCGCCCGCCGGTCGATCCTGCTGACCGCGTGGGATTACGACAGCCGTGTGCGCCTGACCCCGCAGAAGCGCCACCCCAGCCGGCCCGACCGGCTGGGGCTGTTCCTGAACTGGCTGGCGGCGCGGCGGCCCGGCCTGCACATCTATGTGCTGAAGTGGGATTACGCCGAGCTGTTCGACATCAAGCGCTACCAGCAGCCGCTGTTCATCCGCCGGCTGTTCAGCCATCCGCACCTGCATTACCGGCTGGACGACGATCATCCCACGGGTGCCTGCCATCACCAGAAGCTGCTGATCATCGACGACGCGCTGGCGTTCTGCGGCGGGCTGGACCTGACCGCCAACCGTTGGGACACCCGCGCCCACCGGGCCGACGAACCGGCCCGCCGCCAGCCCGACGGCTCGTGCTACGAGCCGTTCCACGACCTGATGATGGCGGTGGACGGGGATGCGGCCCGCGCGCTGGGCGACCTGTTCCGCGAACGCTGGCGCCGCGCCACGGGGGAGGTGCTGGACCCGGCCCCGCCCGGTCCCGGCATCGATCCCTGGCCCGCCACCCTGAAACCGCTGCTGACCCGCCAGGACATCGCCATCGCCCGCACCGAACCCGCCGTCAACGGGCGGGAGGAGGTGCGGGAGGTGGAGGCGCTCTACCGCGCCGCCATCGCGTCGGCCCGCCGCACCATCTATCTGGAAAGCCAGTATTTCGCCTGTGACGCCGTGGCCCAGGCGCTGAAGGCCCGGCTGGAGGAGCCGGACGGGCCGGAGGTGGTGGTGGTCAACCCCATCCGCACGTCGAGCTGGCTGGAAAACCAGGTGATGATCGGCGCCCGCAACCGGCTGACGACCATGCTGCGCAACGCCGACCGCTCTGGGCGTTTCCGCATCCTGGCCGCGGTGACCGACGGCGGGCGCTGCATCACCGTCCACGCCAAGGTGATGATCGTTGACGACCGGGTGCTGCGCATCGGCTCGGCCAATCTCAACAACCGTTCCATGGGGCTGGACAGCGAATGCGATCTGGCGCTGGAGGCGGCCCCCGGCGACCATGCCACCGCCGCCGCCATCCGTGCCGTGCGCGACGATCTGGTGGCCGAGCATCTGGGGGTGGCGCCCGATGTGGTGACCCGTGCCATGGCGGACAACGGCGGCTCGCTGATCCGGGCCATCGACGCCCTGCGTTCCACCGGCACCGAAGGCCGGACTCTGGTGGATCTGGAATCGCCCGAACCCACGCCGTTCGCTGCCGCCCTGCTGGACGCCCGGTTCCTCGACCCCGAACGGCCGGTCACGGCGGCGGAACTGGTGGACCGGGTGCTGCCCTCGCTGATCCCCGGACGGCTGCACCACTGGCTGGGCGGGCTGGCGCTGGCGGCGGCGGCGGTGGGCTTGTACCTGCTGTGGAACACCACGGCGCTGAAGGAGTGGGCCACGCTCGACACCGCGCTGGGGCTGATCGAGCAGGTGCGGGCCATGCCGCTGGGGCCGCTGGCGCTGGTGGGGGTTTATGTGGCGGCGGGCTTCGTCGCCTTTCCCCTGCTGCTGCTGGTGGCGGCCACGGCCATGGCGCTGGGGCCGGTGGAGGGGTTCGCGGTCGCCATGGGCGGGGCGGTGGCGTCGGCGGCCGCCCTGTTCCTGGCCGGGCGGCTGGCGGGGCGCCGGCTGCTGGAACGGCTGGCCGGGCCCGGCCTGCACAAACTCTCCCGCCGGCTGGCGGACAGCGGTATCGTCGCCGTGGCCACCATCCGGGTGGTGCCGGTGGCCCCCTTCACCGTGGTCAATCTTGTGGCGGGGGCCTCCCCCATCCGGTTCTGGGACTATGTGATCGGAACGGTGTTGGGATTGGCGCCGGGCACCCTGGCATTCAGCCTGCTGGGACACCAGTTGGAGAGCACCATCACCAACCCCACGCCGTCCGGCATCGCCCTGTCGGCGGGGCTGGCGGTGGTGGCCGTCGGGCTGGGCTGGGGGGCGGGCCGGTTGGTGAACCGGCTGCGGAACAAAGGGCCGTCTGCGGAACAGGAGGAACAAGCGCCGTGATTCGATTGAGCCGTGAGCGGATGGTCCGTCTGGCCGGTTTGTTCCGGGAAGCGCGCGACCGCCGCAAGGCCCGGCGTCAGGAGCGCCGCCAGCGCGACCGCCGCGACGGGGCGTGCCCCGAGGGGATGGCGCCCTTGCGCATCGCCACCTGGAACATCCATTCCAGCGTCGGCACCGACGCCCGCTTCGACCCGGCCCGCATCGCCGAGGTCATCCGCGGCCTGGACGTGGACCTGATCGCGCTGCAGGAGGTGGGGTGGCACCACCGCGGCGAAATCGGGCTGGACCAGTTCGCCTTCCTGGCCGAGGCCACGGGCATGAGCGCCTATGCCGGCCCGACCAAGCACAACCCGCGCGCCCATTACGGCAATTGCGTCCTGTGCCGGCTGCCGGTGATCGCCTTCCGTCCCTTCGACATCAGCGCCGGCGCCCACCGCGAACCCCGCGGTGCGGTGGAGGTGGTGGTGGAGACCGGCGGCCACCCCGTGCGGGTCATCGCCGCCCATCTGGGGCTCGACCCGTGGGAACGTGCCCAGCAGGTGGACCGCATCCTGTCGGTGGTGGACGAGAAGCCCGGCCTGCCGACGGTGTTCATGGGCGACCTGAACGAGTGGACCCGCAATTCCCCCCGTCTGCGCCGGCTGGCCGCGGCGTTCGGGGATGTGGCGAGCCCCCGCAGCTTTCACGCCCGTCTGCCGACGCTGCGGCTGGACCGCATCTATGTGCGCCACGCCCGGCTTGCCGCCTTCGAGGTCGTCCGCACCAAGGCCACCCGCCACGCCAGCGACCATCTGCCGGTGCGCGCGGTGATCGGGGTGGGGGATGTCGCTCACCCCAGCAGCGACCGCAGCCGGTAAAGCTCCTCCAGCGCCTGCCGCGGGGTCAGGTCGTCGGGGTTGACGGCGCGCAGGGCGTCTTCGACCGGCGACGGTTCCGCCGGGGCCGCTGCCGCCACGGGGGCGGGGGCGGGGGGCCGTTTCAGCGCGGCGCTGAACAGCGGCAGATCCTCGGCCAAGCGGTGGATGGCGGCGTTCTGGTCGCCGGATTCCAGGATCTTCAGCACCTCCTCCGCCCGCGACACCACCGGTGCCGGCAGCCCGGCCAGCTTGGCCACATGGATGCCGTAGCTGCGGTCCGCCGCCCCCGCCGCCACCTCGTGCAGGAACACCACGTCGCCCTGCCATTCCTTGATGCGCATGGTGTGGCAGGACAGCGCCGGCAGCTTGGACGCCAGCATGGTCAGTTCGTGGTAATGGGTGGCGAACAGCGCGCGGCAGCGGTTGACGTCGTGCAGGTTCTCCACGCAGGCCCAGGCGATGGACAGCCCGTCGAAGGTGGCCGTTCCGCGTCCGATCTCGTCCAGGATCACCAGGGCGCGCGGCCCCGCCTGATTGAGGATCGCCGCCGTCTCCACCATCTCCACCATGAAGGTGGAGCGCCCGCGGGCCAGATCGTCGGCAGCGCCGACGCGGCTGAACAGCCGGTCCACCGCCCCGATGTGGGCGGCCCGCGCCGGCACGAACGATCCCATCTGGGCCATCACCGCGATCAGCGCGTTCTGGCGCAGAAAGGTCGATTTACCCGCCATGTTGGGGCCGGTCAGCAGCCACAGCCGGTTGTCGGCGGCCAGATCGCAGTCGTTGGCGACGAACGGCCCGCCGTGGGCGGCGTCCAGCATCGCCTCCACCACCGGGTGCCGCCCGCCCTGGATCAGAAAGGCGGTGCCGCCGTCCACGCGGGGGCGGCAATAGCCGCGCTCCGCCGCCAGCTCGGCCAGTCCCAGCGCCACGTCGGCGGCGGCCAGGGCGCGGGCGGCCACGGCGATGGGCTCGGCGGCGCCCACCACCTCCGCCACCAGCGTCTCGAACAGGCCCAGTTCGATGGCGAGCGCCTTGTCGCCGGCCTCGGAGATGCGGCGCTCCAGATCCGACAGCTCCACGGTGCCGAAACGAACCGCGTTGGCCATGGTCTGGCGGTGCATGAACAGCTCGCGGTTCCTGCCCGACAGCAGCTTGTCGGCGTGGGTTGCCGTCACCTCGATGTGATAGCCCAGCACGTTGTTGTGCTTGATCTTGAGTGCCGGCACCCCGGCGGCCTCGGCGTATTTCGCCTGAAGCCCGGCGATCAGCCGGCGGCTTTCGTCGCGCAGCGTGCGCAGCTCGTCCAGGGCCGGGGAGAAGCCGGGGGCGATGAAGCCGCCGTCGCGGGCCAGCAGCGGCAAATCGGCGGCCAGCGCCTCGCCCAGCCGCATCACCAGGGCCGAATGCTCGCCCAGGTCGCGGGCGATGGCGGCCAGCCCCTCGGGCAGCGGGTCGGCGACGGTGTTCAGGCGCGTCCGCACCTCCCCCGCCCGTTCCAGCCCGTCGCGCACCGCCGCCAGATCCCGCGGGCCGCCGCGGCCCAGCGTCAGCCGGGTCAGCGCCCGTTCCAGATCGGGGCAGCGGGCCAGCATCGCCCGCACATCCCCCCGCAGCCGCTCGTCGCCCAGCGCGAATTCCACCATGTCCAGCCGCCGGGCGATCAGGCCGGGGTCGGTCAGGGGGGCGGACAGGTGCACCGACAGCAGCCGGGCGCCGGCCCCCGTCACCGTGCGGTCGATGGTGGCGAGCAGGCTGCCGCGCCGCTCGCCGGTCATGGTGCGGGTCAGTTCCAGGTTGCGGCGGGTGGCGGCGTCGATTTCCATCACCGCACCCGGCCCCACCCGGCGCGGCGTGCCCAGCCGGGGCACCCGCCCCTTCTGCGTCAGCTCCACATAGCCGACCAGGGCGCCCGCCGCCGCCACCTCGGCGCGGGTGAAGGCGCCGAAGGCGTCCAGCGTGCCGACGCCGTAGAGCGTCAGCAGCCGCTGCCGCCCGTTCTCGCTGTCGAAGCGCGGGTTGGGCTGGATGGTCAGGCGGGATTTCCAATCCCCCCACACCTCGAACAGGTCGGGGTGCTGGGCCAGCCGTTCCGGGATCAGAACCTCCTGCGGGTCGAGCCGGCCCAGCGCCGCCCCCAGCCCGGCGCGGTCGATGGGGGCCACCGCCACTTCGCCGGTGGACAGCTCCAGCCACGCCAGCCCCATGCCGCCCGCCGTCTCCGCCACCGCCGCCAGCCAGTTGGAGGCGCGGGCGTCGAGCAGGCTGTCCTCGGTCAGGGTGCCGGGGGTGACGATGCGGATCACGTCGCGCCGCACCACCGATTTCGCCCCGCGCTTCTTCGCCTCCGCCGGGTCTTCCATCTGTTCGCAGATGGCGACGCGGAAACCCTGGCGGATCAGCCGCAGCAGGTAGGATTCGTGGGAGTGGGCCGGCACGCCGCACATGGGGATGTCGTCGCCCAGATGCTGGCCGCGCTTGGTCAGCGCGATGTCCAGCGCCTGCGCCGCCGCCACCGCGTCGTCGAAGAACATCTCGTAGAAGTCGCCCATGCGGTAGAACAGCAGGCAGTCGGGGTGCGCCTGCTTGATCTCCAGATACTGGGCCATCATCGGGGTGGGGGCGGCGGCGGCGGAAGGGGCGTCGGACACGGCGGCAACCAAAAGGTTCAAGAGGTAGGGTGACGGAACGGGGCAGACCCTAGCACGGGCGAGGCTCTGGCGCACCGCCCCCGCCGGGGCGTAAGCTGGATCAACACCATAAAGCCAATCGACCGCATCAATCCGGGGAGACACACCATGACCGACCGCGTGACCGACACCGAAACGACCGTGCGCGAGGTGGTGGCCCTGTTCGACACCCGCGCCGCCTTCGACCGCGCCGTGGCGGGGCTGCTGGACGCCGGCTTCGCCCGCGACGACATCAGCGTGCTGGCCAGCCACACCACGCTCGACGCCGCCGACACCGCCGCCCCGCCGTCGGACGAGGCCCTGACCGGGCTGGTGGGCGAACTGAAATACGCCTTCCCCCTGGCCACCGCCGGGCTGATCGCCATCGTCGGCGGCCCGGTCACCGCCGTGGTGGCCGCCGCCGTGGCCGCCGGGGTCGGCGGGCTGGCGATCAAGGACTATCTGGACGAGGTGACGGCCCACCCCGACCCCGGCGCCTTCGCCCGCGCGCTGGAAGAGGGGGGCGTGGTCCTGTGGGTCCGCGCCGCCACCCCCGCGGAGGAGGAGCGCGCCGCCGCCATCCTGGCCACCACCGGGGGCCGCAACGTCCACACTGCCGAACGGGAGGCATGATCCAAGGCTTGTTCCGAACTCGTCATAAAAAGAGCCGCCGGAAAAATGACCAAAGGGGGATGACGGATCATGGCCGGACCATGCGAAGCGTGCCGAAACGGGGAATCTTTCACCATTCCATTCAGCATGGCGTTCCAGCCGGTCATCGATCTGGAGACCCGCCGCATCGTCAGCTACGAAGCACTGGTCCGCGGCCCCGAGGGGCAGGGTGCCTTATGGGTGCTGTCGCAGGTGACGCCGGAAAACCGCTATGCCTTCGATCAGGCGTGCCGGGTGCGGGCGCTGGAACTGGCCGCGTCCGCCGGGCTGGACCGGCGGCTGAACATCAACTTCCTGCCCAACGCGGTCTATGAACCGAAAGCCTGCATCCGCCTGACCCTGGAAACGGCGGCGCGGGTGGGCATTCCGCTCGACCGCATCACCTTCGAGATCGTGGAGGACGAACGCATCGGCGACCTGACCCATCTGGCCGGCATCGTCGGCGAATACCGGCGCCAGGGATTCAAGGTGGCGCTGGATGATTTCGGTGCCGGTTTTTCCGGCCCGAACGTGCTGCACGGCCTGCACCCCGATCTGGTCAAGCTGGACATGGCGATGGTCCGCGACATCGACACCGACCGGCGCCGCCGCATCATCGCCCAGGGCATGATCCAGGTCTGCCACGCCCTGGAGATCGACGTGGTGGCCGAAGGGGTGGAGCGGGCCGGGGAGGCCGCGGTCCTGCGCGACTGCGGCGTGCGCCTGTTCCAGGGTTATCTCTTCGCCAAGCCGGCGTTCGAACGGCTGGTGGGGGACGACGCCATCACCTATCCCGCCCTGTGACCGGGACGCCCGCCATGATACCGCCCGCCCGCCCGCTGCCGACCCTGGGTGCCGCCGCCTTTGCCGGGGGCTGGGCGCTGATGATGCTGGAGATCCTGGGCGGGCGGCTGATGGCCCCCCACTTCGGCTATTCCGTCTATCAATGGGGGGCGGTCATCGGCGTGGTGATGGCCTTCATGGCCGCCGGCTATTGGGCGGGGGGACGCATCGGCGACGGGCCGGACGCCCCCCGGCGGCTGGTGCAGGCGCTGCTGGCCGGGGCGGCGTGGGCCGCTCTCAGCCCGTGGATCGGTCCGCCCATGCTGGCCCGCATCGCCGCCGGCAGCCCGCCCGACGAGGGGTCGATCATCGCCGCCACCGCCCTGTTGGGCGTGCCGTCGTTCGCGCTGGCCATGGTGTCGCCGCTGTGCGCCGGCATCCTGAACGCCGGGCAGACCGGCGGCACGGCGGCATCCGCCGGGCGGGTGTCGGCGCTCAGCACCATGGGCAGCATCGGCGGCACCTTCTTCGCCGCCTTCGCCGCCATTCCCCACATGGGAGTGTCCGCCGGATACGGGGCGGCGGCGGCGGTTCTGGCCCTGGGGCTGGCGGTGCTGGCCGGCGGGCGGCTGTTCGCCGTTGCCGCCGCGCTGCTGGCCGTGGCGGCGGGGCCGGCGGCGCTGAAGGCGGGGGAGGGGTTCGCCCTCTACCGCGAAAGCGCCCACAACACCCTCTATGTGCGCGACGACGGGGTGGAGGTGCGGCTGCACCTGAACCTGCTGAACGCCACCCAGACCCGCATCCGCCGCGACGGGCGGCCCACCGGGCTTTATTACGACCTGTTTCCGGTCACCCCGGCGCTGGCCGCCGGCCTGGCGCCCGGTGCCGCCCCGCGGGTGCTGATCCTGGGGCTGGCCGGCGGAGCGGCGGCCACCGGCATTGCCGCCCGGTGGCCCGGAGCATCCATCACCGGGGTGGAACTGGACCCGGCGGTGGTCGATGTCGCCTACAGCCATTTCGGGCTGGGGCAGGCGGCGGGGGTGCGGCCCGTGGTGGCCGACGCCCGCGGCTTCACCGAACGGGACGAAAATCATTACGATCTCGTTATCATCGATCTTTACAGCGGGGCCAGCATCCCGTTCTACACCGCGACCCAGGAGTTCTTCACCGCGGTGCTGCGCCGCCTGGCCCCCGGCGGGGCGGTGGTGATGAACATCGCCGCCCCCGCCGACCGCGATGCCCTGACCGGTCCGCTGGGCGCCACCCTGGCCGCGGCGGCGGCGGACGGGCTGGCGGGCGGCGGGCCGCTGGGGGTGTTCGTGGCCGACGCCGGGCGGGGCAACCATTTCCTGATCGCCACCGCCGGGACCGCGGATGTGGAGGCCGTGCGCGCCCGGCTGCCGATGGACAGCCCGCTGTCCCGCACCCTGGAGCCGTCGGTCACCGCCGGCCAGCCGGTGCTGACCGACGACCGCAGCGACATCGACCTGCGCACCATCGCCGCCCTGTTCGGGGGGCGGCGGGGATGAGCATAAGGAAAGCCTCATCCCCCTCGCCGCCGTTTGGCCGATAGGGTACTCTGGCGCGGACTTTCCCCTTTCCCGTGCGGAGTTCTGCGTGCCGCCTCTTCCACCCCGCACCATTCTGGACGGCTTGCCGCTGTTCGAGGGCTTCGACGACGCCCAGCGCGATGCCATTGCCGGGCGGGGCCGGGTGATCGAGGTGCCCGCCGGCCATGTGGTGCTGCACGAGGGGGAAAAGGGCGACACCCTCTATGCCCTGATCCAGGGCAGCGTGCGCATCCAGCGCCAGGATCCGGTGGGCAACCCGGTGGAACTGGCCCGCCGCCACGCCGGCGAATGCTTCGGGGAGATGGAGCTGATCGACGGCGGCCCGCGGTCGGCCACCGTGATCACCGCCACCCCGGCGCGGCTGTTCGTGCTGGAGCGGGGGGCGTTCCTGGACCTGACGGTGCAGGTGCCGGCGCTGCTGTCCCGGCTGCTGCGGGATCTGTCGGGCAAGGTGTCCGACACCTCCGCCCGGCTGGTGCAGCAGGACATGAACGCCCGCCTGCGCACGGCGGAAGCGGAACTGGCCCGCCACCGCGCCATCGTCCAGGCGGTGACCGGGCTGGCGCACGAGATGAACACGCCGCTCGGCATCTGCGTCACCACCGCCAGCCACATGGAGATGCTGGCCGAGGCGGGGGACACGGCGCTGCGCGAGCCGGCGGCGCTCCTGCGCGCCAACCTGGGCCGGGCGGTGGCCCTGGTGGAAGCCTTCACCGCCATCGCCGCCCTCTGCCCCGACGAAAAGCCCCAGCGGCTGGATCTGGCCGACGTGTGCGAGCACGCCGCCGCCCTCTACGCCATGGAGAACAGCACCCGTCCCCTGGACGTGACCATCGCCGGGCGGGACCGCGCCTATCCCTGGTGGGGGCTGCGCGGGCCGCTGGAACGGGCGCTGACCGCCCTGTTCGACAATTGCGCCAGCCACGCCTATCCCGGCCGGCCCGGCGGTCCGGTCACCGTCGCCATCGCGCCGGAGCCGGCGCTGCCCGGCCGCAGCGGCCGGGCGTGGGCCGTGCAGGTGATCGACCGGGGCGCCGGCCTCCCCGCGGATGCGGTGCCGAAGCTGTTCGACGCCTTCTTCACCACCGCCCGCGGCCGGGGGCACAAGGGGTTGGGGCTGACCATCGTCTACAACGCCGTGTGCGGTCCGCTGGGCGGGCGGGTGTCGGCGGCGCCCACCCCCGGCGGCGGTGCCACCATCACCCTGACCCTGCCCGGCGCCTCTTGAGAAGAGCACCGGAAACGCGCCGTCAACCAAGGACCATCCATGCCCCGCAGCGAGATCTTCCCACCCCTGGAACCCTATGAGACCGGCATTCTGCCGGTGGACGAGATCCATACGCTCTATTGGGAACAGTGCGGCAATCCCGGCGGCGCGCCGGTGGTGTTCCTGCACGGGGGGCCGGGGGCCGGCGCCTCGCCCACGCACCGCCGTTTCTTCGACCCCCGCCATTACCGCATCATCATCTTCGACCAGCGCGGATCGGGCCGGTCCCGCCCGCTGGGCGAGGTGCGGCGCAACACCACCGAGCTTCTGATCGAGGATATGGAGCGGCTGCGCCGGCACCTGTCGGTGGACCGCTGGCACCTGTTCGGCGGGTCGTGGGGATCGACGCTGGCGCTGGCCTATGCCCAGGCCCACCCCGACCGCTGCCTGGGCATGATCCTGCGGGGGATCTTCCTGCTGCGGCGGTCGGAAATCGACTGGTTCCTCTATCACATGCGCATGGTGTTCCCCGAAGCCTGGGCCAGCTTCACCGCCCACATCCCGGCGGAGGAACGGGGGGATCTGCTGGAAGCCTATTGGCGCCGGCTCGATTCGTCCGACCCGCGGGTGCGCATGGCCGCGGCGCGGGCGTGGAGCATGTACGAGGGGGCGTGCTCGTCCCTGCTGCCCGCCCCCGATCTGGTGGCCGCCTCGGGCGAGGACCGCCATGCGCTGGGGCTGGCGCGGATCGAGGCGCATTACTTCCGCACCGGCATCCTGACACCCGAGGACAAGCTGCTGCGCGGCGTGGACCGCATCCGCCACATCCCGGCGGTGATCGTCCAGGGCCGCTACGACATCGTGTGCCCGATCGTCACCGCCGACGAGCTGCACCGCGCGTGGCCGGAGGCCGATTACCGCATCGTCCACGACGCCGGCCATTCGGCCATGGAGCCGGGCATCCGCGCCGCCCTGGTCCAGGCCACCGAACGGTTCAAGACGCTGCGCTGATGTCCTTTTCTTCCGATCTCCCCTCGGCCCGGCGGGGCGAGGGGAGATCATGGGGACGATCGGCTTTCCTTGTCGTCCGGGGCGGCAGGGCCGGCGGGGGGAAGGACGCGGGCCGGCGGGAACAGCAGGGTGACGGCGGTCCCGTGGCCGGGGCTGCTGTCCACGTGCAGCGATCCGCCCATCAGCCGCGTCAGTTCGCGGGCCAGCGGCAGGCCCAGCCCGGTGCCGCCGTGGCGGCGGTGCAGCGGATCGCCGCCCTGGGAAAAGGGTTCCATCACATGGGCGATGTCGTCGGCGGCGATGCCGCTGCCGGTGTCCTGCACCGTCACCGCCAGTCCCGACAGGCCGGCGGCGGCGTGCACCGTCACCCGCCCGCCCGGTGGCGTGAACTTCACCGCGTTGGACAGCAGGTGCATCATCACCTGTGCCAGCCGGGTGCGGTCGGCGCGCAGGTCCGGCAGATCCCGCGGCACCGAGGCCGTGAGCGTCAGCCCATGGCCGTCGGGCAGCCCGCGCGCCTGTTCCAGGCAGGCGTCGAGAAGGGGGGGAAGGGATACCCGCTCCTCCGTCACCACCACGCTGCCGTCCTCCAGCCGGGCGAAGTCCAGCACGCCGGAAATCATGTCCAGCAGATGGGCGCCGCTGTGGTGGATCAGACCGGCGTAGCCGCGGTAGCGCTCGTCCAGCGGGCCGAACATCTGGTGGACCATCACCTCCGAATAGCCCAGGATCGCGTTCAGCGGCGTGCGCAGCTCGTGGCTCATGGCGGCGAGAAAGGCGGATTTGGCGGCGCTGGCCGATTCGGCGGCGCGGGACGTGCGCTCCAGTTCCGCCGACGCGGCGGCGTGGATGCGGATGCGGCGGACCAGCAGCCCGCTCAGCACCAGCAGCACCGCGGTCAGCATCACCCCCACCAGCACCGTCCGCCACGTCTTTTCACGGAAGCCGGCCAGCACCTCGTCGCGGTTCAGCCCCAGCATCACCCCCACCGGCAGGTCGTCCAGCAGGTGGGAGCTGATGAGCAGCGGCCCGGCGCCGGGGGCGGCCCCCTCGAACACCTCCCCGCCGGCATAACGGCTGACCAGATCGAACAGCGGCCCGTCGCGCAGCGTGCCGCCGAAGGTGACGGCGGCGCCGGTGCGCCGGACGTATTCCTCGCCCTCGCGGCTGAACAGGCTGATGATGCCGGCCTTCCCCACATCCATCCCCTGGTAGAGCCGGACGAAATAGGCGGGGTCGAGCAGGATCGCCATCACCCCGGCGAAATTGCCCTGGGCGTCCCGGATGCTGCGGGAAAATCGCATGCGGATTTCGCCGCTGCGGCGGGTCAGCACCGGCTCGCCGATGAACAGGCCGCTGTCCGGCGTGCTGCGGTGAAAGCGGAAATGCTGGCGGTCGGCGTAGTTGAGCCGCCCCCCGATCGGCTCGCTGCTGAGCACCAGCCACCCGTCGCGGTCCAGCAGCGAGATGGAGATGGGAAGCCCCGTGGGTTGAAGCTCATGCCGCAGCAGCGCCACCGGATCGAACCCGGCGGGATCCTGGGCATAGCGGTGCAGCAGGAAGACGAGCGCCTGATCGACCGACTGCACCGTGCGGCGCGCGTGCTCCTCCAGCGCCAGGGACAGGTTGTGGACCAGCGCACGGCTGTCGCGGGTGTCGCCGCTGTAATCGTCGATGATCGCCCTGGTCAGCCCAACCCAGAGAACGACAATGGCCAACCCTGTTAAAAGGATGACGTTAAGCTGAAGCGTAAAGAAAGGATTAAATTTAGAACGCCGCGGCGCCAGCATTTCAGCAATCATCGCGTCAGGATGGGCTGAGGAATTCTACCGAAAAACAGCATGAAAACGCAAGGAGCACCCCTGCGGCAGGGGGGTAACCTTTCGGTCAGAATGTCTTACCCTTCGGCGAGAATCTGGCGCAACGCGGTGACCAGTGCCATGGCGCCCGCCTCCAGCCGGTCCAGGGACAGGCCGCGGCGGTTCGGTTCGTCCGCCACCTGCTCGGGCAGCGGGGGGGTGTGGAGGAAGGCCATGGGAAGGTCCAGCCCCTCGGTCTCGATCCAGTGACGGGCCTGATAGAACAGGTGGTTGCACACGAAGCCGCCTGCGTGGTCGCTGATGGCCACCGGCATTCCCGCCGCCGCCAGCGTGCGCATCAGGAACGGCGCCGGCATGCCGGCGCCATAGGCGGTGGGGCCGTCCTCGTCGATGGCGCTGCCGGTCCGCACCGTGCCGGCGTTGTCGGGCCGGTCGCTTTCGTCGCGGTTCCAGGCGAGCTGTTCGACCAGGATGAAATCGCTGTGCCGGGCCATGCCGAAACAGACCGCCGCCATGGGCTGATGCTGCGCCACCGCCGCACGGAAGGCGGTGGCGCAGGCGCCGTATTCGACGGGCAGCACCGCCGTGACCACCCCCTCCGCCGCCGCCATGCGGTCCATCAGCAGGGCGGTGGGGTTGACGGTCCCCCCGTCGAACGGCTCGAAACCCGTCAGCAGAACGGGGGGTGCGGTCATGGTGTCCTCTTCGCGGTCAGGGACGCAGCAGGCCGATGATGTCCTTGATTTCCACAAGATGACGTTCGGCCAGGGCGGTGGCCCGCTCTCCGCCGCGGCGCAGCAGCCGGTCGATCTCGCCCTTGTCGGCCAGCAGTTCGTTCATGCGCCGGGTGATCGGGGCCAGCTTGGCGACCGACAGGTCCACCAGCGACGTCTTGAACGACGAGAACTGGGCACCGGCAAAGCTCGCCAGCACCTTTTCCCGCGTTTCCCCGGCCAGGGCCGCGTAGATGGTGACCAGATTGTCGGCTTCGGGCCGGGCTTCCAGCGCTTCCACGGTGTCGGGCAGGGGTTCCGGGTCGGTCTTGGCCTTGCGGATCTTCTGCGCGATGGTGTCGGCGTCGTCGGTCATGTTGATGCGCGAATATTCCGACTCGTCGGACTTGCTCATCTTCTTCCGGCCGTCGCGCAGCGACATGACGCGGGTCGCCTCGCCCAGGATCTGGGGTTCGGGCAGGGGGAAATAGTCCTGGCCGTAATGGCGGTTGAAGGCGCCGGCGATGTCGCGGGCCAGTTCCAGGTGCTGCTTCTGGTCCTCGCCCACCGGCACGTGGGTGGCCTTGTACAGCAGGATGTCGGCGGCCATCAGCACGGGGTAGGAGTAGAGGCCCAGGTTGGCCTGGTCCTTCTGCTTGCCGGCCTTTTCCTTGAACTGGGTCATGCGGTTCAGCCAGCCCAGCGGCGTGTAGCACGACAGGATCCACGCCAGTTCCGAATGCGCCGGCACGAAGGACTGGTTGAACAGGATGTTCTTTTCCGGGTCGATCCCGGCGGCGATGTAGGCCGCGGTCACCTCGCGGATGTTGTTGCGCAGGACCTCGGGTTCCTGGCTGATGGTCAGCGCGTGGAGATCGACCACGCAGAAGACGCATTCATACTGATCCTGAAGCGCCACCCAATTGCGCAGCGCCCCGAGATAATTGCCGAGATGAAGCTGCCGGGTCGGCTGCATGCCGGAAAAGATGCGGTTCACGGGGACGCCTCGCAAGTCACGGTTCAGGACGAAACACACGCGGAAGTCCCCCGTGTTATCCCCCCCGCTCCCGCCGGTCAAGCCGCGAAGGCGCGCATGCCGGGGCGCGCGTGCCGCAGGGGGACGGGTGAAATCCTTGCCCTGCGGGCGGCAACCCGCTTACCGTCACGGAACGTTCCCCTTCATAGGACAAGGGGGGTGCCGCCCCGCCCCGTTTCCCGCCGTCCCGGAGCCATGCTGCGTTTCGCCCTCAGCCGCTGCGCCGGCCTGATCCTGCCGCTGTTGCTGCTGGCGGTGATGGTGCTGGCCCTTGCCCCCGACCCCGGTGCCGCCGCCGCCCGCGCGCTGGGCGCGCTGCCGCGCACCGCCGGGCTGGTGGCGCTGGTGCTGGCGCTGGGCTACGGCGTCGGCGTGCCGCTGGGGCTGGCCGCGGCCATGCCCGCCGGGGGGCCGGTGCCGTCCCGTCTGCTGGGCGGGGCCGGGCGGGCGCTGGCGGCGGTGTCGGGCGGGGTGCCGGGGTTCCTGGCGGTGGCCGCGGCGGTGGCGCTGGCCGGTGGGGCCGGTGCCGCACCGCACGTGCCGGCGGCGGCCCTGGCGCTGGCGCTGGCCCCGTTGACCGAGGCGGCGCGGCTGGCGCGCAACGCCCTGGCGGCCCAGGCCGGTGCCGGCTTCGTGCTGGCCGCCCGCAGCCGCGGGATGGATGAGCGCACGGTCCTGGCCCTTTATGCCCGTCCGCCGGCGGCGGCGGCGGCGCTGGCATCGCTGGGGCCGGTGGGGGCCGCCGTCCTGTGCGGTGCGGTGGCGGCGGAGGTTCTGTTCGGCCTGCCGGGCTGCGGGGCGGTGCTGGTGGGGGCGCTGCACGGGGGTGACGGGGGCACGGCGGTGGCGGCGTTTGCCGCCCTGGCGGCGCTGGCCCTGCTGCTGCATGTGGGGGGGGCCGTGGCCGCGGCCCGGTTCGATCCCCGGCGGCTCGTGCCATAGGCGCGGCGGGTCAGGGGTGTGTCAGGGACAGCGGGGGTTTCGGGAAAATTGATGGACGGTCTTGCCGGTGACGGATTCGGGGTGCCCCCCTGGCGGGCGGCGTGGCGGGGGTTCCGCGCCAGCCGGGCCGGGGTGCATGGGCTGGGGGCGCTGGCGGCGGTGTGCTGCGGCGGCCTGCTGGAGCCGGTGCTGAGCGCCGGTGCCCCGACGGCCGGCGGCGTGGGCGATGCGGTGGTGACGGCGCTGGACGCGGTGGCCGCCTCCCTTCTTCTCGGGCTGGCGGCGGCGGTGCTGGCGGCGGTGGCGGCGCTGCTGTGGGGCGGCGGGGCCGCGCTGGCCGGCGGGCGGGGGATGCGGCTGGTCACCCTGGCCGGCTTTCTGGGGGCGCTGCCCCTGCCGTTGCTGCCGCTGATGGCCGGCGGGCTTCTGGATGCCGATCTTCTGCTGTTCACCGTGGTTCTCGGGCTGGCGGCGGCCCCGGTGCCGGCGCTGGCGGTCCATGGGGTGACGGCCGCCGCCCTGCGGTCGGACATGGCGGCGGCGGCCCAGGCCGCGGGGCTGTCCCGCGGGGCGCTGCTGGGGCGCCGGGTGCTGCCGGCGGTGGCGGTGCCGCTGCTGGCGGCGTGCTGGGGGGCGTGGCCCCGCGCGCTGGCCATGGAGGGCTTCGCCGGGCTGGTCCACCTCGGCCCCGTCCGCGGCGCGGGCGAGGCGGCGACATGGGGGTCGCTGCTGGGGGACGCGGTGGCCGGCGGCGGGCCGCTGGACCTGCTGGGGCCGGGGCTGCTGCTGGCGGTGACCCTGTGGGCGCTGGGCGCCATCGGCGAGGGGCTGGCCCACGCCGCCGCCGCGGCGGTGCCCGGCGTCTCCCTGTCCGCGGCGGGCCGGCGGGAGGGGCCATGACCGACGTGATGACCGCCCTTTCCTCTCCCTATCACCGGATCTTGACCGCCGAGGGGCTGGGGCTGCACCGCCGCCGGGGCGGGGGCCGGGGGGATGAGACCCTGCTGTCCGCCGCACACCTGACCCTGGACGCGGCGGAGGTGGTGGCCGTGACCGGCGACGAGGGCGCGGGCAAGACCCTTCTGCTCCGCGCCCTGTGCGGCCTGCTGCCGCCGGGGGTGGAGCGCACGGGCACGGTCGCCCTGACCGAACGGGTGGTGCTGGTGCCGGCGGGCGGCGGCCTGCTGCCGGGAGAGACGGTGGGGGAGCAGTTCGCCGCCGCGCTGTCCGCCGTCGGCCTTGGCCGCGGGGCGGCGCTGCGGCGGGCCGAACGGCTGCTGGCCCGGATGCATGCGGCCGACCCCGCCCGCCTTCTGTCCCTCCATCCCCACCAGATGGGGGAGGGGAACCGCTGGCGCGTGGCGCTGGCGCTGGGCATGGCGGCGCTCAACGGCGGCACGGGCACCGAACGGACGGGCGGGCTGTTCCTGGCCGACGCGCCGGGGGCCGGGCTTGACCCCACGGTGCGGGCGCGGCTGCTGCATCTGCTGGCCGATTGGGTGCGGGAAACCGGGGCGGCGGCGCTGCTGGCGGGCCGGGCCGGCGACGGGCTGGACGGTCCCGCCGACCGGCTGCTGGCGCTGTCCGCCGCCACCCTCGGCCCGGCACCGGAGCGGGAGGAGGCCACCGCCGCTCCCGCCCCGTCCGCCGGGGCGCCGGTGCTGTCGGTGCGCGGCCTGCGGGTGGCGGTTCCCCTGACCCGCGGCGGCGGCGGCCCGCTGGTGGTGACCGACGCCGGCTTCGACGTGGGGCGGGGGGAGACGCTGGCCCTGGTGGGCGAAAGCGGCAGCGGCAAGGCCGTGCTGCTGCGCGCCCTGGCCCGGCTGATGCCGGCGGCGGCGGGGCGGGCGTTGTGGATGGGCCACGATCTGCTGACCCTGGACGACGGTGCGCTGCGGGCGGTGCGCGGCGACGTGCAGATGCTGTTTCCCGATCCGCGCACCGCGCTTGCGCCGGCGCTTGCGCTGGGGGCACAGATGGTGGAGGCGCTGGCGGCGCTCCAGCCCGGCTTCACCCCGGCGGAACAGGCATCGCGGGTGGCGGCGGCGCTGGAGCTGGCGGGGCTGCCGCTGGCCGCCACCGGCTATTACCCCGGACGCCTGCCCGCGGAACTGGCGGCGGCGGCCGGGCTGGCCCGCGCGCTGGTCACCGGGCCGCGGCTGCTGCTGGCCGACGAGCCCTTCGCCGGCCTCGACGGCGGCGGGCGGGAACGGTTCCTGGAACGGCTGCTGCGGGTGCAGCAGGCGCGGTCCCTGACGCTGGTGGTGGCGACGGCGGACGCGGACGCCGCCTGCCGGCTGGCGCACCGGGTGCTGGTGATGCTGAACGGCCGGGTGGTGGAGGAGGCGGACACCGCCGATCTGGTGCGCGACCCGCGCCATCCCTATACCCGCGCCCTGCTGGCGGCGGCGGAGGGGCACCGGCCCGCGCTGGACGGGGATCCGCCCGGCCTGTTCGCCGTGCCGTCGGGCTGCCCGTTGCGGCGGCGCTGTCCGCGGGTGCGCGATTTCTGCGCCCAGGCGGTGCCCGAGCCGGAGCCGGTGCGCCCCGGCCACCGCGTCGCCTGCCATTATTGGGACGTGGGGGGGGAGGGGGCCTGATAAAGCCCCAGCGCAATGGTGCGTTGAAAAAAGGCGTCAGTCTTTTTACTGGGACCAAATGCCGCACAGACGTGGTGCGGCTGGCACCGTTCCCGGCCTCTGCTACAAACGAACCTCCCTTGTGCTAAACTCTTCCTCCTCCTTGATCCGTGAGCCATCGTGCCATGACCGCCCCCCAGCTTGACATCGCCGCTGCCGGCGGGCTGGCCTTGCTGGATGTCTTGTCCTCGCCGGTTTGGCTGGCCGACGCCGGGGGCGGCATCGTGTGGTTGAACAGGGCGGGGATTGACTTCCTCGACCTGCCCGATGCGGCGGCGGCCCGCCATGTGCGCCTGCGCTGCCCCCACCCCGATGCCGGGCGGGGTGAGGGGACGCTGGTGTTCCAGCGCGCCGGGCGGGACACCGCCCTGACGGTGGACGGAACGGCGGTGGCGGTGGACGGCGCCGCCTGCGGCCGGGCGGGGGAAACCCTGTGGCTGGTGGAAGCGCCGCCCGACACCGCGGCGAAACAGGACGTGATCCGCCTGACCGAGCAGTTGATCGCCCTGTCCTATGCCTATCCCGACATGCGGTTCGAGTTGCGGCGGGACGGGTCGATCCTGGATTTCGCCGCCGCCAGCCCGGCGGACCTGAACGTCCCCGCCGAACGCTTCCTGGAAGCCCGCGTGCAGGATGTTCTGCCCGAACCGGCCAGCGCGCTGATCGACGCGGCGCTGGGCCGGGTGACGGCGGGGGAAACGGTGGTGGGGGTGGATTTCTCCCTGCCCGACCCCGGCGGCGGGGCGGGGGGCGAACGGTTCTTCGAAGCGCGGCTGGTGGCGCTCTACGACGGCCAGCGGATCATGTGCAGCGTGCGCAACGTCACCGACCGCGTTCTGGCGGAGCGGGAGGTGCTGCGGATGCAGGAACGGCTGATCGACGCCATCGAAAGCATCACCGACGGGTTCGTGCTGTACGACGCCGACGACCGGCTGGTGCTGTGCAATTCCAAGTACCGCGACCTGTTCGACATCAGCCGGGAAATGGCGCAGCCGGGCCGGCCCTTTTCCGACGTGCTGCGGGCGGGGGTGGAGCATGGCCTCTACGTCATGCCGCCCCAGCAGGACACGGAAGCCTGGATCGCCGAGCGTATCGCCCGCCACAACGCCCCCGGCGAACCGTTCGAACTGGAGCTGAGCGACGGGCGCTGGGTGCGGGTGCAGGAGCGCCGCACCAGCGAGGGCGGGGTGGTCGGGGTGCGCACCGACATCACCGACCTGAAACGGCGCGAGGCCCAGTTGCGCGCCGCCCGCGACGAGGCGGAACGGGCCAACGCCGGCAAATCCGATTATGTCCATCACCTGAGCCACGAGCTGCGCACGCCGCTCAACGCCGTGATGGGCTTCGCCCAGATCGTGGCGGACGAGATGATGGGGCCGCTGGGCAACCCCCGCTACCGCGATTATGCCGGCCAGATCGCCGCCGCCGGCGCCTATATGCTGAACCTCATCAACAACCTGCTCGACCTCGCCAAGATCGAGGCGGGGCGCATGCCGTTGAACGAGGAGATGTGCGACCTCCACCTCCTGGTGGACATGACCTTTTCCATGCTCCACGCGCGGGCCGCCGAACGGGGGGTGCGGCTGGAATCCGACCTGCCCGACAGCCTGCCGCCGCTCCTGGCCGACGTGTCCCAGCTTCGCCAGATGCTGACCAATCTGGTGGGCAACGGCATCAAGTTCGCCCGCCCCCCCGCCGCGGTGCCGGAGGGGCCGATGGTGCGCATCGACGTGGGCATGGACGATGCCGGCACCTTGACCGTCACCGTGCGCGACAACGGCATCGGCATGGCGCCCGAGGCGGTGCCGCGGGCGCTCGACGCCTTCGGCCAGGTGCACGACCGCACCGTGTCGTCGGACCGGGGATCGGGGCTGGGGCTGCCGCTGACCCGCGCGCTGGTGGAACTGCACGGCGGGCGCTTCGCCATCGACAGCGCACCGGGGGTGGGCACGGAGATCCGCCTGACCTTCCCGCGCGACCGGGTGATGGGATAGGGTGCGGGCGTACCCCTTTTCCCGATCACGCCGGTTTCCCCCCATGAGCATCGACGACCTGCGCGCCCAGTACGAAGCCTATCCCTATCCCGCGCGCGACCCGAAGGACGAGGCCAGGCGGCTGGTCACCGGCTCCCCCAGCCATCTGGACGAGGTGAGCCATTACGTCTTCGGTGGCCGGCTGACGGGGCGGGACCGCCCGCTGTCGGTGCTGGTGGCCGGCGGCGGCACCGGCGACGGCACCATCATGATCGCCCAGCAGATGGCCGACGCCGGCATCGCGGGCACCGTCACCTATCTGGATCTCTCCACCGCCTCGCGGGCGGTGGCCGAGGCGCGGGCGGCGGCGCGGGGGCTGACCAACCTGCGCTTCGTCACCGGCTCCCTGCTCGACGCGGCGGGGCTGGGGACGTTCGACTACATCGACTGTTGCGGCGTGCTGCACCATCTGGACGACCCGGCGGCGGGGCTGCGGGCGCTGGTGGCGGCGCTGGCCCCCGGCGGCGGCATGGGCATCATGGTCTATGCCCCCTATGGCCGCGAAGGGGTCTACCCGCTTCAGCAGGCGCTGCGCACGCTGGGCGGGGATCTGCCGCTGGCCGAACAGGTGGCGCTGGCCCGCCGGCTGGTGACCCATCTGCCGCCCACCAACGGCCTGCGCCGCAACCCGTTCATGAGCGATCACCGGGGGCCGGACGCAGCGCTCTACGACCTGCTGCTGCATTCCTGCGACCGGCCCTACACGGTGGGCGAGCTGGCGGAGCTGGCCGCCGCCGGGGGCATGAGCATGACCGCCCTGGTGGAGCCCATGCGCTACGACCCCGCCCTGTGGGTGACGGATGCCCGCATCCTGAAGCGGCTGGAAAACCTGCCGTGGCTGGAGCGCGCCGCCTGGGCCGAGCGGGTGGGGGGGAGCCTGTCCAAGCACATCGCCTATCTGACCCGCCCCGAGGATGCCGCCGCCGCGGTGGCCGCGCCGGACGGGCCGGGGGTGGTCCCGGTGCTGCGCGACCTGGACGGCAAGGCCATGGCCCGCGGCCTGCCGCCGGGTGCGGTGATGGAGGCCGATCTGGCGGGGATCACGGTGTCCCTGCCGCTGCCGCGTCTGGCCGGGCCGATCCTGGCGCGCATCGACGGGCGCGCCGACCTCGCCACCCTGCACGCCCAGGTGCAGGAGGCGGCGGGGGTGGTGCCGTGGGACACCTTCAAGAGCCAGTTCGACCAGCTTTTCAAGGCGCTGAACGGAATCGGGAAGATGTACCTGCGGCGGCCTGCCTGACCGGCGCCCGCCGCCTATTCCAGCGCCTGCCGCAGCGCCGCCGCCCCGGCAAACGGGGCCAGCGGCAAGGCGGCGGCCAGGATGCCGCCCAGCAGCAGCAGGTGCGGGCGCGGCGTCAGCCCGGTGACCGCCGCGTCGATGGCCCCGGCGCCGAAGATCAGCACCGGGATGTACAGCGGCAGGATCAGCAGCGACAGCAGCACCCCGCCGCGCCGCGCCCCCAGCGTCAGCCCGGCGCCGATGGCGCCGATCAGGCTCAGGATCGGGGTGCCCACCGCCAGCGTCAGAACCAGCACGCCGAATCCCCCCGGCTCCATGTTCAGCAGCAGCGCCAGGATGGGGGCGGCGACGATCAGCGGCACGCCCGTCACCAGCCAATGGGCCAGCACCTTGGCCAGCACCACCGCCTCCAGCGGCAGGGGCGACAGGGACAGCAGCTCCAGCGACCCGTCCTCGTAATCGTTCTGGAACAGCCGTTCCAGCGACAGCAGCGAGGCCAGCAAGGCGGCCACCCAGATCACGCCGGCGGCGATGCGGGCCAGGATGTTCGGCTCCGGCCCCACGCCGAAGGGGAACAGCACCACGCACAGGACGAAGAACATCACGGCGATGGTGGCGTCCGACCCCTGGCGCAGCGCCAGCCGCAGGTCGCGCATCACCAGCGTGCGGAAGCGGTTCACGGCGCGGTCCCCCCTGCGTGCGTCTCGTCGTCGTCTTCGTCGTCATCATCGTCCGCGCCGGGACCGGCGGGGGTGAAATGGTCCAGGTGCAGCGTGCGGGCACCGTCCATGGCGATGTCCATGTGGGTGGACAGCACCACCATGCCGCCGCCCGCCCGGTGTTCGGCGATGATCTCTTCCAGCAGGCGCACGGCGGCGCGGTCCAGCGCCACCGTCGGTTCGTCCAGCAGCCACAGAGGTGCGGGGGCCGCCAGGATGCGCGCCAGATTGAGCCGCCGCTTCTGCCCCGCCGACAGATACCGCCCCGGCACCGCGGCGATGTGCGGCACCCCCAGCCGGTCCAGCGCCCGCCGGGCGTTGCCCGCCGGGTCGTCCGCCCCGCCCAATGCTGCCCAGAAGGCGAGATTCTCGGCGGCGGTCAGCACCGGCTTCACCGCGTCCTGGTGGCCCACGTAATGGGTGCGGCGGCGGTGGATGTCGGGATCTTCGGCCAGCGCCGCATCCTCCCACGCCAGGGTGCCGCGGAACGGCTTGAGCAGCCCGGCCATGATGCGCAGCAGGCTGGATTTCCCCGACCCGTTCGGCCCCAGCAGCGTCAGGGCATCCCCCGGAGCGACGCGGAAGCCAAGGCCGGTGAACACCAGCCGCCCGCCGCGCAGGCACGTCAGTTCGGAACCGGCAAAAGCAGCCATGGGGGGAACGCGCGGCCTCACGGGTCAAAGGGACAGGACGCTGCTGCTATAGCACAGGTGACCGGCGGGGAAAAAAGAAACGGCCACCGCAGGGGGTTCTGCGCGGTGGCCGTAAAACCCAGCCGGGGTCTGGCTGGATCGTGCCCTCGCGGCGCCATGATGGCGGGCCCTTGAAAGCGGGCCGGGCGTCGCAAGGCATCCCGTTACTGGTTTGTAAGATAGGCTTACCTTATGTCCGGGGTACGTCGAGAAAATGGCGAAATTTTGATTTGTAGGGGGCCGCCCGCCTCTATCCGGTCACCGCCGCGAACACGCGGGCGTAGTTTCCGCCCAGGATGGCCGCGGTTTCCGCCGGCTGGAACCTCTGGCGCGCCAGCGCTTGGCGCAGGCCGGGAAGCCGGGTGTAGCTGGGAAACACCGACGCCGACACCAGCCCCAGCATGTCGCTGCCCACCCCCACATGCTCCACCCCCACCACCCCGGCCATGCGGGCGATGCCGGCGGCATAGGCGTCCAGATCGGGAAAGCGGGTGGCCGGCGGCCACACCCCGATCACCCCGCCGGTGCCGGCCACCAGCGCCCAGCCGCCGAGGCTCACCCGCTGCCCGTCCAGGGCATCGGCGGATGCGGCGAAGACCGCGGGCCATGAAACCGGGTGCAGGGTCGGATCCATGCTCCCTTCCTATCATGGCCGGCGGGCCGCGTCAGGTGGTGGCGTGCCCCGTATCGACGTGGGGCAGCGGGTAGGGGGCCGTGCCGGGCAGGGCCGAAATCTGCGTGTGATAGACCGGCGGGAAATGCTGGTATTCCAACTGGTCCACCCACGACAGCGTGCCCGTCTTCACCGCCCCCGGCAACTCGGTGACCCCCTTGGCGGGCTGGGCGAAGGGCGGGACGGCCCAGCCCAGCCCCTTGATGATGGTGGCCAGCCAGCCGGGGCAGGGGGCGCCCGCCGGATTCTGGTGCGCCCACAGCAGCAGGATGCCGTTCACGTCGCCATAGGCGCAGGGCACCATGTCCAGCGTGTTGATCCAGATGCCGGGGTTGGCGAAGCCGGCGTCGAACACGGTGGACGCGAACAGGCCGTTGCCGGCGGTGGGCGGGGCGAAGGCTTGCGGCACGATCGTGGCCCCCGGCACCTTGGCCGCCAGATAGGGGGCCAGCACCGTGGTCAGGGCACCGCCCAGGCTGTGCCCGGTCACCACCACGGGCGTGCCGGGATGGGCCGACAGGTAGGTGGCGAGGCAGGCGGCGATGTCCATCGATTCCTGCTGCCCGGCCATCACCGCCGTCAGCTTCGTCACCGTGGCCAGCGCCGAGCAGGTGCCCTGGGCGATCTTCGCCTCGGTGGTGAGGGAGGGGATCAGGCAATCGTGGGCCAGCGCGTTGGCCCAGCTCACCTGGATGGCGTCGCCCAGATCCTGGAAGAGCTGCTGGGCCAGACCCAGCCCGCCGGCGTAGATGTCGGTGCCGCGGGCCACCACGGCGGCGAACACGGGCGATCCCTCGGCATCCACGTAATGGCAGACGTACAGAAGGTTGCTGTTGTCGGCGTCCACCGCCGGCCCCCACACCATCTGCCAGGATCCGGCCACCGTCTGCTGCGAGTCGGCGGTCTGGGGCAGGGCCGGCAGGCCGGTCACCGCCGCCGGAAGATCGGTGCCCACCTTCGCAATCGCCGTCTTGGCCGAATCCGTATAGGCGATCGTCGCCAGGGCAAGATAAACGAGAGAATAATAGGCGTTCTGCGTGACGCTCTGCTGTGCCGACAGGCCCGCCGGTGAAAGAGCCATTGCGTATCCTCCCGAACTTTTTTGTCTGTGCCGATACCCTATCGGTGATCGGCGCTCCTGCTGCATAACAATCGCCGGATGTGCCGCCGGGTGGGAGAAAAAGCCGCAGCGGGTGGTCATAAGACCCGTACCGGGAATTGTGGATTACCTGGAAATACTGAAAAAATCGCGCATTGAGTGTGATTGTCTTCACCCATCACGATACATTATTTCCTAATCGGGTGCGAATCGGGGCTTTTACCAGACGAATTTATTCGTTTTAGTATTGTTGTGCCGACTTGACCTATTTCCGCCGCTCCCTGACCGCAGGCGCGGCGGGTGGGGGCGGTTCCGACAAAAAATCTCAACAATTTCCGTGTTGCGGGGCACAAGGGCGGCAGGCATTCATGGCCCCCTTGATGGTATGGGGAGTCGGTATGCTCGAACTGTTCAACGCCCTGCCCGACGTGGCGCGCATCATGGTGGTGCTGAGCGTGGTGGCCGTGGCCGGGCTGGCGCTGGGGCGCCTGACGGTGGGGGGGATCGGGCTGGGCATCGGCGGGGTGCTGTTCGCCGGGCTGGCCGTGGGGCATCTGGCGGCGGTGTCGGGGATCGCCATCGACGTCCACGTCCTGCATTTCGTGCGGGAATTCGGGCTGATCCTGTTCGTCTACACCATCGGGGTGCAGGTGGGGCCGGGCTTCTTCGCCGCCCTGAAGCGCCAGGGGCTGGGGCTGAACCTGATGGCGGCGGCCATCGTGGTGCTGGGCGGGATCACGGCGGCGCTGATCCATCTGGTGATGGGGGTGCCGCTGCCGGTGGTTCTGGGCGTGTTCTCGGGGGCCGTCACCAACACCCCGTCGCTGGGGGCGGCGCAGGAGATCCTGGCCGCGGTCGGCGCCGGCGGCGAGCGGCAGGTGCTGCCCAGCCTGGGCTATGCCGTGGCCTATCCCTTCGGCATCGCCGGCATCCTGATCGCCATGACCGTGGTGCGGGCGGTGTTCCGGCTGGACATCGGGGCGGAGGCCGCGGCCTTCGACCGCCAGCGGTCGGCGCAGGTGGCGGCCCTGGAAAAGCTGGACGTGGCCATCCGCAACCCCGGCGTCGTCGGCACCTCGCTCAAGGACATCCAGCTCATGGGCGAACTGGGGGTGGTGGCGTCGCGCCTGCTGCGGGGCGGGCGCCTGATGGTGCCCCATCCCGACACCCGGATCGAGTCGGGCGACGTGCTGCATCTGGTCGGCCCGCGGGAGAACCTGGACCGCATGAAGCGCTTCCTGGGGCAGGAGGCGGAGGTCACCCTGACCACCAAGGGCACCGACGTGCGGTGGGACCGGCTGGTGGTGACCAGCGATCATGTGCTGGGCAAGACCATCGCGCAGCTCAACATGGCGGATTCGTACGGGGTGGTGATCAGCCGCGTGAACCGGGCCGGCGTGGAGCTGGTGCCCAGCCCGGCGCTGACCCTCCAGTTCGGCGACATCCTGACCGCCATCGGCAAGCCGGCCGATCTGGCCCGCGCCGCGGCGGTGCTGGGCAATTCCCAGCGGCGGCTCCAGCAGGTGGACTTCATCCCCGTGTTCATCGGCATCCTGCTGGGGGTCATCATCGGGTCGATCCCGCTCTATCTGCCGGGGATGCCGGCGGCCATGAAGCTGGGGCTGGCCGGCGGACCGCTGGTGGCGGCCATCGTCCTGGCCCGCATCGGCCATCTGGGGCCGCTGGTGTGGTTCATGCCGCCCGCCGCCAACCACGCGCTGCGCGAAATCGGCATCGTGCTGTTCCTGGCGGTGGTGGGGGTGCTGTCGGGCGGCAAGTTCCTCGACACGCTGATCCACGGCGACGGGCTGGCGTGGATGGCCTATGGCGCCGTCATCACGCTGGTGCCGCTGCTGCTGGTGGGGTTCTACGCGCGGGTGGTGGCCAAGCAGAACTACCTGACCATCTGCGGCCTGCTGTCGGGCAGCATGACCGATCCGCCGGCCCTGGCCTTCGCCAACGCGCTCAGCCCGTCGGAGGCGCCGGCCCTGGCGTACGCCACCGTGTACCCGCTGGTGATGTGCCTGCGCATCCTGGCGCCGCAGATCCTGGTTCTGCTGTTGTGGTCGTGACCGAGACGAGGCCGTCATGCATCTGATCGCCGAAGCCTTTCTTGCCATGCCGCCCATCGCGCGGGTGATCCTGGTGCTGGGGCTGGTGTCCGCCGCCGGGCTGGCGCTGGGCAACATCCGCATCCGCGGGGTCGGGCTGGGCATCGGCGGGGTGCTGTTCACCGGCATCGCCGGCGGCCATCTGGCCAAGGAGGCCGGGGTCCATTTCAACACCGAAATGATGGACTTCATCCGCGATTTCGGCCTGGTCCTGTTCGTCTACACCATCGGCATCCAGGTCGGCCCCGGCTTCTTCGCCGCCCTGAAGCGGCAGGGGCTGGTGCTGAACCTGCTGGCGCTGGTGGCGGTGGCGGGAAGTGTGGCGGTGGCCGCCGTGCTGGACGTCACCGGCGTGATCCCGCTGGGGGCGGCGCTGGGGGTGTTCGCCGGCGGGGTGACCAACGCCCCGGCCCTGGCCGCCACCCAGCAGGTGCTGACCGAGGTGCACGCCGACGCCCTGACGCTGGCGCTGCCGGGGCTGGCGTTCGCGGTGACCTACCCGTTCGGCATCGCCGGCAACCTGATCGCCATGGGGCTGGTGCGGCTGGGCTTCCGCATCGACCCGCAGGCGGAGGCCGCCGCCTTCGACGCGCGGCGGCGGGCGGAGGCGGCGGCGGTGGACACCGTGAACGTCACCGTCACCAATCCGGGCGTGGAGGGCGTGCGGCTGGGCGACCTGCACATTCTGCCGCAGATGGGGGTGGTGGCGTCCCGCATCCTGCGCGGCGGGCGGCTGGAGGTGGCGGGGCCGGACGTGGCCCTGCGCCTGGGCGACGTGCTGCATCTGGTCGGCCCCCGCCCGCGGCTGGCGGAGGTGAGCCGGCTGCTGGGCACCGAATCGGCGGCGGTGCTGTCCACCAAGGGCACGGACGTGCGGTGGGAGCGGGTGGTGGTGACCGCCAACGCCGTGCTGGGCAAGCCCATCGCCACCATCGTCGCCGCCATCGAGGCGCGCACCGCGCAGGCCGTCGTCATCAGCCGCGTGACCCGTGCCGGCGTGGAACTGGTGCCCAGTGCGGCGCTGAAGCTCCAGTTCGGCGACATCCTGACCATCATCGGCCACCCGCCCGACGTGGCGGTGGCCGCCGGGGTGATCGGCAACTCCACCCGCCGGCTGCAGCAGGTGGAACTGGTGCCGGTGTTCCTGGGCATGGCGCTGGGCGCCGTCGCCGGGTCGGTGCCGCTGTTCCTGCCGGGGATGCCGGCGCCGCTGCGGCTGGGGCTGGCCGGCGGGCCGCTGATCGTCGCCATCCTGCTGGGCCGGCTGGGCCATCTGGGGCCGCTGGTGTGGTTCATGCCGCCCGCCGCCAATCTGGTGCTGCGGGAGATCGGCATCGTGCTGTTCCTGGCCGTGCTGGGGGTGGCGTCGGGGGACCGTTTCGTCGAGACGCTGGCCAGCGGCGCCGGGTGGCCGTGGATGGCGTGGGGCGTGCTGGTGACCCTGGTGCCGCTGCTGGTGACGGGCGTGCTGGCGCGGGCGGTGTTCCGGCTGGATTTCCTGTCCATCTGCGGCCTGATGGCCGGCGCCCAGACCAACCCGCCGGGCCTGTCCTACGCCAACGCCGTGGCGCCGTCGGAAGCCCCGGCCCTGGCCTATGCCACCGTTTATCCGCTGGCGATGTGCCTGCGCATCCTGGCGCCGCAGGTGATGGTGCTTCTGCTGTCGTAGGGGCGGGGCCGGGTCAGGCGCCGGCCCTGGGTATCGGCAACGATGCGGTCTTGATGGCTGACGAACGGCCCGCCGTGGAACCGAGCCGGTTCCCTATTCCCGTTCGGGACGGGCGGTAGGAAAGTACGCAATTTTCTTCGACATTGCCGGGTGATCGCATAAGCTTGGCAACGGCTCTTGGAGCGCATTTGCAAAATCAATATTTTGGGACGATGGCTTGCAATGTCATGGGATCATAAAAAAAGTGTTAAAGAATTGATCAGGCACATAATATTTAATATAGGGGCTGGCCGCCTTCTTCTTCTCAATAAAAAGAGAAATGGGCATATTATTGATCATTTGAGCGCGCCGACACCTGAAGAACGATTTTCAATGATATATAATCTTGGTGTTTGGGTTCATTCACAAGAGCAGGAGGCTTTGTCCGGTCTTGGGTCGGAGATCAGATTTACGTCGAAAATCATCCAGGAATTGCCTTCCCTTCTGGAACGGCTTGGCAGTCAACACCTCTTGGACGTTGGCTGCGGCGATTGGAGCTGGATGCAGGCCGTCAAACTGCCTTGCGATTACATCGGCGTCGATATCGTTCCCGAGGTGATTCGGGCCAACCGCCGTCACGAACGGCAGGGCGTCAGCTTCGCGGTCGCCGACGCCATCACCGGCCCCCTGCCCAAGGCCGACGTCGGGCTGTGCCGTGAGGTTCTGTTCCACCTGTCCCTTGACGATGGGCTTGCCGCGCTGGCCAACATGAAGAATTCGGTTCGCTGGCTGGTCGCCACGACCAATCCGTCGCTTTGGTTCAACAGTGATATCGCGACCGGCGATTTCCGCGAAATCAACCTTCAGCGGCCCCCCTACTGCTTGCCTCCGCCGCGGGAACGGATCTTTGACGACGGGGTGCAGCCGGGACGGATACTGGCGGTATGGGCGGTGGAGGACATTCCCGGCATCCGCCGGAAAGCTTTGGCGAAATCGGCATCCGGGGCGTGCTGATACCCGTGGTGGGCCCGAAACAGGCCCGCTCCCCCCGCCGTCCGTGGGGCTGAAACAAAAATACTTTGTTCCCGCCGCGGTGTCGGTCTAGCCTGTCGGGCATCCCGTGATCCCGCCATTGCCGCCACACCCGATGCATCGACACCCCCCGATCAACCCCGGTGCCCCCGACGCCGTTGTCGTCCACGACCTGCACAAGAGCTTCGGCCCCCTGGAGGTGCTGAAGGGCGTGTCCCTGACCGCCAAGGAGGGCAGCGTGGTCACCCTGATCGGCTCGTCCGGGTCGGGGAAGAGCACGCTTTTGCGCTGCATCAACCTGCTGGAGGTGCCCGACCGCGGGCGCATCGTCATCGGCGGGGAGGAGATCGGGCTGAAGACCACCCGCGGCGGCCGCACCATCCCCGCCGACCAGCGGCAGGTGGAGCGCATCCGCACCCGTCTGGGCATGGTGTTCCAGAGCTTCAACCTGTGGACCCACATGACGATCCTGGAGAACGTCATCGAGGCGCCGGTCCACGTGCTGGGCGTGCCGCGGGCCGAGGCGGTGGACCGCGCCCGCAAGCTGCTGGACAAGGTGGGCATCCTGGCCAAGGCCGACGCCTATCCGGTGCAGCTTTCCGGCGGGCAGCAGCAGCGCGCCGCCATCGCGCGGGCCCTGGCCATGCAGCCCAAGGTGATGCTGTTCGACGAGCCCACCTCCGCTCTCGACCCCGAACTGGTGGGGGAGGTGCTGCTGGTCATCCGCCAACTGGCGGACGAGGGCAACACCATGGTCATGGTCACCCACGAGATGGGCTTCGCGCGCGAGGTGTCCACCGAGGTGGTCTTCCTCCACCAGGGCCGGGTGGAGGAGCAGGGGCCGCCCGACCGCGTGCTGGTCACCCCCGAATCCGACCGGGTGCGGCAATTCCTCTCCCGCCATTTGAGCGGCGGGTGAGGCCCGGGCGGTGGATTTCGCTTGACCGGCTGACCCAATGGGCAATGCTGGAGGGCCGGATTCTCCGGTTCGGTAACAAATAAAACAAACGGAACAACCGGCGCATTCCAAGCGCCGGGCGGAAGAGCGAATCAACGGCCTGAAAACGGGCTCATGCAAGGAGGGTGGTTCTCGTGAAAAAGACGTTTGCGTCCCTGATGATCGGTCTGGGCCTGACGGCCCTGTCCCTGGGGCTGGCTGCCGGCGGTGCCGAGGCCAAGGAATGGAAGAAGGTCCGCATCGCGACCGAGGGCGCCTATGCCCCGTGGAACGCCACCGACGCGTCGGGCAAGCTGATCGGCTTCGAAGTGGATCTGGCCGCCGACCTCTGCCGCCGCATGAAGGTGGAGTGCGAGGTGGTGGGCCAGGACTGGGACGGCATGATCCCCGCCCTCCAGCAGGGCAAGTACGACGCCATCATGGCCGCCATGTCCATCAACGAGGAGCGGCTGAAGGTCATCGACTTCGGCGGCCCCTACGCCAACGAGCCGACCGCCTTCGCCGCGCCGAAGTCCTCGCCGCTGGTGAAGTTCGACGCCAAGACCGAACGCGTCGATCTGGCCAAGGAATCCGCCGAGGGCAAGGCGGCGCTGGACGCGCTGGCCAAGGCGCTGGACGGCAAGACCGTGGGCGCCCAGACCTCCACCCTCCAGGCGTCGTTCGTCGAGCGCTACCTGAAGAAGTCCAGCCTGCGCACCTATGACAAGCTGGACAGCGCCGGCGTCGATCTGTCGGCGGGCCGCCTGGACGCCATCATCGGCGACCGGTCGGCGGCGGAGGCGGTGGTGAAGACCGACGCCGCCAACATCGTCATGTTCGGCCCCAACTTCGTCAACGGCGTGCTGGGCCAGGGCATGGGTGTGGGCCTGCGCAAGGCCGACGGCGACCTGAAGGCCCTGTTCAACAAGGCCATCGCCGAGGCGAACAAGGACGGCACCATCGCCAAGCTGTCCACCCAGTGGTTCGGCTACGACATCTCCGTCAAGTGATGACGGGGAGCCGGTATCCGGTGCGGGGGCCTTTCGGCCCCCGTCTTCTTTCCAGCCGTTTGACGGGAGCCCCGCGCGATGCTTGAGGTGCTGTCCTTCGGGCCGCAGGGGTGGGGCTGGCAGCTTCTGTCCGGGACGCTGATGACCCTGGCGGTGGCGGTGTCGGCCTTCGGCGCCGGTGTGGTGTTCGGCTCGGCGGGGGCCGCGGCCAAGCTGTCGGGCAGCCTGCCCCTGCGTCTGGCGGCGGAGGTCTACACCACCGTCATCCGCGGCATTCCCGAACTGCTGGTGATCTACCTGCTGTTCTTCGGCGGGAACGAGGCGGTGACCGCGGTCGCCCGCCTGTTCGGTCACGACGGGCGGGTGGACCTGAACGCCTTCACCGTCGGCGTGCTGGCGGTGGGGCTGATTTCCGGCGCCTATTCGACCGAGGTGATCCGCGGTGCCGTCCGTTCGGTCCCGCCGGGCCAGATCGAGGCGGCGCGGGCCTGCGGCATGGGCCGGTTCCTGACGCTGCGGCGCATCCTGGTGCCGCAGACCCTGCGCTACGCCCTGCCGGGGCTGGGCAACGTGTGGCAGTTGACGCTGAAGGACACCTCGCTGGTGTCGGTGACGGCGCTGGCGGAGATCATGCGCATCGCCCACACCGGGGCCGGGTCCACGCGGCAGTATTTCGTGTTCTACACCGCCGCGGCCCTGCTCTATCTGCTGCTGACCACTCTGTCCACGGCGGTGTTCGAGCGGGCGGAGCGGCGCGCCATGCGCGGTGCGGTGCGGGCGTAAGGGGGGCCGCCGATGAATTGGGATGTCATGATATCGTCGGTGCCGACCCTGCTGTCGGGGGTGCCGCTGACGGTGCAGCTGGTGGGGCTGGGGGAAATCCTCGGCCTGGCCATCGCCTGCCTCGCCACCTGGGGCCGGCTGTCGGGCAATCTGGCGGCGGCGGGGGTGTCGCGCCTTTACGTCTTCGTCTTCCGCGGCACGCCGCTGCTGGTGCAGATCTACCTGATCTATTACGGGCTGGGGCAGTTCCCGGCGGTGCGGGAAAGCTTTCTGTGGCCCTTGCTGCGCGAACCCTACTGGTGCGCCATCCTGGCGCTGGCGCTGAACACCGGGGCCTACACCAGCGAGATCCTGCGCGGCGCCATCCAGTCGATCCCCCAGGGGCAGGTGGAGGCGGCGCGGGCCTGCGGCATGGGGCGGCTGCTGATGTTCCGCCGGATCATCGTGCCCATTGCCATCCGCCAGGCGCTGCCGGCCTATGGCAACGAGATCATCCTGATGGTCAAGGCCAGCTCGCTGGCCAGCATCATCACGCTGCTGGAGATCACCGGGCTGGCCCGGCGGCTGATCCCGCAGACCTACGCCGTTTTCGAAATCTTCATTGTTGCGGGTCTTATCTATCTCGGCTTGAACTTCGCCATCGCCCAGGCGGTGCGCTGGGCCGAATGGCGGCTGACCCCGCATCTGCGGGCGCGGGCTTCGTAAGGCCGGCGGTTTTTCTCGGGACGGCGGTATTTCATGGAACAGACGGCGCTTGCGGTGCTGGTGGGGGCGGGGGGGGCCGCCGCCGGGGCCGCCCTGACCGCCGCGGCGCTGGCCCACGGCTGGCGCCGCCAGCGCGATGCGGCACGGGCCGAACGGGACCGGCTGGCCGGGCAGGTGGAGCATCTGACCGCCGCGCTTGCCACCGCCCAGGCCGCCGCCGACAGCGACCGCCAGTCCAAGGCGCAGTTCATCGCCACCATGAGCCATGAACTGCGCACCCCGCTCAACGCCATCATCGGCTTTTCCGAAATCATCGAGGCCGAGGTGATGGGGCCGGTGGGCGAACGGCTCTACGTCAGCTATGCCGGCGACATCCGCGAAAGCGCGGTCCACCTTCTGGAACTCATCAACACGATCCTGGACGTCGCCAACGCCGACGGCGGCGGCGGGCACATGGCCGAACGCCCGGTGTCGCCCACCGATCTGGTCAACGCCAGCCTGCGGCTGATGCGCGACCGGGCCGGGCGCAGCCGGGTGACCCTGGCCGCCGACATGGACGACGCGACGCCCGCGGTGATGGCCGACGAGGGGATGGTGATGCGCATGCTGGACAATGTGCTGTCCAACGCCGTGAAATTCACCCCCGCGGGCGGCACCGTCACCGTGTCGGTGGCCGAGGACGCGGCCGGCGGGCTGGCGTTCCGCGTCACCGACACCGGCATCGGCATGGCGGAAGAGGCGCTGGAGCGCATCTTCGACCCCTTCTTCCAGGTGGACGGCCGGCTGAACCGCCATTACGAAGGGGCCGGGCTGGGGCTGGCGCTGACCCGCGCGCTGCTGCTGCGCCACGGCGGCACCATCGCGCTGGACAGCGCGCCGGGGCGGGGCACCACCGTCAGCCTGCGGTTCCCGCCCGAACGGGTGCTGCGGTAACCCGCGGCGGTTTTTCGCCGATTTGTGCTGGGGTGTTGGTGACGCATGGGGTATCGTCTGCTGCATACCCTTTTGTTCCGGCCCCTTTTGTTCCGGCGGCCCGATCCCGGCGGTGTTCTCCATGCCCAGAAGCTTTCGTCCCGCATGACACCAGCCGATCCACCCATCCCCACCCCGCCGCGCGGTGCCGCGGCTGATGCCCTGCCGGTGGTGCCGCGGGTCCGTTTCGGCATCCGCTGGCGGCTGTTCATCGCCGTGATGGGTGTGGCGGGGATGATCCTGCTGGGCAGTGCCGTGTCGTGGCTGGGGTACGGCACGGTGCAGGGGCTGCTGGACGGCATGCTGGGGCAGAGCTTTCCCCGCGTCACCGCCGCCCTGAAGCTGGCCGAAGCGTCCAGCCGCCTGATCGCCACCCTGCCCAGCCTGGATCTGGCGGAAAACCATCTTCAGCGGGAAAGCACCGCCTTCGCCCTTCAGCAGCAGGCGCAGCGGCTCAAACGCCTGCTCGACCAGCTCGGCCGCGGCGACGGGCGGGAGGAGCTGCCCGAACTGCGCCAACTCGTGGACAGCCTCGCCGCCACCGTGCCGCAGCAGGACAGCCTGGCCGAACGCCGTCTGGAGCTGGCCCAGCGCCTGTCCAGCGCCGGCGAGACGCTGCTGATCCTGCGCCGCGATTACCGCGGGGTTCTGGGCGACCTGCTGCCGCGGGCCTTGCCGGGGATGGCCGGTGCGGCGATGCTGCCGCCGGCCCCCGAACGCTCCCCCGCCGACACCGCGCCCGATCCGCTGATGGACGCGCTGCGCGGGGTGGACGGGCTGCTCGACCAGTTGTCGCGGGTCGAGGCGGCGGCACGGGCGGAGGCGGTGGCCGACGACCGCCGGACCTTCGTCCAGGGGGCGGCCCGGCTGGATGCGGCCATCGCCCATTTGCCGCCTGAGCCTGCGCTGGTGCCGTTGCGCACCGTGGCTCACGGGGTGGTGGCGCTGGGCAGTGGCGAGGGCAGCCTGTTCGACATCCGCGAGGCGCAGTTGCGCCTGATCCCCGAAATCGCCGCCTTGACCCGCCAGACCCACCGCATGGCCGCCCGCCTGTCGATCATCGTCGGGCGGCTGGTGGATTCGGCGGAGGCCGACGCCCAGCGCGCCGGGGCCGCGGCGGCGGAGGAGCTGTCCGCCGGACGCCGGCTGGTGCTGATCATCGCGCTGGCCACCGTGCTGGGGCCGGTGCTGTTCCTGTGGACCTGGATCGGGCGGGGGATGGTGTCGCGGCTGAAGGCGCTGGCCGGCGCCATGCACGCCATCGCCGAGGGCCGTCTCGACACCCCCATCCCCCCGTCGCGCAGCCATTTTTCCGGTGCCGACGAGATCACCGGCATGGCCCGCGCGCTGGAGGTGTTCCGCGGCGCCACCGTCCAGTTGCGCGCCCAGGGCGAGGCGCTGCGCCGCAACCGCGCCGAACTGGAACGCGCCAAGGAGGCGGCGGAAGCCTCCAGCCAGGCCAAGAGCGAATTCCTGGCGGTGATGAGCCACGAGATCCGCACGCCCATGAACGGCATCATCGGCATGGCGCACCTGCTGCTGGACACCGGACTGACGGCGCAGCAGCGTGACTATGCCGACACCGTGCGCCAGTCGGGTGAAGCGCTGCTGGCGATCCTCAACGACGTGCTGGACTTCTCCAAGCTGGAAGCCGGGCGGCTGGAATTCGACGACGCCCCCTTCGACCTGCACCGCACCCTGGCCGGCATCCTGTCGCTGATGGGCACGCGGGCGGAGGAAAAGGGGCTGGGGCTGTCCCTGTCGGTGGACGAGACGGTTCCGGCGGCGGTGGCCGGCGATGCCGTGCGCCTGCGGCAGGTGCTGCTGAACCTGATCGGCAACGCCATCAAATTCACCGAGACCGGCGGCGTCACCGTCAGCGTGACCGTGACCCGGCGGGATTCCGCCCAGGTCCGCCTGTCCTTCGCCGTGGCCGACACCGGCATCGGCATTCCCGCCGACGCCATGGGCAAGCTGTTCCGGTCCTTTTCCCAGGCCGACAGCTCCATCACCCGCCGCTTCGGCGGCACGGGGCTGGGGCTGGCCATCTGCAAGCGGCTGGTGGAATTGCAGGGGGGCGTGATCGGGGTGGAAAGCGAACCGGGGCAGGGCAGCCGCTTCTGGTTCGAGCTGCCGTTCCGGGTGTCGCGGGTGGCGGTGCCCGACACCGGCCCGGCATCCACCCCCCGCGTGTGCGCGCCGCTGCAGGTGCTGCTGGCCGAAGACACGCTGGTCAACCAGCGGGTGGCGGTGGCGCTGCTGGAGCGTCAGGGGCACAGCGTCCGCGTGGTCCCCGACGGGGCCGCGGCGGTGGAGGCGGTGCGGACCCAGCGTTTCGACCTGATCCTGATGGATGTCCATATGCCGGTGATGGACGGGCTGGCCGCCACGCGCGCCATCCGTGCCCTGCCCGGCGCGGAAGCGGCCCTGCCCATCGTGGCGCTGACCGCCGCCGCCAGCCTGTCGGAAAACCAGGCCTGCCGCGACGCCGGCATGGACGATGTGGTCGCCAAGCCCTTCCGGCCCGAGGATCTGTACGCGGCGCTGGCCCGCTGGGCGCCCGACCGGGCGGTGGCCGGATCTCCGCCCGTCCGGCCCGCGGCCCCCGGCGGCGGCGCCCTGGCCCCGTCGCTGGCCGCGGATGCGGAAAGCGAACCGCCGGTCTTCGATTCCTCCATCGTGGAATTCGCCTTCGGCGGCATGAGCGCCGAGGTGCGGACCATGCTGACGGAATTCCACGGTTCCATCGCCGGCATGACGGCGCAGATCCGCCGGTCGCTGGACACCATGGCCGGGACCGCCGCGGGCGGCGACGGTGAGACGTCGGCCCTCGACGCCGCCCGCCGCACCGCCCATGCCGCCGCGGGCAGTGCGGGCAGCATGGGGGCGCTGCGCCTGCGCCGCCGTCTGTCGGACGTGGAAAGCCATCTGCTGGCCGGGCGCCCCGACGATGCCGCCGCCGCCCTGACCGCCGCCGAAACCGCCCTGCGCGAACTCTCCTCCGCCCTGGCCGGGCAGGGCGTGCCGACGGAGGCGTGAGGGGGTCGGACGTTCGGTGTCCTCAGTGGACGCTCAAGTGTCCTCAGTGTTTGCCGTGTCCCCCGCCGGCCCCGCGCCCGCGGGCTCCCGCCTGGCCCTTTCCCATCCCTGGCGGGCCGGCTCCCGGCGGTCCGGCGGCGCCGGTTTTGCCGATGCCCGGAGCCGCGGCCAGACGGCCCGGTTTCAAGGCGCCGGCACGGTCCACCGTTCCCTCGACGACGACGCGGCCCGGCAGATCCGCCGCGATGCCCAGCGCCGGGCCCGCGCCGGCCGGGTGGCCGGCGGCATCGACGTAGACCTCGACCGACAGGGCGTTCACCGTGGCGCCAAAGGGGTTCAGCGGGTCCGGTGCGGCCTCTGCCGCCACGGCTCCGCCGGGGCCGAAGCGGCCTGCGGCGCGCACCGGCTGGCCAGCCTCCGGCGCGGTCAGGCCCGGTGCGAGGCGTGCGCGGAAGCCCGGCAGGGTGAGTTCGCCCGGCGCGCCGGCCACCGCGGTGCCGCGCAGCAGCCAGCCGCGCGCCGGATCCCACGGCTCGACCAGTCCGGCGGCGATGCCGCCGTCCGGCCGCCGCAGGCCCGACACCGCCACCCAGGCCCCCGGCTGGGGGAGGGCCGCCATCACGGCGCCGGTCAGATCGACCCGTTGGCCGAGCACGGTCAGCCCGCCGCTCTCCACCGCCTCGACCGGGCCGGCGGCCGCATAGCGCACCGCGACAGCACGGGCCGTGGCATCGGCGCCGTCCGCCGCCGCCCCGGCATCGACCGCCACCACGTGGCCGACGCGCACGGCGCCGATTCCGGCTGGGTGGCCCTCGACCTGCACCGCTGCGGACGGCGGCAGCGCCACCCGGTGACCGTTGACCCAGATACTGCCGAAGGCGGTGACCGTGCCGACAATGCCGGTGCCGCCGATGCCACGGTCGGCGATGGTGCCGGTGCCGCCGATACCGCGCTCAGCGATGGAGCCGGTGCCGCCGATGCCACGGTCGCCGGAACGCACCGGCGCGTCGGTGCCGCACCCCGCCAGCAGCGCGGTGGTCAGCAATGCGGAAAGCAGCCGGCGGTTCACCGGCCCTCGTCGGCGGTTGGCCCATCGGGCGCGTCATAGCCGTAGAGGCCAAGGGTGAAGCGGTGTTTCGGTTCGACCGACACGGCGTCGCGGCCGCTCAGCTCGGCCGCCAAACGGTTGAGACGGACCAGCATCTCCATGCTCTGGCGCTCCGCCTCGGCCCGCAGCGCCGCGACCGAAGCCGCCGTCAAGCCGTCGTGAAACATGGCGCGCTCCAGGAAGGGCGGGGTTCCGCCCATCAGATTGTGTCCAGCCGCCGCCGCGTGGTCGGCAAGGTTCCGGCCATAATAATAGGCCAGCCGGTCCGGGTCGCCATGGGGCAGATGCGCCCGCGCCGACAGATCGAGCCGCCCGTCCTCACGCTCGCGCACCAGACCGGAGCGCAACAGTTCGTCCAGCAGGGCGCGGGGGCGGATATCCTTGCTGATGCCGGCGGCCAGCGATTCGAAGGACGGCTCCGCCCCGGCCCGCGGCAGCGGCAGCGGCTCGCCGTCGGCGCCGTGGAACGCCGGATCGCCCAGCCAGCGCGCCAGCACCTGCGCCGGCAGCGAGGGCGGTGCCGCCGCGGCCTCCCGCGCCGGTTCGGGCAGGCCGCGCAGGCTGCGCACGTCCTTGCGGTGGACGCCGGTCAGCAGCGACACGCGGCTGTCGGTCATGGGCCGGTCCGGCAGCGCGAAGGCGGCCTCCGCCACCTCCACGTACACCCCCTTGAGCAGGGCCGACAGCGTGGGAAAGGTGATCCCGAAGTGGATCAGCACCTGCGCCACCGGCCTCAGAACGCGCTTCACCGCCACCACCACCGCAGGCGGCGGGCCGGGCGTATCGTCGGGTGAAGGGGGGGCGTCGGGGACCATGGGCCGGGAGGGTGCCGGTTCGGTGTGTGGGAAGACTGCCCACAAAATAACGCATCGGTGGCGTCAGGGAAGCGAAATCTTCTTGACGTGGGAAATTATCACACGCACCCTGACCTCGTGACGTGTGAAATATTCCCACATTCTGGCCCCTCTCTTCACCGCAACCGGAGATTTTCCCATGACCATGCCCATTCCCCGTCCGGTCAGCCGGCGCGGCTTCCTCGGCCTTGGCGCCCTGCTGGCCGGGGCCGCTGCCCCCGCCATGGCGCAGACGATGCCGCACCATGCGTCACACCATTCTCAAACCCATGGGTCACCCCTCTCCGAGCGCCCCGCCGGTGTGCATGGCGGCGTCCTGCCGGCGGGCACGGTGAACCACGCCCGCAACGGTTTCGACCCGTACGCCATGCTGACCGATTGGGATACCGGAACGCTGACCCGCGATGCGCAGGGCCGCACGGTGCGCGCATTCACCATCGTGGCCGAGGAGAAGGACATCGAGATCGCCCCCGGAATCCTGTATCCGGCCTGGACCTACAATGGCCGCGTTCCCGGCCCGGCCCTGCGGGTGGTGGAGGGGGAACGGGTGCGGGTGACGTTCATCAACCACACCTCCATGCCGCACACCATGCACTTCCACGGCATTCACGCCGCGCGCGTCGATGGCCTGACGGGTGCCGGGGAGCCTGAGCCGGGCGAGCGTTTCGTCTATGAGTTCGACGCCTTTCCGTTCGGCTGCCACCTCTACCACTGCCACACGGCGCCGCTGTCGCCGCACATCCAGCGCGGTCTGTACGGCATGTTCGTCATCGACCCCGACCCGGCCCGCCACGGGGAACTGGCGGATGCGGCCCGCTCCCGCCTGCTCGGCACGGCGGAGAACGCCCGCTGGCAGGAGCTGATGATGGTGATGGCCAGCTTCGATTTGAACGGTGACGAAAAGAACGAGGTGTATTCGGTCAACACCGTCGCCAACATTTACGCCGACCGGCCAATCCTTCTGGACCGCACCCGCCCGGTACGGATCTACCTGCTGAACATGACGGAGTTCGACCCGATCAATTCCTTCCACGTCCACGCGAATTTCTTCGACTACTACGATCACGGCACGACGCTGACGCCGACGCTGCGGACCGTGGACACGGTGATGCAGTGTCAGGGCCAGCGCGGCCTTCTGGAGATCGATTTCTCACGCCAGGAGCCGGGCAGCTTCATGTTCCACGCCCATCAGGCGGAATTCAGCGACAAGGGCTGGATGGGGCATTTCGAGGTCGCGTGACCCCTTGTCTGCGTAAAGGACATTTTTTCACGCATGTGAAATTTATCCAGATCAAATTTCACGATGTGTGAACTTGATGCCGGGGATCAGAGGGGGGCTTCCGGCTCGTCCGAGGGGGATGCCGCAAGATGTGCCAGGGTGTTCTGGGCCAGTTCAAACGGCAAAGCCGTCGGAATGCCACGGTAGATCCAATCCAGCGAGACGCCGAAGCGGTCGGCGAAGGGCAGGATTTGCAGCAGGTCTGGGAAACGCCGTCCATTTTCGTATTGGGACCACGCGCTTTCTCCGATGCCGGTGGCGCGGTGGATGTCACGGGCGCGCAAGCCCAAGGCAAGCCGCGTCGCCTTGAGGCGGCGGCCAATTTCTTCACGGGCGTGAGGGGGAGACGGCAGCGTGTTCACAGGGGTGAGTGTGCCGCAGGGCCATAAGGGCTGTCAGTTAACGTGGTCCCAAAAGATAATTTTAAGGTATGTGAAAATTATCCCGCTCGGATGCATATTAGAGTCCTTCAGGTGCTTATTGAAGCACCTGAAGGACTCTAAGTTTTTGGTTTTCCCGTGTGATTCACGCTTCAAACGATTCCGTTTGAACCGATTACACTCTATAGGCAGAGGTATGCGGGCGGACGATCGCCCCCTCGGTGGGCGCAAAAAAACGGGCGGGGAGAGCCGATGCTCCCCGCCCGTTCCATTTCCGGGTCAGGCGTTGCCCGCGGGCCGTCAGCCGCGCGGGGCGTGCTTGTTCAGGATGCGCTGAAGGGTGCGGCGGTGCATCTTCAGGCGGCGGGCGGTTTCCGACACGTTGCGGTCACACTGCTCGAACACGCGCTGGATATGCTCCCACCGCACGCGGTCGGCGGACATGGGGTTTTCCGGCGGGGCCGGCAGCGGGCGGCCGTCGGCCAGCAGCGCGGATTCCACGGCGTCGGCGTCAGCGGGCTTGGGCAGGTAATCCACCGCCCCGGCCTTCACCGCCGCCACCGCGGTGGCGATGTTGCCATAGCCGGTCAGCATGACGATCCGGGCGTCGGGCCGCGCATCGCGCAGCGCCTTCACCACGTCCAGCCCGCTGCCGTCGGCCAGACGCAGATCGACCACGGCAAAGGCCGGGGCGGATTCCTGCGCCACCTCGATGCCCAACTGGACGCTTTCCACCGCCACCACGTTGAAGCCGCGTTTTTCCATGGCGCGGGCCAGACGGATGCGGAACGGCGCATCGTCATCGACGATCAAAAGACTGCGGGTGACGTCGCCCGTGAAGGTCAGCTTGACCGATTCGGTTGCCGTGCTGTCGTCCGAAACCGTTGAATTTTCCACCACTAGTCCCTCGGCTCAAGAACCGTGCGGTTCCAGCGTACGACAATGCGTGCGCCGCCGCCACGGTTATTGCTGTACGTCACACTCGCTCCGGTCTTTTCCAGGAGCGTTTGCGCAATGAAAATACCCAACCCCATGTGGTTCCCTCGCTCCTGACGCGAGGAGATGTAGGGTTCGCCGATGCGGTTGAGCACATGGGGCGGGAAGCCCGGCCCGTCGTCGGTGACCACCACGGCCACCGTGGTCTCGTCCCACGACACCGCCGCCGTCACCCGCCGGTGGGCGAACTGGTGCGCGTTCTGGACGAAATTGCCGATGCCGTGGATGATTTCGGGGCTGCGGCGCACGACCGGTTCCTCAACCCCGTCCTCCCCCATGGGATCGACGGCGAAATCGACGCTGCCCAGCCGGTGGGGGGCCGCCGCCGCCTCCACCAGGGCCGTCAAGGGCAGGCGTTCGAACGGGGCGCCGCCGTCGGCCTCGGGCTTGCGGGCCAGATCGGCCAGGATCTCGCGGCAGCGCATCACCTGGCTTTGCAGCAGCGCCACATCCTCGGTGAACGGGCTGTCGGGGGGCAGGTCGTGGGCCAGTTCCTTCGCCACCACCGCGATGGTGCCGAGCGGCGACCCCAGTTCGTGGGCCGCCGCCGCCGCCAGCGCCCCCAGCGCCCCCAGCCGCTGTTCGCGGGCCAGCGCCACCTGGGCGGCGTAGAAGGCTTCGGCGAAGCGCCGCGCCTCCGCCGCCACGCGGAAGACGTACGCCGCGATGAACACCGACGACACCGACAGCGACAGCCACATGCCGAACGCGTACAGCGGTTCCACCGCCGGCTGCGGCTTGGGCCAGGGCAGCGGGAAATGCCACAGCGCCAGCACCGTCAGACAGACGAGGTTCAGCCCCGTCAGCAGCACCGCGCTGTACCGCGACAGCACCGCCGCACCCACGGTCATGGGGGCGAGCAGCAGGATGGCGAAGGGGTTCGCCAGGCCGCCCGTCAGGTACAGCAGCAGCGAGAGCTGCAGCGTGTCATAGGCCAGATAGAGGGCGGCGTCCCGGTCGGCCAGCCGCAGCCGCCCGCCCCGCTGGGCCATGGCGATGACGTTGAGCAGGATCGACGCGCCGATGGCGGCCAGCACCGGCCCCAGCGGCAAGTCGAACCCCGGCATGACGCGCACGGCGACCACCGTCGCCAACTGGCCCACCACCGCCACCCAGCGGATGAGGATCAGCGTGCGCAGGGTCACGCGCCCGTCCTGGGCCGACCAGATGGCCGGGGCCATGGAAAAGGGCGGCAGGGCCGGCATTGCGGCGCCTGCGGATGGGGATGGGCTGGCGGTCATGATCCGTGGGTGTCTTCCATTCCGATTCCTCCCAGAACGGGGTGCTGCCTTGGGTGGCGGCTTGGGGCTTTTTGAATCATTCTTATCCCATGGCCGCGTTCGTGCTGGCGCAGCCCTTGCTAATATCCATATTCTTGGCCCATGAGCCAACCCGCCATCAAGGCCGAAGGGCTGACGAAGCGCTATCAAGCCGTCACCGCGGTCGATTCCATCGATTTCACGGTCGAGCGTGGCTCCGTCACCGCCCTTCTGGGCGGCAACGGGGCGGGCAAGACCACGACCATCTCCATGCTGCTGGGGCTGCTGATCCCCACCGGGGGGCGGATCTCCATCCTGGGCCATGACATGGCCCGCGACCGTTATCCCGCCCTGGCGCGCATGAACTTCTCCTCCCCCTATGTGGAGCTGCCGCACCGGCTGACGGTGCGGGAGAACCTGACGGTCTATGCCCATCTCTACGGGCTGGACCATGTGGGCCGGCGCATCGGCGAACTGGCGGAGGAACTGGACATGACCGGCTTCCTCGACCGGGCGGCGGGCAAGCTGTCGGCGGGGCAGAAAACGCGGGTCGCCTTGGCGAAGGCGCTGCTGAACCGCCCCGACGTGCTGCTGCTGGACGAACCCACGGCGTCGCTGGACCCCGACACCGCCGACTGGATCCGCACGTATCTGGAGCGCTACCGCTACGCCAGCGGCGCCACCATCCTGCTGGCCTCCCACAACATGCCGGAGGTGGAGCGGCTGTGCGATTCGGTGCTGATGATGCGGCGCGGGCGCATCGTGGACCGCGGCACGCCGTCGGCACTGCTGGCCCGCTACCGCCGCGACACGCTGGAGGAGGTGTTCCTGGACATCGCCCGTGCCGCCGACATCACCACCACCGAATCGGAGGCGGCGGAATGACCGGCCTGTCCGTCCGGCGCGTCTACGCCATGATTCTCCGTTACTGGTACCTGCTGCGCGGGTCGTGGCCGCGGCTGCTGGAGTTGATGTACTGGCCCACCATGCAGATGATCCTGTGGGGCTTCATCAACCAGTTCATGGCCCAGCAAAGCGCGTGGGTGGCGCAGGGGGCCGGCGTGCTGGTGGCGGCGGTGCTGCTGTGGGACGTGCTGTTCCGCGCGCAGCTCGGCGTGTCCATCTCCTTTCTGGAAGAGATGTGGTCGCGCAACCTGGGCCACCTGTTCGTCAGCCCGCTTCGCCCCGGCGAATGGGTGGTGGCCATGATGACCATGAGCCTGATCCGCACCGTCATCGGCGTGGTGCCGGCGGCGCTGCTGGCCGGGCCGCTGTTCGGCTATTCGGTGTGGTCCATGGGGCTGCCGCTGGGGCTGTTCTTCGCCAACCTGATGGTGATGGGCTGGGCGCTGGGGATCCTGGTCGTCGCGCTGATCCTGCGCTACGGCATGGGGGCGGAGGTGCTGGCGTGGCTGCTGGTGTTCCTGCTGTCGCCCATCGCGTGCGTCTATTACCCGGTGTCGGTGCTGCCGGGGTGGCTGCAGCCGGTGGCGCTGGGCCTGCCCACCGCCCACGTGTTCGAAGGCATGCGCGCGCTGGTGTTCCACGGCGTGCTGCGGTGGGACAGCCTGGGCATGGCGGCAGGGCTGAACGCGGTCCTGATGGCGGTGTGCGCGGGCGTGTTCCTGCTGGCGTTCCGCGACGCGCGCCTGCGGGGGGCGCTGCTGCAGACCGGGGAATGATTACGGCGCGGCCGCCCCGGTCTGGGGCGCGTCCGTCGGGGGGGTGGACAGGCAGTAGCGGTTCTTGCCGTCGTGCTTGGCCTGGTACATGGCGGCGTCGGCGGCGCGCAGCAGCGCTTCGGTCGAATCGCCGTCGCCGGGGAACAGGGCGATGCCGATGCTGGCCGTCACCCCCAGCGTGATGCCGGGGTACGGGGCCGCCGCCATGGCGGTCAGCTTTTCCGCCACCACCGCCGCCCCTTGCGCGTCCACCCCGCCTTCCAGCACCACGGCGAATTCGTCGCCGCCCATGCGGGCGATGGTGTCGCTTTCCCGCAAGACCGCGCGCAGCCGTTCGGCCACCGTCACCAGCAGGTGGTCGCCGCTGTGGTGGCCATAGGTGTCGTTGACCGCCTTGAACCCGTCCAGATCCATGTAAAGCAGCGCCAGCCCGCGCCCGTCGCGCCGGGACCGGCGGATGGCATGGCCCAGCCGGTCCTCCAGCCGCATGCGGTTGCACAGGCCCGTCAGGGCGTCGTGTCCGGCCAGATGGCGCAAGCGTTCCTCCAACGCGCGGCGGCGGGTGACGTTGCGGGCCACGGCGTCGATGCCCACCGGCTGCCCGGCGGCGTCATAGCGCAGATAGGCGTTGATCGACATCCACACCACGGTGCCGTCCTTGCGCCGGACCGGCACCTCGTGATGGTTGACGCGCCCGCCCTCGCGCCGCAGCGCTGCCAGGAACCGCTCGTGTCCGCCGGGTTCGGCGGAAATGAGCGCCAGCGATTGCCCGGTCAACTCATCGGCGCTGTAGCCGAATTCCTGCTGGCAATGGGCCGACGCCATCTCCACCCGTCCATCAAGGGTGGTGCGCAGGAACACGTCCGGCAAGTGATCGACCAGGGATTGCAGCGCGCCGTTGGCCTGTTCCAGCCGGTCGCGGGCGGCCCGCAGGTCGGCGGCGACCGCCGCCCGCCGCCTGAATTCCCGCCGCAGCCCCCCGTAGAGAACCGCCGTGGTGAAGGCGACGAAGGCGATCCCCTTGGTGCTTTGAACAAACTGTCCATCCCCGCCGGGAACCAGAGTCAAGGCCCAGTCGGAACACAAGATCCACAGGACCGAGGCCAGAGCATAGGCACCGGAAATCCGTGCCGCGGAAGACAGCATGGTCACCCAAGGAAAAAAGAGACGCCCCGCAGCCAAGATTAGCCGCTTCCGCAGATCACGTCCATGAACAGATTCACGGACTCTTTGACACATTGCATTTTATCTTTTTCGGCCCTGCCTTACGGCAAGCCATTATCCTTGCAGAAAACAAAACTTATGGAGGTGTCAGCGCGGCGCCCGGCGGCAGGTTGACGCCGCACAGGCGCCACACGGCATCGCCCCCCGGCACCGCCACCCGGTCCAGCCGGGTCAGCGACAGCGGATCGACGCGCACCGGCAGCGCGCGGGCCGCGGGGATGCCCAGCGCCGCCGCCACCGCCGCGCGGATGGGGCCGGCATGGATCACCGCCACCACGTCGTCCGCCGCGCCGTCCGCCGGCCGGGAATGGCGCAGCAGCGCCGCCTCCACCCTCCGGGCCAGGGTGTCGAAGCTTTCGCCGCCGGGGGGCACCGCGGCGGCCGGGTCGTCCCAGAACAGGGCCGCGGCGGTGGGGTGGGCGGCGGCGATGGCATCCCACGTCAGGCCCTGCCACGCGCCGAAATCCTGTTCCATCAGGTCCGGTTCGGCCAGGGTGTCGGTCACCCCCAGCGCGGCGGCGGTGCCGCGGGTGCGCGACAGCGGCGTCGTCAGCCACCGCGCCCCCGCCGGCAGCACCCCGCGCACGGCGGCCAGCGACGCGGTGTCCGACAGGTCGGCGGGCACCTCGCCCTGTCCATAGAGCGTGCGGGCGGGGTTGATGACGGGGGCATGGCGGATCAGCCACCAGCGGGTGACGCTCATGGGGCCGCCGCCGCGGCCAGCGCCAGCAGCACGGCGGTTTCCGCCACCTGCTGGGCGGCGCCGAACACGTCGCCGGTGTAGCCCTTCAGCCGGCGCAGCGCCATCAGCGCCACCGCCCCGGCACCCGCGGCACCCGCGGCGGCGGCCAGAACCGGCACCGTCCAGGGCAGCCCGGCGGCGGCGGCCGATGCTGCCGCCACCGCCGCGGCCAGCCCCAGCGCCAGCGCCACCCGGCGGCCCGGCGGGCTGCCCTGCGACGCCGCCAGCCCATCCTTGCGCGCCGGCTCCATGGTCCAGGCGATCACCGGCAGCAGGGCGCGCGACACCGCCCCTCCCATCACCAGGGCGGCCACCGCCAGGGCCGGGTTGAGAAACGCCGCCAGCGCCGCCGCCCGCAAGCCCGCCACCAGCACCAGCGCCAGGGCGCCGAACGAGCCGACGCGGCTGTCGCGCATGATCTCCAGCGCGCGCTCGCGGGTGCGCCCGCCGCCCAGCCCGTCGGCCAGATCGGCCAGCCCGTCCTCGTGCAGCGCGCCGGTCAGCAGCGCCATGGCCCCCAGCGCCAGGAACCCGCCGGCCAGCGGCGGCAGGTGCAGCGCCAGGGCCGCGGCCAGCACGCCCCCGCCCGCCAGCCCGATGCCGGCGCCCACCAGCGGGAACCAGCCCATGCAGCGCGCGTGCATGGCCGGGTCGGGGCCGTGGCGCAGCGACAGCGGCAGGCGGGTGAGGAAGATCACCGCCAGGGTCAGTTCGGCGCGCCAGCCCGTCAGGCGGGAGCGTCGGTGGGGGGGTGGGGAAAGGCCGTCCATCCACCGGGTGTACGGCTCCCGGTGGCGGGGCGCAAGAGAGGGGCGCCAACCGCTTTGACGGCGGGCGGAAATCCTGCCAATGTCCCCGCCGTTTTTCCCATCACGCCGCTTGGTTTCCCCTCATCTCCCTACCTCTGCCAAGGTCCGTTGTCCATGAGCACGCCCGAACCCGCCCTGTCGTTCGAGGAAATGCGCGCCCTGGTGCGCAACCTGCCCGGCCCCGATCTGGGGGCCGCCACCGCCGCCGTGTCGCGTGAACGCACGCTGACCAAGCCGCCGGGATCGCTGGGCCGGCTGGAGGAGCTGGCGGAATGGCTGTCCACCTGGCAGGGGCAGCACCCCCCCGTGGTGCGGTCGCCGCGGGTGGCGGTGTTCGCCGGCAACCACGGCGTGGCCGCCCGCGGCGTGTCGGCCTATCCCGCCGAGGTGACGGCCCAGATGGTCGCCAATTTCCAGAACGGCGGCGCGTCGGTCAACCAGCTCTGCCGCGTGGCCGATGCCGACCTGCGCGTCTATGAGCTGGACCTGGACAATCCCACGCGGGATTTCACCCAGGGTCCGGCCATGGATGAAGAGGAATGCTGCCGTGCCATGGCCTATGGCATGATGGCGTGCGAGATGGGCATTTCGCTGCTGGCGCTGGGCGAGATGGGTATCGGCAACTCCACCGCCGCCGCCGCCATCGCGTGCGCCCTGTTCGGCGGGGACGCCGCCGACTGGGTGGGCCGCGGCACCGGCGTGGATGACGCCGGCCTGGCCCGCAAGGTGGAGGCGGTGAACGCCGGCCTCGCCGCCAACCCCGGCGTCAGGGACGATCCGTTCGAGGCGCTGCGCTGCTTCGGCGGGTACGAGCTGGCGGCCATCGCCGGCGCCATCCTGGCCGCGCGCATGGCCCGCGTGCCGGTGATCCTGGACGGCTTCGCCTGCACCGCCGCCGCCGCCGTGCTGTTCAAGGCCGACCGGCGGGCACTGGATCATTGCGTGGTGGCCCACCGGTCGGTGGAGCCGGGCCACACCCGCCTGCTGGACATTCTGGGCAAGCGCCCGCTGCTGGATTTCGACATGCGTCTGGGCGAGGCGTCGGGGGCCGTGCTGGCCATTCCGCTGCTGCGCGCCGCCGCCGTGTGCCATGCCGGCATGGCCACCTTCGCCCAGGCCGGCGTCAGCAACCGGGCCGAAGGTTAACCGTCTGACGGGGGCGGGGCGGCGCGGCGCAGAACCACCCGCACCTCCCCGTCGATGGTGGACACGCCCACCCGTTCCCATCCCCGCGACTCGGCCTCGGCGTAGAGCAGCACCGGGTCGCGGTCCAGGTGCGCGATGACCACCCGGTCCGGTTCCCGTTCCATCAGCCGCAGCACGGCGTGGAGCGGGCCGGGCGGGGTCATGCCGCGCACGTCGATGTGAACCACCGCCCCTTCCTGCCACACCTCCCCCGGCAGGCGCGGCAGGGGGGACGGAGCGCCGCCGCTGCCGCCGCCTTCGCGCCGGCAGCAGATGCGCCAGTGGCCGGGCGCCACCTCCCGCCCCTGGGACGCGAAGCCCTTGCCGGCCAGAACCCGGCGCAGCGGCGCGGGGTCGAACGGCGCGTCGATCACCAGAAAGCCCCCCGGTTCCACCCGCGTGGTGCCGTCCATCACCTGCACGAAGGGATCGGTGCCCGCCGCCAGGGCCGGGCGCACGTCGATGCGCACCGTCTCGGCGGCGGTGTCGGCCTGGGCGAACCAGTCGGCCGCGGGGGAGGGGGTGGTCATGGGGGAAACTCCCTAAGAAAAAACGGTCAGGACAGCCAGAACAGCGGATCGACGCCGAACACGCGGGGATGCGCCGCCAGCACCGCCGCCCACGCCGCCAGGGCGGCCAGCGGGCGCCACGGGCCGGTTTCGCGCGCGGCGGCGGCCCACGCCGCGGGCCGGCGGCTGGCCGGGGCGGCGAAGGGCACGGCATGGGCGGCGGCGAACAGGCGCCGCGCCCCTTCGCTATCGGCGTGGCGCAGCACCCAGCCGTTCTTGACGATGGCGAACAGGGCGATGGCGGCCATGGTGGCGAACAGCACCAGCCGGCGGCTGTCCCCGGTGGCCAGCAGGTGCAGCCCGGCCCACAGCAGCAGGCCCAGCGATCCCGGCGCGCGGGTGATGCGGTACAGCCCCCGCGGCGGATGGGGATCGTCGGCGGGGCCGAAGGGGGCCGTGAGGCGCCAGACGATCAGGGTGAAGGCCACCGGCATGGCAGCCACCGCCAGCGGTGCCGCCCAGGACGGCGGGGTGAACACCGCCGCCGTGTCCGCCGCCCGGTAGGCCAGGACGAACAGCGCCAGCGCCGCCAGCGACAGCAGGGAATAGAGCGTCGTGAACCCCGTCCGTCCCAGCGCGGCCACCAGCCGGGGCCGCACGCCGGGCCACGAGGGCAGGGCGTGGCTGGCCGCCAGCACCAGCGCCGCCGCGGGATAGGCGGCGGCGGAACCGAAAAAGCCGTCGAGCGCGGTCATCATGGCGCCATCCGTTTTCCACAAGCTGCACCGCATGGTGCATCCTTTTCCATCGAAGCACCACTTTCCGGGGGGTGGGTTGACCGCCATCAAGGGAGGCATGTGCTATTTTTCGGCTTTAAGACTTGCGCCCGCGGCCTGCCGGGGCGATTTGTGCTACACGTCGCCTTCACCCGACGCCTTCCGTGTACTTGAGCCGAGCACACCGTCCCATGCGCAACAGTCAACCGCCCCGTCATGTCTTCCGCCAGCCCAACGTGCTGGCGACGGAACTCACCGCCACCGTCAAGTGGTTCGATCCCAACCGTGGCTTCGGGTTCGTCCGTCCGTCCGACGGGTCGCCCGACGCCCTTCTGCCCGCGTCCATCGTTGCCGGCGCCGGCCACGACTCCCTGCCGGAAGGCACCACCGTGGTGGTGGACCTGACCGAAGGGCGCAAGGGTGCCCAGGTCAGCGCGCTTCATTCGGTCGATACCTCGACCGCCCGTCCGGCCGCCCCCCGCGGCCCCCGCCCCGAGCGCGGCGGCTTCGGCGGCGGCTATGGCGACCGTGACCGTGGTGAGCGGGGCGGCTTCGGCGGCGACCGCGGCGGCTATGGTGACCGCGGTGGCTTCGGCGACCGTGGCGGCTATGGCGACCGCGACCGTGGCGAGCGCGGCGGCTTCGGCGGCGACCGCGGCGGTTTCGGCGGCGGCCCGCGCCGCGGCGGCGGCCGGCCCGTCGCCGACAGCGGCGAGACCACCGCCACCGACGGCACCGTGAAGTGGTTCGACGCCGGCAAGGGCTACGGCTTCATCACCCCCGACACCGGCGGGCGCGACATCTTCGTGCACGTGCGCGCGGTGGAACGCTCCGGCCTGTCCACGCTCAGCGAAAAGCAGCGCGTCCATGTGACCGTCCGCCAGGGCGAAAAGGGACCGGAAGCGGTGTCGGTCGAACAGGCCTGATCCGTCCCCGGACAGCAAAAGGCCCCCGCCATGGCGGGGGCCTTTTTGTTTGGGGCCTTTTTGTTTGGGGATGCGGGGGGCCGCCGGCCTATCCCGCCTTCATTCCACCATGTCCGACGACAGCCGTTCCAGCAGGGTCAGCACCTCGTGGGACGCGGCGTTGAGCTTCTGGAGTTCGGCCAGGGCGTCCGCGTCCCGCCCGTCGGCCTTCAGGCGCAGGGCGTTCTTGCCGTGGTCGTGCACGCGGGCGTGGGGTTCGGCAAGCTGGCGGTAGGCGGGGTGGGCGCGGATCCGCTCGTCGGTCAGATTGTCGTACCATTTGCCCAGGCGGCAGGTGTGCTGGTTCGCCACCTCGTCGGGGCCGAGCCGCACACGCTCCATCAGCGCGTCCACGATGCGCTTCTTGAACACCACGTGGTCCACCTTGGCGACCTCGCACAGGGCGCGGGGGGTCTTGAGGGCGGCGAACTGTTCCACCCGTTCGGCCAGCGCGGCGTTGGACCGGTCCACCGACTGGATGACGGTGCCGATGCGGGTGTCGTTGTGGGCGGCCTTGTCGGCGATGGTGTTGATGCCGTGGGAGATCTGGCCCGAGGCGCTGGACTGCTGGTTCAGGATCTCGGCGATTTCGTGCATGCGGTCGGTGACGCTGCCCACCTGGGCCGCCACCTGTTCCATCTCGTTGCCGGTGGCGGCGATCACGTCCTGGCCGTGGGCGACGGCCTGGCCGTTTTCGCGCATGGCGGTGACGATGGCGGCCATTTCGGCGCGCAGCGTGTCGATGCGCCCGCGGATGTCCTCGGTGGCCCGCGCGGTCTGGTTGGCCAGCGCCTTCACCTCGCCGGCCACCACGGCGAAGCCCTTGCCGGCCTCCCCGGCGCGGGCCGCCTCGATGGTGGCGTTGAGCGCCAGCAGGTTGGTCTGCTTGGAAATGGCGTCGATGGACACCAGGATCTCGCCGATGCGGTCGGAGGCGGCGGCCAGATTGTCGATCTTGTCCACCGTCGCCTCCACCGCCCCGGCGATGGTGCGCATGGTGCTGACGGCATCGGCGGCGGCGCGGCGCCCGCGCTCCACCGCCTCGCCCGCCGCGCGGGCGTCGTCGGACGCGCTCTGGCTGTTGCGGGCGATCACGTCCACCGAGGCCACCAGCTCCGACGCCGCGGCGGCCACCGCCTGCCCCTCGTCCTTGACGATGCGGGAATCGCGGCTGAGTTCGGCCAGCGTCACCATCGCCTCGTTGGAATGGACGGCGAACTGCACGAAGCTGTGCAGGTTCTCGTTCATGTCGCGGCTGAGCTGGCCCATGCGGTTGCTCTGGTCGTGGGCGGTCTCATAGGCCGAGAGGGTCAGCTCCATGTCCGCCATCACCAGCCGGGTCAGCGCCGCCGCCGCCCCGCCGCGCTTGCCCCCGAACAGCCCGCCGCCCGCGGCTTCGGCCGTTTCGATCAGCCGGGCCAGCATGAACATATAGGCCACGATGTAGGCGTGGGGCGGCAGCCCGATGCGGGCGTGGGTTTCCCCCACCCGGCGGGCGTGCCCCTCGTAATCGGCGGACACCTGCCCGTTCAGCAGGTTTTCCCAGTGGCGGCGCTGGCCCGCCTTGAGCTGCGGCAGCCGTGCTTCGTCGCCGATGTGGTTCCACAGGGCGGGCGTGCGGCGGATGAAGCCGTAGAAATCATCCACCAGCCGGTCCAGGCTGGCGGTCAGCAGCGGGGCCACGCGGGCCAGGGCCGCCCGGTCCGCATCCCCCATCAAGGCATGGCCGACGGTGGCCCGGCCCGCCGTGGCGTGTGTCGCCGCTCCTTGCATCCTCCACCCCCTCCGTGCGGTTTCAACCGCCTTTTGATGATATGCGAATCAATGCTTTGTTCCGGGACACGGCATGTTTATTGCCGTGTTCGCGCATGATGACTATTCATGTGTGTAATCTGTAAAAAACGTTAAACGTTCGAAGGGATCATCTGTGCTAAACCGTCGCACGGACGGGAAAGGGGTGCTTTATCCGCGGCACCGCTTGCGTTACCGTCCGGCCACCGCTGACGGAGGGTTCGACGATGCTGTACATGTTCTATTGCGTGGATAAGGACGGGGCCGCCGAGGTGCGCACCGGCAACCGGGCCGCCCATCTGGCCTATCTGGAATCCCTGGGCGACCGGCTGTTCCTGGCCGGGCCGCTGCTGTCGGACGACGGCGCCGCCATGGTCGGCAGCCTGCTGGTGGTCGATTGCGCCGACCGTGCCGCGGCGGACGATTTCGCCGCCAACGATCCCTATGCCAAGGCCGGGCTGTTCCAGTCGGTGACCATCCGTCCGTGGCGCCGGGTGTTCCCCAAGGGCTGAACCGAGAATAGGGGAATGGCGCCATGGCCCGCTGGCTGGTGAAATCGGAACCGTTCAAGTATTCCTGGGACCGGATGGTGGCCGATGGCGTCACCCATTGGGACGGGGTGCGCAACCATCAGGCATCCAACAACCTGAAAGCCATGCGCATCGGCGACCGGGCGTTCTTCTACCATTCCAACGAAGGTCTGGCGGTGGTGGGCGTTGTCGAGGTGGCGCGCGAATACTACCCCGACCCCAGCGACCCCGCCGGGCGCTTCGGCATAGTGGACGTGCGCGCCCTGGCCCCCGTGCCGGTGCCGGTCACGCTGAAGCAGATGAAGGCCGACCCGGCGCTGGAGGGCATGGCGCTGGTGCGCCAGTCCCGCCTGTCGGTCTGTCCGGTGACGGACGAGGAATGGGCGCTGGTCTGCCGGATGGGCGGAATCGACCCGGCGGTCTGACGCCTATTCCGGCCGCAGAGAGGGGCGGTCCGCCAGCATGGCGGCATGAAAGCCGTGGGCCGCCTCCCCCATGGTGCGGGCCAGCATCGTCATGTTCCGGGCCGCCGCGGCATAGCCGGAGGCCGGAGCCTCCCCCAGAGCCATCAGGGCCGCGTCCAGCAGGGCGGCGGTGTCCCGATCCGCCGCCCGCCCGATGCGGACGGCGGCGTGCGCGCACAGCCCGTCCGGTCCCGCGGCACCGCCATCGGAAGAGGGGGGACCGGGGGGAGGGGTGCCGGGCATGGGACCATTTCCATCAGAGTTTGCCAAATCAACCCCGAATGGTAATACCGCTTTTTTAAACTTCGGTTAAACCGATGCCCCTTTTGGCCGAGGCCGGTGGGGGTAAAAACTGCGTCATTATGACGCATGCGCGCGCCCCTTGTCTCTGTTGCACTGCGGCAATGCGCAAAAATCACTTGCTTACAAAGCGTTCCTTTGTCCGTACGGCACCGTCTGCTGCTTGTCACCCACCGGGCTTCTGTGGATAATGCCCGCCAAACGGGTCGGCACCATAACCGGTCCACAACGGCCCCACGGGGCAAGATCAGAACATAAGCGGGGGAATCGCAAACCAATGTCGGACAACACCTTTTTCCCGGTGAAACCTGAGGTTGCTGAAACGGCCCTGGTGAATGAGGCCGCCTACGCCCGCCTGTACGAACAGTCGGTGAAAGATCCCGACGCCTTCTGGGGCGAGCAGGGCAAGCGCATCGACTGGATCAAGCCCTACACCAAGGTCAAGGACGTCGATTACAACAACGACGTCCATATCCGCTGGTTCTACGACGGCACGCTGAACGTGTCGGCGAACTGCATCGACCGCCATCTGGAAAAGCGCGGCGACCAGACCGCCATCCTGTTCGAAGGCGACGATCCCGGCGTTTCCAAGGCGATCACCTACAAGGAACTGCACGAGAAGGTCTGCCGTCTGGCCAATGTTCTGAAGAAGAACGGCGTCAAGAAGGGCGATCGGGTCACCATCTACCTGCCGATGATCCCGGAAGCGGCCTATGCCATGCTGGCCTGCACCCGCATCGGCGCGATCCATTCGATCGTGTTCGGCGGCTTCTCGCCGGACAGCCTGAAGGACCGCATCGTCGATTGCGACAGCCACTTCGTCATCACCGCCGACGAAGGTCTGCGCGGCGGCCGCCGGGTGCCGCTGAAGGCCAACGCCGACAAGGCCGTGGACAATTCCGAGGGCATCGTCAAGCACGTGCTGGTGGTCAAGCACACCGGCGGCAACGTGGCGTGGACCGAGGGCCGTGACCTCTGGTACCACGAGGAAATCGAGTCGGTCTCCGCCGACTGCCCGCCGGAAGAGATGAGCGCGGAAGACCCGCTGTTCATCCTCTACACCTCCGGTTCGACCGGCAAGCCCAAGGGCGTGCTGCACACCACCGGCGGCTATCTGGTCTATGCCTCGATCACCCACCAGTACGTCTTCGACTACAAGGACGGCGACGTCTACTGGTGCACCGCCGACGTGGGCTGGGTCACCGGCCACAGCTACATCGTCTATGGCCCGCTGGCCAACGGCGCCACCACGCTGATGTTCGAAGGCGTGCCCACCTATCCGTCGGTGTCGCGTTTCTGGGACGTGATCGACAAGCACAAGGTCAACATCTTCTACACCGCCCCCACCGCCATCCGCTCGCTGATGCGCGAAGGCGAGGCGCCGGTGAAGAAGACCTCGCGCGCCAGCCTGCGCGTTCTGGGGTCGGTGGGCGAGCCGATCAACCCCGAAGCCTGGCTGTGGTACTACAACGTGGTCGGCGAAGGCCGTTGCCCGATCGTCGATACGTGGTGGCAGACGGAAACCGGCGGCATCCTGATCACCCCGCTGGTCGGCGCCATCGGCCTGAAGCCCGGTTCGGCCACCAAGCCGTTCTTCGGCGTGCAGCCGGTCGTGGTGGACAACGACGGCAACATCCTGGACGGCGAGACCGAGGGCAACCTGTGCATCGCCGACAGCTGGCCGGGCCAGATGCGCACCGTGTTCGGCGACCACGAGCGCTTCGTCCAGACCTACTTCTCCACCTTCCCCGGCAAGTACTTCACCGGTGACGGCTGCCGCCGCGACGCCGACGGGTACTACTGGATCACCGGCCGCGTGGACGACGTGATCAACGTGTCGGGCCACCGCATGGGCACGGCGGAAGTGGAAAGCGCGCTGGTGGCGCATCCCAAGGTCGCCGAAGCCGCGGTGGTGGGCTATCCGCACGACCTGAAGGGTCAGGGCATCTACGCCTACGTCACGCTCAACGCCGGCGAGGAGCCGACCGAGGAGCTGCGCAAGGAGCTGGTGGCCTGGGTCCGCAAGGAAATCGGCCCCATTGCCTCGCCCGACCTGATCCAGTGGGCGCCGGGCCTGCCCAAGACCCGTTCGGGCAAGATCATGCGCCGCATCCTGCGCAAGATCGCCGCCAACGAACACGACAGCCTGGGCGATACCTCGACGCTGGCCGATCCGACCGTGGTGAACGATCTGATCGACAACCGCATGAACCAGGCCTGATCCTGATCGGTCAGACCGTTTCGGGAAGGGGGGCCGTTCGGCCCCCCTTTTCCGTTTGGGCGCCGTTTCCGGTCCGGTCCCCATCCCGGCAGGAATCGCCACCCGGTAAAAGATTCCGGCGGAAAGCCGGTCCGGGGGCCGGAATCCCGGCAAAATAGCCCCTGAAAATTGGCACGCTGCTTGCTTCTTTCTGTGGCAGACCCTGGCCTGCCTGAAAGGACCGACGCCATGGCCATCGCCCCCGCCGCCACATCCTCGTTCGATGTCGCCCGTGCTTCGTCGGCTGCGGCGGCGCCGGTGTTCGGCATGTCCACGGAAGATCCGGGGGTTCTGCCCTATCACCAGGAAGGCCAGATGACGTTCGGGGATTTCCTCGACATCATCAACCCGCTCCAGCACATCCCCTTGGTCAGCACCCTGTACCGCGAGGTCACCGGCGACACCATCAGCCAGCAATCGCGGGTGATGGGCGGGTTTCTGTACGGCGGCCCGCTGGGCGGCATGGGGGCGGTGGTCAACGTGATGGTGGAGGACGCCACCGGCAAGGACATCGGCGACCAGCTCCTGTCGGCCATGTCGGGCGACTCCGGCGCGCCGGCGGCGCAGCGCCTGTCTTCCCAGCCCATTCCCCTGACCCCCCAGGGCGAGGCGGCCCAGAAGCTGGCGGCGCAGCAAGCGGCGCAACAGACCGCGGCGGTGCCCGTACAGGGGCAGGCCGCCGCCCCGCCGCCGGCCTCGGCCCCGGCAGCAGCCCCCGCCGCCGGCCCGGTGAGCGCCAGGACGGCCATCCCGGTGCAGGCGGCCCAGGCACCGCCCGCCCCCCATGGCGCCGGTCTGGCGACCTCGGCGCTGATGGCCCGCAACAACGCCGCCCCGCTCAGCGCGGAACGGAGTCAGGAGCTGCAGGAGCAGCTTTTGAACGGTCAATACCATCCCTCGCGCATGCCCACCCGTGACGCGGTTCCGGCCAGCACGGTTCAGGCCAAGCACGCGGCCTCCCTGGCGGCGCGGCAATGGGCGTCCCAGGGCGGATCGGTGCCCCCCTCCATCGCCGTGGCGGCGGCGGGCGGTGACAAGGGGACGGCGGCGGGCACGGCCAGGGCCGTGCCGCCCGCGCACAGGATCCCTTCCCCATCCGCCGCCGCCTCCGCCGCCACCGCGGCATCGGCCAACGCGGCTCTGGCCGCTGCCGCCGCCGCGGCCCAGCCGGCGGCGAGCACCGCCCCGGCCGGCGCGCCGCCGGCCCCGGCGGCCGGTGCGGCGCAGCAGCAGCCCGCCGCCCCGGCACCGGTCGCGCCGGAGATGCTGTCCGACGTGATGATGCGCAATCTGGCCAAGTACGAAGCCGCCAAGAAGGCGCTCAACCCCACGACTCCGGTCATCCGCACCAACTGATAGCGGGAACACCCCATGGACATCGCGGTACAGCCCGACGGCCCGTCGCAGGGGCGGGTGATCTGGCCCGGCGGCTCGGCCCGCTGCGCCCTGGGCCGTGGCGGCGTGCGCGTGGACAAGCGGGAAGGGGATGGGGCAACCCCGGTGGGGTGCTTTCCCCTGCGCCGCGTCCTGTGGCGCGCCGACCGGCTGCCGCCGCCGGTGAGCGGCCTGCCGGTGTCGCCCATCCGGCCCGATGACGGCTGGTGCGACGATCCCGCCGATCCCGCCTACAACACCCCGGTGACGCAGCCCTATGCCGCCAGCCACGAGTCGCTGTGGCGGGACGATGGGGTGTACGACGTGATTGTGGTGATGGGGCACAACGACGACCCGCCGGTTCCAGGGCTGGGCAGCGCCGTGTTCGTCCATCTGGCCCGCCCCGATTGGGAGCCGACCGCCGGGTGTGTCGCCCTGGCCCTGCCGGACCTGCTGGCGCTGCTGGCGGCCAGCGGACCCGGGAGCCGTCTGAGCGTTCTGGAACCGCAGGGCTGATCTCCCTCTCGTTTCCTCACCACCGGGTGCCAAGGGGCGGAGCCGCAGGGCTGCCGCCCTTTTTTCATGGCCGGTCTTGACGCCGATATAGTTTCGATATATCTAAGACTCGTTATATCGAAACAGTATCGAGTGTGTTTCGCCAAAAGGGCGGAGCCACCGGCAATGGAGAACGGGCATGAAGATGTTTTGGGGCCGCAAGGGGTTCGGATTCGGGCATGGCCATGATGGCGGGGACGAGGTGTGCGCCCATCATGGCCGCCGGTTCGCCCGCGGCGATTTCTGGGGCGGCGGGCGCGGGCATGGTGGCCCCGGTGGCGGCCATCATGGGGGCCGCGGCGGCGGTCTGGGGCGCCTGTTCGCCCATGGCGACCTGCATTTCGTGGTGCTGCACCTGATCGCGGAAAAGCCCCGCCACGGCTATGAACTCATCAAGGCGATTTCCGACATGGTGTCGGGGGCCTACACGCCCAGCCCCGGCGCGGTCTATCCCACCCTGACCATGCTGGAAGAGCAGGGGTATGTGACCGTCGATGCCTCGGCGGGCAACAAGAAGCTCTACACCATCACCGAGGACGGTACGGCCTATCTCGCCACCAACCGCGGGGCGGTGGATGCGCTGCTGCAGCGGATGCAGCAGGCCGGGGCCGAGCATGGCGGGCACCACGCCGCGCCACAGATCGTGCGGGCGGTGGAAAACCTGAAGATGGCGCTGCGGTTGAAGACGGGATCGGGCGCCCTGACCGACGAGCAGGCCCGCATCATCGCCGAGGCGCTGGACGATGCCGCCCGCACCATCGAGCGCTGCTGACGGGAGTGGGGCTGCCGCCCCGAACCCCGCCCGGGAAGCACGGCTTCCCGGACCCATCAGCTTTTTATTGGTAAAAAAACGGGGGGTATGAGGGCTGTGCCCCATGCAGGTGCGGGCGGCAGCCCGCTTCTCTTACTCCACCGCAGGCCGCGCCCCGAAAATGGCCGTCCCCACCCGCACATGGGTAGCGCCGAATCGGATGGCGCTGGGGAAATCGCCGCTCATGCCCATGCTGACCTCGTCCAGCCCGTTGCGCTTGGCCATCTGGGCCAGCAGGGCGAAATGCATGGCCGGTTCCTCGTCCACCGGCGGGATGCACATCAGCCCGGTGACGGGCAGCTTCCAGGTGTCGCGGCAGGCGGCGACGAAGGCATCGACCTCCGCCGGCAGGATGCCAGCCTTCTGCACCTCTTCACCTGTGTTGACTTCAATCAGGCAGCGGGGGCGGCGGCCGGTGCGGGCCATTTCCTCGGCCAGCGCCTCGGCCAGCTTGGGCCGGTCCACGGTTTCGATCACGTCGAACAGGGCCACCGCCTCGCGCACCTTGTTGGTCTGGAGCGGGCCGATCAGGTGAAGCTCGATGTCCGGATGGGCCTCTTTCAGCGCCGGCCACTTGGCCTTGGCCTCCTGCACCCGGTTTTCGCCGAACACCCGCTGGCCGGCGGCGATGGCTTCCGCCGCGGCGTCGGCGCCGTGGGTCTTGGACACCGCCACCAGGGTCACCGCACCGGGGGCGCGGCCGCAATCGGCCAGCGTCTCGCCGATCTGGCGGCGAACCTCGGCCAGCCGCCCGGCCAGGGTGGGGGCCAGGGGAGAGGAGTCGGGGGTGGTCATGGCGGCGGTCTCCACGCGTTGGGGTTCTATACACGTCCCTCGTGGGCGTGGTAACGGACCCTCCGGCGAAACGCAAGAACGCACGCCCGATCCTTATTCCATTCCAGCAAGGAGGAATCCCGATGCGGATTCGTCTGGCCGCCCCCCTCGTCGCACTGGCCGTGGCCGCCGGTATCCTGACCGCCGGCGGCACCCCGGCCCTGGCCGCCGACCCGCCGAAAACCGCCCCCGGTTCGCCGCTGGCCAAGGTGGCTTTCCCGGTCCAGCCGTTTTCGCTGGCGGACGACGGCACCTATGCCGGTTTCATGGCCGATGTTGCGAAAAGCATCAAGCGCACCTGCGGGCGGGTGGAAGCGTACGGCTGGGAGTTCCCCGGCGCCACCACCGCAGCCGAACAATTGCAGGTCACGGCTGTCGTCCAATCCACCATGGGGAATTTCGAGAAGGTTGGCTACCGCCTGGAAGAAGCGGCGGACGCCACCCTGCCGGACCGGGAAATGGTCGCCTATACTGCGGTGAAGGACCGGACCACGCTGCTGCTGGTATGGACGCCGCTGACCGACTCGGCAATGCTGCTGCTGTGCGACGCCTCGCCGGCGAAGTGACGGACCCCAAAACGAAACGGCGGCGGAGAGGACTCCGCCGCCGTTCGTATGGATGCACCGGGTGACCGGTGCCCGCAGTCTTTCCTGGATCAGAAAGCGACGCGGGTGTCGAAGATCACGACGCTGCCCTTGTCGTCGTTGGCGGACACGTTGTGATTCAGGTCAAAGTAGTTGTATTCCAGGCCGACGGTCAGGCCGGGAGCCACGGTGTAGTTGGCGCCGACGCTGTACAGGTTCAGCTTGTTCTTGCCGGTGGCGTCGAAGTCGCCGGCGTCCTGGGCATAGGTGTAGGACGCCCCGACCACGATCGGGCCGGTGGTGTACTGGAGGCCAGCGATGATGGTTTCCTGATCGGTGGAGTTGGAACGACCGACCTTCACGTAACCGCTGTCGTAGGAGTTGGAGTAGCTGCCGCCCACCTTGAAGCCGGCGTAGCCGAGCTGCAGGCCAGCCTGCCAGGACGACAGGTCTTCGTAGCGGGTGGTGGTGAGGCCAACCACGTCGTTCTTGGCCTGACCGCCGCTGTAGAAGGCGCTGCCTTCGATGGTCACGCCGCTGAATTCGCCGGTATAGACCGCGCCGATTTCATACACATCGTTGTAGCCTTCCGCACGGCTTTCCGAACCGACGGAGGTGTTCTTCGCACGGCTCACGGCGGTGTTGGCGCTGCCGTAGTTGCTGTTGGCGGGGCCGGTCACCGGGGCGTAGCTGGCGATGAGCTGCAGGCCCGAGAAGCTGGGGGTCAGGTAGGTGATGCGGGTGTTGGCATCCGACGAGCCCAGGGTGCGGAGCTGGCCCTGGGTCGACAGCGGGATGTTGCCGCCGGTCGTCGGGCCGAGGTAGCTCATCCACCAGCCGTCGGCGGCACCGAAGGTGCCCCAATCGACCACCGGGCCGATGAAGGCATAGTTGTCGGACGCACCGGCGTCGGTACCGGCCTGAACGCGGCCGAACTGGCCTTCGGCGAAGATGTAGGCGCGGTCGGCATCGATGGTGCCGTTGCCGTTGCTGGCGCGCAGACGGACGCGGGCGCCGTATTCCAGACCGTTGTCGGCCTTGGCGGTCGGGGTGATGTTCAGGCGGAAGCGGTTCATGGCTTCGGTCGAACGCAGGCCCTGATCCTTATCCTGATCGACGTAGCCGAACTGGAAGAAGGCGTCACCACCGATCAGAACGTTGAACTTGGTCTGGGCGCTGGCGCTGCCGGCGGCGGTGCAGAGCGCGGCGGCGGCGCAGCCGATGACGAGATAACGCTTCATGGAAATCAGTCCTTGTTCTTGAAGCCCGCGCTCGGGCCGTCGTTGTCCGTACCGCCATCAGTTAATCCCTCCCCTTATTGGCGGGCAAGCGGGAATAACCGGATCTTTTGCCGTTTTGCGACACCGTTGCTGCAAAGACACACGAAGAATGTCGGCATGGCGCATTGTGCGTAATACGGAAAGAGATGAGGCGGACAAGAGCCAAGGGACTGAAAAAGCATAAAAAAAGACGGCGGCCGAAGCCGCCGTCTCTCTCTCAAATCGATCGGATGATCGATTAGAAGGTCAGGACCGAGCGCAGCAGGATCACCGAACCCTTGTCGTCGTAGTTGGTGGTCGCGGTGGTCAGGTCGCTGTTGGCGTCGAAGTAGGTGTATTCCGCACCCACCGCCAGGCCGGGGGCGACGGTGTACGACGCACCCAGACCCCAGGTTTCCAGCTCACGCTTGCCACGGACGCTCAGGCTGCCCGGGTCCTTGCCGTTGGTGTAGGCGGCGCCGACCATGATCGGGCCGGTGGCGTACTGCAGACCGACGTTCCACACTTCGTTCTTGTCGCGGAACAGGTTGGCAGTCTTGGCCTGGCCCGATTCGCCGTGGCTCAGGTAGCCACCGCCGAGCGTGAAGCCGGCGTAGGAGACCTTGGCGCCCAGCTGGAAGGCGTTCAGATCCTTGTAGGCGACGCCCGAGGTGGTCTCGGCCTTGCCCCAGAAGTAGCCGCCGCCGACGGCAACGCCAACACCACCGAAGGTGTTCTTGTAGTTGGCGCCGATTTCGACGATGTCCTGGAAGGCCTGCGACCAGTTGCCATAGGCAATGCCGGTGGCCGAGTTGGCCGCGCCGATCACGGCCGAGGTGCCGGCCTTGGTGCGGTTGACGTCGGTCAGGTTGCTGTCGTTACGCGGGGTGTACGACAGACCGGCCTGGAAGCCCGAGAACACCGGCGAGTAGTAGACGATCTTGGTCGCGTTGGCGTTCGCGGTGATCGAGTGGGCGGTCAGGGTGTTGGTGCCCTGGATCGCGCCGCCGACGTCCGCACGGCCAACGGCCGCGGTGGTGGTCTGGGCGGTGTTCGAGGTGCCGGTGATGTAGCTCATGAAGGCATCATAGACGCCCAGGAACTCGTAATCGATCGGACGCGACACGTAGCTGTCGTCGTTGAAGGAGTTGGTGACGCCCAGGCGGACCTGACCGAAACCACCCTGCACGAAGACGTAGCCGCGGTCGGCGTCGAGCGTGCCGGCACCGGACTGGGCGCGGATACGGGCGCGGGCGCCGTATTCCAGGCCGTTGTCAGCCTTGGCGGTCGGCTGAACGTTCAGACGGAAACGGTTGCGGAATTCGGTCGAACGCAGGCCGGCATCGCGGTCCTGATCGACGTAACCACCTTCGAAGTAGGCGTCGCCGCTCAGCTTCACTTCGAACTTGGCCTGGGCGTTGGCGGCCCCGGCGCCCATGGCGAGAGCGGCAGCGGCGCAGCCGGCCAGCAGATAACGGTTCATGATGTTGCCTCCATCCTGGCAGCAAATTTTTGAAAGCCGGGTTTAACGTCCAGGCTGAGTATGTCGTACGCACGCCCGGCCTTCCCAGCAAGCCGAAAAGCCTTTTCCGTGCTGCTTTGAAGGAACAGTGTGTCTGACAAAACACACATTTCTGCCCGCTCTCTGGGCAGCGCCGGGCCAAAAAAACGGCGGATGCACCGCAGCATACAGGCGCTCCAAAGGCGTTGCCAAGATGGAAGGGGCAGGGCTGCTTCCCTTCCCCCCGCCCCATCGGCTGTTGCGCGGGTGGGCGGTTTATGGTCTTGTCTCGGCTGACATCCGCCGCAGGACCGCTGCGGCTCCTTTCAGCCCTCGTGTGTCCGAAAGATGCTGCTGATCTCACGCCGTTCACGCCATGCCCTGTTCACCTCTGCCGCTCTGGCGGCGGCCCTCCTCGTGGCCGGCTGCGGTGACAGCAAGCCCCCGTCCCATGCCGAGCAGATGCAGAAGGAGATGTATCCCTTCGGCAGCATTCTGGGCGGCGAGGGCGGCATCAGCCTGTTCGGCAAGAACAAGAAGAGCGGCGAGGGCGAGGGTGCCGGCATCGGCGTCAACAGCTTCCTGTGGCGCGCCTCGCTCGACACGCTGGCCTTCATGCCCATCGTCCAGGCCGACCCGTTCGGCGGCGTGATCCTGACCGACTGGTACACGCCCCCCGACAGCCCGTCGGAACGGTTCAAGGTCAACCTCTACATCCTGGACCGCCAGCTCCGCGCCGACGGCGTGCGGGTGTCGGTGTTCCGCCAGCAGAAGACCGGGGCCGACTGGCGTGACGCGCCGGTGGCCGGCAACACCGCCGCCACGCTGGAGGACTCGATCCTGACCCGCGCCCGCCAGCTTCGCCTGGCCCAGCAGGCCCGCGGCAACGAATAAGCCGCCACCGACAGTTCATCGTGCCCATTCACTACGGACAAAGAAGCAGCCGCCATGTCGCGCTATAATGTCAAGGAAACCGAAGCGAAATGGCAGGCGGTGTGGGATCAGCGCGGGTGTTTCACCGCCCGCGAGGATGCCGCGCGCCCCAAGTATTACGTGCTGGAGATGTTCCCCTATCCGTCGGGGCGCATCCACATGGGGCACGTGCGCAACTACACCATCGGTGACGTGATCGCCCGCTACAAGCGGGCGAAGGGCTTCAACGTCCTGCATCCCATGGGCTGGGACGCCTTCGGCCTGCCGGCGGAGAACGCCGCGCTGGAGAAGAAGACGCATCCCGCCGTCTGGACCCACGCCAACATCGCCGCCATGCGCGAGCAGTTGAAGAGCATGGGGCTGTCGGTGGACTGGAGCCGGGAGGTCGCCACCTGCGACCCGCCCTATTACCGTCACGAACAGAAGATGTTCCTGGATTTCCTCAAGGCGGGCCTGGCCTACCGCAAGGAATCCTGGGTGAACTGGGATCCGGTGGACAACACCGTCCTGGCCAACGAGCAGGTGATCGACGGCCGCGGCTGGCGCACCGGCGCGCTGGTGGAAAAGCGCAAGCTGTCGCAGTGGTTCCTGCGCATCACCGAATTCGCCGACGACCTGCTGAAAGGCATCGAGTCGCTGGACCGCTGGCCCGAGCGCGTGCGGCTGATGCAGGAGAACTGGATCGGCAAGTCCACCGGCGTGCGCTTCCGATTCGCCATCAAGGACCGGGCCGACACGCTGGAGGTGTTCACCACCCGCCCCGACACGCTGTTCGGCGCCTCCTTCGCCGCCATTTCGGCCAACCACCCGCTGGCCGCCGAACTGGCCGCATCCCGTCCCGAACTGGCCGCGTTCATCGCCGAGTGCAACCGTCTGGGCACCAGCGAAGAGGCGATCGAGACGGCGGAGAAGAAGGGCTTCGACACCGGTCTGACGGTCGTCCACCCCTTCGATCCCACGTGGGAACTGCCGGTCTACGTCGCCAATTTCGTGCTGATGGAATACGGCACGGGCGCCATCTTCGGCTGCCCGGCCCATGACCAGCGCGACCTGGATTTCGCCCGCAAGTACGGGCTGCCGGTCACCCCGGTGGTGGTCCCCGACGACGCCGACCCGGCCACCTTCGCCGTGGGGGCCGAGGCGTACACCGGCCCCGGCTCCCTGCGCAATTCCCGCTTCCTCGACGGGCTGCCGGTGGACGCGGCGAAGGACGAGGCGGGCCGGCGGCTGGAAGCCACCGGCCAGGGCGAACGCACCACCCAGTACCGCCTGCGCGACTGGGGCGTGTCGCGCCAGCGCTATTGGGGCTGCCCGATCCCGGTCATCCATTGCGAGTCGTGCGGCACGGTGCCGGTGCCGGAAGACCAGCTTCCCGTCACGCTGCCGGAGGATGTGACCTTCGACAAGCCGGGCAACCCGCTGGACCATCACCCGACGTGGAAGCACACCACCTGCCCCTGCTGCGGCAAGCCGGCGGTGCGCGAGACCGATACCTTCGACACCTTCATCGAGTCGTCGTGGTATTTCGCCCGCTTCTGTGCGCCGCACAGCGCCGACGCCGCCTTCACCAAGGAGGCGGTCGGCTATTGGCTGCCGGTGGACCAGTACATCGGCGGCATCGAACACGCGGTGCTGCACCTGCTGTACTCCCGCTTCTGGACCCGTGCGCTGCAGCGCTGCGGCTATCTGGACCTGCAGGAGCCGTTCGCCGGCCTGTTCACCCAGGGCATGGTGAACCACGAGACCTATAAGGACGCCCAGAGCGGTGCGTGGCTGTCGCCCGCCGACATCGTGAAGAACGATCACGGCGACTACATCCGCACCGACAACGGCGGGGCCGTCACCGTCGGCCGCGTGGAAAAGATGTCGAAGTCGAAGAAGAACGTGGTCGATCCGGCCACGATCATCGACGGCTACGGCGCCGACGCCGCCCGCTTCTTCATGCTGTCCGACAGCCCGCCCGAACGCGACCTGGAATGGACCGAGGCCGGCATCGACGGTGCGTGGCGCTTCATCAACCGCCTGTGGCGCATGGTGACCGAACCGGCGGTGGCCTTCCCCGCCCCCGGCACGCCGCTGCCCGCCACCCTGTCGGATGAGGCGGTGGCGGTGCGCAAGCAGATTCACAAGACCCTGGCCGGGCTTGGCGAGGATCTGGAGAAGTTCCGCTTCAACAAGGCGGTCGCCCGCGTGCGCGAACTGGCCAACGCCGTTGCCGAGCTGAACGGCGCCGGTGCGGGCGAGGATTGGGTGCTGCGCGAGGGCTGCGAGGCCCTGGTCCGCGTGACCGCCCCCATGATGCCTCATCTGGCCGAGGAGCTGTGGCAGGCGCTTGGCCACACCACCCTGCTGGCCGAACAGCCGTGGCCCGACGCCGACCCGGCGCTCGCCACCGACGATTCGGTGACCATGCCGGTGCAGGTGAACGGCAAGCTGCGGGCCACCCTGTCGCTGCCGCGCGACGTGGCGAAGGATGTGGCCGAGGCCGCCGCCCTGGCCGACGCCAACGTGCAGCGCGCGCTGGACGGCAAGCCGGTGCGCAAGATCGTCGTCGTTCCGAACCGGGTGATCAATGTCGTGGCGTAACCATCGGGGATGGCGGGTGCTGGTGGCGGGGGCCGGTCTTCTGGCGCTCGCCCCGGCGCTGGCCGGGTGTGGCTTCCAGCCGCTGTACGGCGCCGGTGCCGGGGCCGGACGGGCCGAGGCCAACGCCGCCCTGATGCAGGTTGGCATCGCCAACATCCCCGAACGCCGGGGCCAGCAGTTGCGCAATCTGCTGATCGACCGTTTCTACGAGACCAGCCGGCCGGACAACAGCCGCTACCGGCTGGACGCCAGCTTCCAGGCCGGGGAACAGAAACTGGCCCTGCGCAAGGATGCGTCGGCGGAACGGGCGCAGTTGGTGATGAACGCCCAGTACCGTCTGGTGGACACCGCCAGCGGCAAGGTGGTCTTTTCCTCCTCCAGCCGCTCGTTCGTCAGCTACAACGTGCCCAACGACCAGTTCGCGGCCATGTCGCTGGTGGACAGCGCCTATCAGCGCGGGCTGGAGCAGATCGCCGACGACATCACGCTGCGGGTGGCGATGTTCCTGTCCAAACCCGCCGCCCCGGCTCCCTGATCCGGCAGGCTCGAAAGCCGGCCATGAAGCTTCAGCCCCGTTCCGTCGAGTCGTTTCTGCGCAAACCCGACCCCAAGGTCCGGGCCGTGCTGTTCTACGGCCCCGACGACGGGCTGGTGCGCGACCGTGCCGGCACGCTGGGGCGGACGGTGGTGCCGGACCTGTCCGACCCGTTCCGGGTGGCCGACCTGCCCACCCGCACGCTGGCCGACGACCCCGCCCGGCTGATGGACGAGGTGGCGGCCATGGCGCTGACCGGCGGGCGCCGGCTGGTGCGCGTGCGCGATGCCGAGGACAACAGCGCCGCCGCCTTCACCTCCCTCCTGTCCGATCCCCCGCCCGGCGACACGCTGGTGGTGGCCGAGGCCGGGGAACTGGGACCGCGGTCCAAGCTGCGCGTGCTGTTCGAAGGGGCGGAGAACGCCGCCGCCATCCCCTGCTATGTGGAGGACGAAGCCGCCCTGGGCGGCGTCATCGAGGGGCTGCTGCGGGCCGAGGGGCTGTCGGTGGACGGGGATGCGCTGGCCTTTCTGGCCGGCAATCTGGTGGGTGACCGCATGGTGGCCCGCGGGGAGGTGGCCAAGCTGGCGCTCTACATGGGGCCGAAGGGCGGCACCGTCCGGCTGGAGGATGTGCAGGCCAGCATCGGCGACTCCTCCACCCTGGACGCGGACGAGGCGGTGTGGGCGGCGGCGGACGGCAACCTGCCGGCGCTCGACCGCGCCTTGGGCCGGCTGTTCGCCGAAGGCACGTCGCCGGTGACCATCCTGCGCGCCACCCAGCGCCATTTCCACCGGCTGCACCTGCTGGTGGCCCAGGTGGCGGCGGGAAAGCCCGCCGACGCCGCCGTCGCGTCGCTGAAGCCGCCGGTGATGTTCAAGCTGAAGAACCGCCTGACCGCCCAGGCCCGCCGCTGGCAGCCGGCCACCGTGCGTCAGGCGCTGGACCGGCTGACCGATGCGGAGGCCGAGTGCAAGCGCACCAACGCCCCCGACGTCACCTTGTGCGCCCGCGTGCTGTTCCAGGTCGGATCGCTGGCCGGGCGGCGGTAGGTTCCCCCGTCCTATTTCAGCGGCGGCACGTAATGCAGCCCGCCATCGGTCCACAGGGCGTTCAGCCCCCGTTCCAGCCCCAGCGGCGATCCGTTGCCCAGGTTGCGCTGGAACACCTCGGCGTAGTTGCCGATCAGGGAGATGACCCGCAGGCCCCATTGGGAATCCAGCCCCAGCGGCTTGCCGAAGGCCGGATCACCGCCGGCCAGCCGGCGGATTTCCGGGTCGGGAGAGGCCGACAGCCCCGCCACGTTGGCCGACGTCACCCCCTTGGCTTCCGCCGCCAGCATGGCCAGGACGGTCCAGCGCACCACCGAGAACCACAGGGGATCACCCTGCGCCACCGCCGGCCCCAGGGGTTCGTGGGAAATGGTGTCGGGCAGGATGCGCCATTGGCGCCGCTCCGCCGGCATGGTCGCGGCGCGGGCGGCCAGTTCGCTGCGGTCACCGGTCACCAGGGTGCATTGCCGCTGGGCGAAGGCAATGAACTTTTCTTCCGAACTGGTGGCCGGGACCATTTCCACCAGGGCGTGACCGGCCCGGACGGCGGCGGCGAGGTTGGCCTCCGACGTGGTGCCGCGCTGGACGCAGACGCGGGTGCCGGGGGGAACGTCCTTCCACGGCTTCACCGGGGTCTTGTCGCTCCCCTTGTCCACCCAGGTCATGAAGCCCTGGCCATCGTAATAGAGCACCACCGGAAAGACCGCCCCCATCCCGGTGTCGCGGGTGTAGGTCCACGTGGTCATGCCGAAGGCGATGTCGATGTCCCCGACGTTCAGGGCGTTGAACTTGTTGGCCGTGTTGACCCGGCGAATCGACACGGCGTCGGGGGTGCCGAGCACGGCGGCGGCCACGGCGCGGCACACGTCCACCTCGAACCCGCGGGCGTTGCCGTCGGTGTCCACGCCGCTGAAGCCGGGGGTCAGGTCCACGCCGCAACGCACCTCCCCCTGTTGCTCCACACGGTCCAGCACGGCACCGGCCTGGGCCGGTCCGGTGCCGTTGAAGGCCATGGCCAGCACCGCCGCCAGCATCGTGCGGGCAAAGGGGCCACGCGTCGTCATCCCCGCTCCTTTGGCTTGCACCGTTGGTATAGGCGTATTTTCACGGTTTTATTATCTCGGCTGTCAATGGTAGCATACTGCAGTACGCATAAAAGGAAAACGATGCGGCGCCCTATTCAATGACAAAAAACATTGCAACCGAGCATTTAGGAGAGACGGAGGGGCGAGCGGTCCGGTTGACGGTCCGGCGGCGTTTTTTATTGAGCCAAGTTACCCTCGTTTTTCTTTTGTTGCTGTTCGGTGGATGCGTCCTTTGGACCTTGACCATTATCGAAGAAGAATCTCTTAAGAACGAGAAATTTTATTTTCCCAATCTTCTCGCGTCTCAGCGCATTGCCGAGGATGCGGCGGCCATTGCCAGCTATGCCAGCCATATCGCCCACCGGATCTCGGTGTCGGAGCAGGTTGGACTTCTGAACCGCATCGATTCCCGTTCCGAATCCATCGAACGGCAACTGGCGCTGCTGGAGCGGGCCCACGGCGACAGCGCGGCGGTGGCCGGGCTGCGTGCCGCGGTGGCCGACCTGACCGGCAGCGCCGCCCGCATCCGCACGCTGTCGCGCGACCGCGATGCCGCCGCCCTGACCATCGAGCACACGCTGTCCGCCGTCCGCCAGGGCGTGGGCGCCGCCGCCGGATCGGGGGCGGGCGGGGCGGAGAACGCCACCGATCCCCGCCGCGCGGCCCTGCTGGTGCTGATTGCGACGGCGCCGTCGCGTCTGGTGCTGAACCAGTTGGCGCTGGAACTGACGGCTCTGGCGCCGTCGCCCGATCCGGCGGGGGATGCCGACCTGCTGAACGCCCGGCAGGCGCTGCTGGACCTGGACCGACGGATCGAGAATCTCGGGCGGATGCAGTGGGAACTGACCGCCCGCATGATGACCATGGCCTCGTCCCTGGCGGCGGAGGCGCGGCAGTGGCAGGAGAACCAGAACCGCCTGATTGCCGGTCTGACGGCGCGGCTGGCGGTGCTGCTGGTGGCGGCGTTCCTCAGCGGGCTGGCGGCGACGGTTCTGCTGTCGCGCTGGCTGGGCCGCAGCGTCGTCGCCCCCCTGGGCCGGCTGGCCGACGCCACCCGCCGGATTGCCGGCGGCGAGCTGGACGTGGCCATTCCCCACCCCCCGGCCCGGTCGGAGGTGGCGGATCTGGCCGACGCGCTCGCGGTGTTCCGCGACGCCACCCGGCAGGTGCACGACCAGCGCGACGCGCTGGCGTGGCGCACGGTGGCGCTGGACGCGGCGGGGGATGCCTTCGTGATCTTCGATTCGGTGGGGCGGATCGACTATGTGAACCCGGCCTTCACCCGCCTGACCGGCTATGGGGCGCAGGATGTCCTGGGCACCTCCATCGGCGGGGTGCTCAGCACGTCGGACGCCGACGAGGCGCTGACCGCCATGCGCGAAACCGTGCGGGCCGGCGGCGTGTGGTCCGGCGACCTGACCAGCCGCCACCGCGACGGCACCCTCTATACCCAGGCGGCCACCGTCGCCCCGGTGTGCGGTGCCGACGGCCTGCCCGTGCGGTTCGTGGCGGTGATGCGCGACGTCACCGCCGCCAAGCTGCGGCAGCAGGAACTGCAATGGCTGGCGGCCACCGATGCCCTGACCGGCCTGCCCAACCGCCGCCACATGGTGGAAACCGTGGAACGGGAGCTGGAGCGCACCCGCCGCCACCGCCTGCCGCTGTCGCTGCTGGTCCTGGACATCGACCATTTCAAGGTGGTGAACGACACCTATGGCCATGCCGCCGGCGACGCGGTGCTGCGGGCGCTGGCCGACACCTGCCGCGGGCTGCTGCGGGGCATGGACATGCCGGCCCGCATGGGCGGGGAGGAGTTCGTGATCCTGCTGCCCCAGACCCCCATCCCCGGCGCGGTGGAGGTGGCCGAACGGCTGCGCCGCGCCGTGGCGGCCATGGAGGTGCCGCTGGACGGCGGTGGTGCCGTCACCATCACCGTCAGCATCGGCATCGCCGGCATCGACGGGGCCACCGAGGACGGCGGTGCGGTGGACGAGGACGGGGCGGCGGTCAGCGGGTTCGACCGGCTGATGGCGCTGGCCGATCAGGCGCTGTACCGCGCCAAGGGCGAGGGGCGCAACCGCGTGCGCCTGTGCGGTCCCCGCGGTGCAGCATAAACCCGCGCATACGGCTGCATCCCATCTTCCCCGTTTTCGCAAAACCCGCCACACTGCCCCCTGACGCTCCGGTCAACGGAGCCGCCATGTCCCATGAGACAGAGAGGGGTTCATGATGGAGAGCATGTTTCGCGCGCGGCTGTGCCGCCGGGCGGCGATGGGCGCCCTGGCCCTGGCGGCCACGGTGGCGGGTCTTCTGCCATCCGGCGCGCGGGCGCAGGATCTGCCCAGGGTCACCATCGCCATGAGCGGCTGGACCGGTTTCGCGCCCCTGACGCTGGCCAAGGAGGCCGGCATCTTCAAGAAGAACGGCGTCGCGGTCGAAATCAAGAAGATGCCCTCGGCCAACCGCCACCAGGCCATGGCGGCGGGCGAGGTGCAGGCCATCGCCACCACGGTCGATACCCACATGATGTACGCCTCGTCCGGTGTGGCGGTGCAACAGGTGCTGGTGCTCGACAGCTCCCACGGCGGCGACGGCATCGCCGTGCGCGGGGACATCAAGGACGTGGCTGGGCTGAAGGGCCGGGCCGTGGCGGTGGAAAGCGGCGGCGTGTCCCAGTTCTGGCTGGCGTACGTGCTGAAGAAGAACGGCCTGTCCATCGCCGACGTGAACCAGACCAACCTGTCGCCCAAGGACGCCGCCGCGGCCTTCGTCGCCGGGCAGTTCGACGTGGCCGTGACGTACGAGCCGTACCTGTCCAACGTGCGCAACGCCAACGGCACCATTCTGGTCACCTCGGATCAGACGCCGGGCGTGATCATCGACACGCTGGCCTTCCAGCCCGACTACATCCAGAAGAACCCCAAGGTGGTGCAGGCCATCGTCGATGGCTGGTTCGAGGCCCTGGACATGATCAAGGCCGATCCGAAAAAGGCGTTCGAGATCATGGGCAACGACGTCAAGCAGACGCCCGAGCAGTTCGCCGACTCGGCCCGCTTCGTCAAATGGTACGACAAGCCCGGCAACCAGACCTATCTGGCCGACACCATGCCCACCTTCCTGACAGAGGTGCGCGACGTGATGCTGGAAGCCAAGCTGCTCCGCCGCGGGCCGGACACGCTGGACGCCATGGCCACCCCGGCGTTCGTGAAGTGATGGGTTGGTGATGCACGGTTTCTTCGCACCGCTGAAGCCGGTGCCGCCGGGGCTGCGCGCAGCCCTGGCGGTGGCCTGTTTCGTGCTGTTCTTCGTGGGCTGGGGGATCGCCACCTACGGCGGCTTCGTCAAGCCGCTGTTCCTGGCATCGCCCGGCACCACGCTGGCCTCGGGCTATGAACTGTTCGCCAAGTTCGGCTTCACCGCCGACATCGGCGTGACGGTGGCGCGGGTGTTCGCCGGCTTCGCGCTGGCCGTGCTGGTGGCGGTGCCGCTGGGCATCCTGATGGGGGCGTTCAAGCCGGTGGAGGCGTTCTTCGCCGGCTTCACCTCCTTCGCGCGCTACCTGCCGGCCTCGGCCTTCATCCCGCTGCTGATCCTGTGGGCCGGGGTGGGCGAGCTGCAGAAGGTTCTGGTGATCTTCATCGGCTCGGTGTTCCAGCTCGTCATCATGATCGCGGTGATCGTGGGGGCCGTGCGCACCGATCTGGTGGAGGCGGCCTACACGCTGGGCGCGTCGCGCCGGGGCGTGGTGCTGCGGGTGCTGCTGCCTGCAGCCGCCCCGCAGGTGTTCGAGGCGCTGCGGCTGGTGCTGGGCTGGGCCTGGACCTATGTGATCGTCGCCGAACTGGTGGGCGCGTCCCAGGGCATCGGCCACATGATCATCGAGGCGCAGCGGTTCCTCGACACCGGCCAGATGATTTTCGGCATCTTCATCATCGGCCTGATCGGGCTGATCACCGACGTGGCGTTCCAGGCGATGAACGCCCGCCTGTTTCCGTGGGTGCGCGGACGATGAGCAAACTGGTGATCCGCGGGGTGCGCAAGGAATTCCCCGCCCGCCGGGGCGGCGGGGCCACCCGCGCCCTGGAACCCACCGACCTGACGGTGCAGGACAACGACTTCATCACCATCCTCGGGCCGTCGGGCTGCGGCAAGTCCACCCTGCTGCGGGTGGTGGCCGGGCTGGAGACGCCGACGGCGGGGGAGGTGCTGCTGAACGGCCGCCCTGTCACCCGCCCCGGTCCCGACCGCGGCATGGTGTTCCAGTCCTACACCCTGTTCCCCTGGCTGAACGTGCGCGACAACGTGTGCTTCGGCCTGCGCGAACGCGGCGTGCCGCGGGCCGAACAGGTGGCGACCGCCGACCGTTTCCTGGCCCAGGTGGGCTTGAAGGGGTTCGAGAACCACCACCCGGCCCAGCTTTCCGGGGGTATGCAGCAGCGCACGGCGCTGGCCCGCGCGCTGGCCAACGACCCCGACATCCTGCTGCTGGACGAACCCTTCGGCGCGCTGGACCACCAGACGCGGGAGGTGATGCAGGAACTGCTGCTGGGCATCTGGGAGCAGCACCGCAAGACCGTGCTGTTCGTCACCCACGACATCGACGAGGCCATCTTCATGGCCAGCCGCGTGGTGGTGATGTCGGCCCGTCCGGGCCGGATCAAGTGCGACATCCCCATCGACCTGCCGCACCCGCGGTCCTACAAGGTCAAGACCACGGCGGCCTTTGCCGATTACAAGGAACGGCTGACCGAAGAAATCCGCGTGGAGACGCTGAAAACCTTGCAGATGGAAGCGTAACCCCATCAATGGGATGCAAGGGCTGGACGCCCTTGCCGGGGGTGTCGGGGGCGGCGCCCCCGACGCTTACGCCTTGGCTTCCCGCCGTCTCATGATCTCGTACACCACCGCCCCGACGATGGTCAGTGCGATCAGAATCAGCGACAGCGCGTTGACGGCGGGCGTCAGCCCGGTGCGCACCTTGGATGCGATGTAGATGGTCAGCGTGGTTTCCAGCCCGCGCACGAAGATGGTGGTGTTGTAGTTCTCGAAGCTCTGCAGGAACGCCAGCAGCGCCGACGACAGCACCGACGGCATCAGATAGGGCAGGGTGATGCGGCGGAACACCTGCCCGTGGGTGGCGCCCAGGTCCAGCGCCGCTTCCTCCAGGCTGGGATCGAAGCGCTGGAGCCGGGCCAGGAACAGCAGCATGGCGTACGCCGCGATGAAGCTGGCCTGCGCCACCACGGTCAGGAAGATGCCGCCGCTGACGTCGAACCACTGCCGCCAGAACACCAGCGTGGAGATGCCGACGATCACCCCCGGCGTCAGCAGCGGCGACACCATCACGGCATAGAGAAAGGTGCGCGCCCGGCTGTGCAGCCGGTCCAGCAGCAGCGCCCCGGCCAACCCCAGCGGCACGGCCACGGCGATCACCCCGGCGGCGACGATCACGCTGGTGCCCAGCGCCTGCCACAGCCGCTGGTCGGCGAACAGAGCGGGGAACCATTGCAGGGTGAAGCCGGTCCAGGGGGTGACGGTGGGGAAGCGGCTGGTGTTGAACGCCGCCGCCCCCATGATGCCCAGCGGCACGAACAGATAGCCGAAGAACAGCACCAGATAGGTGCGTGTCAGCAGGCGGCGGAACCCCGCGGCGGTCATCGGCGGCCCCCTATTTGGCGATGTCGGTCAGGCCGACGCGGAACAGCTTCATCATCAGCAGGATGAAGCCGACGCACAGCACCAGCAGGATGAAGGCATAGGCCGCCCCCTGGTTCCAGTTCCCGCCCTCGAAGAACCAGTTGTAGATGACCTCGGTGAACCACCGGCTCTGCGGCCCGCCCAGCAGGGCTGGCACGGCGTAACTGCCGGCGGCCAGCATGAAGGTCATGATGCACCCCACCGCGATGCCCGGCTTGGCGTGGGGGATGGCGATGCGGCGGTGGATGCGCACCCACCCCGCGCCCAGGTCGCGCGCCGCCTCGATCTGGTGGCGGTCCAGGGATTCCAGGGCGTTGTAGATGGGGAACACCATGAACAGGATATAGACGTACACCATGCCGACGATGACGCCCGCGTCCCCGCCCGACAGCCGCTGCGGCTCGGCAAAGATGCCGAGAGTGACCAGAAGGATGTTCAGCGGCCCGGCATAGGCCAGGATGATGTACCACGCGAAGGTGCGCAGCAGTTCGTTGATCCAGAACGGCACCACCAGCATCAGCACCAGCATGGGCAGCCGCCGCCGGGGCGCCACCTGTGCCATGTAAAACGCGATGGGGTAGCAGACGGCAAAGGTGACGGCGGTCACCAGCGCGCTGGCCCAGATGGTCTTGACGAAGATGGCCCGGTGGACCTCGTTGGTCCACAAGGTGGCGTAGTTCTTCAGCGTATAGACGTCCTCCGGCCCGCCCAGCTTGGCCGGGGGCAGCATGGGGCGGAAGGAGAAATCCACCATCAGCACCTGCGGCAACACCACCAGCCCGACGATCCACACCGCCACCGCCAGCAGGATGACCGTGGTCAGAACGGGGCCGTACCGGCGCAGCACCTCGGTCATGGGGCGGTCTCCGACCGTTGTTGCAGCAGGGCGGTCACGGTCTGGGTGCGGTCCAGCCAAGCGGCGGCAACGGGGCTGCGCCACGCGATGAGGGTGCGGATCGTCTCGTAGTCCGCCGCCAGATTCCGGGGAAAGATCGGCTCGTGGTGGGCGATACGGTTGCGGAGCCGCCGGCCTTCTTCCGCCATGGCATGAAGACGGCGTCTGGCATCCTGCACCGTTAGCCGCGTCGGAGTATGCGGAAACTGGGGGCGTAAATGATGCTCCCAGATACGGCCATCATGGCGGGTGTTCAGCATTTCCACCCAAAAAACGAAAGCGAGTTCGGCAATCACCTGCCCTGTATTGTTTGGATACCGGGCTGTGATTGCCTCGAGATCTTTACGCTGGCTGTAGCGGTGCTGAGGGTTGGGAAGACTGATGAGAAGCTGCCGGGAAAGAGGCCACGATGGGCCATAGGTGCTGGCCAGAGCATCAGCAATTGCGTTGCGGAGAACGACCTCCAGCATATTGAGGGGGAAGAGCATGGCCGCGGCAACTTGCCCGTTCCAACGGTACAGGGCCAAAGCGCGTGCCGTGTGGGAGGCTCCATGTTCCGAGCGAGACTCTGTTGCTGTCAGGTAGCGGGCGAACCGAGGGGTACCAAACAGGGCCGGTAAGGTTTGGATTTCATCCTGGGTGAAATGTTCCGGCATGGAGTCTTGACGGGAAAAGGTGGGCATAATAGGTTTTATGCGTGAGCCTTGGGACAAGCTGGGGGCTGGGCGCAAACCCATCCCCTCCCCCCGAGGACAAAGACCAAGATGGCGGCCCCCACAAAGGGCCGCTATCTTTTTGTGCGCAAAAGTCTCCGGCATATTCCCGTATTGCGTGCTTGCCCCCATCATTCCCCCCCCCACGGCAGGACCACGGCGTCTTCGGCGCGGAAGGTCAGGGCGGCGTCGGTGTCGGGGGCCAGCGGCGGATCGGATTGCCCGCGGTGGGGGATCTGCACCGCCAGAGTGCCGGCGGGACCGGTCAGGAAGGCGTTGACGAAGGCCCCTTCGAAATCGCGGTGGCTGACGCGGGCGGTCAGGCGGTTGGGGCCGTCGCCGTCCACCGTCAGCCGTTCGGGCCGCACGAACAGCGCCGCCCGGTCGCCGGTGCGCAGATCCTGCGGGTTGCGCCCCACCAGCCGCCCGGCGGGCGTGTCCAGCGCCGCCAGCCCGTTCGCCAGCGCCGTCACCGGGCCGATAAAGCGGTTGGCCTCGCCGACGAAGCCGGCGACGAAGGCGGTGGCGGGGTGGTCGTACAGCGTCTGGCCGTCCGCCACCTGCTCCAGCACGCCGCCCCGCATCACGCCGATGCGGTCGGACATGGTGAGCGCTTCGCCCTGGTCGTGGGTGATGTAGATGAAGGTGACGCCAGTGCGCCGCTGGATGGCGCGCAACTCGGCGCGCATGTGCTGGCGCAGCTTCAGATCCAGCGCCGACAGCGGTTCGTCCAGCAGCAGCACCGACGGTTCCACCGCCAGGGCGCGGGCGATGGCGATGCGCTGGCGCTGGCCGCCGGACAGGTCGGTGACCTTCTTGTCCCCCGTGTCCGGCAGGGCCACGAGGTCGAGCAGCTCATTCACCCGTGCTTTGCGGCGGCTGGCGGGCACCCCGCGCACCTCCAGCCCGAAGCCGATGTTCTCCGCCACCGTCATCAGCGGGAACAGCGCCAGGTTCTGGAAGATCAGCGCGGTGGGGCGCTTGTTGGGGCCGATGCCGCGCATGTCCTGCCCGCCGATGCGGACAGCACCCTCGGTCGGCTCCATGAAGCCGGAGATCATCCGCAACAGCGTGGTCTTGCCGCACCCGGACGGGCCGAGGAAACTGAAGAACTCCCCCGCCCCGATGCTCAGGCTCACGTCATGCACGGCGGTCAGGTTGCCGAACCGCATGGTCACGCGGTCCAACTGCACGTCCCGGCTCATCAAGCGCCCCTGCTGGTCCCCCGGAGATCAGGCGGCGAGGAACCGGTCCTGATACTCGTTGCGCAACGAGACGTACCACGGTTCCTGCACCGGCCACCACCACAGCTTCGACAGGGCGTCACCGGGATAAGCCTCGGCGAAGAACGCCTTGGCCTCGTCCGACAGCAGGGTCTCGGCCCCCTTGGCGGTGGAGCTGATGCCGGAATGGGCGGTGTAGAGGGCGCCCGCCTCCGGCGTGTAGAACCAGTTGATCCAGGCATAGGCCGCTTCGGCGTTGGGCGCCTTCTTCGGGATGGCGAAGCCCTCCATCCACGCCAGCGCCCCTTCCTTGGGTGCGATGAAGCGGACGGGCAGCTTTTCCTTGCGCAGGGCCGCGGCGGTGCTGTCCCAGGTCTGGCCGATCACGCAGCCGTTGGTGCGGAAGGCGCCCTGCGCCTCGTTCTCGTTGCTCCAGAACTGGCCGACCGCCTTCTTGTTGGCGACGGCGGTTTTCAGGATGGCGTCGAAGTTGGCGCGCGCCTTGGCCTCCGACGTGAACTGCTCGCGCAGGGGGTGGGGCAGCTTGCCGTCCGCTTCCAGCCACAGACCGATGCCGATCAGGGACGAATGGCCGCGCACCGTGACCTTGCCGGCGTATTCCGGCTTCCACAGGTCGCCGTAGCTGGCGGTGCCATAGACCAGCGGCGCCTTGGTGCTGTCATAGGCCAAAGCCTCGGTGCCCCAGTCGGCGGGGGCGAAGAAGCGCTTGCCCCCCACCACGCCGCCCATGGTGGCCGAGCCGATCACCGCCGAGTCGATGCACCCGGTCCAGGTGACCTTGCTTTCGTCCAGCGGCTGGACCAGATCGAATTCCACATAGTTCGGCACCCGGTCCACCGTGGGGTGGATGATGTCGAACCCGGCCCCGCCGGTGGCCTTCAACTGGTTCAGCAGCTCGTCGTTGGTGGCGTATTCGGTCAGCACCGCCTTGACGCCGGTCTTCTTCTGGAAATCCTCCAGCATGGCCGGGCTGATGTAGCCGGACCACGAGAAGATGTTGACCGTGCCGCCCGCCGCGCGCCCTTCGCGCAGGATGAACGGCCCGGCGGCGGCAAGGCCCGCCGCCGCGGCCCCGGCCCGCAGCACCGTGCGGCGGGTGAACGCCTTGGCCGCGCGCTGGGTGGCGGCGCTGGAACGCTTGGTGTCGGTCATGGTTGTCCCTTCTCTTCCCTGCTGGCCTGTTCCGGCTGGCCGGCGGTTGTTGTTCCGGTGCCCAACTATGGCTGAGCCATCGGGGATCAGGCAATTTGCATGGCGGGCGATCAGCCAAACTTCATATTAGTGTCAAGCAATAGGCCGGAAGCAAAAGGGGCGAACAGGCATCATGACGCAACCGGAACGGCGCAACGTGCTGTTTATCACCGCCGACCAGTGGCGGGGCGATGCGCTGGGCTGCACCGGCCATCCCGCCGTGCGCACGCCGCGGTTCGACGCCTTCGCCGCGGAGTCGGTGCGCTTCGCCCGCCACTATTCCAACGCCAGCCCCTGCGGTCCGTCGCGGGCCAGCATCCTGACCGGGCTGGTGCTGCACAACCACCGCTCCGTGCGCAACGGCGTGCCGCTCGACCGCCGTCACACCACCGTGGCGGTGGAGGCGCGCAAGGCCGGGGTGGCGCCGGCCCTGTTCGGCTACACCGACACCGCCCCCGACCCGCGCGGCCTCCCGCCGCTGGACCCGGCCCTGTTCTCGTACGAGGGCATCGCGCCTGGATTCGATCCCGTCTGCCCGATGATCGACAGCGCCGATCCCTGGGGCGACGACCTGCGCCGCCGCGGCTTCCTGCCCGCGGGCGCGCCGGTGTCCGGCCTCTATGCCCCGCCCGACGGCGACCCGCACGGCCCCGCCCGCTTTCCGGCGGACCTCAGCGAAACCGCCTTCCTCACCGACCGTGCCCTGTCGTGGATGGCGGGGCAGGGCAACCGCCCGTGGTTCGCGCACGTCAGCTACCTGCGCCCCCATCCCCCCTGGATCGGGCCGGAGCCGTGGCACGGCCTGATCTCCCCCAGCACCACCCCGCCGCCCATCCGCGCCGCCACCCCGGCGGACGAAGGCGCGGTACACCCCTGGCTGGCGTGGCGCCTCTCCACCTTCCCCGGTAAGCACTGGGTCCATGGCCGCAAGCTCGACCCCAAGACCATGGGCGACGACGACCTGCGCTGGCTGCGCGCCGTCTATTACGGGCTGATCGCCGAGGTGGACCACCACATCGGGCGCCTGCTCGACGGGGTGCGGGCGCTGGGCCAGTGGGACGAGACGCTCATCATCGTCACCTCCGACCATGGCGAGTTGATCGGCGACCACTGGATGTTCGGCAAGGAGGGCTGGTTCGACCCCTGCTTCCACGTGCCGCTCGCCATCCGCTGGCCGGGCGGGGCCGAGGCCCGCACCGTGGACCGCTTCACCGAGCACATCGACCTGATGCCCACCATCCTCGACTGGCTGCGCGTGCCCATCCCGCGCCAGTGCGACGGCGTGTCCCTGCGCCCCTGGCTGGAAGGCCACGTGCCCCCGGTCTGGCGCCGCCACGCCCACTTCGCCTACGACTTCCGCGACGTCGCCACCGCCACCCCCGAGCACGCCCTGCACCAGCAGCCCGACCAGTGCACCATGACCGTCCTGCGCGGGGAGACGACGAAATACGTGCATTTCACCGCTCTGCCGCCGCTGTTCTTCGATCTGGCCGACGATCCGGGGGAGTTGCGTGACCGTTCCCGCGACCCGGCGTATCAGGGGCAGGTGTTGGAGCACGCCCAGGCGCTGTTGAGTTGGCGGCTGGAGCATGATGAGAGGACGTTGACCAACATGTGGTTGGGGCGGCAGGGGGTGGTGGTTAGGGAGGAGTGACTTGTCGGGGCGCCGCCCCGACACCCCGGCAAGGGCCAACGGCCCTTGCATCCCGTCAATTGAGCCACCACGCATCGATCACCGGGCCGTACAGCGGCGTTACGTCCGGGCGGTGGATGTGGGACCAGCGGGCCATATGGTCCGCCGTGTCGTGGAACAGGGGGAGCATGTAATGCCCCCACAGCAGAACGCGGTCCAGGGCGTGGACCCGCGCCACCAGTTCCTCGCGGCCGGTGGCGCGGGCCAGGGACGCCGCCAGGGTATCCACCGCCGGGTCGCGGATGCCCGGCAGGTTGCGGCTGCCCGGCGTGTCCGCCGCCGCCGAACCGACATAGTAAAGCTGCTCGTTCCCCGGCGACAGGCTGGAGATCCAGCCGCGCACGGTCGTATCGAAATCGTAATTGTCCAGGCGCGTCTGGTACTGCGCGCTGTCCACCGTCCGCACCGTGGCGGTGATGCCCAGCCGCGCCAAGCCCCGCGCGATCTCCTGCGCCTCCCGCTCGTCGCCCGCCGATCCCAGCAAAATCTCGAACACGAACGGCTGGCCGGCACCGTCGGTCAGGCGCCCGTTCCTCATCACCCACCCCGCCGCCGCCAACTGCGCGAAGGCGTCCCGCAGCGCCGCCCGGTCCCCGCCGCCGGGGGGCATGTAGGGGTGCGTGAACACCTCCGGCGGCACCAGCGGGCGCAGCGGCTCCAGCGCGGCCAGTTCAAGCCCGGTGGGCAGGCCGGCGGCGGCGAGTTCGGAGTTGGGGTAATAGCTGGCGGTGCGTGTCAGGGCGCCGTGGAAGAAGCTGCGGTTCATCCACGCGAAATCCACCGCCAGCCCCAGCGCCGCCCGCACCCGCCGGTCGGCGAACGGTGGGCGGCGGGTGTTGAGGATCAGGCCCCGCGCCATCTCGGGCCGGCGGTGGGGCAGATCCTCGCGCACGATGCGCCCGGCGGCCAGCGCCGGCCCGGCGTACCCCGCGGCCCAGCGTCCGGGATCGCTTTCCCGCCGCACGTCCGCCTCCCCCGCCAGGAATGCCTGCAACGAGATCGTTTCGTCCCGGTAATAATCGAAGGCCACCCGGTCGGCGTTGAACAGCCCTCGCCGCGTGGACCGGTCACGGCCCCAATAGCCGGGGTCGCGGGCGTACACGATCCGCCGCCCCGGCTCCACCGCCGCGATGCGGTAGGGGCCGCTGCCCATGGGCGGGTCCAGCGTGGTGCGGCTGAAGTCGCGGCCCTGCCACCACGCTTTCTGGTGGATCGGCATCAGCCCCATCAGCAGCGGCAGTTCGCGGTCATAGCTGCCGTCCGCCTGGGGGGCGAAGGTGAAGCGCACCGTCGCTCCATCGATTCGTTCCGTCCCGGCAACCATGGCGTAATACTGCCGCCGGTTGGGTGTTCCATGCTCCCGCTGGACGGCAAGGGAGAACAGCACGTCGTCCGCCGTCACCGGCGTGCCGTCGTGCCAGCGGGCGTCGGGGTCCAGGAGGAAGGTGATGGACGAACGGTCGTCCGGCACCAAAATCCGCCGCGCCAGCAGGGGATAGAGCGAAAACGGCTCGTCCCATGACCGCGCCAGCAGGGTTTCGAACACATACGACAGCCCCGCCGCCGGCACCCCCTTCACCACATGGGGATTGAGCGTGTCGAACGTGCCCGTCACCGTCAGCCGCAGCGTCCCGCCCTTGGGGGCTGCGGGATTCACATAGGAAAAGGCGGAAAAATCCGCCGGGTACAAGGGCGTGCCGTGCATGGCGATGGCATGGACCGGCGTTTGTGCCCATGACGCTGGAGCAAACAGGCCGGGAAGCGCAATCAAAAGGGCGAAACAGGTCAGACCACTGACGGTCTGCGCGTGAATTCTGCGTGAAATGCGGGAATGGCCGTTGCAAGCACCTTGGTTTCGGTGCGTGTTTTTGCCTAAACTCCGCCCCGACCAGCGCCGGCCCGTCCCGGCGCCAGACCAACAGTGTATCAGGCGTAACGCCAGACAAAGGACTGCTCTCATGGATCTGAGCAAGGTTCCGGTGGGGAAGAATCCGCCGTGGGACGTGAATGTCGTCATCGAAATCCCGGTGGGCGGCGACCCCGTGAAGTACGAGGTCGATAAGGAATCGGGTGCGGTGTTCGTTGACCGTTTCCTGCACACCGCCATGTACTATCCCTGCAACTACGGCTTCATCCCGCACACCCTGTCGGGCGACGGCGACCCCGTGGACGTCTGCGTCGTGGGCCGTCACCCGGTGGTCCCCGGCTCGGTCCTGCGCGCCCGTCCCATCGGCGTGCTGCTGATGGAAGACGAAGCCGGCGCCGACGAAAAGCTGCTGGCCGTGCCGGTCAGCAAGCTGCATCCGTTCTACGAGAACGTTAACAACTACACCGACCTGCCGTCCATCGTGACCGAGCAGATCGCCCACTTCTTCGAGCACTACAAGGATCTCGAAAAGGGCAAGTGGGTGAAGATCATCGGCTGGGGCAACGCCGAAGAAGCCTCCCAGAAGATCGTGGAAGGCATCGAACGCGCCCAGGCCGAAAACCAGGGCAAGCCGGGTGTCATCGTCTGATAAGGACGAACGCCGCCTCTCCGCCGCAGCCCGCGTGACCGTCGTCAACGGCGACATCACGCGGGCCGCGGTGGGGGCCGTGGTCAACGCCGCCAACAGCGCGCTCAAACGCGGCGGCGGCGTGGACGGGGCCATCCACCGTGCGGCGGGGCCGGGGCTGCAGGACGAGCTGGACCGCATCGGCGGCTGCCCTGCCGGCGACTGCCGGCTGTCCCGCGGCCACGACCTGCCGGCCCCGTGGATCATCCACGCCGTCGGCCCCGTGTGGCACGGCGGCGGCCGGAACGAAGCGGCCCTGCTGGAACGCTGCTACCGCACCGCTTTCACTCTGGCGCGGGTCCACGGCATCGCATCGCTGGCCTTTCCCGCCATCAGCACCGGCATCTATGGCTTTCCCAAGGCCGCCGCCGCCGATATCGCCGTGGCGGTGGTGCTGGATGAACTGGCCCGTGATGACGCGGTGGAGCGGGTGGAGCTGTACGCTTTCGATCCCGAGACCGCGGTCCTTTACCACGATCGGCTGCGGCTGGTCTGACCACCAAGACCGGCGGCACACAATTACGCATCCGAAACAGAACAGACGCCGCGCCGTGGTAAGGGTGCAGCGCAGCATGAGCGTCGTTTCGTCGCGTTTACGCCGGGCCTGTGCCGGTTCACCCCTACCCGATCCTCATATCGCCTTTCGCTTTTTCGATCGGCCCCTATCTCCCAGTGACTAGGGTCAAGCACGGAAGCCGGACATGACCGTTCGTAACCTCAACCAGATGTTCAAGCCCACGTCGATCGCGTTGATCGGCGCCAGCCGCAAGCCGCAATCCATCGGTGCTGTGGTGGCCCGCAACCTGTTCAACGCGGGCTTCAGCGGTCCCATCCTGCCCGTCAACGCCCAGGACCGCGCGGTCGAAGGGGTGCTGACCTACAAGACGGTGGCCGACCTGCCCATCACCCCCGATCTGGCGGTGATCTGCACGCCGGCCGACACCGTGCCGGCCACCATCGACCAGCTCGGTGCGCGGGGCACGCGGGCGGCCATCATCATCTCGTCGGGCTTTTCCAAGGATCTGCTCCAGCGCACGCTGGACGCGGCCAAGCCCCACGTGCTGCGCGTGCTGGGCCCCAACAGCCTGGGCGCCATGGTGCCGGGCCGCGGGCTGAACGCCAGCTTCGGCCACGTCACCCCGAAAAAGGGCGACATCGCGCTGGTGGCGCAGTCGTCCATGGTGGTGACCTCCATCGTCGATTGGGCCACCGCGCGGGGGATCGGCTTCTCCCACCTGATCTCCATGGGCGACAAGGGCGACGTGGATTTCGGCGACCTGCTGGATTATCTGGCCGCCGACCCCACGGCCCGGGCCATCCTGCTCTACATCGAAAACATCACCGACGCGCGCAAGTTCATGTCGGCGGCCCGCTCCGCCGCCCGCCAGAAGCCGGTGATCGTCATCAAGGCCGGGCGCAGCGAGGAAGCGACCGAGGCCGCGGTGTCCCACACCGGCGCGCTCGCCGTGGAGGATGCGGTCTATGACGCCGCCTTCCGCCGCGCCGGCATCTTGCGCGTGAACACGCTGGAAGAATTGTTCGACGCGGTGGGCACGCTGGCGACCGGGGTGCCCATCAGCGGCGACCGGCTGGTGATCCTGACCAACGGCGGCGGCATGGGGGTGATGGCCACCGACGCGCTGGTGCAGTCGGGCGGCACCCTGGCCGCCCTGTCGCCGGACACCATCCAGTCCATCGACACCGCGCTGGGAACGACGGCCAAGCGCGGCAACCCCTTGCGCATCGGCGGCGACGCCCCGCCCAAGCGCTACGCCGACGCGCTGAACGCCCTGCTGCACGACAAGAGCAACGACGCCATCCTGGTGCTGAACTGCCCCTCGGCGGTCAACGACAGCACGGCGGCGGCGCAGGCCGTGGTGGATACGCTGGCGGCCAACAAGGCGCTGCGCCACCCGGTGCTGACGAGCTGGCTGGGCGACGAATCGGCGGTGGAGGCCCGGCGCCTGTTCGCCGCCAACCGCATTCCCACCTATGACACCCCCAGCCACGCGGTGCGGGCGTTCATGCATCTGGTGGAATACCGGCGCAACCAGGAACTGCTGATGGAAACCCCGCCGTCGGTGCCCGACAGCTTCGAGCCCGACCGCATCGTGGTGCAGAAGACCATCGCGCGCGCCATCGCTGAAAAGCGCGACTGGCTGACCGAGTACGAGGCCAAGCGCGTGCTGGCCGCCTATGGCATCCCGGTGGTGGAGACCCGCCGCGCCGAAACCCCGGAGGAAGCGGCCCGCGCCGCCGACTCCATCGGCGGTTCGGTGGCGCTGAAGATCCTGTCCCCCGACATCGCCCACAAATCCGACGTGGGCGGCGTGGTGCTGCACCTGACCAGCGGCGACGAGGTGCTGGACGAGGCCCGCGCCATGCTGGACCGCGTGCGCGAGGCGGTGCCGGATGCACGGATCGAGGGCTTTACGGTGCAGGAAATGGCCGTGCGTCCCGACGCCTATGAACTGATTGTCGGCATGACCGAAAACCCGCTGTTCGGCCCGGTGATCCTGTTCGGCGAGGGCGGCATCGGCGTGGAGGTGGTGGAGGATTACGCGCTGGCCCTGCCGCCCCTCAACATGCGGCTGGCGTCGGAGCTGATGACCCGCACCCGCATCTGGAAGCGGCTCAAGGGCTACCGCTCCCGTCAGGCGGTGGACCTGCCGGCGGTGGCGCTGACGCTGAACCAGATTTCCCAGCTCATCGTCGATTTCCCCGAGATCGTGGAACTGGACATCAACCCGCTGCTGGCCGACCAGGACGGGGTGATGGCGCTGGACGCCAGCATCCGCGTGGCGGTGCCCGAACGGCCCGGCGCCCGCCGTCTGGCCATCCGCCCCTACCCCAAGGCGCTGGAAGACCCGATCCGCATCAAGGACGGTCGTCAGTTCCTGGTGCGCCCGATCCTGCCCGAGGACGAGCCGCTGGTGCACGGCATGTTCGCCCGCATGACGCCGGAGGACATCCGCCTGCGCTTCTTCGCGCCCATGAAGCGGCTGTCGCATCAGGCCGCCGCCCGTCTGACCCAGATCGACTATGACCGCGAAATGGGGCTGATCGCCGTCGGGCCGGACGACGTCACCAACGAAACGGTGATGTACGGCGTGGTCCGCATCGCCGCCGACCCCGACAACCAGCGCGCCGAATACGCCGTGATGGTGCGGTCCGACATGAAGGGGCAGGGGCTGGGCTACATCCTGATGAACAAGATCCTGGACTATGCCCGGTCCCGCGGTATCAAGGAGGTGTATGGCGAGGTGTTGCGCGAGAACACCAACATGCTCGCCATGTGCCGGTCGCTGGGCTTCGTGCGGAAAGAGAATCTGGACGAGCCGGGCGTGGTGGAAGTGCGCATCGACCTGGAAAAAGCCAAGGGGGCCTGATCCTCATGACCCAGCCACAGCCGGCATCGCGCAGCGCCATTGCCGCCTGGTGCCTGTATGACTGGGCCAATTCCGCCTACAACACGGTCATCACCACCTTCGTGTTCGCGGTCTACTTCACCCGTGGCGTGGCCGGCGATCCCGTCGCCGGCACCGCGGCGTGGAGCACCGCCATGGCGCTGGCCGGCATCGCCATCGCCGTGCTCAGCCCGGTGCTGGGGGCGGTGGCCGACCGGGCGGGGCGGCGCAAGCCGTGGCTGGCCGCCACCACGGCCCTCACCGTCCTGACCACCGCCGGCCTGTGGTGGGTGCGGCCCGACCCGGCCTATGTGCCGCTGGCCCTGTGGCTGGTGGCGGCGGGCACGGTGGCGTTCGAACTGGCCAACGTCTTCTACAACGCCATGCTGCCCGCCGTGGCTCCGCCGTCGCATCTGGGGCGGGTGTCGGGGTGGGGCTGGGGTGTCGGGTATTTCGGCGGGCTGGCCTGTCTGGTGGTGGCGCTGTTCGGCTTCGTCCGCGCCGATTCGCCCGTGGCCCAGTGGCTGGGCACCGGCGGGCAGGAGCACGTGCGGGCCACAGCCCTGCTGGTGGCCGCGTGGTTCGCCCTGTTCGCCGTGCCGCTGTTCCGCTGGGTGCCCGAGCCGTCCGCCGCCCCGGTGCCGGTGGGCCGCGCGGTGCGCGAGGGGCTGGCCGAGGTGGCGGCGACGCTGCGCCATGTGCGCAGCTTGCGCGACGCCGCGCGCTTTCTGGTGGCGAGCGCCTTCTACCGCGACGGCATCAACACGCTGACGGCGTTCGGCGGCATCTACGCCGCCGGCACCTTCGGCATGCAGTTCGAAGAGATCGTGATGTTCGCCATCGCGTTGAACGTGGTGGCGGGGCTGGGGTCGGTGGCGTTCGCCTGGATCGACGACCGCATCGGCGCCAAGCCCACCATCCTGGTGTCGGTGGGCGGGCTGGCGGTCACCGGCACCGTGCTGCTGCTGATCGAGGACAAGGCGTGGTTCTGGTGGGCGGCCATGGGGCTGGGCCTGTGCTTCGGCCCGGCCCAGGCGGCGGGGCGGTCGCTGATGGCCCGCCTGTCGCCGCCGGGGCAGGTCGCGGAGATGTTCGGGCTTTACAGCCTGACCGGCAAGGCGGCGGGGTTCATCGGCCCGGCGGCGCTGGGCTGGGCCACCGCGTCGTTCGGCAGCCAGCGGGCCGGCATGGCGTCGATCCTGGTGTTTTTCGCCGTGGGTTTCGCGCTGATGCTGACGGTCCGCGACCCTCATCGTCAAAATGCAACAGTTCATCGGTAAAGAAAGGGTGTCTTTTTCACTGGAAAATGCGGATGTTGCGATGCACAATACGGATGACCGGCCGGAAGGCTTCAGCGCAGGAACTCCGCCCATGCTCCACATCAAGGACATCGAGGCGTTCGCCCGGATCAACGAGGCCTTGGCCCATTCCAGTGAGGGCGGCTCTCTCTTTGGCGGCACGGACGCCCATCAGCGCCGTCTGACGAACCCGGCCCTGGCCTTTGCCCGCTTGAGCAGCGGCATGATGGCTCCGGCCCTCCGTGCCCGCGCGGCGGAGCCGGTTGCGGTTCCGGTGATGGTCTCCCAGCCCCCGGCCCCCGCCGACACCGCGTCGGACGAGGATGAAGCGGAGGCTGAGCGTGTGGCGGCCTCGACCCCCTCGGTCGATTCGATCCCCATGGCGTCGGCGGACGTGCTGCCGTTCCTGCCCCGCCGCCGCGGCGGGCACGACGACACCGCTCATGCCGAGACGGGCCACGCCGACACCCTGGCCCGCACGGGGTACGATTTCGACCTGATGCCGCCCCGGCCCATGACGGCGTTCTTCAACCGCTTCTTCTTCAAGCGGTAATCAGCGCACCGACCGCCGTGCCGCGCGCCAGCGGCGGCTGAGCCAGCCGCCGCGCAGGGTGCGGATGCGCTGCATCACCCGCCGCACCGTGGCCACCGCCCACACCCACGCCGGGCGGCGGTTCAGCCAATCGTGCACCAGGGTGTGCAGCGCCAGCGCCTTGGCGTGCGTCCAGGCGAACCAGCGGATGGTCAGCAGCTTGTCCTGGCCGATGGCGTAGAGATGGGCCGCGGTGGCGGTGCCGGTGACCTTGGCCGCCACCAGCACGCCCAGACCCGCCAGCGGGTGCCCCGATCCCATCAGCCACACCGCCGCCAGCTTCACCGGGATCAGCCCCGCCGCCGGGATCAGGAACAGCGCCAGCGTGCCCCACGGTCCCAGCCCGGCGATCCACGGGTCCACCCAGCACAGGGGCGGGCGGCGGGCCAGCCAGCCGGCGGCGCGGCGCAGCGTGTCCCACGCCATTTCCTCGAACAGCACCAGAACCGCCGCCGCCAGCATCAGCGGCGGGGTCAGGAGGTGGCGGACCCAGGGACGGTTCTTTCGGTCCATCAGTCGCGCTTGGCGTGCAGCAGGGTGGTGCGCTGGGCGTCGGCGCGCTCGATCTCCGCATCGCGCAGGTCGGCGCCGGCCAGATTGCAGTAATCGAGGACGGCCCCGGCCATGCGGGCGCGGCGCAGGTCGGCGCCGCGCATGTCCGCCTCGGCCAGGATGGCGGCGGTCAGGTCGGCGGGCCATTCCCGCCCCGACAATTGCCCGTCCACCCCGCGCAGCGGCAGCGGCGCCAGCTTCACGTTGCGCAGCCGGGCACCGGTGAGGTCGCAGGCGCGCAGGTTGGCGCCGGTCATGTCGGATTCCTCCAGGTTGGCGCCCGACAGGTTGGCGCCCGACAGGTCCACCATCTGCAGCCGGCATTCGCGGAAATTGGCGTTCTTGAGCGAACAGCCCGACAGCACCGCGCCGCTGAGGTCGGTGGCCTCCAGGTCGATGCCGGCCATGTTCGACCCGCGGGCATCGAACCGCCGGCCCTTGGTGCCCAGCGAATTGATCCAGGTGACGTGATCGTCCAACTGGGCGCGCATTTCCTCCGACAACTGGTCGCGGTTGCGGTGGAACACCGCCCCTTCCATCAGCGCCCCTTCCCACGACGCCTTGCTCATGTCCACGTTGCGCAGCTCGCCGTCGCGGATGTCGGCGTTGTGGAAGATGGTCTTGGCGACCAGACAATTATTCAGCAGCGCGCCCTTCATGCGGGCGGCGGTGAAGTTGGCCTCCGACAGGTCGGCGCCGTCCAGATTGGTGGAAAACAGCTTGCTGTTGCGGAAATCGGCCCCGCGCAGGTTGGCGTGGCTCAGGTCGGCCCCGGTCAGGTCGGCATCGCGGAAATCGGCGGCGGTCAGTTCGGCGTGGTTCAGCCGGGTGGGGGCTTCCGCCTGCCGTTTCTGCTTGGTCCAATAGACGAGCTGGCCGGGGCGCAGGTCGGCGCGCACGAACACCGCCCCGCGCAGGCAGGCGCGCATGAAATTGGCCCCGCGCACGTCGGCCCCCACCAGGGACGCCTCGGTCAGGTCGGCGGCGGCGAGGTTGGCGCCGAACAGGTCGGCCCGGTCGAACACGGTGGAGCGCAGCTTGGCGCGCGCCAGATTGACGCCGGTCATCATGGACTCCGACAGCACCAGCCCCGACAGGTCATAGCCCGCCAGATCCGCCGACTTGACCACCAGAAGCCGGCCGTTGGGCCGCCCTTCCAGGTAAAGCCGGTGCCGGGCGATGGCCTGTCCCAATTCCTGAGGGTCCAAAACGCGTGTGTCCTCTGCCGGTCGCCAGTGCTTTTGGAATAATATGATGCTTAACGAGAGTCTCATTTCTCAAATGCGTGCTTTCGTCAAGCCGCATCGGCGGTATCGCACCCTCCTTCACGCCGATCTGCCATGATAATATGGGGTGTTCGTACAAGAGGGGGAGGGAATGATGGGGCGTATGGCGGTTGGGGGAGCGGCCCTGGCCGGACGGATGGTGCTGGCCGTTCTGGCCTGCCTGACGCTGGCCGGCTGTTCGGATGAGCCGTCGGAGGGGGAGATGCGCACGGTGGTGGAGAACGCCACCCGCCGCAAGCTGGAGGCCAGCCGCGTGCCCTTCGCCCAGTTCGACGTGTTCCGCAAGCAGGGGTGCGTCAACACCAAGACCCAGCCGGGCCAGTACGATTGCTATTACGCCGCCACCTTCACCCCCCAGGCCGGCACGCCGCCCTTGACCGTGAACGGCAAGGGCCGCTTCACCCGCAAGAATTCATCCCTGCTGTTCGAGGATCTGGGCGCGCAGCCCCGGTAAGGGGGCTACCGGTTGACCACCAGCGCCACCCCCGCGACGGCCAGGATGGCGCCGGCCCAGGCCCCGGCGCTGGCGGGCCTGCCGGTCACCGCCCACAGGAGCGGCAGCATCAGGACCGGGCTGGTGGCCGACAGGGTGGCGACCACCCCCGCCGATCCGTGGGCCAGCCCCACCATCAGCAGCGTCATCCCCAGCCCCAGGCCAAGGGCGCCGTTCAGCAGCACCAGCCCCAGAATGCGCGGCTGCCGCAGCGCCGGTGACAGGGCTGCCCGCTGCCCCGGCAGCAGGGTGGCCCCCAGCAGCACCAGCGCCGCCGCCCCCACCCGCACCGCGGCGGCGGCCAGCGGGTCGGCGCCCGCGGCCATGACGGGCCGCGCGATCACCGAACCGGCGGCCTGGCACAGGGCGGCGGTCAGGGCCGCGGCGATGCCCGCGGCCAGCGACCCGTTGACCCATTCCCACGCATGCAGGCCGGGGGAGTCGCTCTGGGCGGGGGCCAGACGGCATGTCACCGCCACCATCACCCCGGCGGTGGTCAGCGCGATGCCGGCCAGCGCGCCGATCCCCAGCGCCTCTCCCAGGAACATCCAGCCCAGCAGCGCCGTCATCGGCGCGTTGGTGGCGTAGAGCACGGCGTTGCGCCGCGGCCCGATGCGGGCCAGCCCCCAGAACAGCGCCGTGTCCCCCAGCACCACTCCCACCAGCCCCGACAGGGCCAGAAGGGCCACCTGCCCGCCGTCCAGCCCGCCCCAGCGGCCCAGCGCGGTGGCGGCGGCGGCCAGCATCACCGCGACCACGGTCATGCGCAGCCGGTTGAAGGCCAACGGCCCCAGGGCCCGCACCGGCGCCACGGCGATCAGCCCGCCGGCAGCCCAACAGAACGCCGCGCCCAGAGCGGCCAGGGAAGCGATCATAAGGGGTGCGCCACGGTCATGGAGAAGAGGGGGAAGGGGAACGGCGAAGAGGGGGCAACCCTAACGCACCGCTTGGCCGGGCGCCAGACGGGGGCGGGGGCGGGAACCCGCGGGGGCATGCGGCGGTTTGTTCACTCATCGGTTTGTTCACTCATCGGCCGCCGCATCCCTTGTCCCCCTCGAAAAATGGGAGTTTTCCGCCATGGCCTCTCCCTTCCTGCCGTTGCTGGGTGTCTGTGCCGCCGCCGTGGTGCTGGCCGCCGGCCCGGCCACGGCCCAGACCTGCCGGGATCAGGTGGACCGGCTGGCCGCCGCCCTGGATCTGGAGCCGGTCCCCCCCACCGCCGGCAGCACCGGCCCCGGCGCTCCCACGGGCGACGGGGCGGCGGGCGGGGCGGTGACCACGGACCGGCTGGCCCGTTCGGGCGGCGTGGTGGCCCCCCCGGTGACCGGGGACGGCGGCGTCATCACCCCGCCGCCCGAGGCCGGCGCCGCCATGCCCACCGCTCCGGCGGTGCGCCCGGCCCCCGGCGAGACCATCGGCAACGACGCGGCCCGGCAGGCGCAGGTGTCGGCCCTGGTCATGGCCGCCCGCGCCGCCGCCGACGAAGGGGACGAGGCCCGCTGCCTGTCCACCCTGCGCCAGCTTCGCACGCTGATGCCCCGCACCACCCCCAACACCGGCCCCGGCACGGGAGGTTGACCCATGTCCTGCTACACGTCCGACTATCTGCCCGAGTACCGGGCCGCAACCCGGCTGTCCACCGCCGCACCGGCCACGTGGGCCGGGCCGTATCCGCCGATGCCGCCGACCCCGGCCCCCGACGCGCCGCCGGTGCCGCTGCCGATGCCGGGCGACCCGTCCCGCCCGCCGATCAGCGAGCCGCTGCGCCCCATCCCGGTTCCGCCGCCGGACAATCCCCCGGCCCCGGAACTGCGGCACCGCGCGCCGATGGGCCATTCGTAACCCTTTGCTGGAAGATGTCAGGAGGTGCCATGAAACCCGACCGTGCCTTTTTGCTGGCGGTGGCCGCCGCCTCTCTCGGGCTTGCCGCCTGCGCCGGGACGCCGCCGCCCATCGGGCAGCTTGGGGCGGCGGAACAGGCCATATCCGGTGCTGAACTGGCCGGCGCCCTCCAGCACGCCCCGGTGGAGCTTCAGCGTGCCCGCAGCAAGCTGGCCGCCGCCGACGATGCCGTGCGCAACGACGAGAACGACACCGCCCGCCGGCTCGCGGACGAGGCGCGCGCCGACGCCGAGCTGGCCGCCGCCCGCGCCCAGTCGGCCACGGCGGCGGAGGCCGCGGGTGCCGTCCAGCGCGACATGCAGGCGCTGAACAACGCCGGGGCGACAGCCGGTTATGGCGCCTCGGGCGGGGCGCCGGTGGGCAGCGGCTCCAGCCTGCCGGACAGCCCCACCCCCACCGGCACGCTGGGCACGCTCCGGGTTTCACCCCCGCCGTCGGCGGTGCCGCCGGTCTACCAGCGCCAGAGCACCACCCAGTGGAGCACCAGCACGGTGCGGGAGCGGACGCCATGACGGGCCGGCTTTCCCATTCCCTGCCCCATTCCCTGCGCCGCCCGCTGGCCGTGGCGGCGCTGCTGGCCGGCACCGCGGCGCTGGGCGGCTGCGCTTCCGGCCCCGGCTACAACAGTGCCTTGGAGCAGGCGCGCACCGACTATGCCGCCGCCCTCAACGATCCCCAGGTGGCGAAGAACGCGCCGCAGCCGCTGGCCAAGGCCGGCGACGCCCTGCGCCAGGCCGAGCGCGCCGCCACCGACGGGCTGGACGAGGCCGAGGTGAGCAGCCGCGCCTATGTCGCCAGCCGCCAGGTGGCCCTGGCCCGCGAGGCCGCCGCCGCCGAGGGAGCGCGCGACACGGTGGAGCGGGCGGAACAGGCCCGCGGCTCGGCCATGCTCCAGGCCCGCAACGCCGAGCTGGAGCGCCAGATCCGCGAGCTTCAGGCCGAACAGACCGAACGCGGGCTGGTGATGACGCTGGGCGACGTGCTGTTCGCCACCGGGCGCGCCGACCTGACGCCCGGCGCGTGGGAACGGGTTGACCGTCTGGCGCAGTTCCTTCAGCGCTATCCCGGCCGCACGGTGCGGGTGGAGGGGTACGCCGACAGCACCGGATCGTCGGGCTTCAACCTGGATCTGTCGGAACGGCGGGCGGAGGCGGTGCGCAGCGCGCTGCTGTCCCGCGGCGTCGGCCCGTCGCGGGTGACGGCCCAAGGCTTCGGCGAGGCGCGGCCCGTGGCGTCCAACGCCACCGACAGCGGGCGCCAGGCCAACCGCCGGGTGGAGATCGTGATTTCCGACCCCGGCACCGTGGCCCAGACGGTGCCCTGACCCCGGCGCGTTTTCCCCGCGTCTCGTTCGAAAGTCGGATGGATACGGCAGCGTCCGTTTACCGTTTCTTTTCCGTTTTTCGCAAAAAAGGATGGACGGGCGGACCCATCGTGTCCGCGCCGTCTTTTTTTGCTGCCGTTTTCGTATTTGGGGTGCGGGGGATTACAGGTATGTCGGACGCAAGCGGGAACCACATCATCGGGCGCGGCTTTTTCCAGGCGCAGGCCATGCTGCTCCTGGTGATCGGGCTGCCGATGTTCCTGGTGGTGGTGATCTTCAACCCGCTGTGGCGCTCCACGTTGGATTCCCTGGGCGTGCCGGAGGGGCCGGCGGCGGCGCTGGGCATGATCTGCCTGATCGTGGCGGTGATGGCGGCGCAGTATTACGTGCTGGAGAGCCGGCGGACCTCGGTCACGTCCCTGTTCAACTTCCTGCCGCCGGAACGGCTCAGCCTGGGCGGGCGCACCATGACGCGGGCCGAGGCGGAGGAGCTGTTCCGCCAGATCGACGATGACGTCCGCGCGTGGCGCGGCCTGTTGCAGGGCCGCGGCGTGCGGGAGCCGCTGGACGGCCTGCCGGCCCTGTTCGCCGCCCGGCTGCGGGTGGTGGAAACGGCGGGGCGGCCCCCGGCGGCGGTGTCCGATGCCCTGTCCCGCCTGCCCGACGACTGCCGTCAGGCGGGGGAGGCCCTGCGCGCCGTCACCGACGCCGCCCAATCCGCGGCCAGCGGCATCGCCGACCGGCTGGACGGGCTGGACCGGCTGTGCGGGCAGCTTGCCGCGGCCCTGGGCGATGCCGGGGCGGGCGGCGGCGTGGCCGGGCTGAGCGATGCCGATGCCGAGTCGCTGCTGCGCAACCTGCGCGCCCACCTGTCCCAACGGCACGAGGACAGTGCGGCCGACCGTGCCCGGTTCGACCAGATCGTGACCGAGGCCCGTCAGTTGGACGAGGCCATTGCCGGCGTCACCCGCATCATGGCCGCGACCAACATGCTGGCGCTGAACGCCGCCATCGAAGCCACGCGGGCCGGCGAATACGGCCACGGCTTCCGCGTGGTGGCGAACGAGGTGCGCGATCTGGCCCGCCAGTGCAACGCGGCGGTGGAGGGCATCCGTGCCGGTCTGGCCCGCATGCAGCAGGTGATCGGCACCCAGATGACCGACCATTCCGCCGCGCGGGAAGAAGCGGAAACCCAGCTTTTGTCCAGCATCAGCGACCGTCTGGCCGCGGTTGCCGCCGACCTTGCCCAGAGCGGCGACGACAGCCGCCGCCGCCTGGACGATGTGGCCCGTCTGGCCGCCGGGGTCAGCGGTGCGGCGGAAGATCTGGCCGCGGCCACCGGCTTTCACGAGGACATCGCCCGCCGGGTGAGTGCCGCGGCGGCCGCCCTGGACCGTATCACCGACACCGGCCGCGCGGCGCGGGACGCGCTGCGGGGGTAAGGGAGAAAAGCCCTCTTCCGGCGGGGAGAGGGGGCATTGGGCGGAATCGGGGCATTTATCCCGCTGACGTGTCCCGGCTGCTGAGGAACGCCGTCAGCAGCCCCTCGGCCTGTCCGATGTGGCCGGCCACCTGGGCGCAGGCCGCGTCCGCATCCCCGGCTTGGCAGGCGGCCAGCAGCGCCCGGTGTTCGGCTTGCGAGCGGGTGTGGTACTCCAGCGCGGCGAACTGGAAGCGCAGGTAGCGGTCCGCCGCCGCCAGATGCTGTTCGGTCAGGGCCAGCAGCCGGGGCCGCCCGGCCCGTGCGTACAGCGTCATGTGAAAGCGGCGGTTCAGTTCCCCCATGCGGCCCGGATCGGTTTCGGTGTCCATGTCGGCGATCAGGTCGCCGGCCAGGGCGAAATCCTCCGCCGTCAGGTGCGGCAGCGACAGGGCCAGGGCCGCCGGTTCCAGCGCGTGGCGGATGGCGCTGATGTCGGCGGCATCCTCCGCCGTGATGCTGACCACCACCGCGCCCCGGTGGGGATGGAATTCCACCAGCGCCTTGGCTTCCAACTGCCGCAGGGCTTCGCGGACCGGCATGCGGCTGACGCCCATGACGGCGGCCAGTTCGTCCTGGCGCAACGGCGTGCCCCCCGCCAGGGCACCCGACAGGATGCCGTGGCGCAGCGCCGCTTCGACGAATTCCGTCGCCGTGCGGAACCGGGGCCGGTGATCGGCCACGAGCTGGGTCAGATCGGGCAGCGCCATACAAAGAACCCCATCCTTGGGATGCAAGGGCCGCCGCCCTTGCCGGGGAGTGCCGAGGGGCGGAGCCCCTTGACGGTTCAGTCTTGCGTTTTGCCGTGCTTCATGGATATTGGATCCAATCTCCCACGACAACCGCCCCGGCGGGCGGCAGGACCGGAGCATAGCCCATGACGACCTTTTCCGCAGCGTCCCAGCCCCACGGCCTGTCGCCGCAGGCGGTGGGCACCGGCCTGCTGGCGGCCCTGGTGGGCTACGCCAGTTCGGTTGCCGTGGTGATCCAGGGCCTGACCGCCGTGGGGGCGACCACGGGGCAGGTGGCCTCCGCCCTGCTGGGGCTGGGGCTGGCGAAGGGGGCGACGGCCATCTTTCTCAGCCTGAAACTGCGCATGCCCATCAGCGTGGCATGGACCACGCCGGGCATGGCGCTGCTGGCGACGGCCACGGCGGTGCAGGGGGGCTTTCCCGCCGCGGTGGGGGCGTTCGTGGTGGTGGGGGCGCTCATCATGCTGGCGGGGCTGTGGACGCCGCTGGGCCGGCTGGTGGCGGCGATCCCGAAGCCGCTGGCCAGCGGCATGCTGGCCGGGATCATCCTCAAGCTGTGTCTGGCGCCATTCTTCGCCGTCGGGCAGGCGCCGGGGCTGGCGCTGGCGATTCTCGCCACCTGGGTGATCGTCGGGCGGTTCGCCCGGCTGTGGGCGGTGCCGGCGGCGGTGGCCGTGGCGCTGGCCGGCATGATCGGACAGACGCCGCTGACCGGCCTGGGCTGGGCGCAGGCGGTGCCGGTGTTCGAGCCGGTGATGCCGGTCTTCACGGTGGAGGCGCTGGTGGGCATCGCCGTGCCGCTGTTCATCGTCACCATGGCGTCGCAGAACATCCCCGGTCTGGCGGTGCTGAACACCTATGGCTACCACCCGCCCACCCGGCCCCTGTTCCTGGTCACCGGGGCGGCGTCGGCGCTGACGGCGCTGGTGGGGTCGCCGGCGGTCAATCTGGCGGCGATCACCGCGGCCCTGTGCGCCGGCCCCGACGCCGGCCCCGACACCCGGCGGCGGTGGCAGGCGGCGGTGCTGTGCGGCATCGGCTATATCCTGCTGGCCGGGCTGGCGGCGGTGGCGGCGGCGGTGGTCACCCGCCAGCCCCCCATCCTGATCGAGGCGGTGGCGGGGCTGGCCCTGATCGGCGCCTTCGGCGGCGCGCTCCTGGGGGCGGTGTCGTCGGAGAGCGAGCGCACCCCGGCGCTGGTGACACTGCTGGTCACCGCGTCGGGCGTGGGGTTCGCCGGCATCGGCTCGGCCTTTTGGGGGCTGGTGCTGGGCGGGCTGCTGCACCTGCTGCACCGCAAGACGTGAGAGCCGTCAGGGCAGGGTGGCGACGATCTCCACCCGCCGGTTCTGCGGATCGCCGGGGCGGGCGGGGTCCAGGGGGGCGGTCTGGCCCTTGCCCTCCGCCGACAGGCGGGCGGCGGGGATGGCGTGGGCGGTGACGAAGTAATCCCGCACCGCTTCGGCCCGCTTGCGCGACAGCACCAGATTGCCGGCGGCGGTGCCGGTGGAATCCGTGTGGCCGACGATGTGGAACGTCCGCCCCGCCGCGGCGTCCGACGCCATGATGCGGGCCACGCGGTCCAGGATCTCCCGTGATTCGGGGCGGATGCGCGCCGAGCCCAGGTCGAACTGAATCTGGAACGACACCCGCCGCTCTTCCCGCGGCGGGGGTGGGGCGGTGACGGCCACCGGGGGCGGCGCTGCCGGCGCCGGGGCCATGGCGGGCGGCGGGGCGGCGGGGGTTTTCGGCGCCTCCGGCGGGGGCAGTGGTGCCGGTGGCGGGCAACCGGGCGGGGCGGTGCCCAGCAGCGCGCGGGCGATGTCGCATTCCCCGGCGTTGCCCCCCAGCATCACCGCGCTGTTGCCCCACGCGGCCCCCGGCAGCAGGGCCAGCATCAGGACGGCAAGCGGCCAGGGCAACGGCATCCGGTTCAGAAGCCCTCTCCCCCCCGGGGAGAGGGTTGGGTGAGGGCCGGATGCGCAGTCCTGGGGCCGGGGCGGAGCGGGACGGGGGCGGATCATGGGAAGAGGATACCGCCATTTTGCCCCCGCGTGGCACCGGAAACACCGGAACCGTTCCGCGCGCCCCCGGTTTGAAGGGGTTTCAAACGGAGGGCACGATGGACAGGACCGGCACGGATACCCCCGCCGACAAGGGTGCCGCCCACGCGCACCGCTTGAAGGCGGCCATCGACCGCGGCGAAACGGGGGACAAGGTGGCGTTCCCGGACCCGGCGGCGGCCCCGCTGGGCACCGATGACGAGGCCGCCGGCACCGGCCCCCTCGCGCACCCGAAAGGATACAGCACCATGAACATCCGTGACATCATGACCACCCAGGTGGAACTGGTCGGTCCCGACACCTCGCTGGCGCAGGCGGCGCAGAAGATGCGCGATGCCGACATCGGCGCCCTGCCGGTGGGGGAAAACGACCGTCTGGTGGGGGTGGTGACCGACCGCGACATCACCATCCGCGCGGTGGCCGAGGGGCGCGACCCCAACACCACCCCGGTGCGCGACGCGCTGTCGGGCCACGCCATCTATGTGTTCGACGACCAGAGCACCGAAGAGGCCGCCCGCGTGATGGCCGAGCGGCAAGTCCGCCGCCTGCCGGTGCTGAACCGCGACAAGCGGCTGGTGGGCATCGTGGCGCTGGCCGATCTGGCCCGCGAAAGCGGTGACGATTCCCTGACCGCCCACGCGGCCAAGGGCGTCAGCCGGCCCTGATCCCTTCCCGCCCGTGATCCGCCGTGGCGGCCCCGTCCGCCACGGCCTTTTCCCTATGCCCGACAAAAAAGGCCGCCCCCCAAGGGAGGCGGCCCACGTCACGGGACGTTACAGGATGGAGATGCCACCCCGGGGTCAGCGGTCGTCGCTGCCGCGGCCACCATGGCTGTGCTGGCCGCCCTTGCGGCCCGCTTCGGCGGCGCGTTCCGGGTCGTTCTTGAAATTCCCGCCGGACTGCTGCCCGCCCTTGTGGCCGGCTTCGGCGGCGCGCTGGGGATCGTTCTTGAAGTTGCCCCCGGAATGCTGGCCGCCCGCCGACCGGCCCTGATCCTGGTTCGCCATGTTCGTCTCCCTCATGCGTTGGACGATGCTTCCTAAACAGGGAGATGTGCTCATGGTTTCGCAGGGTTTCGTAGCCTGATGGGTGGAGCGGCGGGACTGGCTGTGTGGTATAGCCCCAATAAAAGAGGATGCTTCACCTGATTTTATCTTTTGCCACTTTTTCCCCTTTCCCCGTGGGGCCGATGCTTCTTTCGATGGGGGCGCGGCGGGGAAAGGGGGGAAAGGGGTTCATGACGTGCAGGCGTGCGCTGCGCCTTTCTCATACCATCCGCGGGTGCGGCGGACCAGACGCACCACCGACAGCATCACCGGCACCTCCACCAGCACCCCCACCACGGTGGCGAGAGCGGCGCCGGAGTTCAGCCCGAACAGGCTGATGGCCGCCGCCACCGCCAGCTCGAAGAAGTTGGAGGCGCCGATCAGCGCTGCCGGGGCCGCCACGCACCACGCCACCCCCAGCCACCGCGACAGCCCATAGGCGATGGCGGCGTTCAGATAGACCTGGATGACGATGGGCACCGCCAGCAGCAGGATGACCAGCGGTTCGGCCAGGATGCGTTCGCCCTGGAACCCGAACAGCATCACCAGCGTGCCCAGCAATGCCGCCAGCGACGCCGGCTGCAGCCGGCCCAGAACCCGGCCCAGCGCCCCGTCGCCGCCCGCCGCCAGCAGCCGGCGGCGCCACATCTGCGCCACCGCCACCGGCACCACGATGTACAGCACCACCGACAGCACCAGCGTGCTCCACGGCACGGCGATGGACGCCACCCCCAGCAGCAGCCCCACCAGCGGGGCGAAGGCCACCACCATGATGGCGTCGTTCAGCGCCACCTGGCTCAGCGTGTAATGGGGCTCGCCCCCGCACAGGTTGGACCACACGAACACCATGGCCGTGCACGGTGCCGCCGCCAGCAGGATCAGCCCGGCGATGTACGAGGATATCTGGTCCGCCGGCAGCAGGGCCGCGAACAGGAGCCCGATGAACAGCGTGCCCAGCAGCGCCATGGAAAAGGGCTTCACCGCCCAGTTGACGAACAGCGTCACGCCGATGCCGCGCCAATGCGCCCCCACCCGGTGCAGGGCGCCGAAGTCGATCTTCAGCAGCATGGGCACGATCATCAGCCAGATCAGCACCGCGACCGGCAGATTGACCCGCGCCACCTCCGCCGCGGCGATGGCGGCGAAGGCGCCGGGAAACAGCCCGCCCAGCAGCACCCCGGCCCCGATGCACAGCAGCACCCACAGGCTGAGCCAGCGTTCGAACCGGCTCATGGCGCGTCCTCCGGGCGGGCGGTGCCGATGGCGGTCAGGCGGTTTTGCAGCGACAGCCGGTCCAGCGCCTCCACCCGCAGGCTGGTGAACAGCTTGATGCGGTGTTCCAGCTCCAGATAGACGCGGCGGAACAGCTTTAGCCCCTGTTCCTCCGGCCCGTCGAAGGCGGCGGGGTCTTCCACCCCCCAGTGCGCGGTCATCGGCTGGCCCGGCCACACCGGGCACACCTCCCCCGCGGCGTTGTCGCAGACGGTGAAGACGAAATCCAGCGGCGGGGCATCGGGGCCGGCGAACTCGTCCCACGATTTCGACCGGAATCCGGCGGTGTCGTAGTGGAGCCGTTCCAGCAGGGTCAGCGCCAGCGGGTTGACCCGCCCCGTGGGGTGGCTGCCGGCGCTGAGCGCGCGGAACCGCCCGGCCCCCCAGCGGTTCAGCGCCGCCTCGGCCATGATGCTGCGGGCGGAATTGCCGGTGCACAGGAACAGCACCGTGTAAAGGCGTGGTTCGGTCATGACGGGTCCGTCCGGTGATGGGGTGGGCGGGGGGCAGCACACGGACACCGGGCGCCCGTCGCCGCAGCAGTTTTCGGTGAGAAAGCCCAAGAGGCCGTTCATGCGCGTGAAACCGGCGGTGTAGACGATGCTCCGCCCCTCCCGCCGCGGCGTGGCCAGCCCGGCCTGGACCAGATGCGACAGGTGGAACGACAGGGTGTTGGCCGGCACATCCAGGGCGGCGGCCAGCGCGCCCGCCGCCATCCCGTCCGGTCCCGCCTGCACCAGCCGGCGGAACGCCGCCAGCCGGGTTTCCTGCGCCAGCGCCCCCAGCGCCTTGACCGCCTCGTCCAAGGTCATGAAGCCTCCCCGTTGCCCGACCGTTTGCGTTGCCGCGGCAGGGTAGCGGGGCGGCGGAATCAACTCAACAACATTTCCAGAAATATGGAAATGATGGGGCAAAAAAGATGCCGGGAGGATTCCCCGGCATCCTGTCCGTCCAGCGTCTCCGTCAGCCCCAGGGGCCGGACCGTTTGCCGCCGCCGGGCGGGGGGGCGCCCCAGGGGGAGGGGCCGGCGGCGGGGCGGCCGGGTTCCGGCGGACGCTGGCCGGCGGGATAGCCACCCCCGAAGCCACCGCCGTTGGTGGCGAAGCCGTTGCCGCCGCCGGGACCGCGGCCATAGCCGCCCATGCCGGCCATCTGCTGCAGCCGCGCCACCCGGTTTTCCATGTTGGGGTGGGTGGAGAACAGGTTGTCCATGCCCTGGCCGTGCAGCGGGTTGGCGATGAACAGATGGGCGGTGGCCGGGTGGGATTCGGCCCGCGGGTCGGGGATGCGGGCCACGCCCTCGTGGATGCGCTGAAGCGCGCTGGCCAGCCACAGCGGGCGCCCGCAGATCTCGGCGCCGATGCGGTCGGCCTCGTACTCGCGGGTGCGGCTGATGGCCATCTGCACCAGCGAGGCCGCCAGCGGCGCCAGGATCATCATCAGGATCGAGCCGACGAAGCCCAGCGGGTTGCCGCCCCCGTTGCCCTCTTCGTTCGACGAGTTGGACCCGCCGAAGAACATGCCGAAGTTCGCCAGCATGGAGATGGCGCCGGCGATGGTGGCGGTGATGGTCATGATCAGCGTGTCGCGGTTCTTCACATGGGCCAGTTCGTGGGCCATGACGCCCGCCACCTCTTCCGCGCTCAAACGGTCCAGCAGGCCGGTGGTGGCGGCCACCGCGGCGTTTTCCGGGTTGCGCCCGGTGGCGAACGCGTTGGGCTGGTCGGAATGGATGATGTAGACCCGGGGCATCGGCAGCCCGGCCCGCTGGGCCAGCCGCTGCACGATGTCGTGGAATTCGGGGGCGGTGCGGGCGTCCACCTCCTGCGCGCCGTACATGGACAGGACCATGCTGCCCGAATTCCAATAGGCGAAGACGTTCATCCCCACCGCGATCACGAATGCGATGAGCATCCCCGCCTTGCCGCCGATCAAGAAGCCGACGCCGGCGAACAGCGCCGTCAGGCCGGCAAGAAGAATGGTGGTCTTGAGGTAGCTGGTCATGGCGGGCCTTCCCGGTCCGTGTGTCGCATCATCGGATGGTTCTGCCGGGTCATATGGGCTTATCGCGCCTGTCACTTCAAGAGGATGGCCGGCATCTTCCCCGCCACCCGTCCTCATGGATCAAGAAAAACAGCGGGCGATTGCGAATTGTCATTCGCCCCCCCGGCGTGCCCGGCCATCCTGCCGGTCCGGCGCAGACCGTCAGCGGTGCGCCCCGCCCCGCAAGGCTCCTTTGCGTGGCCGTTTCCAGTCAAGGCTCTGAAAAGTGCCCGGAAATCCCCGCTTATTCCATTGATTTTTCATCTGCCAAAGATGTTATGCCGTCATGCCCTGTTGTGGTGTTAATGTTTTTAAACCATCTGGCGTTTTGAATTCTTAAAAATTAGACTTTTCTTATGAGAATGGATTGTAAATTTCATGGATGATTTTATATTTGTTTTGCCTTGATTCGTATCTATTGCGCTGATACAAGCGAAATAACCTCACTTTGTATGTGGTGTAACGGCGGGCGGGCGGCGTGTGATGGCACGCAGCGCGGGGGCGCGTGCCGTTGCCGATTGATGGAGACGGTGGCGATGATGATCCAACGCGACACGCACGGCCTGTCCGCCTTGACGGCGCTGCCCTTCTTTGGCCTGACGGATGCGGTGTGCCGGCGGCTGCGCGACATCGCCCCCCACGCCCGCGCGGTCCTGCCGGCGGTTCTCGACCGTTTTTACGGTCATCTGATGCAGCAGCCCCATCTGGCCCGCCTGTTCGCCGACCCTGCCCAGATGAACCGCGCCAAGGCCGGGCAGGCCCGCCATTGGGAGCGGATCCTTGAGGGCCGTTTCGACGAGGGATATCTCGAGTCGGCCCGCCGGGTGGGGGCGGCCCATTACCGGGCCGGGCTGGCGATGCCCTATTACATCGGCGGCTATTCCTTTCTGATGGGCGAGTTGGCGGGGATGACCGCGCGTCTCTATGGCCGCGGCTTCGCCCGCAAGGCGGCAGCCGACGCCATGGCCGAGGCGCAGCAGGCGGTGATCGCCGCCGCCATGTACGACCTCAGCGTCTGTCTGGCCACATACCCCGAGGCCATCGACGCCGAGCGCCGCTCCATGGTGACCACCATGGCCGACCACATCGACGGCGAGATCGGCAGCACCATGGAGGATATGGGGCGGCTGACCGGCGGGGTGCGCGACGCCGCCGAGCGGCTGAACGACACCGCGAGCCGCACCAAGGCCAGTGCGGCCACCGCCACCGACGCATCCAACCTGGCCCTGTCCAGCGCCCAGACGGTGGCGTCGGCGGCGGACGAGCTTCACTCCTCCATCAGCGAGATCGCCCGGCAGGTGGGGCAGTCGGTGGACGTGGCCCGCCGCGCCGTGACCCGGGCGGTGGACGCGCGGTCGGTCATGGAAACCCTGACCGTCACGTCGCAGGAGATCGGGCGGGTGGTGGACATGATCGGGTCCATCGCCAAGCAGACCAACCTGCTGGCGCTCAACGCCACCATCGAGGCGGCCCGCGCGGGCGAGGCCGGCAAGGGCTTCGCCGTGGTGGCGGGCGAGGTGAAGACCCTGGCCCGCCAGACCGCCGACGCGACCGAGGAGATCGTGGCCCAGGTCAACCGCATCCGCGACGCCGCCGGACGGGCCGCCGGGTCGATGGACGCGGTGGGGGCGATCATCCACGACATGGAAACCTTCGGCTCCACCATCGCGGCGGCCATCGAGGAGCAATCGGCGGCCACCCAGGAAATCAGCCGCTGCGTGAACGAGACCGCCGACGGCGCCCGCCGGGTGGCCGAGGTGATGACCGAACTGGCCGAGGAGGCGGAGGAATCCAGCGAACTGGCCGACGAGGTGATGAAGGACACCGGGCGGATGGACGACACGGTGGCAGCATTGGGCCGCGCCCTGAAACGGTCGGTGCGCGGGGCGTCGCAGGATGCCGACCGCCGCCGCGACCGCCGGGCCGGGTGCCTGTTGCCGGTCACGGTGTCGGTGGACGGCCGCACGGTGGAGGGGTCGGTGTCGGATGTGTCGGCGGGCGGAGCGTGCGTGACGCTCACGGGGCTGAAACCGGGGGTGGGGACCGCTCTCACCCTGTCGGCGCCGGCCCTGGGCCAGCCGCGGCGGGGGCAGGTGGTGGCGGTGTCGGGGGCCTTGTGCCACATCGCTTTCGACGACGCGAGCCGCCTGTCCCCCGGCCTGATGGAGCGCCTGATCACCGACGGCGGCATGGCGGTGGTGGAACGGGCCAAGACCGATCATCTGGAGTTCATCAAGCGGGTGATGGAGGCTGTGGAGGGCCGGTCCCGGACCAAGGCCGCCGACCTTGCCAACCACCACACCTGCCGTCTGGGCAAATGGTACGACGGGGTGAACGATCCCCACGTCCGCTCCTGTCCGGCGTACGGCGCGCTGGTGGACCCGCACCGCCGCGTCCATGATTTCGGCAAGCAGGCATTGTTGCGCACCGCCGCCGGCGACACCCCCGGCGCCCGCAGCGCCGCCGAGAGCATGAGTGCGGCCAGCCGCGAGGTTCTGTCCCTGCTGGACCAGTTGAAGGGCGAAATCGCCAGCGGCCGCCGCTAACGGGGGGCAGGGGCCGTCCGGCCCCTGCCGGGGAGCGCCGAGGAGACGATCCCCTCGGCCTTGGACCACACATGGCTCTTGTCCCAGGGGCCTGTACCCCTTATCCTTTTCCTGCTGCTGCCCCTGGCGGCTGCCGTAAGCGTTACCGTCATTCAACGCGCCAACCTGTACCGGCCCATAGCCGGTGCGGCCCCCGGTTCGGGGGCGTGGCGCTTGCTATGGCCGGTGTCTTACGGAGTGGACGCGCATGAACGCGCCGAAAACCAACATCTCCCGCCGTTTTCCCCAATTGCCTGCCCGTTTCGCCGGGGTGGTGATGCCGTTTCTGCTGTCGGTTCTGATGACGGCGGTGGTGTCGCTCATCAGCACGCTGCGCGCCGCCGGCTTCGGCGACGGCACCCCGGCTTTGTGGCTGAACGCCTGGGCCATGTCGTGGGTGGTGGCCTTTCCCACCCTGCTCCTGGCCCTGCCCATGGTCCGCCGCCTGACGGCGGTGCTGGTGGCGGTGCGTTAAAAGCCCTGGCGGATACGGCCGAGGAGGCCGCGGGATGCGGCCTCCACCATCTCCAGCACCTCCACGAAGCCCAGGGCGCCGCCGTAATAGGGATCGGGCACCTCGCGCACCGGCCAGTCGGGGGCGTAGTCCAGGAACAGGCGGACGTCGGCGGTGGAATCCCGGGGGGCCATGCGCCGCAGGGCGTCCAGGTGGCCATGGTCCATGGCCAGGATGTGATCGAAATCCCGGAAATCCCCCACGGTAACCCGCCGGGCGCGCAGGTCGGACAGGTCGTAGCCGCGCTGGCGGGCCAGTTCCAGGCTGCGGCGGTCGGGCGGGTCGCCCACGTGATAGCCGCTGGTGCCGGCGGAATCGGTGTGGATGCGGTCCTCCAGCCCCGCCTCGCGGACGAAGGCGCGGAAGACGCCGTGGGCGGTGGGGGAACGGCAGATGTTGCCGGTGCAGACAAACAAGACCTTGACCATGCTTCCCCCGTCGGGTTTCGTGAGACGTGACCGCCCGCGGCGGCGGTGCCTGCACGGATACATACCATGCGTCTTCTGTCCACTTCCCCCATCGTTGTTCTGACCGGCGCCGGGATTTCGCGCGAATCGGGGCTGCACACCTTCCGCGATGCCGACGGCATCTGGGCGCAGGTGCGGCTGGAGGATGTGGCGACGCCCGAGGGTTATGCCCGCGACCCCGCCCGCGTCCAGGCGTTCTACAACGCCCGCCGCCATGGGCTGAACGACCCCGGCGTGGTGCCCAACGCCGCCCATTTCGCGCTGGCCAACCTGGAACGGCTGTGGCCGGCGGACGTGCTGGTGGTCACCCAGAACATCGACGACCTGCACGAGCGTGCCGGGCAGCAGCGGCTGATCCATATGCACGGGGAATTGCTGAAGGCGTTCTGCACCCAGTGCCGCGTGGTGGAGCGCTGCACCAGCGACCTGTCGGTGACCGACGCCTGCCCCAACTGCGGGGCGGTGGGCACCCTGCGCCCCGACGTGGTGTGGTTCGGCGAGATGCCCTATCAGATGGAACGCATTTACGAGGCGCTGGCGGCGTGCGACCTGTTCGTGTCCATCGGCACGTCGGGCAACGTCTATCCCGCCGCCGGTTTCGTGGCCGAGGCGCGGGCCAACGGCGCCCACACGGTGGAACTGAACCTGGAGCCGTCGGAGGGGGCGACCCTCTTCGCCGAATCGGTGCTGGGGCCGGCGACCGAGGTGGTGCCGGGCTTCGTCAACGAATTGCTGGCCCTGCTGTGACGGGTGCGCCCATGACCCCCGCCGCCATCGAGGAAGCCTTCCGCCGGTTCCAGGCCGCCAGCCCCGAGCCGAAAAGCGAACTGGCCTACGTCAATCCCTACACGCTGCTGGTGGCGGTGGTGCTGTCGGCCCAGGCCACCGACGTGGGCGTCAACCGCGCCACCGGCCCGCTGTTCGCGCGCGTCACCACCCCCGCCCAGATGCTGGAATTGGGGGAGGAGGGGCTGCGCGCCTACATCAAGACCATCGGCCTGTTCAACACCAAGGCCAAGAACGTCATCAAGCTGTCGGAAATCCTGCTGTGCGAGTACGGCGGCGACGTTCCCCGCGACCGCGAGGCGCTGGAGCAGTTGCCCGGCGTGGGGCGCAAGACCGCCAACGTGGTGCTGAACGTGGCGTGGGGCGAGGAGACGATGGCGGTGGACACCCACATCTTCCGCGTCGGCAACCGCACCGGCATGGCCCCCGGCAAGACGCCGGAGGCGGTGGAGCGGGGCTTGCTGGCGGTGGTCCCCGGCCCCTACCGCCGCCACGCCCACCACTGGCTGATCCTGCACGGGCGCTATGTGTGCAAGGCGCGCAAGCCCGACTGTGCGGCCTGCATCATCCGCGACCTGTGCGGGTTCACGGAGAAGACGGCGGGGTAGGCGGGCGCCGTTTGCCGTCCCCGCGGCGTTCAGTCCTGGATCCCAAGCTTGGCTTTGCAGTCGGGGTAGTTGCTGAATTCATAGCGGGCGATCAGAAATCCGATGTTGCCATCGCTGGCGTAGGTCATCAGCGTTACCCGATCGACGTTCCCGGCCATCTTCAGGCCCTTGCTCCGCGACCATATGGCGCCGAAGAGACGCTGATCCTTTGCTATGCTCGCCATCCAGTCTTCCGGCTTGGTCAGGGTGCTTCCCGCATCCAGCCGGTCGTAAAGCTGGCCGGTCCCGTAAATCCGGTCGTTTTCATTCTTGATTGCGTTGAATGTCGTTTTCACCTTATCCCCTGCGGGATTCGTGACGATGATCGGGGTCGTCACGTGAATTTTACAGATTCCCGTGTCCTTGTGATAGGTCACGCTATAGTCCTCAAAGACCTTTCCCGCTTTCGGCGGCGGGTTGATCTCGTACATGCCGTTTTTCTTTGCTTCTTTGACTGTAAATTTTTCGATGGAGCTGCCCATCGAGATCCCGAAAGGGCTGGATCCTTCTTCCTGTGCGTTGGCGGCAACGGGCATCAAGGCGATCGCCAGCAGCATGATAAGCGTTGATCTCATCGGGGGCTCCTGATGGGTGGGATTCTTCACGCAGGATGACTTTGTAACGAAAGATCGGGGGGCCGGCCAGGAACGCCGGTGCAGACCAAGCGTCAGTCCGGCTTTTCCTCGCTTGCATCCCCACGGCGCTTTCGCCGCGCCAGCGCCTTCAGGTCGGCCAGATCCGTGCCGCCCAGCCCGTGGGCCAGCGTCAGGAACACCCCGCAGCCCCCCGCCACCAGCACCCCCAGGGCCGCCACCCGCACCAGCGTGACGCCGGAGTCCAGCCACGGGGCCAGCAGGGCCACCCCCGCCGCCAAACCCGCCCCCATGCCCAGCGCCGCCGCGGCGATGCGGGGGGCGCGATGCCGGAAACGGGTGTCCAGGCCCAACTGGCCGCGGCGGTGCAGCGTCACCCCCAGCAGCACCAGATTGAGCCACGCCGCCACCCCCGTCGCCAGCGCGATGCCGGCCTGGGCCAGCCACGGCAGCAGGGCCAGGGCCAGGGCGATGTTGGCCGCGGTGACCGCCAGGGCGATGCGCACCGGGGTGCCGGTGTCCTGACGGGCGAAAAAGGCGGCACTCAGCACCTTCGCCACCACGAAGGCCGGGATGCCCACGGCATAGGCCGCCAGGGTCCAGGCGGTGGCCGTCACGTCCGCCGGGCCGAAGGCGCCGCGCTGGAACAGCACCGCCACGATGGCGTGCCCCGCCACCCCCAGCGCCACCGCCGCCGGCAGCCCCAGCAGCAGCCCGAATTCCATGGCCCGGCTGGTGTCGTGGCGCAGCGCCGCCGCGTCTCCTGCCGCGGCATGGCGGGACAGCAGCGGCAGGAGCGCCGTGCCGATGGCGATGCCGATGATGCCCAGCGGCATCTGGTTCAGCCGGTCGGCGTAATAGAGGTACGACACCGCCCCCGACGGCAGCAGCGATGCGATCACCATGTTGAGGAACAGGTTGATCTGCATCACCCCCGCCCCCAGGGCCGCCGGCCCGGCCAGCCGGAACAGCCGGCGCATGTCGGGTGTCAGCCGCGGCCACGCCACCCGCAGCCGCACCCCCGCCGCCCGGCAGGCCGCCACCATCCACACCACCTGAACCACCCCCGACAGGCTGACCGCCGCCGCCAGGGCCGGGCCGGGATCGACACCCAGCCGGGGGGCCGCCAGCAACGCGGCGATGAGCGTCAGGTTGAAGGCCACGGGGGCGGCGGCGAACGGTGCGAACCGCCCCAGCGCGTTCAGCACCCCGCCCAGCAGCGCCACCAGCGCCACCAGCAGCAGATAGGGGAAGGTCAGCCGCGCCAGATCCACGGTCAGGGCGAATTTCGCCGGCTCGTCGGTGAAGCCCGGGGCCAGCAGCGGGATGATCCACGGCATGGCGGCGATGGCCAGCCCGGTCAGGGGGATCAGCACCGCCAGCAGCACTCCCGCCGCCCGCCCGGCAAAGCGCTGGGCCGCTTCCCGCCCGTCGCGCTCCAGGGTTTCGGTGAACAGCGGCACGAAGGCGACGGAAAAGGCACCCTCGGCAAACAGCCGCCGGAACATGTTGGGCAGCTTCAGCGCCACGAAAAAGGCGTCCGCCGCCGGCCCCGCCCCCAGCACGGCGGCGGTCAGGATGTCGCGGACGAAACCGGCAAGCCGGCTGAGAAGGGTCAGGCCGCCGACGGTGGCGACGGAACGGGCGAAGCTCATTGTGTGTGCGGGGCTGCCGCCCCGGCCCCGCTTGGAGGTTGGCACCTCCAAACCTCCCCCCTTTTTAGCGATAAAAAGAGAGGGGGTTTGGATGGTAGCTCAATCGGCCGGTCGTTACAGCACGCCCTTGCTGCGGATCAGATCGGCCAGCGGCACCTCGGGGCGGGCACCCACGTGGCTGATGATCTCGGCGGCGGCGATGGCGCCCAGACGCCCGCACACCGCCGGGGCCAGCCCGCGGGTGGCGCCGAACAGGAAGCCGGCGGCGTAGAGGTCGCCGGCCCCGGTGGTGTCCACCACCTTGGCCACCGGCTCGGCGGGCACCTCGACCACCTCGCCCTTCCACACGATGACGGCGCCCTTTTCGCTGCGGGTCAAGGCGGCGGTCTTGCCCAGCGCCTTCACCGCGGCCAGCGCGGCGGCGAAATCGTCGGTGCCGTACAGCGCGCCGATCTCATGCTCGTTGGCGAACAGGATATCGACGTGGTTGTCCACCAGATCGCGGAATTCCGCGTGGTGGCGGTGGACGCAGAAGGAATCCGACAGCGACAGCGACACCGCCCGGCCCGCCCCGTGGGCGATGGCGGCGGCCTTGCGGAACGCCTCCTTGGCCCGCGGCGGATCCCACAGATAGCCTTCCATGTAGGTGACCTGGGAGGCGGCGATCAGATCCTCGTCGATGTCCTCCGGCCCCAGCTCGACGCAGGCGCCGAGATAGGTGTTCATGGAGCGCTGGGCGTCCGGCGTGACCAGGATCAGGCAGCGGGCGGTGGGCGCCCCCCCGGTCAGGGGCGCGGTGTCGAACCGCACCCCGGCGGCGCGGATGTCGTGGCGGAACACGGCGCCGAGCTGGTCGTCGGCCACCTTGCCGATGTAGGCACCCGTGCCGCCCAGGGCGGCGAAGCCGGCCATGGTGTTGCCGGCGGACCCGCCCGACACCTCGATGCCCGGCCCCATGCGGCCATAGAGTTCCTCGGCCCGCGCGGTGTCGATCAGGGTCATCGCCCCCTTTTCGATGGCGTTGTCGGCCAGAAAGGCGTCGTCGGCATGGGCGATGACGTCAACGATGGCGTTGCCGATGCCGGTGACATCGAAGGTGGCCGGGGCCATGAAGAAACTCCTGTAACGGGGCGGATCGAAATCGGGGGGAGTATAACCGTCCCCGCCCGCCCCGCAAGGCGCGGGTGGCCGCTCCCCCACCCCAAAATCCGGGTGCGGGGGGGAGGCGGACGGTTTATCATGCCCCCCGTCCCGCCCTTGCCGTTTCATGTGAGTGATGGCCGTCCATACCCAGACACCGGCGGGTCCGCCTCCTGTTCCGGCCGCTGCCCATGCAGCCGGCGCCGCCCGGCGCCCGCGGTTGGAGGCGGCGTTCGGCTGGCTGGGGGTCACCGGGCTGGCGGTGCTGCTGCTGGCCGCCCTGGTGGTGGTGCAGCAGACCCGCGCGCGGGTGTGGGCCGAGGCGGAAACCCAGGTCGCCACCGACGCCCGCGTGCTGGCCCAGCACACCGCCCGCATCTTCGACGCCGCCGACCTGCTGGTGGCCCAGGTGGGGGAGGAAGCGCGGCTGAAAAGCTGGGACGCCATCCAGGCCGACCGTGCCCTGTGGGACCGGCTGCGCCGGCTGAACCAGCCGCTGCCCTTCATCGACGCCATCTGGCTGAACGATGACCAGGGGCTGTTGCGTCTGACCACCTTCGCCTTTCCCGCCCCCTATTCCAACGCCGCCGACCGCGAAGCCTTCCTGGTGCCGAAATCCGGCGAGCGGGAGCCGGTCGTCAGCAGCCGCATCATCGGGCGGGTCACCAAGGAACCCACCTTCCTGCTGTCCCGCCGGCTGGAGGATGAGGCGGGCGGGTTCCGCGGCATCGCCTCCATCACCATCGAGCCGCGCTATTTCGCCTCCTTCGTGGAGGAGATGCAGCGGTCGTTCAATCCCGGCCTCGTGCTGTTCCGCGAAACACCCAAGGACGTGCTGCTGCGCTATCCCGCCGGGGGCGGCGACCCGGCCCCGCTCACCCCCATCCAGCAGGGGATGGTTGAGCGGCAGCCGGGCACCGGGCTGGTGCGCGGCGACCGTTATCTGTTCGCCTATCGTCAGGTGGAACGCTGGCCGCTGTCGGTGGGGGTTCAGGTGGACATCGCCGCGGTGGACGCGGCGTGGCGGTCGGCGCTGGCGTCCTATATCCCCCTGGGGGCGGTGGCGGGGGCCGCGTTGCTGGCGCTGTCGGCCTTCGGCTTCCGTCAGGCGCGGCTGGCCCGCCGCATCCGCCAGGAGCTGGAGGAAAGCGTGCGGGAGCGCACCCGCGACCTGGAAACCGTCCTGGCCGACCTGAAGGAATCCCTGGCCGAGCGCGACGCCCTGGTGGCGCAGAAGGATCTGCTGATGCGGGAGGTGAACCACCGCGTCAAGAACAGCCTGCATCTGGTGTCCAGCCTGCTGACGCTCCAGGCCGGCAGCGCCGGCAACCCGGCGGTGCGCACCCATCTGGACGCCGCGGGCCGGCGGGTGCGGGCGGTCAGCGACATCCATTCCCTGCTCTACCGCGACGGCAACGTCACGGCCATTCCGCTGCACGATTACATCGCCGCCCTGTGCCGGGAGGTGGAGGAGTCCATCCGCAACGAAGGCGGCGGCTGGGTCTTCGATCTCGACCTGGATGCGGTGGAGGTGCCGGCGGACCGCGCGGTCACCTTGGGGCTGATGATCAACGAACTGGTGATCAACGCCGTCAAGCACGCCTATCCTTCCGCCAGCCACCCGGCGGACATGCCCAAGCTGATCCGCGTCGCCCTGAAACGGCAGGACGGCGGCGGGTTGACCCTGACCGTGGCCGACCGCGGCGTGGGCTTGCCCGAGGGGGTGGATTGGACCCGCAGCCGCAGCCTGGGCATGAAGGTGGTCCACGCCCTGGCCCGCCAGGTGGGGGCGGGCCAGCCGGGCGGCGGGGCGCTGTCGGTGGAACGCACCGCACCGGGCACCGCCTTCACCCTGACCGTCGCCCCGCTGCCGGCGGAGGCCGCGTAACCCGTATCAGCCCTGGCGCCGCAGCAGGTAGAAGACGTACCCGTAACTGGCGCCGCAGCGGCGGTAGAGGTCGATTTCCGCCTGGGTGGCGTTCAGCAGCGCGTCCCATTCCGGGTCCAGCCGGTGGCGGTCCCGCATCTCGGCCACCCGGCGCTCCAGCGGCGTCAGGTAGTCTGTCCACCACGCCGCCGGGGGCAGGGTGATGGTGTCGAGCACGGCATAGCCCGCCTGTTCCGCCGCGCGGCGGTTGGCGTCGGTGCCGCGCATGGCGGGGTAGCGTTCGGCCCAGAACGCCGCGGCCTCCGCCGGCGGGTGGGCGGCCAGCCACGTCAGCTCGCTCACCCCCACCAGCCCGCCGGGGCGCAGCAACGGGCGCCAGCGCCGCAGCCCGTCGTCGAAGCCGATGATGAAGATCGACCCCTCGGCCCACAGCAGATCGAAGCGCCCCTCGCCATAGACGTCCAACTCGGTCATGGACCGGCGCTCGGCCTGCATCCGGCGGCCGAGGCCGGCCTCGGCGATCTTGCGCTGGGTTTCGGCCACCGACGGCGGGTGGGTGTCGATGGCGGTAACCCGTCCGCCGGTGACCCGGCCCAGGATCATGGTCTGCCGTCCGGGGCCGCAGCCGATGTCCAGCACCGCCGGATCGTCGGGCAGCCCGTGGGCGCGCAACCGGCGCAGCGCCTCCTGCGTCGCCGCGTCGGAGCCGACGCCGTGGCGGGGCAGCCCGTCGAACAGGGCGTGCAGGCGGGTCATGTCCATGGTGCGTCCCTCATTCCTCGTCGCCGTATCCGCCCTCGATCCGTTCCATATCCTCGTCGGAGAAGCCGAAATGGTGGCCGATCTCGTGGACCAGCACGTGACGGACGATGTGGAACAGATCCTCCCCCGTCTCGCACCAGTAATCCAGGATGGGGCGGCGGTAGAGGAAGATGGCATCCATGGTCATGCGCACGTCGCTGACGCTCTGGCGCATCAGATCCACCCCGCGGTAGAGGCCCAGCAGGTCGAAGGGGCTTTCCAGCTCCATCTCCTCCTCGGTTTCCTCGTCGGGGAAATCCTCCACGCGGACCAGCACGTTGCTGACGTGGGCGCGCAGTTCGGGGGGGATGGTGCCCATGGCCTCGTCGGCCATCGCCTCCAGATCGGCGATGGAGGGGGGCAGGGAGAAAGGATGGGGTTTTGCGGTCGCAGCCATGGGGCAGAAGGTAGCGAGCCTTTCCCCTTGTGCCAAGCGCAACGGGGGCGGATTCTATCCGTTGAAGAAAAAGCAGAACCGAAGGGAGACACGATCATGGGTGAAAAGCTGGTGGGCGCCCGGCGCCAGACGGCCCTGAAGGAACTCCACGGATGGTCGGAGGTGCTGGACCGCGATGCGATCCGCAAGACCTACCACTTCGCCGACTTCGCCGCCGCGTGGGGGTTCATGAATCAGGTGGCGCTGCTGGCGGCCCGCGCCGACCATTATCCCGAATGGTTCAACGACGAGGGCCGGGTGGAAATCATCCTGTCCTGCCGCAAGGCCGAGGGCGTGACCCAGACCGACGTGGATCTGGCCCACCGCATCGACCAGATGGCGCCCCGGCACGACCGGTGAGGGGAGAGGTCCGGCAGGCGTCCTCCAGATTGTCACGGAAACACCACGAAAGAGAGCTTGCTCCATATCGGCTCTTGGTAGAGACTCAAGGACTCTGAAAACAGGGTCTGACAGTGATGCGGATACGGAAACTGCCGGAACGCCGGGGTCCTGCGTGGGAGCCGATCCTGGACCAGCGGCGTGATACGGTGATGCAAATGCCGGGTGTGGTTGGAATCGGCATTGGTGGCCGGCAAGGGCAGGAACATGTCGTCGTCACCGTGCAGCGGGGCCGCCATGCTCCTATGGGGGAGATACGCCAAATTCTGGCCGGGCTGACCGTGGAAATCGAAGAGTCGGATCCGTACCGTTTGTATTGACCTCTCTTCGGAGGAATGGCGAATACCGGGCAGAGCACGATCTGCCCGGTATGTCATGTGGGGGTAGGGTTACATCAGGTCGGCATCGAGAGTGTAGAGGATGTCGTTGAATTCGGCGCAGACGCTTTCCGCGCCGTTTCCCCCCAGAAGAAGCCCGACAGGACGTCGCCCGCTGTCTTCGAAAACCACGCTGCCGGAATCCCCGCCTTCGGAAAACACGCGGCCATCGCCGCTTCGGACGGTAAACAGCCCCTTGAGAGTGGCCCCGTCGGTGAAGGAAATGTCCTGCTTCACCTTGTGAACATGGCCGACGCGGTAATTGCCTTTGGCGGCACCGACCTTGGCAACCCGCAGACCGACAACGGCCCAGCCATCGTCCCAGATCACCGTGCCATCTTTGCCTGCGCTTTTGCTCAAGCCGTTTCCTGCCAAACAGCGCAAGGGCTTGGGGCCTTTGCGCCGGGGAATATCGTTGCGTGCGCGGGCCGATTGTTCAGGGGTCAGGCCGATAAGACAGGCGTCTTGATCGGATGCCATCTGTTCGATGGTTCCCAAAAGCTGTGCCTGTTTTAAGAGGAAACTGCGGGCATGGGACGGGCTGACGACTTCGGCACCCACCTTCACCATATCGGCCCCTAGCGTCACCACATGGGCGGCGGTCAGAGCGAAGATCTGGTCATCACGTCGCAAAAAGCATCCCAGCGTTCCGAAATTCGCCCGGTTATCGGCATGGCTGAGGCATGCGCCGATACGGGCCTGAAGCACAGGGGGATGGCATTCTCGAATTACCACCGGCACTCCGTCGATGCCGGTGGGGAACGTGGCGCGTGCCCATGCCAGAACGCCGGGATCATTGCTTTCCACCAGAATGGGGTAGTATCCGGTAAAGCGTGTCCGTCTGCCGGGTACTGGGGTGGGTACCCCAATGGATACGCTAGCGTAATGTTCACACCCGCATGCAGGCTGGGTCTGGGGGCCGTCACAAGTCAACCGGGCTTGCACCGTGCTGCACGCCGCCAACAAATGCCGGCGGCGGGCCAATCCCAGCGTATCGTTTTTCCAGCGTGCCAGACTGCCGCGTGTCCATGGGCGGCCAAGGGGCGGTTTTTCCAACCTTTCCGCTTTTAAAGTTCCTGTGTCCTCCGCCATCCTGGTGCTGTCCGAGGAACTGCGATGGCTGGCCGCAGGGATGTCGCCGGTCTGTCTGGAGTGATCCGATCCCATTCTTCTTGTTTCCCTTTTAGATCAATAATTGTTTCATATAATCGTCACGATTGCTCTGTTAAAGTTTGCAAGCGTGAAAAGGGCATAATGGCACAGATATGAACAAAAATGGGAGTTTTTGATGGATATGGCATTAGGGGGGCAGCTCTTACCAACGGGCGGGCAAGGGCTGGACATGTTCGTGAAAGTAGGCCTTGCTGCCCTGGGGGCTGTGGCGCATGAAAGTCTGCGTCTTTACAACAGTGCCGACCCTGTTGGTGAAATTCGCGAATCGCGTTTTTGGGTGGTTTTAATTCTGGCGGTGATTATCGCGGTGGCCATCGCGATCGCCAGCGATGTTGCCCAACGTTGGGAGGCGTTCCTATTGGGGGCCGGTGGTCCAGCACTGCTGGGACGTGCCGTTGGGCAAAAGGATAAGGCTGCTTCGGCCACCGATCACAGCCCCCCAGGTGAGGGGGCAAAACTGTTTGATCAGCATGTCGGGGTACCGAAGCCGTACCTGACCCAGCTTAGGAAATGGCTGGCGCAATAAGTGCACGGCGGAATACCGACGGGGCCGTGGAAATCTTCCGCGGCCCCCGCCGGCGTCTTTTGAAGATAAGGAACGGTTATTCTTACACGTCCAGATTCGCCACCTTCAGCGCGTTTTCCTGGATGAAGTCGCGGCGGGGTTCCACGATGTCGCCCATCAGGGTGGAGAACACCTCCTCCGCCTGGTCGGCGTGGGTGACGCGGACCTGGAGCAGCGAGCGCTTGGCCGGGTCCAGCGTGGTTTCCCACAATTGGTCGGGGTTCATTTCGCCCAGGCCCTTGTACCGCTGGATGGTCACGCCGCGGCGGCCCAGTTCCATCACCGTGTCGAACAGCGTCGTCGGCCCGGTCAGACGCCGGGTTTCCTTCTGCTTCTCAAAGGCGCGGGCCGGGTTCTCGAACGACCGCTTCAGGTCGGCGGCCAGCGCGTCCAGCTTGCGCGCTTCCCCGCTCTTCAGCAGGTCGGCGTCGAAGCTGTGGCGGTGGGTCACGCCGCGGCGGGTGCGGGTGAGCTGATAGCCGCCGTCGGCCAGCGCCGCACCGTTCCACCCACCCTCGGCATCCAGGGCGTTCAGGCGGGCGGCCACGGCTTCCGCCGCTGCCTGGGCCTGTTCCGGGTTCGAAACGAGGTTGACGGACAGGGCGCCCATCACCGCTGCCTGCTCCACCGCCGTCAGGTTGCCGGCCTTGCGGGCCAGCGCCTCGATGTTGGGGCGGGTGGCGCGCGACTTCTCCACCAGATCGACCAGAACGTCGCCCTGCAGCAGCGTGCCGTCGGCGGTCTGCACCGCCAGATCGCCCAGCGCCGCCTCGATCAGGTATTCCTCCAGCGCCCGGTCGTCCTTCAGATACCGTTCCTTGGCGTTGCCGCGCTTGATGCGGTACAGCGGCGGCTGGGCGATGTAGAGATAGCCCTTGTCGATCAGATCGGGCATCTGCCGGAAGAAGAAGGTCAGCAGCAGCGTGCGGATGTGGCTGCCGTCCACGTCCGCGTCGGTCATGATGATGATCTTGTGGTAACGGGCCTTGGCGGAATCGAACTCCTCCCGCCCGATGCCGGTGCCGAGCGCGGCGATCAGCGTGCCGATTTCCGCCGACGACAGCATCTTGTCGAACCGGGCGCGCTCCACGTTCAGGATCTTGCCGCGCAGCGGCAGGATGGCCTGGAACTGGCGCGACCGGCCCTGCTTGGCCGAGCCGCCCGCCGAATCGCCCTCCACGATGAACAGTTCCGACAGCGCCGGGTCGCGCTCCTGGCAATCGGCCAGCTTGCCGGGCAGGGAGGCGATGTCCAGGGCACCCTTGCGGCGGGTCAGTTCGCGTGCCTTGCGGGCGGCCTCGCGGGCGGCGGCGGCTTCCACCACCTTCTGCACCACGCGGCGGGCGTCGGCGGGGTGTTCCTCGAAATACTGGGCCAGGAATTCGCCGACCACCGATTCCACCACCGGGCGGACCTCGGACGACACCAGCTTATCCTTGGTCTGGCTGGAGAATTTCGGGTCCGGAACCTTCACCGACAGCACGCAGGTCAGCCCTTCGCGCGCGTCGTCGCCCGACAGGTTGACCTTTTCCTTCTTGGCGATGCCGGATTCGGTGGCATAGCTGTTGATGGCCCGCGTCAGCGCCCCGCGGAACCCGGCCAGATGGGTGCCGCCGTCCTTCTGCGGGATGTTGTTGGTGAAGCACAGCGTGGTTTCATGGTAGCTGTCGTTCCACTGCAGCGCGCATTCCACCGTGACCGTGCCGCCGTGTTCGGTCTGGCGTTCGGCCTTCATGGTGATGGCGGGCTTGTGCAGCGGCACCTTGGAGCGGTCCAGCCACGTGACGAAGGCTTCCAGTCCGCCTTCGTAATGAAGCTCGACGACCTTGGGTTCCACGCCGCGGGCGTCGGTCAGGATCAGCCGGACGCCGGAATTGAGGAAGGCCAGCTCGCGCAGCCGGTGTTCCAGCGTGGCGAAATCGAATTCGGTGTTGGAGAAGGTTTCCTTGGACGGCAGGAAGGTCACTTCGGTGCCGGACAGGCGCTTGCCGCCGCCCAGGTCCGGCGCCTCGCCCGTGTCGGCCAGCCGGGCGTCGGCGACGCCGTGGCGGAAGCGCATGGTCCATTCCCGCCCGCCGCGCCAGATGCGCAGGTCCAGCGTTTCCGACAGCGCGTTGACCACCGACACGCCCACACCGTGCAGGCCGCCCGACACCTTGTAGGAGTTCTGGTTGAACTTGCCGCCGGCGTGAAGCTGAGTCATGACCACCTCCGCCGCCGACACCCCTTCTTCGGAATGGATGTCGGTGGGGATGCCGCGGCCGTTGTCGCGGACGGTCACCGACCCGTCGGCGTTCAGCGTCACGTCCACCCGGTCGCAATAGCCGGCCAGCGCCTCGTCGATGGCGTTGTCCACGACCTCGTACACCATGTGGTGCAGGCCGGACCCGTCGTCGGTATCGCCGATGTACATGCCGGGCCGCTTGCGCACGGCGTCAAGCCCGCGCAGAACCGTGATCGATTCGGCGCCGTAATCCTCGCGGGGGAGGGGGGGGGGTCAAAGCTTCCTGTGCCATGGCCGGAGTATAGCAGAAGAGGTTGAAAAAAGCGGTCTTTCCATGCCGGTCCGCCGATTTTCACCGGCAGTGCCCGTGATTGGCGCGGGGCCGGCTATCCGTCGGGCACGGCGGCCCCGTTTTCGATGCGCAAACGCTGCGCAGCACCGCCCAGCGGGGCGAACATGGCCGCGTCGGTGCCGGTCATCCACGCCTGCGCCCCCAGCGCCAGAATCTCGGCGAACAGCGCATCGCGCCGTTCCTCGTCCAGATGCGCGGCCACCTCGTCCAGCAACACCAGAGGTGCCGTGCCGGTTTCGGCGGTCAACAGGCGGGCGTTGGCCAGCACGATGGCCAGCAGCAGCGCCTTCTGCTCCCCCGTCGAACACAGGGCGGCGGGCATGTCCTTGGCCTGATGGCGGGCGTCCAGATCGCTCTTGTGCGGCCCGGCAGCGGCCCCGCCGCTGACGGCATCCACCCGGCGGGATTCCCGCAAGGATTGGCGGAACGCGTCCTCCGCCGCCAGGGCGGGGCCGGCGGCCAGCCAGCCCTCCACCGTTCCGGTCACGGAAAGATCGACGCCGGGAAAGGGACCGATGCCGCGGCCGCACGCCGCGCGCAGGCGCCGCACCACCTCCAGCCGGGCGGCGGCCACCGCCACGCCCGATGTCGCCATCTGGTCCTCCAGGCTCGACAGCCAGCCGTCGTCGAACCGCCCGTCCCGCAGCAGGCGGGCGCGTTCGCGCAGGCTGTGCTCGTACCGGGACAGGCGCCCGGCGTGGGCGGGGTCGAAGCTGAACACCAGCCGGTCGAGGAAACGCCGCCGCCCCGCCGCCCCGTCCTGAAACAGCCGGTCCATCACCGGGGTCAGCCAGACCATGGTGACGTGATCGGCCAGCGCCGTCTGGCTCTTGGCCGGGTGGCCGTCGATGTGGACGGCGCGGCGGTCGCGGTCGTTGTCCAGGCACTCGCGGCCGGTGCCGATGTCCACCGCGCCCAGCGGGCTTTGCAGCACCGCCGCCACCGCCCAGCCGGGGGTGCCGCCGATCTGTTCCACCTCCGCCAGCTTGGCCCCGCGCAGGCCACGGCCCGGCGACAGGAAGCTGACGGCTTCCAGCAGGTTGGTCTTGCCCGCACCGTTCCCGCCCGTCAGCACCACCGGGCGCCGGTCGAGATCCAGGCGCGCGTGGGTGTAGCTGCGGAAGCGGGTCAGCGTCAGGCGGGAGAGGGAAAGGGATGGAAAGGTCAACGATTACGCGGGAACGCCGTCCCCGCACCCCTGCCAAGGGCCGGCGGCCCTTGGAACCCGGTGAATTGATCAGACGCGCCCTATCAGACGCGCATGGGCATCAGGACGTAGAGCGCCGCCTCGGTCGCCATGTCGCGGACGATGGTCGGCGATGCGGCGTCGGCCAAGGCGAAGCTCAGCCGGTCGCCCGTGATCTGCTGGGTGATGTCCAGCAGGTAACGGGAGTTGAAGCCGATCTCCAGCGCGGTGTCGTCATAGGAGGCTTCCAGCTCTTCCGTGGCGCTGCCGGCCTCGGGCGAGGTGGCGGACAGCGTCAGGCTGCCGCGGCTCACCGCCAGCTTCACCGCCCGGCTCTTTTCCGTGGAGATGGTGGCCACGCGGTCCACCGCGGCGGCGAACGCCTTGGTGTCCACCTCCAGGATCTTGTCGTTGCCGCTGGGGATCACGCGCTCGTAATCGGGGAAGGTGCCGTCGATCAGCTTCGACGTGACAACGATCGAATCGATGTTGAAACGGATCTTGGTCTCCGACAGGCCGACCACGATGCTGTCGGCGGCCTCGTCGATCAGCTTGCGCACCTCCGCCACGGTCTTGCGGGGGATGATGACGCCGGGGATGCCCTGTGCCCCCTCGGGCAGCGGCACTTCCACCCGCGCCAGCCGGTGGCCGTCGGTGGCGACCGCCCGCAGGGACGGGGGGGCGCTGCCGTGGGCCTTGGCCGCATGCAGGAAGATGCCGTTCAGGTAATAGCGGGTTTCCTCGGTGGAAATGGCGAAGCGGGTGCGGTCGATCAGGGCGCGCAGGTCGTTGGCCGGCAGCGCGAAGCTGTTGCCCATCTCGCCGCCCGACAGCTGCGGGAAATCCGCCGCCGGCAGGCAGGCCAGCTTGAACTGCGACCGTCCGGCCTTCAGCGTCAGCACATGGCCGTCGGTGCTGACGTCCATCTCCACCTGGCTGCCATCGGGCAGCTTGCGCACGATGTCGTAGAGCGTGTGGGCGGGAGCGGTGGTGGAGCCGGGACGGTTGACCGCGGCGGGGACCGACTCGACGATCTCCAGCTCCTGGTCGGTGGCCGACAGGGACAGCTCGCCCCCCTTGGCCTGCAACAGCACGTTGGACAGGATCGGAATGGTGTTGCGCCGTTCCACCACGCTCTGCACATGGCTCAACGACCGGAGCAGGGCGGCGCGTTCGATGATGATGTTCATGCTGGTCTTCGATCCTGCCATAATCGTCCCGCGCGTGTGACACCCTGGGGGATTCGCTGAACGGGGTTGAGCGATACCGTTCCGCCAAGCGGCGGGGCGCGAGCATAGCACAGCCCCGTTGGGCGCAGCCACTTTCTTACAGGGGGGACAGGGCACCCTCCGCCGCCGCGGCGGGCGGGCCGCGGCGCTCCTCGTGCAGGCGCAAGGTGGCCACGTGGTCGGCACTTTTCCAGTTGCGCGAGCGGTTCAGCTCCACCCGCAGCGACTGGGCGAAGCCGTCGATCACCACCCATTCCTCCGCCCCGATGGGGTCGCGGCCATCGAGATAGGCGTGAACCACCCGGTGCAGCCCCGGGCTGGCCGGGGTGATCCACGGCGTGATGTCTTCGCCGATGGCCGCGACCAGCCGGCGGATGCGCAGCAGGTGGGCCATCCGCGCGTCCACCCGTTCGCCGTCGCTCACCTGCATGGCCTGGAGAAAGGCGACCCGCCCCTGTTCCAGGGCGAACAGGCGCAGGGATTTGATCTCGGGGCTGGCATAGCCGACGCTGCCCAGGTTCCGTCCCCAATGCCACACCAGCCCCAGAAGCCACAGCACGTCGTCGTGGTCGGGGGCGCAGGCGTGGCGGGCGTTCAGCGCCGCCTGCAGCCGCACCGCCAGCGCCGGCAGGATCATCTGGGTCAGCCGGCGGGTGACGTCGGACAGGGCGGTGCGGATGGCCGGGCCGCTGGTGCGGTTGGCCAGGATGCCGGTGCCCGACACCGCCGCCAGCGTGCGTTCGAACCGCTCCACCGCCGTGGTCAGCAGGTCGCGCGCCGGGCGGTTCACCGACAGCACGCCGCCGTCCAGCATGTCGATGTCCCCGAACAGGCCGTCCACCACCTCGTGGATGGTGGTGCAACTGGCGCTGAAATGGGCCATCAGCGTGCGGCGCAGCGGGTGCTGGTCATCGACGCCGGCCCCGCCGTGCTCGCGGATATAGCGCTGGAACACGTCGGTGCGCCCGCGGACGTTCAGGGCATAGAGCGGGGCGGTCCAGGCCAGGGCCTGCGACTGGATGCGGAAGGCCGGGCCCAGGTCGCGCACCCGCCGGGAATAGCCGGCCATCAGGGCCGACAGCCCCTCCTCCTCCGTGGCGGGGTTGGCGGCGGCGGCGGTGATCTGATCCATGTCGCGGCGCAGCCGGTCGGCCAGCGGCAGCAGGCCGGCGTTGTTTTCCAGCACCGCGCGGACGAACCCCAGCATCTCGGCATCGATGGGGGCCTTGCGGTTCAGGTAATGGGTGCGCAGGCGGGCGTCGTGCTCCGCCTCGTCGTTGGCCAGCATCAGGAAACGGCTGGACAGGCGGAAATCCCGGTCCAGCGTCACCAGGAAATCCGCCGCCGCCCGCCGCATGGAATCGCGCAGGGCCATGGCCTCCGGCCCGGTCAGCACCTCGTCCAGGATGCGGTCGCGGGCCAGATCGTCCAGCCGGCACTGCACCTCCGCCGCCAGGCCGGGAAAGGCCATCTGCGACAGCGCCGCCCACAGCCCGCCCATGTCCACCCGCTGGATCAGCCCCGGAACCCCGGCGGGCGCCCGGTACAGCACCGGGTCATCCACCAGGAACGGTTCGAACAGGCCGGTGAACAGACGCCGCGCCTTCATGGGCCGCAGGCGGTTGAAATGCTCCACCAGCGCGTCGCGCAGATGCCGCGCCCGCTCGCCGTTGGCGCCGGCGGCACCGTCGATGGCGTCCAGAACCGGACGGATGGCGTGGAGCGGGATGGCCGAGACCACCTCGTCCATTTTCCGGCGAAACAGAACGGGATCTAATGATGATGTCTGAAAGCAATCCGCGTTCGGCGGGGGCGGTTCGGGTGGGGAGATGAGGGCCATGCCTTCCTGAACCTCTCAGGTTTCATGACGGATCCCGACGATGATCCCACCCGATTATTATAAACTGCTTACCGTTTGTCGAATGTCTTTGTGCCGCACTTGGTTAAAGACGGTGGATTTTATTTCTTTGTTTTGTATTAGATAACTAACTATTTTTCTCTGCTTTCCATTGGGCCTCCAGCCCGGCGCGGTAGTCGGGGTAGCGCAGGTTCACGCCCAGCCGGGTCTTGATGCGGTCGTTCTTCACGCGCCGGCTCTCGCTCCAGAAACCGGCGGACATGGGCGACAGCTCGGCCTGGTCGAAGGGGATGAGCGGCGGCGGCTCCACCCCCAGAAGGGAGCAGGCGTACTCGATCACCTCGGGCGAGGGGGTCGGGGCGTCGTCGGCCACATTATAGATGGACCCCGGACTGGGCCGGGCCATGGAGGCCAGCAGGGTGCCCACGATGTCCTCCACATGCACGCGCGCGAAGACCTGTCCCGGCTTGTCGATGCGCCGGGCGGTGCCGGCGCGCACATGGTCCAGCGCGCTGCGCCCCGGCCCATAGATGGCCGGCAGGCGGAAGACGTGCAGCGGCAGCCCCCGCTGGCGGTAGAGGGCCTGCCAGCCCCGTTCCGCCTCCACCCGCTGGCGCTGGCGGTCGTTGCCGGGCTTCAGCCACGCGGCCTCGCTCACCCACTCGCCGTTGGTGTTGCCGTAGACGCCGGTGGTGGACAGGTAGCCGGCCCAATCGACGGAGATCAGGTCGGCGATGTCCCGCCCGTGGCAGCCCAGCACCGGGTCGCCGCGGCTGTCGGGCGGCACGCTGAACAGCAGGTGCGTGACGCCGGCCAGGGCGGCGGCGGCATCGGCCAGGGGCGTGTCGCGGCTGAAGACGAAGGCTTCGATCCCCTGGGCCTCCAGGGCGGCGCGCTTCTCCGCGCTGCGGCAGGTGCCGGCGACGCGCCAGCCCTGGGCCAGCCGGTCGCGGGCCAGAACGCCGGCGGTGTAGCCAAGGCCGAAAATGAACAGGCGGGGGGTGGTCATGGGCGTCCCTTGCGGTGGGGGCAGGCTCTTGCATCGGCCGGGCCATTGGTGAAGTGTAGAAGGGCCATGACGCGAAGCAACTCCCTCATGCAGAACGCCCGCCCCAAAGCCGCCTTTCTGCCCGCCGTCCTTCTGGTGACCGCCCTTGCCGTGCCGGTGGCGGCACCGGCCCTGGCCGACGGGCCGCCGCACGGGGAACTGCAGAACTGCATCGCGCTGGCGGAAACCGCCCCCGACGCCGCCCTGGAGCGGGCGCGCGGGTGGGAGGGGCGCGACGGCGGCGACCGCGCCCGGCTGTGCCAGGCCATGGCCCTGTTCCACAAGGGCGATTTCGCCGAGGCCGGCGGGCGGCTGGAAACCCTGGCCCCGCTGCTGGGACAGGGGGACGCCAAGGCCACGGCCTCGCTTCTGGGGCAGGCCGGGTGGGCGTGGCTGCGGGCCGGTGACGCGGCGCGGGCGGAGGCGCTCTACACACAAGCGCTGGACGGCACCCCCGGCGATGTGGATCTGCTGATCGACCGGGCCTTCGCGCGGGCGGAGGCGGAACGGTTCTGGGACGCGCTGGCCGACCTGGACGCGGCGATCGCGCGGGACGCCGGGCGGGCCGATGCCTATCTGTACCGGGCGGCGGCGCACAAGGCTCTGTCCAACCTTCCCATGGCCATGGACGACGTGAACCACGCGCTGGAGCTGCGCCCCGGCGACGGGGAGGCGCTGGTGCTGCGCGGCGCCATCAAGGCGGCGGCGGGCAAGGCGGACGAGGCCAAGGCCGATTGGGAGCTTGTCGCGTCCCGCGAGCCCGACTCGGCGGCGGCCCGCACCGCGCGGACCAATCTGCTGCGGCTGACGGCGCAGTAACGCCCGAAACTCCCTCTCCCCGGCTCCCTCCCGGGGCGGGGAGAGGGGGGTATGCGAAGCCGCAGGCCCCCAATTCAGAAATCCAGGTCCGCGTAATGGCGCGGCGGGGGGCAGCCCGGCAGGGTGTCGGTCAGGAGCTGGCGGAAGCTGGGGCGCGACTTGATGCGCACGTACCAGTCCTTGGCCTCCGGGTGGCGGTCCCAGGGGATGTCGCCGGTGTAATCCACGCACGACAGCGCCGATGCCGCGGCCAGATCGGCCAGGGTGAAGGCCGGGCCGGCCAGCCACGGGCGGCGGTCCGACAGGAAGCCGATGTATTCCAGGTGATGGTTGATGTTGTTCAGGCCGGCGCGGATGGCGGGGGCATAGGGCTGGCCCTGTCCCGACACGCGCTTGACCAGCTTTTCCCCCACCAGCGTGTCCACCACCTCGCGCCCGAACTTGCCCAGGAACCAGCTCGTCAGCCGCCGCACCTCGGCGCGGAAGTCGATGTCCAGCGGCAGCAGGGCCGGGTCGGGGTACGCCTCTTCCAGATATTCGATCAGCGCGAAGCCGTCGGCGATGACGGCCCCGTCCTCCTCCACCAGCACCGGCACCTCGCCCGCCGGGTTGAGGGCAAGGAAGTCGTCCCGCCAGTCCCAGGGCCTTTCGACCACGGGTTCGAACGGAATGCCCTTTTCCGCCATCATCACGCGGGCCAGCCGCGCGGCGGGGGACAGGGTATGATGGAAAAGGGTTCGCATGGTCTGGGGACTTTAACCAAGGGCGCCGGACTTCTCAATCCGCCTCAGCGGTGCCGCGGGGGTGCCGCGCATCCGGCGGGGGCGCGGTTTTCCGCCGCACAATCGCTTTGGTAGAGGATATGGGCGCTTTGGTAGAGGATATGGGTGGGAGGGCCGGTGCGCGGGCTGTCCACCGGGGTCCATCCCCGCCGCTCGTAGAACGCCCGCGCCGCTTTGTTCCGCACCGCACACGCCAGCCGGATCGGCCCCGGCAGCACGGTCTGGGCATGGCGGAGCAGGATGGTGCCGATCCCCCGGCTCTGCCACGCCGGGTCGATGAACAGGGCATGGATGAAACGGTCGTACGGGTCGATGGATACGAAGCCGGTCACGGCCCCCTCCGCCTCCGCCACCAGCACCAGGGTGCCCTCGACGCTGGCGGCGTAATCGTCCAGGCCGAATCGGTCGGCCGGCTGCCAGGGAAAGGCGGCGCGCCGTCCGTCCAGAAAGATCCCGGCGCACCGGGGGGTGTCGCCGTCGCCGGCGGTGCGGGTGATGATGCCGCGTGCGGGAAATGGGGCCATGCGGAAAGCCGTTCATCGTTGCTGGGACAAGCCTATCAACGAAGACGGACGCACGGCTATTCCCAATCCGTCCCATTGCCCCGCCGCCCTCCCTTAAAGATAGAGCAGCCCCAGCATCGACAGCCCCAGAACGATGCGGTACCAGCCGAAGGGCGCGAAGCCGTAGCGGCCCACGAAATCCACCAGCGACCGCACCACCAGCAGACCCGACAGGAACGCCATGACGAAGCCGACGGCGATGATCAGCCCGCCGTCGAAGCTCAGGCTGCCCCAGTTCTTGCCCAGGTCGTAGACCGTGGCCCCCAGCATGGTGGGGATCGCCAGGAAGAAGGAGAATTCCGCCGCCGTCTTGCGGTCCACCCCCATCAGCAGCGACCCCAGGATGGTGGCCCCCGACCGCGACACGCCGGGGATCATGGCGATGCTCTGGAACAGCCCGATCCTCAGCGCCAGCCACGGCGTGAAGCTTTCGATCTCGTGATGGCGGGCGGGGGGCACCAGCCGTTCGATCAGCAGGATGGCGATGCCGCCCACCACCAGCGCCACCGACACCACGGTGGGGTTGAACAGCACCTCCTTGATGATCTTGTGCAGCAGCACCCCCAGCACCGCGGCGGGCAGGAAGGCCAGCACGATGGCGGTGGCGAACCGCCACGCCCGCGGGTCGCGGGCGATCATGCCGGTCACCACGTGCCACAGGCGGGCGAAATACACCACGCAGATGGCCAGGATGGCGCCCAACTGGATCACCACCTCGAACACCTTCCCCGGCGGTCCCTCGAACCCCAGAAGATCGACCAGCAGGATCAGGTGGCCGGTGGAGGAGATGGGAAGGAACTCGGTCACCCCCTCGACGATGCCGAGGAGGGCGGCTTGAACGACCTGTTCGAACATGGGCCGGAAACCATCAGGTAGGTGGCGGGGCAGGTGGGCTGGCCGGGTGCGTTGCCGCACCGCGGCGAAGCGTCAGCCGGGCTTATATCAGCGCCCCGATGGTTTGGCGATTCAGGATGGTTGGGTACCCCGAAGAAGGCAATGGGTCCGAAACGGGACTAATTTTCTTTCCGATTTTGCGGCGACTTCGGGATGCGTGAGGAGCGCAGGGCTGCCTTGTCATAAATTGGTCAACATATGTTACCTATCGGCTTTTTTTTGCTCGCGGGGCCCTCTCTGATGGGGTATACGACAATTGGTCCGTGGAGTGGCGGACATCTTTGACTGTCGATGTTTCCAGGAGTTAAGGCGATGGCGAAGCAGAAGATGCTGGGCTTTGTGAAGACCGCGCAGTGTTTGCCGGACAAACGCAAGGCCGACGACCGCCGCCAGGATTTCCGGGAAATCTACGCCCGTTTCTCCGACGAGCGCGCCAACGAGCAGGCCAACCGCTGCTCCCAGTGCGGCGTTCCCTTCTGTCAGGTCCACTGCCCGGTGGGGAACAACATCCCCGACTGGCTGAAGCTGACCGCCGAAGGCCGTCTGGAAGAAGCGTACGAGGTGTCCCAGTCCACCAACAACTTCCCCGAGATCTGCGGCCGCATCTGCCCGCAGGACCGCCTGTGCGAAGGCAACTGCGTGATCGAGCAATCCACCCACGGGGCCGTGACCATCGGCTCGGTGGAGCGCTACATCACCGACACCGCCTGGGAAAAGGGCTGGGTGAAGCCGCGGGCGCCGGAACGGGAACTGGGCCTGTCGGTGGGCATCATCGGCGCCGGCCCCGCCGGGCTGGCCGCCGCCGAACAGCTCCGCGCCAAGGGGTACGAGGTGCATGTCTACGACCGCTACGACCGCGCGGGCGGCCTGCTGGTCTACGGCATCCCCGGCTTCAAGCTGGAGAAGGACGTGGTGGAGCGGCGGGCGACGCTGCTGGCCGACGCCGGCGTGGTGTTCCATCTGAATTTCGACGTGGGCCGCGACGCCACGCTGGAGACCCTGCGCGACCGTCACGCCGCGGTGCTGATCGCCACCGGCGTCTACAAGGCGCGCGACCTGGGCGTGAAGGGCGACGGGCTGGGCAACATCGTGCCGGCGCTGTCGTACCTGACCGTGTCCAACCGCAAGGATCTGGGCGACGCGGTGCCGGAATACGACGACGGCTCGCTGAACGCCGCGGGTAAGGACGTGGTGGTCATCGGCGGCGGCGACACCGCCATGGACTGCGTGCGCACCGCCATCCGTCAGGGTGCCAAATCGGTCAAGTGTCTGTACCGCCGCGACCGCAAGAACATGCCCGGTTCGCAGCGCGAAGTGGCGCACGCCGAAGAGGAAGGCGTGGAGTTCCTGTGGCAGGCCGCCCCGGAAGCCTTCGAGGGCACGGGCGTGGTGAGTGCCGTGAAGGCCGTGCGCATCCACCTGGGCGTCGCCGACGCCACCGGGCGCCAGACGCCGCAGGTGATCGACGGCTCGGAATTCACCATCCCCGCCGATCTGGTGGTCAAGGCGCTGGGCTTCGACCCGGAAAACCTGCCGGTCCTGTTCGGCTCGCCGGACCTGAAGGTGTCGCGCTGGGGGACGGTTCTGGCCAACCCGCACACCAAGATGAGCAGCCTGGACGGCGTGTTCGCCGCCGGCGACATCGTGCGCGGCGCCAGCCTTGTCGTGTGGGCCATCCGCGACGGCCGCGATGCCGCCGAGCAGATCCACGCCTACATCAAGGCCAAGGCCGCCGCGCCGGTTCTCGCCGCCGCCGAATAAAGCCTCCGACGGCTGTTATTCTTCCTTCGATGGGTTCCAAGGGCCTTGCGGCCCTTGGTGGGGTCAAGGGGCAACGCCCCTTGCTGTCTTCTAAGACGCGAAAGGGTCAATCGATGACCACCGAGATGAACCAGGGTGAACAGTTCGCCGCCGATTTCGTGCGCAACGCCGCCGACCTGACCACCGCCCACGCCTACAACCCGGCGGACGAGCACGACGCCTGCGGCGTCGGCTTCATCGCGGCCATCGACGGCAAACCCCGCCGCTCGGTGGTGGAAAAGGGCATCGAGGCGCTGAAGGCGGTGTGGCACCGGGGGGCGGTGGACGCCGACGGCAAGACCGGCGATGGTGCGGGCATCCACGTGCAGGTGCCGCAGAAGTTCTTCAAGGATCACGTCCGCGTCATCGGCCACACCCCGCCGGACAACAACCTGGCCGTCGGCCAGGTGTTCCTGCCGCGCATCTCGCTGGACGCGCAGGAAGACTGCCGCTGCATCGTCGAGGCGGAGATCCTCAACGCCGGCTACTATATCTACGGCTGGCGGCAGGTGCCGCTGAACGTGGACATCATCGGCGAGAAGGCCAACGCCACCCGCCCCGAAATCGAACAGATCATCATCGGCAACTCCAAGGGCGTGTCCGAGGAGCAGTTCGAGCTTGACCTGTACGTGATCCGCCGCCGCATCGAAAAGGCGGTGGCCGCCGACAACATCGCGGGCTTCTACATCTGTTCGCTGTCGGCGCGCTCGATCATCTACAAGGGCATGTTCCTGGCCGAACAGCTCACCAGCTTCTACCCCGACCTGCTGGACGAGCGGTTCGAATCGAACTTCGCCATCTACCACCAGCGCTATTCGACCAACACCTTCCCCACGTGGCCGCTGGCCCAGCCGTTCCGCACGCTGGCCCACAACGGCGAGATCAACACGCTGAAGGGCAACGTCAACTGGATGAAGGCGCACGAGACGCGCATGGAGCATCCGGCCTACGGCGCCCACATGGCGGATCTGAAGCCGATCATCGGCACCGGCCTGTCGGACTCGGGCGCGCTGGATGCGGTGTTCGAGGTGCTGATGCGCGCCGGCCGTTCGGCGCCGATGGTCAAGATGATGCTGGTGCCGGAAGCGCTGACCGCCTCCCAGACCCTGCCGGAAGAGCACAAGTCGCTGATCGCCTACTGCAACTCGGTGATGGAGCCGTGGGACGGGCCGGCGGCGCTGGCCATGTACGACGGCCGCTGGGTCGTGGGCGGCATGGACCGCAACGGCCTGCGCCCGATGCGCTACACCATCACCACCGACGGCCTGATCATCGGCGGCTCGGAAACCGGCATGGTGAAGGTTGACGAGACGCAGGTGGTGGAAAAGGGCCGCCTGGGTCCGGGCAAGATGATCGTCGTCGATCTGGCCAAGGGCGTTCTGTACAAGGACAAGGAGATCAAGGACGTCCTGGCCGCCCAGAAGCCGTGGGGCAAGTGGGTCCAGGCCACCACCCATCTGGACGAGCTGGTCCAGTCGGCCTCGCGCAAGGGCGAACCCGCCGACATGGACCGCGCCGAACTGCGCCGCCGGCAGCAGTCGTTCGGCCTGTCCATGGAAGACATGGAACTGATCCTGCACCCGATGGTGGAGGACGCCAAGGAAGCCGTCGGCTCCATGGGCGACGACAGCCCCATCGCCGTGCTGTCGGAGAAGTACCGCGGCCTGCACCACTTCTTCCGCCAGAACTTCAGCCAGGTGACCAACCCGCCCATCGACAGCTTGCGCGAACGCCGGGTGATGAGCCTGAAGACGCGGCTGGGCAACCTGGGCAACATCCTGGAGGAGGAAGAGAGCCAGTGCCGTCTGCTCCAGCTTGAATCGCCGGTGCTCAGCACCGCCGAATTCAACGCCATGCGCGCCTATATGGGCGACACGGCGGCGGAGATCGACGCCACCTTCCCCGTGGACGGCGGCCCCGACGCCCTGAAGGACGCGCTGAAGCGCATCCGCCAGGAAGCCGAGGACGCGGTGCGCGGCGGCGCCACCCACCTGATCCTGACGGACGAGGCCATGAGCGCGACCCGCGCGGCCATCCCGATGATCCTGGCGACCGGTGCGGTTCACACCCATCTGGTGCGGTCCAACCTGCGCACCTTCACCTCGCTGAACGTGCGGTCGGGCGAGTGCCTGGACACCCATTACTTCGCGGTGCTGATCGGCGTCGGCGCCACCACGGTCAACGCCTATCTGGCCCAGGAAGCCATCGCCGACCGCCAGCGCCGCGGCCTGTTCGGCGGGCTGTCGCTGGAAGAGGGCATGGCCCGCTTCAAGAAGGCCATCGACGAGGGCCTGCTGAAGATCATGTCCAAGATGGGCATCTCGATCATCAGCAGCTACCGCGGCGGCTGCAACTTCGAAGCGGTCGGCCTGTCGCGCGCGCTGATCGCCGAGCATTTCCCGGCCATGGTCAGCCGCATCTCCGGCATCGGCCTGAACGGCATCCAGAAGAAGGTGCTGGAACAGCACGCGCTCGCCTATGGTGAAGACGCGGCCCCGCTGCCGGTCGGCGGCTTCTACCGCTTCCGCCGTTCGGGCGACCGTCACAGCTGGGAGGGCGGCATCATGCACACCCTCCAGCAGGCGGTGAGCGAGGACAGCTACTCCACCTTCAAGAAGTATTCCGAAGCGGTGCAGAAGCGCCCGCCGATGCAGCCGCGCGACCTGCTGGAATTCCGCACCATCCGTCCGGCGGTGGCCATCGACGACGTGGAGAGCATCACCGCCATCCGCAAGCGCTTCGTCACCCCCGGCATGTCGCTGGGTGCCCTGTCGCCGGAAGCCCACGGCACGCTGAACGTCGCCATGAACCGCATCGGCGCCAAGTCCGACTCGGGCGAGGGCGGTGAGGATCCGGCGCGCTTCAAGCCCGACCGCAACGGCGACAACTGGAACTCGGCGATCAAGCAGGTGGCGTCCGGCCGGTTCGGCGTGACGGCGGAATACCTGAACCAGTGCCGCGAGCTGGAAATCAAGGTGGCCCAGGGCGCCAAGCCCGGCGAGGGCGGCCAGCTTCCGGGCTTCAAGGTGACGGAGATGATCGCGCGGCTGCGTCACTCGACGCCCGGCGTGACGCTCATCAGCCCGCCGCCGCACCACGACATCTATTCGATCGAGGATCTGGCCCAGCTCATCTATGACCTGAAGCAGATCAACCCCGACGCCAAGGTGTGCGTGAAGCTGGTGGCGCGGTCCGGCATCGGCACCATCGCCGCCGGCGTGGCGAAGGCCAATGCGGACGTCATCCTGATCTCCGGCAACTCCGGCGGCACCGGGGCCAGCCCGCAGACCTCGATCAAGTTCGCCGGCCTGCCGTGGGAAATGGGCCTGTCGGAAGTGCATCAGGTGCTGACGCTCAACCGTCTGCGCCACCGCGTGCGGCTGCGCACCGACGGCGGGCTGAAGACCGGGCGCGACATCGTGATCGCCGCCATGCTGGGTGCTGAAGAGTTCGGCATCGGCACCGCCAGCCTGATCGCCATGGGTTGCATCATGGTGCGCCAGTGCCATTCCAACACCTGCCCCGTGGGCGTGTGCGTGCAGGATCCGGCGCTGCGCGAGAAGTTCACCGGCACGCCGGAGAAGGTGGTCAACCTCTTCTCCTTCCTGGCCGAGGAAGTGCGCGAAATCCTGTCGAACCTGGGCTTCCGCACCCTGAACGAGGTGATCGGCCGCACCGACCTGCTGCATCAGGTCAGCCGTGGCGGTGCGCACCTGGACGATCTGGACCTGAACCCGCTGCTGGCCCAGGTCGATCCCGGTGAGAACGCCCGCTACTGCACCCTGCAGGGCCGCAACGAGGTGCCCGACACCCTGGACGCCCGCATCGTCGCCGACGCCCGCCCCCTGTTCGAAGAGGGCGAGAAGATGCAGCTCACCTACAACGTGCGCAACACCCAGCGCGCCATCGGCACGCGGCTGTCGTCCATGGTGACGCGCAAGTTCGGCATGTTCGGCCTGCAGCCCGGCCACATCACCGTGCGCCTGCGCGGCACGGCGGGGCAGTCGCTGGGCGCCTTCGCGGTCCAGGGCATCAAGCTGGAAGTGTTCGGCGACGCCAACGACTATGTGGGCAAGGGCCTGTCGGGCGGCACCATCGTCGTGCGTCCCACCACCTCCAGCCCGCTGAAGACCAACGAGAACACCATCATCGGCAACACGGTGCTGTACGGCGCCACGGCGGGCAAGCTGTTCGCCGCGGGCCAGGCCGGCGAACGCTTCGCCGTCCGCAACTCCGGTGCCTCGGTGGTGGTGGAAGGCTGCGGGTCCAACGGCTGCGAATACATGACCGGCGGCACGGCGGTCATCCTGGGGCCGGTGGGCGACAACTTCGGCGCCGGCATGACGGGCGGCATGGCCTTCATCTACGATGAGGACGGCAGCTTCGAACGCCACGTGAACCCGGAAAGCATCGTCTATCAGCGCATCGAGGTCGGCCATTACGAGTCGATGGTGAAGGCGCTGATCCAGGAGCACGTGGACGAAACCCAGAGCCGCTTCGCCGAGCAGATCCTCAACGACTGGAGCCGCGTGAAGGGCAAGTTCTGGCAGATCGTGCCCCGCGAAATGCTGAACCGTCTGGAGGTGCCCGTCACCGCCGACGTCAAGGCGATCCCGGCCGAGTAACGCACTGCCGGTGTGGACATGAAAACGGCGCCCTGGGCAACCGGGGCGCCGTTTTCATTTAGCTTTGACTTTATAGCTTAGAGTCCTTTAGTCGCTTATCGAGGTATTTGAAGGATTCTAAGCTTTTGGTTTTCCGTAAAATTCATAATTCAAACGATTTTTCTTGAACATATCGCGGCCTGGAATGAGAAACTAGGCTTCATGCACTCGTATATTGATATGATTTTTCTTGATATGTATAAAAGCGCATCATACCCTAGATTAAGAGCTGTTTTTCGCAATGCATTCTATGGCTTTGTCAGGAGAATAAAATGTCTAATCAGGGCATAGAAAAAAATCTCGACGGGCATATCGTGGGCTTGGCTTCTGTAGGTATATCTGCCAAAGCGGCTGATTTGGCTGTTGAGGCTGCTCGTAATGCTGGAGAAGTATTAAAGGAGTCTTATCAAGAGCTTTCACCTGAAACAAAAGCTTTTAGTCTTGGAACCTTGCTTGGTTCTGTGATTGGTGTGGTTGCAGGAATTGGGATCGGGATCGGAGTAATGGCTTCTAAAGATTAGTATTATTCGATGGGAATTTTGTAATTTATGGCGCTTGGGATGAGAAGGTCTTCTTGGGTATTTTAAGGATAGATATCCATGATTTTATCACTGGCAAGGTGTTCGCCGCGGGGCAGGCCGGCGAGCACTTCGCGATACGCAACTCCGAAGCCCTGGTGGTAGTGTATGGCTGTGACTCCAACGGCTACGAGTACATGACGGGCGGCATGGCCTTCATCTACGATGATTATCCAGGAGCACGTGGACGAAACCCAGAGCCGCTTCGCCGAGCAGATCCTCAACGACTGGAGCCGCGTGAAGGGCAAGTTCTGGCAGATCGTGCCCCGCGAAATGCTGAACCGTCTGGAGGTGCCCGTCACCGCCGACGTCAAGGCGATCCCGGCCGAGTAACGCACTGCCGGTGTGGACATGAAAACGGCGCCCTGGGCAACCGGGGCGCCGTTTTTGTTGTGTGCAGCCACGCAGCCCCTCGCTCCCCCGGGGAGAGGGGAATTGTTAAGCCGACGGTGTTGCGCCCGCGGTGAACAGGGCGTGCAGGTGGTCCAGTACCGCCCCCACCTCCGGGTCGATGGCCGACGGATCGGCCAGGGGGACCAGATGGTGGAAATCGCCGGGAGCCAGCAGCGGCGCCCCGCCCGTCCGCTCGCTCAGGCGGCGGAAGAACAGCTCGGCGAAACGGTTCAGGTCGCGCTGCTGCGTCTTGGCCGCCCAGATCAGCGAGGCCGCCCTGGCCGGCGACTCCTTCCACGTCTGGAAATCGGGGAGGGAGGAATCGAAGACGAATTCCAGCACCAGCGCGTCCAGCACCGCCTGCACGTCGGCGGCGCGGGGGCTGAACAGGTCGGCGTCCCTCAGCGTGTAGCGGGCCAGAAGGTCGGGGGTGACCACATGGTTCGCCACCCCGTGCCGCTGCCAATGCACCAGCGTCAGTCCGCCGTGGGTGACGGTGCCGCCCCCAGCACCACCCCCCAGAATGGCCAGCCCGCGCAGGCCGGGCATGAAACCGGTCAGCCCGTCGAAATGGTCCTGGGGCACGATGCCGCCATCGTCGGCCAGAAAGGCGTTGATCCGCTCCGCCCACACCCGCGCCGCCGGGTGGCCGGTGCGCCCGGCCAGCGCCCGCAGCATGGGCAGGGTGGCGGGATCGTCCACATAGAGCGCATGGCCCGGCGCGCGGGTCTTGATGTAATGCTCGGTGCCGAACGGCTTCAGGCTGGCGCGGATGTCGTCCTTCTTGGTCAGGTCGTCGGCCTTGCCGTCGATCAGAAAGGTCAGGTTGGTGTCCAGCGCGTCGTTCAGCACGATCTCGGACCCGGCGGTCAGGATCACCTGCGTCCCGTGTTCCGCCGCGATGTCCCGCAGCAGCGGGTACAGCCGCGCCTGCTGCCGCGGTTCCAGATGGGTGTCGGGCGCATCCAGCAGCGCCACCCCGCCGCGGTGGGCGAACAGCCCGGCCAGGATCAGCAGGATCTGCTGCACCCCGCGCCCTGCCGACGGCAGGTCCAGCGGTTCCCGGATGCCGGCGTGGCGGTAGGTGAGATCGATGGACCCGTGGGCCGTCTCCTCGGGTGTGCCGAGGGCGGCCCCGGTCATTCCCTCCACCAGGGTGGCGATCCGGGCCCAGCCGTCCGGGGACGTGCGGTGGACCGTGCGGCACAGGTTGCGCAGCACCTGCCCGGTGTGCCCCTGGCCCAGCAGGGCGGCGATGCGGGCGGGCGGCAGCACGGGTTCTTCCATGTCCAGCCCCGCCACCGGCGGCAGCAGGGTGACGGACAGGGCCGCCGCCCGCGCGATGGTGCCCATGTCCGCCGGATCGTCGGGGCGGGCATAGAGCAGATCGTCACCCTGGCTGCGGAACCGCATGGTGACCGGAACCGCCGTGCCGTCCACGTCGATGCCGGCGGTGATGGTCATGGGGATGTCGGTGTTGCCGGTGCGCACGCTGGCCCGGTGCCAGAGCAGCCGCACCCGGCGCACCGGCACCGCCGCGATGGCCAGCCGGTTGAGCGGCACCGCCCCGCGGTCGCGGGGGGCGGCGCTGCGCCGGGCCTCATGCCACGTCCGCACCGCCTGCGACCACAGGGCCAGAGCCTGGAGCGCGCTGGTCTTGCCGCTGCCGGCGGGCCCGGCCAGCACGGACGGGTGGTTCAGTTCGATCCGCTGCCGGCTGCCGAAGGTCTTGAAATTCTCGATCTCAAGGTAATGCAGAAACGGCATGGAACCGGATTCCCTTTTCCTGTCAGGACGCGCCACCGACCTATACAGCGAAACACGGGGCCGGCGCAGTGTGAATCCGCCCATGAAAAACCCCGGCCTGACGGGCAGGCCGGGGTTTCCGGTGAGCGCCGGGACGGGCAGAGGCGTTACGCCACCCCGTGGCCGCTTTCGCGGGCGGCGGCATAGCGGCCGCCGACGATGAAGCGGGACAGGTACGTCGGCACCGTCACTTCCACCGTGGTGGGGGTGATGCCCAGATCGGCCAGGCCGGGGGCCGAGGCCGAGACCACGTTGTCGGTCTTCAGCATCTCCACCTGATCCTTGGTCAGCGGCGGGGTGATCAGCGGGATCTTCTCGCACAGGCCGCCCAGGATTTCCGCGGCCTTCCACGGCAGCGGCAGCAGCAGGCGCTTGCGGTGCACCTCCTTCAGGGTCAGCGCCAGCAGCTCCTTGAAGGTATAGACGGTGGGGCCACCCAGCTCATAGGTGCGCCCCTGCGCCTTGGGATCGTGCAGGGCGGCCACCACCGCCTCGGCCACGTCGCCCACATAGACCGGCTGGAAGCGGGTCTTGCCGCCGCCGATCAGCGGCAGGGCCGGGGCGATCTGGGCCATGGCGCCGAAGCGGTTGAAGAACTGGTCCTCCGGCCCGAAGACGATGGACGGGCGCAGGATGGTCGCTTCGGGGAAGGCGGCCAGCACGGCCTTTTCCCCCGCGGCCTTGGTCCGGCCGTATTCGGCGGCGGACTTGGCGTCGGCGCCGATGGCCGAGACGTGGACGAAGCGCCGGGCGCCCGCGGCCTTGGCCAGGCGCGCGATGCGGCCGGCGGCCTGCACGTGCGCGGCCTCCACCGTCCAGGGGCCGTCGTTGTGGAGGGCGCCGATCAGATTGATGACCACATCGGCCCCGTCCACCGCGCGGGCGACGGAGTCGTCGCTGCGCACGTCAACCGCCAGCGGCACGATCTGACCGACCGCACCGGCGGTTTTCAGGAATTGCGCCTTGTTGGGGTTGCGGGTGGCGATGCGGACGATGGCGCCCGACCGCGCCAGGCGTCGGATCAGATGGCGGCCGATGAACCCCGACCCGCCGAACACCGTGACAATCTGATAGCGAAAGGACATCGACCTTCTCCCGTGCCGTTCGGAACCCGCCCGGCCCAGGGGGCGGCTGTCCGCCACCGGCCGGCAAAGCGTGCTTATACCCAATGCCCGCGCCAAGGACCAGCCCGCCCATGCGGACACTCTGTTATTTCCCCGCCGGATACGGATACGGGTATGGCGGATGGGGTTTTTCCCGCCGTGACGATTTTTTGACGGGGGCATTTTTTTCGTGTTGACACCCCGGTCCGATCCCTCTAAAAGTCCGCCCACCAGAGAGCACCACCTACTAAGCCCAGGTGGCGGAATTGGTAGACGCGCAGGTTTCAGGTACCTGTGGCAGAAATGTCGTGGAAGTTCGAGTCTTCTCCTGGGCACCAAATCTCGGCAAGGCCGCGCACTCCCCTCCAAAGAGGGTGAATGTCGCGGCTTTTGCCGTTTCTGGACTTTGTTTCGACTTGCGGGTTGCTTGACCCTCGGGTCTTTTCCCATGCCGGGGCCTGGCCGTCGGGGCCGGGGGCCGGCGGACACGCGCGGGAGGGGCTATGCCCATTGAGCTTCACGACGGCGACCTGCCGGACGGGCTGGACCTGAAGTCCACCGCCCGCGACAACGCCATCGCCATCGACAGCGAGACCATGGGCCTGAACCCGGTCCGCGACCGTCTGTGCCTGATCCAGCTGTCCAACGGCGACGGCACCTGCCATCTGGTGCAGTTCCGCCGCGGCGTCTATGACGCGCCGAACCTGAAGGCGCTGCTGACCGACCCGGACCTGACCAAGCTGTTCCATTTCGCCCGGTTCGACGTGGCGATCATGAAGGCGTATCTGGGCATCGACTGCACTCCCATCTATTGCACCAAGGTGGCGTCGAAGCTGGTGCGCACCTTCACCGACCGCCACGGGCTGAAGGATCTGTGCCGCGACCTGCTGGGGGTGGAGCTGTCCAAGCAACAGCAGTCCTCCGACTGGGGGGCCGAGGAGCTGACGCCGGAGCAGATGAAGTACGCCGCATCGGACGTGCTGCATCTCCATGACCTCAAGGCCAGGCTCGACGTGATGCTGGCCCGCGAACAGCGCACCCATCTGGCCGAAGCCTGCTTCCGCTTCATGCCCGCACGGGCCGAGCTGGACCTGATGGGCTGGGAAGACCCCGACATCCTGGCGCATTGATTGCTCCCCCCTCTCCCTTCCTATCATGGCGGGGAGAGGGCTTTTGTTCTCCGGGCCGGATATCATTGCCCCATGGCGCAGGGGGCGGCATACTGCCGCCGGTTTCGGCCGGTGGGGGGAGCCGGGCCGGAGCCGTGCCCGAATACGCGAACGGAAGTCGTCAAACGTGAGCAGCATCCTCGACCAACACGCCGGCAACGGCACCGCGGTTCCCCACGCCGTGGCGGCGGACGCGCCGCCCAGCCCCGCCTGTGCCGCCGCCGCCCGCGTTCTGCGGATGGAAGCGGACGCGCTGGTGGCCCTGGCCGATGGGCTGAACGGCGCCTTCGACCACGCGGTGGCCCTGCTGGATGCGGTGAAAGGCCGCGTGGTGGTCACCGGCATGGGCAAGAGCGGTCATGTGGCGCGCAAGATCGCCGCGACGCTGGCGTCCACCGGTTCCCCCGCCTTCTTCGTCCATCCGGGCGAGGCCAGCCACGGCGACCTGGGCATGGTCACCACCGCCGATGCGGTGATCGCCCTGTCCAATTCCGGCGAAACGGCGGAACTGTCGGACATCGTGGCCTATACCCGCCGCTACGGCATTCCCCTGGTGGGGATCACCCGCCGCCAGGGGTCGGCGCTGGCCGAACAGTCCGACGTGGCGCTGCTGCTGCCGGCGGCACCGGAAGCCTGCCCGCTCAGCCTGGCCCCCACCACCTCCACCACCATGATGCTGGCGCTGGGCGATGCGCTGGCGGTGGCGCTGATGGAGCGGCGCGGCTTTTCCGCGGCGGATTTCCACCAGCTTCATCCCGGCGGGTCGCTGGGCAAGGCGCTGCTGAAGGTGTCGGACGTGATGCACAAGGGCGACGGCATCCCGCTGTGCCGCACCGACGCCCCCTTGAGCGACGTGGTGCTGGAGATGACGGCCAAGCGGCTGGGCTGCGTCGGGGTGGTGGACGCAAACGGCGACCTGACGGGAATCATCACCGACGGGGATTTGCGCCGGCACATGAATCCCCATCTGCTGTCCCAGAAGGCGGGCGACCTCATGTCGCAGCGCCCAAAGACCATCCGATCCCGCGCGCTGGTGGCCGAGGCCTTGCGCGTGATGAACGAAAAGGCCATCACCAGCCTGTTCGTCATCGATCCCGAAACCAGCCCCGGCCGTCCGCTGGGCATCGTGCACATCCACGATTGCCTGCGGGCCGGGGCGGCCTGACCGGCGGCGTTTGCCGGCGGCCTCAGGGACAGCAGAGCAAGGGACCAAGCTATGGACGGGCTGAAAGTGAACGGGCCGCAGGCGCCGGAAACCAAGGCGGCAGAGACCGCCCCGCCGGATTCGCTCCCGTCCGGGGGCGCGGCGGAACCGTCCAACGCCGCCCCGTCTCCGTCCGGCCCCCCGGCCGCCGGTCCGGCGGCTCCGTTCCGCCGCCCGCCCCAGCGCCCCGCCGGGCGCGGCTACAGCCGGTTCGTGTCCATGGCCAAGATCGGGCTGGTGGGGTCGGCGCTGGCGCTGGTGGCCCTGCTGGCCGCGTGGCCGACGCTGAAGGAAATTCCCCAGCCGCGCATCGGTGTGGAGCGGGGGCAGCCGGAAATCAGCCGCCCGCGCTTCATCAGTTCCGACGACGCCAACCAGCCCTATTCCGTCACCGCCACCCGGGCGCAGGAAACCGCCGGCCAGACCAACATCGTGGCGCTGGAGCAGCCCGAAGCGGAAATGACCGAGAACACGGGCGCCTGGGTCACCCTGCGCGGCGACCGTGGCTGGTACGACCGTCAGACCGGCATCCTGAAGATGAACGGCCATGTGCGCATCCTGCGCGACGACGGCAGCGAACTGCGGACCGAGGAAGCCTTCATCCTGGTGCGCGACGGCACCGCCTGGGGCGACGTCTACACCGAAGGGCAGGGGCCGCAGGGTGAGGTGAAGGCCCAGGGCTTCCGCATGAAGGACCGGGGGAAGACCATGACCTTCCTCAACGGCTCCAACGCCAACGTGACGCCCATGGCCCCCGCCGGTCCCGGATCCGCCGCGCCGCCGGCCCCCGCCGAACCGCCTGCGGCCCCGGCGGCTCCCGCCCCCGCCCCGGAGGTTTCGGCTCCGGCCCCGGCTCCGGCTCCGGTGGAGCCGCCCCCGCCGCCTGTGGCCGCTGCGGCTCCGCCGGCTCCGCCCGCTCCGCCGGCTCCGCCCGCCGTCGAATCGCCGGCGGCGGCCCCGGCCGAACCGCCGGCCCCGGTTCCGGCTGTGGCGGCTGCGGCTGCGGGTGCTGCTGCGGCGGCCGTCGCGGCTCCCCCACCGCCCCCGCCCAAGCCGGTGGCGGTGCGCGCGGCCCCGCCCGTCCCGCCCAAGGCCGCGGCCCCGGCGGCGGTGAAGAAGCCCCAAACGGCACCGGCCAAGCCGGCGGCCAAGCCGAAGAGAAAGCCCTAGACCATGCACCGCTCCTGCCTGTCCGCCGCCGGGCGCGCCGCCCTGGTCTTGCTCCTGGCGCAGTTGTCCGGCCCGGCCCTGGCCCAGACCCCGGCCCAGACCAAGGCTCCGGCCAAGGCCCCGGCTGCTGCGGCGCCGTCCGCACCTGCGGGCGGCGGCGGGCTGGGCGGGTCGATGCCGCTGGACATCAACGCCGACAACGCCATCGAATGGCACCAGGACCGGCATGCCTATGTGGCCCGCGGCAACGCCTCGGCCCGCAAGGAGAACACCACGGTCTACGGCGACGTGCTCACCGCCTATTACCGCGTGGTGCCGGGCAAGGGGAACGAGGTGTTCCAGCTCGTCGCCACCGGCAACGTGCGCATCATCAGCCCCAACCAGCATGTGTTCGGCGACCGTGCGGTCTATGAGACCGACCGCAAGCTGCTGGTGGTGACCGGCGGTGCGCTGCGGCTGATCACGCCCACCGACGTGGTGACCGCCCGCGACGCGCTGGAATATTACGAGGAACAGCAGCTTGCCGTGGCCCGCGGCGACGCGGTGGCGGTGCGCGGCACCGACCGCATCGCCGCCGACGTGCTGATCGCCCTGTTCGAAAAGGGGCCGGACGGCGGGCAGAAGATGAAGCGGCTGGACGGGTCGGGCAACGTGGTGGTGACCTCGCTGCCCAAGGACGCGCCCGAGGGCTCCCGCCCCGCCGCCGACCGGCCCGGCGGCGGGCGGCAGCCCGACGTGGGGCGCGGTGACAAGATGGTCTATTCCGCCGCCGACAACACGGCGGTGCTGCTGGGCAACGTGTCCATCACCCGCGGCGACAACCAGATCACCGGCGATGCGGCGGAAATGGACATGACCACGCACATCAACCGCGTTATCGCCGGCCCCGGCGGCGGGCGGGTGTCCGGCCTGCTGATCCCCGAAGACTCCAAGGACAAGAAGCCGGAGGGGGCGCGATGAGCACGCTTCAGGCACAGCGCCCCGGCCAGCCGGCCCCGGCGGAGGCGCCGGCCACCGGGCTGGTGGCCAGCAATCTGGGCAAATCCTTCAAGAAGCGCCCGGTGGTGCGCGACGTGTCGGTCAGCGTCCAGCGCGGCGAGGCGGTGGGGCTGCTGGGGCCGAACGGCGCCGGCAAGACCACCTGCTTCTACATGATCACCGGCCTGATCGCCGCCGACGTCGGTTCCATCCATCTGGACGGGCAGGACATCACCGCCTTGCCCATGTACCGCCGGGCTCGGCTGGGCATCGGCTATCTGCCGCAGGAAGCCTCGATCTTCCGCGGCATGACGGTGGAGAACAACATCCGCTCGGTGCTGGAGGTGGTGGAGCCCGACCGCGACGCCCGCGAAACCATGCTGGACGAGCTTCTCGCCGAATTCTCGGTCACCCACCTGCGCAAGGCCCCGGCGCTGGCGCTGTCGGGCGGCGAGCGGCGGCGCGTGGAGATCGCCCGCGCGCTGGCGTCCCAGCCGCACTTCATCCTGCTCGACGAACCGCTGGCCGGCATCGACCCCATCGCGGTGGGCGACATCCGCGAACTGGTCAGCCACCTGCGCCACCGCGGTATCGGCGTGCTGATCACCGATCATAATGTGCGTGAAACGCTCGATCTCGTCGATCGGGCATACATTTTGCACGATGGTGTGGTACTAATGGAAGGCGAGCCGGCGGAGATCGTTGCGCACGAGGATGTGCGCAGGGTCTACCTCGGTGAGCGGTTCAGCCTCTAGGCTGGATCGGACCCCACCGTCGTCCCCATTCCAACGGTCCCATGGCGCTTACCCAAAGGCTCGACCTCCGCCAGGCCCAGACCCTGGTGATGACCCCGCAGCTGCAGCAGGCGATCAAGCTGCTGCAGCTGTCCAATATGGAACTCTCCGATTTCGTGGACCGCGAGATCGAGCAGAACCCCCTGTTGGAACGGGACGATGGGGAGCGGGCCCCGCCGGGCGATTCCGGCGACCGCAGCGAGCCGGGCGCCGATTTCGAACCGCCGGTGGAGCCGGGCGCCATTCCCGCCGCCGACGCCCGTCCGCGCGACACGGTGGAGCTGACCTCCGCCGGCACGCTGGGGGAGGCGTCGGACGCCCCCCTCGATACCGATTTCGAGAACGTCTACGCCGACGACCGTTTTTCCGACGGCAGCGACGGCGGCAACGAGGTCTATGGCTCGTGGTCGGAACGGGGCGGCGGCTTCGACGGCGACGACGCCAACCTGGAAGCCACCCTGTCGGGCAGCGTGTCGCTGCGCGACCATCTGACCGAACAGATGAACATCGACCTGCCCGATCCGGGGGACCGGCTGGTCGGGCTGGCGCTGATCGATTCGCTGGACGAGGCCGGGTATCTGACCACCGATCCGCTGGCGCTGGCCGAACAGTTGGGCTGCGAGCCGGCACGGATGGAACGGGTGCTGGCGGTGGTGCAGCGCTTCGACCCCTCGGGCATCTTCGCGCGCTCGCTGAAGGAATGTCTGGCGATCCAGTTGCGGGAAAAGAACCGCCTGGACCCCGCCATGGCCGCGTTGCTGGACAATCTGGAGCTTCTGGCCGCCCGCAACCTGCCCGGCCTGATGAAGGTCTGCGGCGTGGACGCCGAAGACATCGCGGATATGGTCGCGGAAATCCGCAAGCTGAATCCGAAGCCGGCGCTGGCCTTCGACCACACGCCGGCCCAGCTCGTGACGCCCGACATCCTGATGCGCGCCAACCCCGGCGGCGGCTGGATCATCGACCTGAACCCCGACACCCTGCCGCGGGTGCTGGTCAACCAGCGCTATTTCTCCCGCGTGTCGGGGGAGGTGAAGAACAAGGCGGAAAAGGATTACCTGGCCGAGCGCTTCCATTCCGCCAACTGGCTGGTCAAGTCGCTGCACCAGCGCGCCACCACCATTCTGAAGGTGGCGACCGAAATCGTGCGGCAGCAGGACGCCTTCTTCATTCACGGTGTCTCGCACCTGAAACCGCTGATCCTGCGCGACATCGCCGAGGTCATCGGCATGCACGAAAGCACCGTCAGCCGCGTGACCACCAACAAGTTCATGTCCACCCCCCGCGGGGTGTTCGAGCTGAAATACTTCTTCACCTCCGCCATCCAGGGCTCGGACGGGCAGGCGGCCCATTCGGCGGAGGCCGTGCGCTACCGCATCAAGCAGATGATCGACGCCGAAGCGCCGGCCGAGGTGCTGTCGGACGATAAAATTGTGGAGATCCTCCAAAAGGAGGGGATCGACATTGCGCGCCGGACGGTGGCGAAGTATCGTGAAGCCATGCACATTCCGTCCTCGGTCCAGAGGCGGCGTGCCAAGATGTCCCGGATGTAAGGCAAAGCCGGGTTTTTGCGGTTTCGTTGACACATCCGGGAGGGCGCCACTATGTTCCCGGTCCGCACACGGTGGCGCACCATCAACATCCCCCTCATTGCGGATCTCACGCGGAAACATCCAAGATGCAACTGACCGTCAAAGGCAAGCAGCTTGACGTGGGCGATGCCCTGCGCACCCACGTTGCCGACAGCCTGAACGCCGCCGTCGGCAAATATTTCACCAAGCCGTTGGAAGCGAACGTCGTTCTGTCGCGCGAAGCGCATCTGTTCAAGGCCGACATCCAGGTCCATGTCGGCCGCGGCATCATGGTGCAGAGTGCTGCTGAATCCGACCAGCCGTATCCCGCCTTCGACACCGCGTGCGAAAAGATCGCCAAGCGCCTGCGCCGCTATAAGAGCCGCCTGCGCAACCACCATGGTGCGGAAAACGGCGCCGAGGCGCTGCCCGCCCGCTATCAGATCCTGGAAGCCGAGGCCGACACCCACCATGTGGATGGTGAGGAAGTCGCCGAGGCCGTCCACCCGGTCGTCATCGCCGAAATGCAGACCCAGATCGAAACCCTGACGGTCAGCGAAGCGGTGATGCGCATGGAACTGGGCGAATTGCCGGCGCTGCTGTTCCGCAACCGCGCCCATGGGGGCGTCAACCTCGTCTACCGCCGCCGCGACGGAAACGTCGGCTGGGTGGATCCCGGTGCGGAACAGGCCGGCGCCTGAGAGTTCAGGCCCCGGATGTCTGGCTTCGGCCTTTAACGGTGCACACCGTCATGCTCGATCTCATCACCCCGCACGCCATCATCGCCACCCTTCGGGCCGGTTCGAAGAAACAAGCCCTTCAGGAAATGGCCAGACGGGCGGCGGACCTGACCGGCCAGCACGAACGGGCCGTCTTCGACGTCCTGCTCGAACGGGAACGGCTGGGAACCACCGGCGTGGGGCATGGCATCGCCATCCCCCACGGCAAGCTGCCCGGCCTGGAGCGCGTCCACGGCGTGTTCGCCCGGCTGGAACGGCCGATCGACTTCGATGCGATCGACGAACAGCCCGTCGATCTCATCTTCATGCTGCTGGCCCCGGAACAGGCGGGCGCCGACCACCTGAAGGCTTTGGCCCGCGTGTCCCGCCTGTTGCGGGACGCGGCGGTCTGCGAAAAGCTGCGCGGGTCGGAAAGCGCCGATGCCATCTATGCGCTGCTGACCCAGCAGGAAGCCAGCAACGCGGCCTGAGACCTCTCCTCGCCCTCTCCCCTCCGGGGGAGAGGAGCAAGGCAATCGGATGAAGGACTTCAGAGATATATTAGGTTTTTCGTCATTCCCGCGAAGGCGGGAATCCAGTGCGCGCGTCTGCGCGCCATATGAGCCAGCGTGACTCATGTCGCCGCTATCGCGGCTCTTGCTGGATTCCCGCCTTCGCGGGAATGACGATAATCCTAGGTCTGGAAAAAAGACCTTTCACCCGATTGCCCGGGGGAGAGGAGCGTTGTTCCGCCTTTGCCATCGCTGCGGCCCGGCTGATGTGGTAACGTGTCCACATGTCGGAAGCTTTTGCGTATTCCCGCATCCCGGTTGCGGATTACCTCCGCGCCGAACGCACCGCCGATGTCCGCCACGAATATGTGGATGGCGAAGTCTTTGCCATGGTCGGGGCATCCCGGCGGCACAACCATATCGGGGGAAATCTTTACATCGCCCTGCGCGCGGCAGCCGATCCGCGCGGCTGCGCGGTTTACAGCAACGACGTCAAGGTCCGCGTCGAGGCGGCCAACGCCTTCTATTACCCCGATCTGGTGGTGACCTGTGCGGCGGGCGACGATGACCCGTATGTGGTCCACGCCCCGTCCATCATCGTCGAGATCCTGTCCGACTCGACCGAGGCCATCGACCGGCGGGAGAAGCGGCTGAATTATCAGCGCCTCCCCAGCCTGACCGATCTGTTGCTGGTGGCCCAGGACGAGCGGCGCATCGACCATTACCGCCGCGGTCCCGGCGGCTGGGACCATGTGGTCTACACCGGCGGCGCCGTTGTCCCGCTGGAAGGTCTCGGCGCCGCCCTGAGGCTGGAGGCGGTTTACGCCGGGTCCGGCACCGCCCAGCCCATGTAGTTCACGTCCAGATCCTTGGGGTTGAGGCGGAATTCGTCGGCGAACGGGGCATAGGTCAGCCCGGTCAGCCCCTTCACCGCCAGCCCGTGGGTGCGCAGGTGGGCGGCGAATTCCGACGGGCGCAGGAAGCGGCGCCAGTCGTGGGTGCCGCGCGGCAGCCAGCGCAGGATGTATTCCGCCCCGACGATGCCGAGCGCGAAGGATTTCGCCGTGCGGTTCAGGGTGGCGAAGAACAGCAGCCCGCCGGGCTTGACCAGGGCGGCGCAGGATTTGACGAACAGGTCCACGTCGGCCACGTGCTCGATCACCTCCATGGCCAGCACCACGTCGAACTGCGCCCCTTCGGCCACCAGCGCTTCCGACGTGGTGGCGCGGTACTGGGCGGATGCGCCGGTTTCGGCGGCGTGGGCGGCGGCGGTCTTGACGTTGCGTTCGGCGGCGTCCACCCCCAGCACGGCGGCCCCCATGCGCGACAGGGGTTCCGACAGCAACCCGCCACCGCAGCCGATGTCCACCAGCGACAGCCCGGACAGCGGCTGCGGCGCCAGCGCGTCGCGCCCGAAATGGGCGCACACGGTGTCGCGGATGTAGCCCAGGCGAATCGGGTTCAGCTTGTGCAGCGGCCGGAATTTGCCCGACGTGTCCCACCATTCAGCGGCGATGGCGGAAAAACGGGCGATTTCGGCGGCATCGATGGTCCCGGCGGGGGCATTCATGGGAATTTTCCTGTAGGCTTTGAGTCGGATTGACGCGCCGGGCGCCTTGCTTCATCCCGGCTTCACGGAGTATGGATACGCCGCCCCGCGCCGGCAACGGTGGAGCGGGGGGTCTGGCCATGCCGGCCTGTGGCCGCCGGCGGAAAGTGGTGTGAGGGAATGGCGCGGATCGTCATGAAGTTCGGCGGCACGTCGGTGGGCGACGTCGAGCGGATCAAGAACGTTGCTCGCAAGGTCGAGCAGGAAGTCAAGGCCGGCCATCAGGTGGCCGTCGTGGTGTCCGCCATGTCCGGCGTCACCAACCAGTTGGTCAAGCACTGCAACGACATCGACAAGCTGCACGACGCCCGCGAATACGACGCGGTGGTGGCGTCGGGCGAACAGGTCACCACCGGCCTGTTGGCGATCGCCTTGCAGTCCATCGGCATCCCCGCCCGCTCGTGGCAGGGCTGGCAGGTGCCGATCCGCACCGACGATACCCATTCCAAGGCGCGCATCGTGTCCATCGACACGACCGAGCTGGAAAAGCGCATGTCCACCGGCGAAGTCGCCGTGGTTGCCGGCTTCCAGGGCGTGACCGACGAGAACCGTCTCAGCACGCTGGGCCGTGGCGGGTCGGACACGTCGGCGGTGGCGCTGGCGGCGGCGGTGAAGGCCGAGCGCTGCGACATCTACACCGACGTGGACGGCGTCTACACCACCGATCCCCGCATCGTGAACAAGGCGCGCAAGCTGACCAAGGTCACGTACGAGGAAATGCTGGAGATGGCGTCGCTGGGCGCCAAGGTGCTCCAGACCCGTTCGGTGGAAATGGCGATGAATCACCGGGTGCGCGTGCAGGTGCTGTCCAGCTTCGAAGCGGCGGCCGGCAGCGACATCCCCGGAACCCTGGTTGTTGACGAGGACGAGATCGTGGAAAAGGAAGTGGTGAGCGGCATTGCCTACAGCCGCGACGAGGCGAAGATCACGCTGATCGGCGTTGAGGACCGTCCGGGTGTGGCCGCGGCCATCTTCGGCCCCCTGACCGACGCCGCGATCAACGTGGACATGATCGTCCAGAACATCTCGGAAGACGGCAAGTCCACCGACATGACCTTCACGGTGGGCAAGGCCGACGTGGCCCGCGCCGTCAAGGTGCTGGAAGAGGCCAAGGGCGCGCTGAACTTCCAGCGTCTGCTGTCCGATTCCAACGTGGTCAAGGTGTCGGTCATCGGTGTCGGCATGCGCAGCCACGCCGGGGTCGCCCAGCGCATGTTCAAGGCGCTGGCCGACAAGGGCATCAACATCCAGGTGATCTCCACCTCGGAAATCAAGATCAGCGTGCTGATCGCCGAGGAGTACACCGAACTGGCGCTGCGCTCGCTGCACACCGCCTACGGCCTGGACGCGGCCTGATCGGGGGAGCCGGTTCATGACCGACGCAAAGGGACGGGACCGGCTCGACCACCTGTGGCGCCGGGGCCGGGAATTTCTCGGCTCCGCCACCGCCATCATGGGCGGCGGCATGACCTGGGTGTCGGAACGGCATCTGGTGTCGGCGATTTCCAACGCCGGCGGTTTCGGCGTGCTGGCCTGCGGCTCCATGGGGCCGCAGGCGCTGGCCGCCGAGATCGTGGCCACCCGCACGCTGACCGACCGGCCCTTCGGCGTCAACCTCATCAACGTCCATCCCGAACTTGAGGCGTTGACCGGCGTGTGCCGCGATCTGGCGGTGTCCCACGTGGTCATCGCCGGGGGCATGCCGTCGGGGGCGACCATCCAGCGGCTGAAGGACGGCGGGGCGAAGGTTCTGGCCTTTCCCCCCACCGCGGTCATCGCCCGCCGCCTGGTGCGCCAGGGGGTGGACGCGCTCATCATCGAAGGCAGCGAGGCCGGCGGCCACATCGGCCCGGTCAGCACCACGGTGCTGGCGCAGGAGATCCTGCCCGACGTGCGCGAGGTGCCGGTGTTCGTGGCCGGAGGCATCGGCCGGGGGGAGGCGATCGCGTCCTTCCTGGAGTTGGGGGCGGCGGGGGTGCAGCTCGGCACCCGTTTCGTCTGCGCCACCGAAAGCATCGCGCACCCCAACATGAAGCAGGCGTTCATCAAGGCTTCCGCCCGCGACGCGCAGGCGTCGGTGCAGGTGGACGCCCGCCTGCCGGTCCAGCCGGTGCGCGCACTGGCCAACGACGGCACCCGCCGTTTCCTGGAGCTTCAGCGCACGCTGGCCGCCCGCGTGGACGCCGGCACCATCACGCGCGAGGCCGCCCAGCTTGAGATCGAGCATTACTGGGCCGGCGCGCTCCGCCGCGCGGTGATGGACGGCGACGTGGACAGCGGCTCGCTGATGGCCGGCCAGTCGGTGGGCATGGTCACCCGCGAACAGCCCGCCGCCGAGATCATCGCCGAACTTGTGACTCAGGCCGCCGCCAGCCTCGGCCGGCGGTTTGCTTCGGAATCAGCCGGGTAACGCTTTTTTGCTGCGTAGGTGGCGGTGAAACCATGTCACCACCGGCAGCCATCCTATATCTTGGCCCGACGCCGGTTGCGGTTCCGCCGCCGGGATGGTTCCCCTCGCGCGATGGTGTGCCCGCCGATGACATATTCCGTCAGGCAAACGTCCCTTGCAATTCCGGGTCGCGTGTGGAAGGAAGCCGGGCATGGTTGATACGAGCGATACCATGACCTTCGACGGAGCGGCGGCGCGGCGGCTGCTGGCGCGGCTGCGCGACATCATGGCCGGGTCCGGCACCGGACAGGACCGGCTGGACAAGATCGTTACCCTGATCGGCGCCGAGATGCGCGCCGACGTGTGCTCGTGCTACGTCATGCGCGCGGGCGAGGTGCTGGAGCTGTTCGCCACCGAGGGGCTGAACAAGACCGCCGTCCACAACACCCGCCTGCGGGTGGGCGAGGGCATCGTCGGCGACATCGCGGCCCAGGCGCGGCCGTCGGCCTTCGACAACGCCCCGGCCCATCCCAGCTTCGCCTACCGCCCGGAAACCGGCGAAGACCCGTTCCAGTCGCTGGCCGGCGTGCCGATCCTGCGCGGCGGCAAGGTGCGCGGCGTGCTGGTCATCCAGCACAAGGACCGCCGCGCCTACGCCGAAGAGGAGCTGGAAACCCTCCAGACCATCGCCATGGTGGTGGCCGAGCTGGTGGCCCAGGCCGAGCTGGTCAGCCCGCAGGAGGTGTTCTCCACCGGCGACGTGGCGCTGATGCCGGCGCGGCTGGCCGGTATCGCGCTCAACCCCGGCCTGGCCAAGGGGGCGGCGGTCATCCACCGCCCGCAACTGACCATCCGCCAGGTGGTGGCCGAGGACACCGACCGCGAGCAGGAGCGGCTGAACGAGGCGCTGGCCGCCATGCATTCGGCCATCGACGCCCTGCTGGCCACGCTGACCCGTGCGGGGCTGGGCGAATCGCGGGACATCCTGGAAACCTACCGCATGTTCGCCGAGGACCGCGGGTGGCTGTCGCGCATCCGCGAGGCGATCCGCATGGGCCTGACGGCGGAAGCGGCGGTGCAGCAGGTGCAGAACGACACCCGCGCCCGCATGAGCCATCTGACCGATCCCTACATCCGGGAACGGCTGATGGATCTGGAGGATCTGACCAACCGGCTTCAGCTTCATCTGGCCGGGCGCAAGCCGGAGGCGGAGACCGCCGCCCTCCCCGACGAGCTGGTGCTGGTGGCCCGGTCCATGGGGCCGGCGGAATTGCTGGATTACGACCAGCGGCGGCTGAAGGCGCTGATCCTGGAGGAAGGCTCGCCGTCCAGCCACGTGGCCATCGTCGCCCGCGCGCTCGACATCCCGGTGGTGCAGGTGGCCGACGCCATGAACCGGATCGAGCCGCTGGACCCGCTGATCGTGGACGGCGACCACGCCACCGTCTTCGTCCGCCCGGCCGAAGACATCCAGATGGCGTTTGCCCAGAGCATGGAGATGCGCGAGCAGCGCGAACAGATGTTCGCCACCGTGCGCAACAAGCCCTCGGTCACCCGCGACGGGGCGCCGGTCTCCATCCAGTTGAACTGCGGCCTGCTGATCGACCTGGGGCATCTGAAGGCCAGCGGGGCCGAGGGGATCGGGCTGTACCGCACCGAAATCCCCTTCATGGTGCGCTCGTCATACCCCGACGTGCAGGCGCAGACCGAGCTTTACGCCCGCATCATGGACGAGGCGGGCGACAAGCCCGTGGTCTTCCGCACCCTGGACGTGGGCGGCGACAAGGTGCTGCCCTACATCGCCGGCGGCGACGAGGAGAACCCGGCGCTGGGCTGGCGGGCGTTGCGCATCGGGCTGGACCATCCGTCGCTGCTGCGCCAGCAGTTGCGCGCCTTGCTGCGCGCCGCTTCGGGCCGCCCGCTGTCGGTGATGTTCCCCATGGTGGCCGAGGTGGCGGAGCTGATCCAGGCGCAGAACCTGCTGGACATGGAGCTGAAGCGCCTGCCCGCCGACGGGTACGAGCCGCCGTCGCGCCTGCGCCGCGGGGCGATGATCGAGGTGCCGTCGCTGCTGTTCCAGCTTCCCTCCCTGCTGCCGCGGGTGGATTTCGTGTCGGTGGGGTCCAACGATCTGGCCCAGTACGTCTTCGCCAGCGACCGCGGCAACCCGCGCACCGCCACCCGCTACGACCCGCTGTCGCCGGCCATGCTGTCGCTGCTCAAGCGGCTGGTGGAGGAGTGCCGGGTCTACAACGTGCCGCTGTCCCTGTGCGGCGAGATGGCGGGGCGCCCGCTGGACGCCATGGCGCTGATCGGCATCGGTTTCCGCACCCTGTCCATGTCGCCGCCGTCGGTGGGGCCGGTGAAGACCATGCTGCGCTCGCTGGATGCCGGTGCCTTGCGCCAGTACATCAACAGCCTGCTGGCCGGTGCCGACCACAGTCTGCGGCCCAAGCTGCGCGCCTTCGCCATGGACCACGGGGTGCTGCTGTAGGCTGGCAGCGAAGTCCGGTTGACAGGCCCTCTCCCCGGCCGGCGGCGAGAGAGGGATTGCCCGGCGTTGCTAAGTGGGTTCGCCGACGGGGCAGGGGCGCCCGGCTTGCGCCGCCGGGGCGTTCGGGCGCATAACGGGGGGCCCCGCCGGCGGCGGACGCATCCGGGTACACGACACCTCTGGGCAAGACACGGCCATGGCTCACGACGCTATCCATAACGGCATCCATGGGGACGATTCCCGTTCCGCAGCGCTGCCCATCCATGCGGTGCTGCGCGACGCGCGCCAGCGGCTGGGCGTGGATCTGCGCGACGTGGCCGACACGCTGCGCATCCGCTTCGTCTTCCTTCAGGCCATCGAGGACGGGCGCTATGGCGACCTGCCCGGCACCGCCTATGCCGGCGGCTTCGTGCGGTCCTATGCCGAGTATCTGGGGCTGGACGCCGACGGTATCCTGCGCCGCTTCAAGGAAGAGGCTGCGGCCAAGCCGCCGCGCATGGAAATCTACCTGCCCACCCCGGTGACCGAGGGACGCGTGCCCGGCGGCGCGCTGCTGCTGGGCGCCCTGGTGGTGGCCGGGGTGATCTATGGCGTGTGGTATTATCTGTCGGCCACCGACCGTTCCATCGCCGATCTGGTGCCGGCCCTGCCCGAACGGCTGGTGGCCCTGCTGGACAGCCGGGCGCCCACCGACCCCGCCACCGGCCTGCCCCGCACGGGCGAGGCGCCGGCAGCCCACCCGACAGCCACGCCCGCACCGGCTGCGGCTCCGGCGGCATCGGGGGGGGCGGCATCGGGGGGGGCGGCATCGGGGGGAGCGGCGCCTGCGGCTCCCGCGCCCGCTCCGGCGGCCCCCGCGGCGGGCGCCAAGCCGGCCCCGGCGGTGTCGGCGTCCATGTCCCCGGTTCCGGCGGTGCCCAAGCCCGCCGCCGCCACGCCCCCCGCCCCCGGCGGCGAGGAGGAGGAGGGCGATGGTGCGGCCCAGGAGCCCACGCCCCTGTCGGGCAACGGCGCCGCCGCCCCGGTGCCCACCGTGGCCGCGGCGGCGGAACCCCCGGCGGACCTCGGCCCGCCCAAGCGCACCTACGGCAGCCAGAACGCCAGCGCCCACATCCAGATCCGCGCCACCCAGGACAGCTGGCTGCAGATCCGCGACGGCAACACCGAGATCTTCACCCGCGTGCTCAAGCCCGGCGACGTCTACCGCGTGCCCGACAACAAGCCGGGGCTGAAGATGCGCACCGGCAACGCCGGGGGGCTGATTCCCATCATCGGCGGCGTTCCCGGCGCACCGCTGGGCAGTGCGGGGCAGGTGATGCGCGACGTGCCGGTGGAATCCCTGGGCGCCAAGCCCCACTGATCTGAATCGGTCCGAAAAACACAGGCAGACTGTCATGAGCGTGCGAGCCTACCGCCAGATCCAGCGCCGCAAGTCCCGCCAGATCCGCGTCGGGTCGGTGCTGGTGGGGGGCGATGCGCCGATTTCGGTGCAGTCCATGACCAACACCCCCACCACCGATGTGGCCGCGACGGTGGAGCAGATCCGGTCCATGGAACGGGTGGGGGTGGACATCGCGCGGGTGTCGTGCCCCGACCGCGAATCGGCCCTGGCGCTGAAGGACATCGTGCGTCAGGTCAACGTGCCCATCGTCGCCGACATCCATTTCCACTACAAGCGCGCCATCGAGGCGGCGCAGAGCGGGGCCGCGTGCCTGCGCATCAACCCCGGCAACATCGGTTCTCCCGACCGGGTGCGGGAGGTGGTGCAGGCGGCCAAGGACTACGGCTGTTCCATGCGCATCGGCGTCAACGCCGGCTCGCTGGAATCCGACCTCCTGGAGAAATACGGGGAGCCGTGCCCCGAGGCCATGGTGGAAAGCGCGCTGAACCACGCGCGCATCCTGGAAGACCATGATTTCCGCGAATTCAAGATCTCGGTGAAGGCGTCCGACGTGTTCCTGGCCGTCGCCGCGTACCAGGGTCTGGCGGAGGCGTGCGACTATCCGCTGCACATCGGCATCACCGAGGCGGGGGGGCTGCGCGCCGGCACCGTCAAATCGTCGGTGGGGCTGGGCATGCTGCTGTGGTCGGGCATCGGCGACACCCTGCGCGTCTCCTTGTCGGCGGAGCCGGCGGAAGAGGTGCTGGTGGGCTATGACCTGCTGAAGACGCTGGGCCTGCGGCGGCGCGGGGTGACGGTGATCTCCTGCCCGTCGTGCGCGCGGCAGAACTTCGACGTCATCAAGACGGTGGACGCGCTGGAAAAGCGGCTGGCCCACATCACCACCCCGCTCACGCTGTCGGTGATCGGCTGCGTGGTCAACGGCCCTGGTGAGGCGCGGGAAACCGACATCGGCCTGACCGGCGGCGGCAACAACACCCATCAGGTCTATCTGTCGGGCCTGACCGACCACCGGCTGAAGGACGCCGACATCGTCGAGCATCTGGCAGGCCTGGTGGAAAAGAAGGTGGCCGAGATCGAAGCGGAAAAGGCGGCGTCCGCACCCTCCGCCCCGTGACCGCCGCCTATTTCGTCGTCGGTGCCAACCACCGCACCTGTTCCGGTGCCGTGCGCGACGGGCTGACGGCGGAGGAACCGGAACTGCCGGCCCTGCTGGCCCGGCTGCGCGCGGCGGGGCTGGAACAGGCGGTGTGGCTGTCCACCTGCGACCGGGTGGAGGTGCTGGGCGTCCACCCCCGCCCCGCCGACGCCGCCCGGCTGGTGACGGAAATCCTGGCCGAACGGGCCGGCGTTCCGGTGGATGGGCTGGCCGGGCAAGTGTTCATCCAGACCGGCGACGGGGCGGTGCGCCACGTCTTCGCCGTCGCCAGCTCGCTCGACAGCCAGATCATCGGCGAGCCCCATGTGCTGGGGCAGGTGAAGGATGCTCACCGCCTGTCCGCCGCCGCCGGCCTGACCGGCCCCGAGCTTGAGGCGCTGTTGCAGGCCGCCTATGCCGCCGCCAAGCGGGTGCGCAGCGAAACCCCCATCGCCGAGGGCGCCACGTCGGTGGTGGCCGCGGCGGTGCAGGTGGCCCGCGACGTCCACGGCGGGCTGGACCGGCGGGCCGCCCTGCTGCTGGGGCTGGGGGACATGGGCGGGCTGGTGCTGGACGGCCTGCGGGAGGCGGGGCTGACGCGGGTATCGCTGGCCGCCCCCAACGACCGCCGGGGGGAGACGGCGGCGCGGCGGCGCGACGCCCATTTCGTGCCGTGGGCCGATGTGGGGGCCGCGCTGGACGCCGCCGACATCGTGGTCACCGCCGCGGGCCTGGGCCGTTACACCCTGACGCCGGAGCCGGTGAAGGTCGCGCTGAAGCGGCGGCGCTACCGCCCGGTGTTCGTCATCGACGCCGCCATTCCCGCCGACGTGGACCCCGGCGTGGCGGCGCTGGACGACGTGTTCGTCTATGACCTGGCCGATCTGGAGCGGGTGGCGCTGCAGGGCCGGGTGGGGCGCCAGGGCGCGCTGCAGGCCGCGTGGCGCATCGTGGACGAGCAGATCGCCGCCTTCACCCGCGGGCGGGCGGAACGGGCGGCGGTGCCGGCGGTGGCCGCCCTGCGCGCGCATTTCGAAGCCGAACGCCGCCGGGTGCTGGCCGAACACGGGGGGCTGGACGCCGGCGCGGCCACGCGCCTGCTCATCAACCGCCTGCTGCACACCCCGTCGGAGGCGCTGAAGGCCATGGCGGCGGGCGGGACGGCGGAAGGCGGGGCGGAAGAGGCGGGGCGGCTGTTGACCGCCCTGTTCGGTTTGGACCATACAGACCGGCAGCGCGGCCGGGACGATGCGGCGGAAGGGGACGGATCGACGTGAGCCTTGAGGACAAATACCGCCGGGTGCTGGCCCGTCATGACGAACTGCGCGACGCGCTGGCGGCGGGCACCGCCGATTCGTCCAGCTTCGCCCGGCTGTCCAAGGAATACGCCGACCTGACCCCGGTGGCCGAGGCCATCGCCGCGCTGAACCGGGCGCGGGACGAGCGGGCGGGCCTGGATGCCCTGCTGGCCGACCCGGACGCCGACGCCGAGATGCGCGCCCTGACCGAGGACGAGATCCGCGATCTGGACAAGCGGCTGCCGGTGCTGGAGCGGGCGGTGCAGGTGGCGCTGCTGCCCAAGGACGAGGCGGACGAGAAGAACGCCATCCTGGAGGTGCGCGCCGGCACCGGCGGCGACGAGGCCGCCCTGTTCGCCGCCAACCTGTTCGAGATGTACCGCCGTTACGCCGCCCTGCACGGCTGGCGATTCGAGGTGATGGAGGTCAGCGAGACCGGCATCGGCGGCTACAAGGAGGCCATCGCCAACATCACGGGCCGCGGCGTTTTCGCACGCCTGAAGTACGAATCGGGGGTTCATCGCGTCCAGCGTGTGCCGGCGACCGAGGCGCAGGGGCGCATCCACACCTCCGCCGCCACCGTCGCCGTGCTGCCCGAAGCCGAAGAGGTGGACGTGCAGATCGACGACAAGGATCTGCGCATCGACGTCTTCCGCTCCTCCGGGCCCGGCGGCCAGTCGGTCAACACCACCGACAGCGCCGTGCGCATCACCCACCTGCCAACCGGTCTGGTGGTCAGCCAGCAGGACGAGAAGAGCCAGCACAAGAACAAGGCCAAGGCCATGAAAGTGCTGCGGTCGCGCCTCTACGACCTGCAACGCTCGGCCCTTGACGCCGAACGGGCCGCCGACCGCAAGAACCAGGTGGGATCGGGCGACCGGTCGGAACGCATCCGCACCTACAACTTCCCCCAGGGCCGTGTGACCGATCACCGCATCAACCTGACGCTGTACAAGATCGACAAGGTGATGCTGGGCGAGGCGCTGGACGAGATCATCGACGCGCTCACCGCCGAGGACGAGGCCGCCCGTCTGGCCGAGCTTCGCTGAGTCGAATCGTCCGTCAGACATGCCGTCCGTCTAACCCGCAGTCGTGGGCTTAGGCGGTTTTGCCGGGGCGTGCCCTTGTGCATATCACCGGAAGCCGGATTGCCGGGGGGGGAAGGCAGAGTTTAGCCTTTCTCCTGTGGCGGCCGCTCCGTCGGTCTGCCGCGCTTCAGCACGCGTGCCGGTGTTCGACGACTGACGCATACGCAGATGACGCAGACGCAAGCCCCAGGCCCGCGCACGACCAAAAGACCAGGGAGAACGCGGCCATGGCGACCGGCACCGTCAAATGGTTCAATACCACCAAAGGCTATGGATTCATCGCACCCGAAGGCGGGGTGAAGGATGTGTTCGTGCACATCACCGCCGTGCAGAAATCCGGCCTGCGCGGCCTGAGCGAGGGGCAGAAGGTCACCTTCGAGGTGGCCCGCGGCTCCAACGGCAAGGATGCCGCCGTCAACATCGCCATCGTTCAGTAACGGGCGGGCGTGCGCGCCCCCTCCGCCCGTGGGCGGAGGGGGCATTCTTTTTTATGTCAGAAGCCCCGTGGCGCGGTAGGCGTCGGCGGCGGATTCGACCAGATCGGGGATGCGGGCGCGCAGGCGCTCCACCTCGTCCGCCGGGCCGTTGCGGCAGGCGTCTTCCAGCGCGCGGGCCTTGGCCGACAGCACCGTGGCGCCGAACGTGGCGGCGGTGCTCTTCAGCGTGTGGGCATCCCGTGCCAGCAGCTTGGGATCGTCCGTTTCGGCGATGCGGCGGGCGCGGATGCGGGTCTCCTCCATGAACTGGTGCAGCACTTCGGCCAGCAGCGCCGCGTCCAGATCGTCGGTCAGTTGTTTCAGGACATGGGTATCCAGCCGTTCCGCCGAGTCGTCCTCCGCACCGCCGGGGGCGTCCGGCCCCGCGGGCGGGGTGGCGTCCGGTTCCGTCCCGGAGACGGCGGGGTGGGCCGGCAGCCAGCGGGCCACGGTTTCCAGCAGCAGCGCGCGGTCCACCGGCTTGGGCACGTAATCGTTCATGCCGGATGCAAGGCAGCGGTCGCGGTCGCCCGGCATGGCGTCGGCGGTCATGGCGATGATGGGAATGACCCCGATGGGGGCCGGCATGGTGCGCAGCGTGCGCGCCGCCGTCAGACCGTCCATCTCCGGCATCGCCAGATCCATCAGGATCAGGTCGTAGGGAAGCGTGCGCGCGGCCTCCACCGCTTCCAGCCCGTTGGCGGCCACGTCCACCTGATAGCCGGCGGCCTTGAGGAAGGACGCGGCCACGAGCTGGTTGGTCGGGCTGTCCTCGGCCAGCAGCAGCCGGCGGCCCGCCACCGCGGCGGCCTGGAGCCGGGCGGGGCGGGGCGGGGGCAGGGCGCTGTCCCCCGGCTTGCCCTCCAGCACGTCCAGCAGGCGGCGCTGGCGCACCGGCTTGATCACCAGCGCGTCGGTGCCGGCGGGCAGCCCGTCGCAATGCTGCCCCACCATGGTCAGCCGGATGATCCGCCGCACCCCCGCCCCGCGCAGCGCGCCGATCAGGTTGGGCAGGGCCCGCTCGTCGCCGTCCACCAGGGCCATGTCGATGGGGGCGGTTCCGGCCAGCCGCAGGGCGGCGGCGGTGTCGCCGGTGGCGTCCACGTGCGCCCCCCACGACCGCAGTTGGGCGGCCATGGTGTCGCGCCCGATGGGGCTGGGGTCCAGCAGCAGGATGCGGCGGCCGGACAGGCGGGCCGTCAGGCCGCCGCCCTGGCCCGCCGCGTCGCCCGGCTGGCGGTGCAGCGGCACCGTGAACCAGAACACCGACCCGCGGCCCAGCGTGCTTTCCACCCCGATGCGCCCGCCCATGAGCTGCACCAGCCGCTTGCAGATGGCCAGCCCCAGCCCGGTGCCGCCGTGGCGGCGCGAGGGCTGGGGATCGACCTGGGTGAATTCGGTGAACAGCGACGGCAGCGCGTCGGGGGCGATGCCGATGCCGGTGTCGGTGATGCGGAAATGCAGATGGACCGGCCCGCCCCCGTCAACGCTGGGGCCGCCGTGGGGGGCGGCCAGCTCCACCGTCACCGACACACCGCCCGATTCGGTGAACTTGACCGCGTTGCCCGCCAGATTGAGCAGGATCTGGCGCAGCCGCCCGGCGTCGCCGCGCAGGCTGACGGGAACCTGCGCCGGCACGCAGGCGGCCAGGGTGATGCCCTTGGCCGTGGCGCGGGCCGACAGCAGTTCCACCACGCTTTCCACCAACTCCACCAGATGGAAGCGGTGCTCCTCCAGCGCCAGCCGGCCCGCCTCCATCTTCGACAGGTCCAGGATGTCGTTGAGGATGGCCAGCAGCGCCTCTCCCGATTCCCGCGCCGTGGTGGCGTAGATGCGCTGCTGCTCGTCCAGTTCCCCGTCCAGCAACAGGCCCAGCGTGCCCAGAACGCCGTTCATGGGGGTGCGGATCTCGTGGCTGATGGTGCGCAGGAATTCCGACTTGGCCTTGCTGGCCAGCTCGGCCTGTTCCTTGGCGGCGCGCATCTGTTCCTGGGTGCGGCGCGTCTCGGTGATGTCGCGGGCCGAGACGATGCCCACCATCCGCCCGCGGTAGGCGACGTAGCGGGTCCGCCCCTCCACCAGCAGCCGGGTGCCGTCGGCGCGGCGGCAGGTCAGCTCGAACGGGGTTTCGCTGTGGTCGCGCAGGCGCTGGCTGGCCTTGGCGATGTCCTCCGGCGCGATCAGCGACAGCACGGGCCGACCCACGAGCTGCCCGGCGGCCAGCCCCAGCAGGGTGCAGGCGGCGGCGTTGGCGTCCATCACGATCCCGGCCTCGTGCATCACGATGGCGTCGGTGGCGGCGTCGGAAAGCTGGCGGAACCGTTCCTCGCTTTCGCGCAGATCCGTTTCCACCCGGCGGAAGGCGCTGATGTCGGTGTAGCTGACCAGCATGGTCCGCCCGCCGGCCACGGGCACCACCGTGCGTTCCAGCACCGTGCCGTCGGGCCGCCGGTGTTCGGTGCGTCCGCCGGCCGCCTTCGGCCCCAGCGTGACCAGCCGCTTGTTGACCAGCGCCTCGGGCGACCCCGGCCCGAATTCGCCGCGCTCGGCCAGAAGCCGGAGCATCTCCTTCTTGGTGCGGCCGGGCCGCAGCCAGCCGGGGGGCAGGTCCAGCATCTCGGAAAAGCGGCGGTTCCAGGTCAGGAGCTGCCCGTTGGCCGCCCACACCGCCACCCCCTGGGTCATGGCGGCGAACACGGTTTCCAGAAGCTCGGTCTTTTCCGCCAGCTCGGCCTCGCGCCGCTTGTGCTCGGTGATGTCGGTGCGGATGCCGACATAGCCGCCGTCGCTGGTGCGCCATTCGCTGACCCGCAGCCAGCGCCCGCCGTCCAGCTCCTGTTCGAAGGAGGCGCCGGGGTTGCGGTGGTGGGCCATGCGCTCGGCGATCCACGGCTCGATGTCGCCGGGGGGGCAGGCGGCGTATTGACCGTGGGCGGCCCCGTTGCGGATCAGCTCCTCGAACGTCATCCCCTCGCGGATGTCGGTCAGGGGGTAGAGGTTGCGGTAATGGCGGTTGCAGTGGACCAGCCGGTCGGCGGGGTCGAACAGGGCGAACCCCTCGCTCACCACCTCCACCGCTTCCACCATGCGGCGGTTGGCGGATTCCAGCCGGGCGTCGGCGGCCTGCACCGCTTCGCGCGCGTGCACCAGCCGCTGCTTTTCCTGGCGGAACAGCACCGCCGCCAGCAGGAAGGCCGATACGATCCCGGCCAGGGCGAACACCGCTTCGTCCATGCCGTCCTTGTAGGCTTCGGTGACGGTGTGGATGAAGCTGATCATCGCCAGCCCGCCGGCCAGCGCCATCAAGAGAATCCGCTGCAGGGAAAAGCGTCCAGCCATCGAACACATGCTCCGGGTCGTGCGCCCTTCAGAATGAATCACAGACCGTTAAGGTATATGTAATTCGGTCAAGGCAAGATGCCGCAAACACTCTGCGTGAACAAGACGCACCCGAATCGGTTTTCTTGTCGTTTCTTTCGCCTTTCCGGCAGATGCTTGCGCAGGCGGCGGGGAAATGGCATGCGTCACACGTCGCCGGCCGCATGACGATGGACCGCCCATGATTGTTCTGTTTACCGATTTCGGCCTGACCGGCCCCTATACCGGCCAGGTCAAGGCCGTGCTGGCGCGGGAGGCGCCGGGGGTGCCGGTGATCGACCTGTTCGCCGACGCCCCCGCCTTCGACCCGCAACTGTCCTCGTACCTGCTGGCAGCCTATGCACGGGAATTTCCCATCGGCACGGTGTTCTTGTGCGTGGTCGATCCCGGCGTCGGCACCGAACGGCGCCCGCTGCTGGTGACGGCGGACGGGCGCGTCTTCACCGGCCCCGACAACGGGCTGTTCGACGGGGTATGCCGCCACGCGGTGGACGTGTCGGCGGTGGAGATCGGGTGGCGGCCCACCCGGCTGTCGGCCAGCTTTCACGGACGCGACCTGTTCGCCCCCGTGGCCGCGCGGGCGGCGTTCGGGCGGATGCCGGCGGGCACGCCGCTGCCCGTTTCCGAGATCGTCCGTCCCGATTGGCCGGAGGATCTGCCGCGCATCGTCTACATCGACGGGTACGGCAACCTGATGACCGGGCTGCGGGCGTCGGCGGTGCCGCCCGATGCGTGGCTGTCGGTGGGCGGGTGGACGGTGCGCCGTGCCCGCACCTTCGCCGACGTGCCGCCGGGCGAGGCCCTGTGGTACGAGAACGCCAACGGTCTGGCCGAAATCGCCGTCAATCAGGGCCGCGCCGACCGGGCGCTGTCGGTGGCGCTGGGCGATGACGTGATCGTCGGGCCGGGCGGGGGATGATCAGGCGGCCAGGGGGGTGGATGCCAGCCAGCGGCGCAGCCGCGCGGCCAGACGCACCGGGTCCGCCGTCAGCGGCAGGATGGGAAAGGGATCGCCGTCCGCCGGGGCCGCGTCCGCACCGTCGGCGCCGGGGGTGGTCAGCAGGATGCGGGTGTGCGGCGACAGCGCCACCGCCAGGGCCGCCGCCTGCTCCCCGTCATGCCGCCCGCCGCGGCTGAACAGCGCCAGCGCGGTTTCGGCTTCCGACACCAGCGCCAGGGCGGCCATGGGATCGGCGGCGGCGGCCACGGTAAAGCCGCACCGCCGCAGCGCCACCGCCAGGGCGGCGCGCAGCGCCGGGTCGGCCTCGGCCACCACGGCGCGGCGCGGGGGCGGGGTGCCGGGGGGAATGTCGATGCTGAACATAGGGGCCCCCCGTCAGCGGATGCGGATCACCGCCGGCTCGTCCAGCAGGGCCAGCATGGGGCGGTCGCTGGGGTGGTTGCCGTACCCCCAGGTGCGGGGAAAGGGGCCGTGCTGGGCCAGCCACGCCTGCACCCGGTCCGCCTTGTGCCCGCGCACGCAGTTGCCCGATACGATGCGGCCGGTCAGGTGGCCGTCCGCCACCTCCATCTCGGTCGCCATCAGGTGATCGACGGGCAGGTGGCGCAGCAGCGCCGGCATGTAGACGTTCAGCGCCCCGGTCGCCACCACCACCGTGCGTCCGGCGTCGCGGTGGGCGTGCAGCGCCTCCACCATCGGGCCGTGCCAGCGCAGACGCTGCGCCAGCCGTTCCGCCGCCGCTTCCGCCACCGCCAGCGGCACCCCGCGCAAGGTGCGCTTCAGCACGATGGCCTTGACCGTGCCGCGGAAATCGGCGCCCAGGGGCCGCCCGCGCAGATGGCGGTGGGTGGCCGAGCGCAGGGCGTCGGCAAAGGCCAGACGGGTGCGGTGGCGCCCGATCACCTCGGCGATGAACAGCGGCAGGCTGTCCCCGCGGATCAGCGTGCCGTCGAAATCGAAGAAAGCCACACCCTGGCTCGTTAGCGGGCCTGCCAGCCCGTGGCCCGTCATGCCGTGGCCCATCATCCGCCGAAACCCTTCGTCACAGCCGGCGTTCGCCGCCGGCCGCCCGGTCATCCGGGACTGTATCCGCCGGGACTATGGAACCGGGAGGAACCCCGCGTCAACCGCAGCACCGCCGTCCATGGCCGGTCAGGGCCCGGTCAATGGTAGGAGCGCGGCGGGCCGGCGGGGAATTCGGATTCGTCCGGCCCCTGATCCAGGCCGGCGATGGCCTCGTCGATGTCGCGGGCGGTCTGATCCAGGTCGGCCTTGATGGCCGCGACCGTCTGGGCCAGATCGGCGGTATCACGGACGATCCGGTCGAGCCGGGCGTCCATGGCGTCCAGACGCTCGTTCATCTGGCGGCTCAGCCGCTCCAGCGCGTCCAGAAACAGGGAGGATGTTGCATCCATGGCGGTGCCATTTGCCTTGCCGTGAGAAAGCGGGGAAGACGTTTCCCCGTAGGCAAACAGTTGGGGCACCGGAGCGCCCGCGCCCAGACCTGCTGGTGGCGCACCCCGCAAGGAGAATGGCGCGGAAAATCATACGATCAAAAGGTGTGCCGGGCGCTGCGGCCGACCGGGCGGAACCCGGCGAAGGGGGTGGTACGCCCCGGTGCCGGCACCCCCAAAGACGGCAGAAATCCGAACGATGGGAGGGGGATGGAAGGATGGAGGGGGGCGGAGGGATGGCACCTGCTCCATCCCCCCGGCGGATGAGGCGTCAGGCGTTACCCTCGTCGGCGCGTGTGCGGGCCAGCGGGATGCCGAACAGTTCCAGGCGGTGGCCCACCAGCTCGTATCCCAGGTCGCGGGCGATGGCGTGCTTGAGCTTTTCCAGCTCCTCGTTGGTGAACTCCACCACCTCGCCGGTCTGCAGGTTGATCAGATGATCGTGATGCTCGTCGCGCTTTTCCTCGTACCGGGCGCGGCCGTCGCCGAAATCGAGCCGGTCGATGACCTGCGCCTCTTCGAACAGGCGCATGGTGCGGTAGACGGTGGCGATGGAAATGCGCGGGTCGATGATGACCGAACGGCGGTGAACCTCCTCAACGTCGGGATGATCGGTGGCCTCCGACAGCACGCGTGAAATGACGCGGCGCTGGTCGGTCATCTTCAACCCTTTTTGGATACACAGGTCTTCGAGGCGGGAACTCATGCAAACCTCTTCAAGGGCGATGCCGTTTTTGTGATGGCGGCAGGTGGGTCGCTCGTTGTTTCCTCCGGTGGCAGGCCGAAGGATACCGTGTTGATAGCAGAGAACGGAACTAAACTAATATAGGGCCGTTGCGCACAGGCGCACGCCCCAGCCCCCGATAATTCCGCCCGCCCCTGCCCCCACGGCCACGCCGCCACCGTCCCCGGAGCCGCCATGACGATCCTCGAGGTCAGGCACACGACCATCTACCGCTATTCCCATCCCGTCCGCTTCGGTGAACACCGGCTGATGTTCCGCCCGCGCGACAGCCACGACATGCGCCTGCGCGAAGCGCTGCTGACCATCAGCCCGCCGCCGGCATCCATCCGCTGGCTGCACGACGTGTTCGGCAACTCCATCGCCATCGCCTCGTTCGACGCCATGGCCGAGGAGCTGCGGTTCGAAAGCGTGATCCGGCTGGAGCCGTTTCCCATCGACGGCCCCGAATTCCCCATCGAGGAGTACGCCCGCGCCTACCCCTTCAGCTATTCGGCCGAAGAGATCCCCGACCTGGGCCGCACCACCGAACGCCATTACCCCGATCCCGAGCACAAGGTGGACGCCTGGGCGCGGGATTTCGTGGTCAACGCCGGCCAGCCCGCCGACACCCTGGCCGTGCTGGCCGCCATGACCGAGGGCATCCGCAACGGCTTCACCTATGCCGCCCGCGAGGCCGAGGGCACCCAGACCCCCGTCGAGACCCTGGAATCCCGCAGCGGCACCTGCCGCGACTTCGCCCTGCTGATGATGGAAGGGGTGCGAAGCCTGGGGCTGGCCGCGCGGTTCGTCACCGGCTACCTCTACGATCCCGCCCGCGACTCCGGCCCGGGCGGGGCGGAGGAGGGAGACGCACCGCCCACCGTCGGCGGGGGGGCTACCCATGCGTGGGTTCAGGTCTATCTTCCGGGGGCGGGGTGGGCCGAATTCGATCCGACCAATGGTATTATCGGCAGCCGCAACCTGATCCGCGTGGCCGTCACCCGTGACCCGTCACAGGCGGTGCCGCTGGCGGGTTCGTGGATCGCCGAGAGTGAGGAGGCCCGCTTTCTCGGCATGACGGTCGATGTTCAGGTTAACAGTGCACCGGTTTGTGAGTAAGCTTGTCTTCTTTTCATGGTTGACGTTGCAACACATCAGGCCGGTGCCGTGCGGCTTGAGGGGCTGGTTTCCAGCAAGGGGCGGAACCCGTGACGCTGCAGGAGCCGTTGGAGTGCGCGATGGGCGGCGGTGACAGTGCCGCTCCCCAGGGGGGGGCGTCTCCCGTCGCGCGGCTGGCCCGGCCCGAACCGCCCGTCTCGCCCGAGATGTGGGGCATGGACGTCTTCGCCCGCTTCGAATCCGACCCCGCCCTGCCCGCCGTCGCGGTGACCGAGGGGGGGCGGATCGTCGGGCTGGTGGAGCGCGCCGCCCTGACCGCCACCTTCGCCAAGCCGCTGATGTCCGACCTGTACGGCCGCCGCCCGGTGCGTCTGGTGATGGACCCCGCCCCGCTGCTGGTGGAGGCCGCATCCACCCTGGCCGAGGTGGGGCTGCGCATCGCGTCGGAAAAGCCCGCGGCCATGGCCGGCGGCTTCATCGTCGTGCGCAACGGTGCCTATGTCGGCGTGGCCTCGGCCATCGACCTGATGACCGCCACGGTGGAGGAGACCGAGCTGCGCTCCCGCCAGTTGGAGGAGGCGCGGTTCCAGGCGGAAAAGGCCAACCGGGCCAAGACCGCCTTTCTCGCCAACATGAGCCACGAGATCCGCACGCCCCTGAACGCCATGATGGGGTTCGCCGACCTGCTGCACCAGGAGGTGCTGGGGCCGCTGGGCAACGATCTCTACCGCGACTATGCCGGTGACATCGTGGCCAGCGGGCGGCACCTGATGGACCTGATCAACGACCTGCTGGACCTGTCCAAGGCCGATGCGGACCGGTTGGAGCTGTTCGAATCCACGGTGGACGTGCACCGCGCCGCCCTGGTCTGCACCCGGCTGCTCAGCGAGCGGGCCATGCGCGCCAACGTCACCGTGCGCTGCGCCGTGCCTCCCGGCATTCCCGCCCTGCAGGCCGACGAACGCAAGCTGCGGCAGATGCTGCTGAACCTGCTGTCGAACGCCGTGAAGTTCACCCCCACCGGCGGCACCATCACGCTGGACGGGGCGGTGGACGCCGGCGGCGCGCTGGTGCTGTGGTGCCGCGACACCGGGATCGGCATGACCCCCGCCGACATGGAAAAGGCGCTGGAGCCGTGGGGGCAGGTGGACAGCGCGCTGGCCCGCACCCACATCGGCACCGGCCTCGGCCTGCCCCTGACCAAGGCGCTGGTGGAGGCCCACGGCGGGGCGCTGGTGATGGACAGCGCGCCGGGCCAAGGCTCGGTCATCAGCCTGCGCTTCCCGCCCGAACGGGTGCTGGCCCCGGTGCAGGACGCCGATTCGGCCCCGGTGCGCTGGACGGGGGACGGGGCCTGACATCCCGTTTCCCCCGGCGGTCTCAGAACGCCTTGCGCTTCGGCCCCTCCTGGGTGCGCTGTTCCAGCAATTCGACGAGCTGCATCAGGTCTTCGCTCTTCCAATAGCGGGAGCGGCCCAGTTCGGTGCGGGCGGTTTCCAGGAAATCCGCGGTCAGCATCTCTTCTTCCGGGTCCATGGCGGCACCGCTCTGGATGCGGTGGGTGATCAGCCGCACCATGCTCTGGCTGGTCGGGCCGATCCAGGCCGTCACCCGCTGGCCGAAGATGCCGCACAGCCGGTTGATGCGCAGCACGTGCGCCATGCGGCCGTCGAGCGGATCCTCCGCCCCGATCTTCATGGCGCGGTTCAACTGGGCCTGCATTTCCTCCAGGAAATGCTCGCGCCATTGGCCCATCTCCAGGGTGGAGCGGGAAAAGCGCTGGGCCATGGCTTCGAACGACGCCATGAAGTTCAGAAGCCATACCGTCTCGTCGCCGTCGGTGGGAAAGGACCGCCGGGCGCCCGCGGCCACCGCCGCCCGTTCCAGCGCCACCTCGGCCACCTTGCCGGTCACCGCCTTGTCCAGCGCGCTCCAGGCCAGGGAAAAGGCGGGCTCGGTGTGGCGGTTTTCCAGCAGGGTGCCGGCCTGGGCCGCCTCCATGATGGTTTCCACCCGCTGGCGCAGGGCGTCGATCTGCGCCATCTCCCGCGGCTTGGGCCGGATGGGGGAGCCGGGCAGGCGCTCCTGCAGCGCCAGAACCCGCCCCAGCACCGCCGCCAGCGCCCGGCAGGCGCCGACGAAGTGGGCGGTGAGGGCCGCGGCCACCGGGGCGCCCTGGGGGGTGGGGATGCCCTGGTCGGTGACGTAGAGCGACGCCGCGCCGTAAAGCTGCCGGCGGTGCATGGCCAGCAGCGGCAACAGGTGGGCCACCCCCTGCGCGCCCTCGGCGCTCAGGGCGGCCACGTCCTCGGCCAGCGCATCGGCGGTTTCCTGCCAGCCGCCGGTGCCGCCGCGGGTGGGCAGATGGTCCAGCCGTTCCAGCACCAGCGCCAGCGGGTGGTCGCCCGCGGCCAGCACATCCCGCGCCAGGCGCAGGGTTTCGGGATCGAAGGCGGGCGGGCGTTCCACCGCCGCGTCGGTCAGGGCCTGGCGCCGCAGCCGGCTGCGCGACAGGGCGGCCAGGAAGGCCGACGCCGCTTTCGGGCTGGCGTGAACGCCGTCCAGATGGCGCAGGGACGCCTCGCGCATGCGGGCGCGCAGGCCGTCGGCCAGGGGGGAGCGCATCACCCGGTCCAGCGGCTCGTCGCGGGCGGCCTCGTCCAGGGATTCCTGCGCCTCCACCGCCAGCAGGGGGAAGGCGTCGCGGCTCAAGACCTCCCACAGGGCGCCGGCGTCGGCGCGCTGGATCATGCCCGGCACCGGCAGCCCGGCGTGATAGAGCACCGGGTCGTCGATCAGCACCGCGTCGAACAGGGTGGTGAACAGGCGCCGTGCCCGCTGGATCCGCTGGCGGTTGAGATGGTCCACCACGAACCGCCGCACCAGCCGCAGCCGGGCCGGCGGCTGCCCGGCCATATCCTCGATCTCGCTGAGCAGGCTGTAGACCAGGGTGGGGGGGAGCCGGGCCACCAGATCGTTGATCTTGGCCCGGATATCCGCATCGCCCGCGCCCGGCTCGTGTCCGGCGGGGGGGCTGTCGGGTGGGGGCGGGGACCGTTGCGGCATGGAAACCCTGGTCGGTGAGCACCGGAAAAAGGCCGGCCCCCTTCCTTTGCGCCGGAAAGGGTTAAGGCCGCGGTAATGCCCCAGCCTATCACACCCGCCCCCGTGCCGGGTGGACGGTTCGTCTTACTTGTCCCCGCGGGTGCGGCTGACGATGGGCTGGGCGTATTGCAGCTCGATGTCCCAGGGGAACTGGATCCAGGTGTCCTGGCTGACCTCGGTGATGAAGGTGTCCACCAGCGGGCGGCCGGCGGGTTTGGCATAGACGGTGGCGAAATGGGCCTTGGGCAGCATCTTGCGCACGATGATGGCGGTCTTCCCGGTATCGACCAGATCGTCGATGATCAGCCAGCCTTCGCCGTCGCCGCCCTCGGTGCCCTTCAGCACCATGGATTCGCGCTGGTTCATGTGGTCGTAGGTGGACACGCAGATCGTGTCGATCAGCCGGATTTCCAGCTCGCGGGCGATGATGGCCGCCGGCACCAGCCCGCCGCGGGTCACGGCCACGATGCCCTTCCACGGTCCCTGATCGACCAGACGCCACGACAGGGCCTTGGCGTTGCGGTGCAGTTCGTCCCACGAAACGGGGAAGTGACGGGTGTACGACGCGGGATCGGCCATGGCCTGCCCTTTCCTAATAAGGCGTGTTGCTAAGAAGGGGATGTGAGGATGGGGCGCCTTATAGCCCACGCCAACGTATAGGGCAATGGGCGGGCATTCCTTTGTCGCATGCCTGTCATGCCCGTTTCCGGCCGGGAAGATGCGGCAAAGCCCTTGCGTATCTCCGGCGCTCTGGCTAAAAACCGCGCCACCCCGGCGGCGACGCCGGTGGTTCGGAGAAGCGCCCGTAGCTCAGCTGGATAGAGCATCAGACTACGAATCTGAGGGCCGGAGGTTCGAATCCTTCCGGGCGCGCCATCCTCCCCGATAAAAAGCAGGAACATGGAAGCGGGCGGCCGGTTGGCCGCCTTTGTCGTTTCCGGGTTTCCTTCGGTATCCCCCCGCGCGCTATCGGCTCCGGGACCGGCCTGCACGAGGACCGGCCCGCGCCCCTCCCGCCAGAACGGGGCGTCGTACCGAGGCTTGCCGATCTCGACGATCGGGCCGGACACGGTGACCTTCTGGCCCAGTTCCTCGAGCGTCGTCTGCCCGCGCGGCGGGCTGGGGAGGTTCAGCGTCATTGGCCGGCACAACGGGCGCGGCCTGCCGTGGCGTGGGAGCTTCTCCATCCCGATGGCTGCCCGGTGGGAATCATGAGGGAGATGCCGGCGTTCCCCCCAGGAGCATCACGGCATCCGTTCCAGCCCGATCCGCCAACGTCCGGTCGAAGGTGACCAACCGGGCTGCCTTGGCCTTCCCGGCTTCGAACAGGATCACCCCGTCGGCGAAATCACCCCCGGCCTCCAGCAACCGAAGCCCAGCCTCCGCCGCGACCCTCACCGCTCACCCGGTTTTTCGATGGCGGCCTGCATCTCTTCCAGGGATATCGGCTTTTGACCGGGGCGCCGCAGAACGCCGCGGAGGCCAGCCAAACCGGGCCGGGCGCCGGCGGGGCGCAATTCGGCCCGGCCATCGGGCAGCAACTCGACATCGACGCGCTCGCCCGGCTTGATGCCAAGATGGTCGAGCACGGCCTGCCGCAGCGTGATCTGGCCCTTGGAGGTCACCGTCAGCTCCACTCTCATGGCGTTGCCTTGCAGTAAGGATTGATCGGCCTTACTTCAAGGTGATGCCGTGTGGGATGGGGAGCCGCCAGCCCCCACCCTCGGGTCGATGACCCTCTCAGGCCCCTTCCATCCCCTCTTGGGTATGATAAGGGTCGGCCTGTCCGGCATCGCCGCGGGGACGGCGTCCACCCCCACGCGATGCCGGAACACGGCAGGCAGCCTCAATAGACCTCCGGCACCCAGTTCTGCTTGGACTTCTTGGGCCGGGTATAGCCGTCGTCGTTCTGCCGCGGCGGCAGTTCCAGTTCCACCGGGGCGATGTCCTGATAGGGGATCTGCTGAAGCAGGTGGCGGATGCAGTTCAGCCGTGCCTTCTTCTTGTTGTCGGCATCGACGATGTACCAGGGCGTCAGCTTCTTGTCGGTGTGCTCCAGCATGGCATCCTTGGCCTTGGAGTACTCGACCCAGTGCTTGCGGGATTCCAGGTCCATCGGGCTGAGCTTCCAGCGCTTGATGGGGTTGCGCATCCGCTCGGTGAAGCGCTTTTCCTGTTCCTCGTCGCTGACCGAGAACCAGTATTTGATCAGGATGATGCCGGACCGGACCAGCATCTCTTCGAACAGCGGGCAGGCGCGCAGGAACTCGTGATATTCCTCGTCGGTGCAGAAGCCCATGACATGCTCGACCCCGGCGCGGTTGTACCAACTGCGGTCGAACAGCACGATTTCACCCTTGGCGGGAAGCTGGGAAACGTAGCGCTGGAAGTACCATTGCCCGCGTTCCTTCTCGGTCGGGGTGCCGAGCGCCACGATCCGGCACACGCGGGGGTTCAGGCTTTCGGTGATGCGCTTGATCACCCCGCCCTTGCCGGCGGCGTCGCGGCCCTCGAACAGCACGCAGACCTTCAGCCCGTTGACCCGGACCCATTCCTGCAGCTTGATCAGTTCGAACTGCAGCCGGGCCAGCTCGTCGATGTATTTGACCTTCTTGCCGTCCTTGGGCCGCTTGGCGCCGTTGCCGACGGCGCTCCAATGATCCTCGATGGCGGCGGCCTCCCGGGCGTCGCGCAGGATCTCGCCGCCGGTGACCGGCGCGCCGAGCCCGAGGTCTTTCAGTTTCGGCGCCTTCTTCTTTTTCTTCGGCTTGTCGTGTGCCTCGGCTCCGGCCGTCTTGACCTCGCTCATCGCAGCATCCTTTGCGTGTCGTTTCCCCAACCGTCCGACGCTAGGGGAAGCCGGCGCCTCAGGCAACCGCCCGTGCGGGCGGTCTCCGCGACGAAGTGACCGGGGTGGCCGGCGAAGCCTTGCAAGGTCGGTTCAAGCGTTCGCCGGCATCATCCCTCCTTGCCGGCCCAGGCCACGCGCCACACGGCGCCGAAGCTGTCGGCGATCAGCAGGCTGCCGTCGCCGGCCGCCGCCACGCCCGCCGGGCGGCCCCACACGCGGGGACGCTGGCGCGCCGGGGTGGACAGGTGGAAGCCGGCGGCGAACACCTCGTACCCGCCGGTGGGTTTGCCGTTCTCGAAGGGGACGAAGGCCACGTGGTATCCCGTGCCGCTGGACCGGTTCCACGACCCGTGCATGCCGACGAACGCCCCCTGGCGGTAGCGCTCGGGAAAGCGCAGGCCCTGGCCGAAGGTCAGGCCGATGGGGGCGGAGTGCGCCTCGAACAGCACGTCGGGGGGGATGGTGGCCTTGACCTTGGCGGGGGCCTTGTCGGCGAACCGCGGCTGCGGGTGGGGGCCGAGATAGGCGTAGGGCCAGCCGTAGAATCCCCCGTCGCGCACCCGCGTCAGGTAATCGGGCACCAGCCGGTCGCCCAGCCCGTCGCGTTCGTTGACCACGGTGTAGAGGTCGCCGGTGCCGGGCCGGACGGCGATGCCCACCGGGTTGCGCAGGCCCGCGGCGAACACCCGCCCGCCGCTGCCGTCGCTGTTGAACCGCAGGACCGTGGCCCGCGGCTCCGGCTCCACGCCGATGTTGCCGCGCGACCCCACGCCCACATACAGGAAACGCCCGTCGGGGGAGATGGCGAGCGAACGGGTGGAGTGTCCCTCCGCCGGTCCCAGCGCACCCGGTGGGGTCACCCGCTGCCGTTCGCCCGTGGTCCGGTCCGCGCCCGGCGTCCAGGGCAGCCGCCAGATCCCCTCCACATCCCCCACCCACACGGCATCGCCGTGAAAGGCCAGACCGAAGGGCCGGTTGAAATCCACCGCCCACACCGACCGGTCGTCGGCCTGCCCGTCGCCGTCGCGGTCCACCAGCCGGGTCAGCGTGCCCGGACGCTGCTGCGCCACCAGAACGCTGCCGTCGGGCAGGGGCAGCAGGTTGCGCGCGTTGTCCACCGCGTCGGCGAACAGGGTGGCGGTGAAGCCCGGCGGCACCGCCAGCGGCATGCCGGCGGGCCGGTCCACCCGCTGCGGCGGGTTGGACGCGGCGGGTTCGTCATAGGGTTTGGGCAGATCCTGGAACCGCACATGCAGCTTCGTGCCCACGGGATGCCCGGCGGTCTGCGCCCACGCCGGTGGGGCAAGCACCGCCGCCAGAGCCAGCGCTGCGGGGATGATCCAGGGCGAGGATCGGTGCAAGACGGGTGATTTCACAGGACAAGCCCCCAGTCTGTTGCCAACCGCGTCGTCGGCACATGGGAAGCCGGGAAGGGGATGCCAAGGGGAAACCCGAAAGGGTGCGGGCATGAAAAAATCCGGCCAGGGCCGGATTGCAGCCCCCGGAAGGGGGGAGGATGGCGCGCCCGGAAGGATTCGAACCTCCGGCCCTCAGATTCGTAGTCTGATGCTCTATCCAGCTGAGCTACGGGCGCTTCATCGTATGGTCCGCCGCACGCTGTGTGGCGGGAGCCGTCTTGTAGCGGAACCGTGGGGGCGGTGCAAGCCTTTTCGTCATCGTTCCGTCACCCGCGCTCCGCCACCGTCGTGCCGCTGGTCTGCACCGCGCGGCGGTAGAGGTCGGGGTGGGTCAGCAGACGGCGGGCCACGCTCTCGTCCTGGGACGATTCATGCTCGCGCCACGGGCACACGGCGCGCAGGCGGGCCAGCGTGTCCTCGTCCTCGGCCGCACGGGTGCGCAGGGCGGCGTTCTGCACCGTGACCGTCGTGCCGTTGCGGTTCAGCTCGTCCAGCGGGTCGGCGCCGTCCAGGCTGGTGCAGATCACCGGCAGCACCCCCTGACGGTGCAGGGTGTAGCCGGCGGGCGTGACGATGCGGCTCCAGGTCAGGAACAGCTCGCCGTCGTTGGGCAGGCGGCTGACCGTCTGGACGCTGCCCTTGCCGTAGGTGGTCGCCCCCACCACCACCCCGCGCCCGCTGTCCTGCAGCGCCGCCGCCACGATCTCGGCGGAGGAGGCGGAGCGGCTGTCCACCAGCACGGCCAGCGGCAGCCCCTCGGCCACGTCCTCGGGCGTGGCGTCGAAACGCTGATGGCTGTCGGGGTGGCGCCCCTCGGTGGTCAGGATGCGGCCGTGGGTCATGAACAGGTCGGCCACCGCCACCGCCTGGTCCAGCAGCCCGCCGGGGTTGCCGCGCAGGTCGAGGATGATCCCCCGCAGCCCCGACGTGCCGCGGGCCAGCAGCAACGATTCGCGCAGGTTCGCCGTGGTGGCGGCGTTGAACCGGTCCACCTTCAGCACCGCGATGCCCTCGGCCACCGTCAGGGTGACCGTGTTGGGCACCATGCGCTCGCGCTTCAGCGGCAGGAACCGGGGCAGGGTGCCGTCCTTGCCCACCGTCAGCACCACGATGGACCCGCTGGGGCCGCGCAGCAGGTCGCGGATGGCCGATTCGTCCAGCGGCCCCGCCGGGGCGCCGTCGATGGCCACCAGAATGTCGCCCGGCTGGATGCCGGCACGGAACGCCGGGGTGCGGGGCAGCACGTCGCCCACCAGATAGCGGTCGCCCATGCGCGTCAGGGTCAGGCCGATGCCGCCGTACCCGTCGCGCTGGGCGCGTTCGCGGGTGGCGCGCTGGGCGCCGGTGTAGCGGGAAAAGCTGTCGAGGCCGCCGGTCACCCCGTCCAGCACCGCCTGATAGAGGCGTTCCGCCGGTGCGCTGCGCAGGGCCGTGGAGCGGACACGTACGGCGGCGATGGCCCGCGCGGTCAGAGCCGCCCAGCCCACGGCGTCGGTGGTGGGGGGCAGGGCGTACTCCCCGGCCAGCGATCCCGACACGTACACCCGCAGGATGGGGCCGGTCCGTTCCACCGACACCGCCGGGTCGATGGTGCGCAGGCCCCGCAGCCCGTCCACCCCCAGCCGGCCCAGGTCCACGGGCGTGAAATAAGCCTCCACCAGCCGGGAATAAGCCACCCCGAACACCTGTTCGTTGACGATGGTGGTCTGGGGGGGCGCCGGCTGGGCCGGGGCGGTGTGGGGGGCCGTCTGGGACGCCGCGGTGCTGGAGTGGGTGTCGCGGGCCTGGGCGCCGGAAAACGCCGTCATCAGGGCAAGGGCGTACACCCCCGCACGGAGCGGGGCCGCCCATCGGCGCCCGCCCATGCCGAGCACCGCTTTCCGGCTGCGAATCAGCGAAACGGCCCTCATTCCACCCTACCCGATGCGCTCACGCCCGGCCATGCCCGCGGCCCGTCGGCGGGATCTCTCAAAACGGGGTGGAACCGCGATTGCTGCCCAACCGAAACGGTTTTCCCCCGGCGGCTCTAGACATAGCATCACCGGGGCTGTGCCCGGTGGGACAATCTGCGTCTTTTTTTCGCTTGTTGTCTATTTCCCACGCAATGTTGCTTTTCTGCCTCTGTGCTTGTCCTTGCGGCTTTTCTTGGTTTCACCACGCCCGCCGACGGGGGCGTTGCCGGATTGCCACGGTATGTCGGCCCCCTCGGGCGCGTCCAGGCGGAACAGGGTGCTGCCGGTCAGCGGATCGGCCTCGGCCACCGTCACGGCCACCGCGGCCCCCAGGCGATAGACGCGGCCATGGCGCTCGCCCACCAGCGCGTGTTCGTGCTCGCGGTGCTCGTAGCGGTCGTCGGGCAGGGTGCTGGCCGGCACCAGCCCGTCGGCCCCGCTCTCGCTCAGCCGTATGAACAGGCCGAAGCGCGTCACCCCGGTGATGCGGCCCGACAGACGTACACCCACCCGTTCCGACAGGTACGCCGCGGCGTAGCGGTCCAGCGCGTCCCGCTCGGCGGCGGCGGAGCGGCGCTCGGTCACGGACACATGCTCGCCCGTGACCTCCAGCCCCGCCATCTCCTCGTCGCCCAGGCCCCCCGGTCCCAGCCCGTGGGCGCGGATCAGCGCCCGGTGGACCACCAGATCGGCATAGCGGCGGATGGGAGAGGTGAAATGGGCGTAGCGTTTCAGTGCCAACCCGAAATGACCCAGGTTCTCCGGGCTGTAGACCGCTTGCGCCTGGGCGCGCAGGATCACCTCGCTCACCAGTTCCGCTTCCGGGCGGCCGTGGGCGCGGGCCAGGATGCCGGTGAACAGCGACGGCGCCACCTCCGCGGTGCGCGGCAGGGTGTAGCCGATGCCGCCCAGGAATTCCCGCAGCGACTCCATCTTGTCCAGCGACGGGCGGTCGTGCACGCGGTAGAGCGGCGGCACCCCCGCCTGTTCCAGGCTTTCCGCCGCGGCCACGTTGGCGGCGATCATGAATTCCTCGATCAGCCGGTGGCTGTCCAGCCGGATGCGCGGGGCGATGGCGGCGATGCGCCCGTCCTCCCCCAGCCGCACCAGCCGTTCGGGCAAGTCCAGGTCCAGCGTGCCCCGCCGCCCCCGCGCCGCCCACAGGCAGGCGAAGGCGCCGTAAAGAGGGGCCAGCACCGGTTCCAGCAGCGGCCCCGTGGTGTCGTCGGGCACGCCGTCGCGGGCCGCCTGCACCTGTTCATAGGTCAGGCGGGCGGCGGAGCGCATCAATCCGCGCACGAAACGATGCCGGATCAGCCGGCCCTTGGCGTCGATCCACATCTCCGCCGCCAGGCACCCGCGATCCTCGCCGGGGACCAGGGAGCACAGGCCGTTGGACAGCGCCTCGGGCAGCATGGGCACCACCCGGTCGGGGAAATAGGTGGAGTTGCCGCGCTCGAATGCTGCCCGGTCCAGCGGGTCGCCGGGGCGGACGTAATAGGCGACGTCGGCGATGGCCACCAGCAGGTGCCAGCCGCCGGGGTTGGCAGGGTCCGCATCGGCCTCCGCCCACACGGCGTCGTCGTAATCGCGGGCGTCGGCGCCGTCGATGGTGACCAGCGGCACAGGCCGCAGGTCGGCGCGGGTGCCCAGCCCCGGCACCTTGGCGCGGGCGGCCAGGGCCTCCGCCGCCGGGGGGAAGGCCGTGGGAATGCCGTTGGCGTGGATGGCGATCAGGCTGGCCGACCGCGGTTCGGCGGTGGGGCCGATCACGTCGGCGACGCGCGCCTGCGTCATTCCCTGGCGGGCGGCGGGCAGGATGTCGGCCAGCACCAGATCGCCGTCCTGCGCATCGCCGGTGTTGAGCGGCAGCACCGCCATCTCGCCCTTGGCCCGGCGGTCGGTGGGGATCAGGCGCCCGCCGTCGGCGGTGCGGCGGAACACCGCCAGCACCCGGCCCGCGGCCCCGTCGATGCGGCGGATCAGGCGCGCCTCGTACAGCCCGTCGGTGACGCGGCTCAGCTTGCACAGCGCCCGGTCGCCGGGGGACAGCGCCGGGTGCCCCTTCGCCTCCCCGGTCAGGACGATGCGGGGCGGCGGGACATCGGTGTCCCAGGTCAGGGGCCGGGCCATCACCTCGCCGTCGGTGTCGATGCCGGTGACCTCCAGCACGCCGACGGCGGGCAGGGCGTCGGGCGGGGCCACCCGCTTGCCGCGCCCGCGCTCCACGGCGCCGTCGGCCTCCAGCTCCTTCAGCAGGTCTTTCAGCCATTCCCGCCCGGCGGAGCCGCTGAGACGGAAGGCACGGGCGATCTCCCGCTTGCCCACCGGGGTGGTGCTGGAGCGGATGAAGGACAACACCGCTTCCCGCGAGGGGAAAGCGGCGGACGGCGCGGTCGGTTTGGTCACGGGCGGGGAGGGGCGTCACGAAGATGAGGATCGACAGAAGATGGCGGCCCGCGGCGCCGATGCCAACCCATTCGTGAGGATGGGGCGGTTATGGCGGCTCCGGCGCGGACTGGGGGAACTGCTCCGCCCCGTCGGTGATGGCGTAATAGTCGGGTTTGCTCGCGGTGTGGATGTGGCGCACGGTGGTCAGGTCGGTGGGCTGGTCCAGCGCCCCCGCCGCCACGTCCATCAGCGGCCCGCCGTCGCCGCGCCAGAACAGCGACGACCCGCAGCGCCCGCAAAAGCCCCGCTCCGCCCCCGGCGACGAGCGGTACCACGTCAGCGTCCCGTCACCGTCCATCACCACCGCGGCGCGGGGCACGGTGATGTAGGCACCGGTGTGACCGTGGAACCGCCGGCATTGGGAACAGTGGCAGTCCACCACGCCGAGCGGCCGCTCGGTGACGGTGAAGCGCACCGCCCCGCACAGGCAGCCGCCGGGAAGGATGGCCGGGGCGTCACTCATCGATCGGCACTCCCGAGGCGTTGGCGGGATCGGTGCTGCGCAGGCGCGGCAGGCCGTCGTCGCCGATGTCGTAATAGTCGCCCTTGAACTCCACCCAGATATGGCGGTCGGCGTGCAGGCCGGTGGGGGCGTCCAGGCTGCCGGCGGTCACGTCGAACCGCGGCTCGCTGACGGGATCCCAGAACAGGGCGGTGCCGCAGCGGGTGCAGAACCCCCGCCGCGCCCGCTCCGACGAGGCGTACCAGCCCAGCGACTCGGTGCCGGTGATGGTGATGGCCGCGCGCGGGAAGGTGGTGTAGGCGCCCACGTGGGAATGCAGCCGCCGGCACTGCCCGCAATGGCAGAAGGAGATGGCCGAGGGTCGGGTGGCGATGGAATAGCGCACGGCGCCGCACAGGCACCCGCCCGTCCAGACGCGGTTCGGTTCGGCGGCGGTGTGCGGTGCGGTGTCGCTCATGGCTCACCCTTTCCAGAACGGCTTGGTGGCTTCGTGGTCGGCGTCGGCGCGGGACAGGCCGATGTCGCTCAGGATGTGGTCGGGCAGCGCTTCCAGCGCCAACCGCTGCCGGCGGCGTTCGTTCCACGCCCCCAGCGTGTCCATCATCCGGGTCAACAGCGCCAGCGGGGTCGGGCGCGTGCCGGCGGGGCGGGCGGTGGTGGTCCGGGTGTGGGAAAGATCGCTCATGGCCGCTGTCTCCCAGGGCTTGTGATCGGAATGTTTTTGGTTGTGATTGATGAGGGGATGGTGAGCCACCCGGTCCTTGCGCGCAAACGACGAATTCTCATAGAATCCATTAGGAAAACTAATCGACAGCAACCACGGGGACGGGGCCGCCCGCCATGAGCCGGAACCTGCCGCCGCTGAACGCGCTGCGCGCCTTCGACGCGGCGGCGCGCCACCTGTCCTTCACCCGCGCCGCCGCCGAACTGAACGTGACCCAGGCCGCCGTCAGCCACCAGATCAAGGGGCTGGAGGAGTGGCTGGGCACGCCGCTGTTCCGCCGGGTCAACCGCGCGCTGCTGCTGACCGAGGCGGGGCAGGCCTATGTGGTGCCGGTGCGCGAGGCGCTGGGCCTGATCGCCGACGCCACCGCCCGGCTGTTCCGCCAGGACGACGGCGGGGTGCTGACGGTCAGCACCATGCCGTCGTTCGCGTCCAAATGGCTGGTGATGCGGCTGGGGCGGTTCCAGGCGGCCAACCCGGATCTGGAGGTGCGGCTGCACACCTCGTCCCAGCTTGTGGATTTCACCGGGCGCAACGCCGATGTGGACGTGGGTGTGCGGCTCGGCCCCGGCCAATGGCCGGGGGTCGTTGCCGAGCGGCTGATGACCGAGGACGTGTTCCCCGTCTGCACGCCGTCCTTGCGCGACGGGCCGAAGCCGATCCGCACGCCCGCCGACCTGCTGCATCACACGCTGCTGCACGACGATTACATGATCACCTGGAGCACATGGTTCGCCGCCGCCGTGGCCGGGGGCGCCATGGCGGCGGCGGCGGTGCCGCCGGGGACCGAGGTGGACCGCGGCCCGCGCTACACCGACTCGGCCCTGCTGCTGCAGGCGGCCATGGGCGGGCAGGGGGTGGCGCTGGCCCGGCGGGTGCTGGTGGCCGACGATCTGGCCGCCGGGCGGCTGGTGCGGCTGTTCGACGTGTCCCTGCCGGGGGAATACGCCTATTACGTGGTGATGGCCCCCCACAGCCGCACCCGGGCCAAGGTGCGGCTGTTCCGCGACTGGCTGTTCGCCGAGGCGGCGGCGGACGCGGCGGCCGGCGGCTGAGGCAAAAGCCTCACGCCGTTTCCAGCGTCTTCAGGCGTTCGATGTCGTGGCGGATGGCGGCCACCCGCTCCGCCTGATCGCGCAGGCTGGACAGGCTGCGGGTCACGTCGGCGGACGCGCTGTCGGCGTCGTGCATCACCTGCGCCACCTCCGCCAGCATGCCCGCCACCTCGCCCGCCGCCTGATCCATGCGGCTGCCGGTGTCGTCCAGCTTGCGGCCCACGTCGCTGACGCAGCGCACCACCTCGCCGATGGCGCGGCGGGTGTTGTCCAGGGTGTTCTTGGTGTCGTTGGCCAGCTTGCGCACCTCCGCCGCCACCACGGCGAAGCCCTTGCCGGCTTCGCCCGCGCGGGCCGCCTCGATGGTGGCGTTCAGCGCCAGCAGGTTGGTCTGCCCGGCGATGCCGTCGATCACGCCCAGCACGTTTTCGATGCTGCGCACCACCTCGGTCAGCGAGCGGAAGTCGCGCATCAGCTCGTCCTTGCGCTCCGCGTGGCCGTCGAAGGAATGGGCGTGCTGCTGCAGGCTCTGCTGGATGGCGGCCAGCGACTGGGCCAGCCGCTGCTGGAACGCCGCCGTCTCCCCCACGTCGCCCGACATGCCGGCAAAGGCGGTGGCGTAGCTCATCAGGTGCTCGGCCACCCCGCGGCGCATGCGGTTCAGCTCGGTCATGCGGTTCAGCGCGCAGGCGGTGAAGCTGTTGCGGAAGGCGGCGTAGTGGATGGGGAAGCGGTCGGTGAAATCGTCAACGAAGCTTTCCCCCGGCGCCACCCGGAAGAACAGCAGCGCCGACAGGGTCTGGTTGATGTTGACGCCCAGAAGCTCGCCGAAGGTGGAAAAGCCGGCCATGGCCATGCCGTCGAACACCCGCAGGCCCCCAAGCTGGTCCTGGTTGTTCAGCCGGCGCAGGATGCAGTCGTTGAGGATGCCGCCCACCGGCTGCGGCTTGCCGCGCATGAAGGCGGCGAAGTCGTCGGTGGTCTGACGCACGAAATCGGTGGGATCCACCAGCCGCAGATCCTCCCCCGGCGCGATGTCGCAATAGAACGACACGTCGCCCGTCCCGTCGTTCACCCCGGCGACCGAGCGGACGAACATTTCCCCGTCGATGTCGATGGCGAAGGAGGATTTGCCCATGCGCGCCGTCACCTCGTCCGGGCGGCAGCGGTAATGGGCGGCCAGCGCGTCGATGAAGCGCACCGTCTCCATGGTCTTGGGATCGATGACGCTGCGCACGGTGCGCCGTTCGGGGTTGGCCTCGATCACCGTGAAGACGGTGGCGGTGGGGCGGAAGTTCTGCGACTTGAACACGCCGTAGCGCACGCCGGGCGCCAGCTTCAGGAACGCCACGACGGCCACGTTCTGGTGCACCCGCCCGCCGTCCGACAGCCAGGTGTCCTTGAAATCGAACGTGCCGCCCGCCGACCCGCCGATGAACAGGCAGGGGAAGCGGCGCGACTGGTACACCGCTTCCATGAAATAGCTTTCCGACGCCGACAGCCCGTCGATGAAGGTCAGCGCCACCGTGTCGCGGGCGTCGATGGCAAAGGGGGGCTGGGCGCGCTCCAGCTCCGCCGCGATGGCCGCCACCCGTTCGGCCCGCGGGGTCACCGGGCCGGGGCGGCGCAGGTCGGCGTTGTGCAGCGGGATCACCCGCAGGTCGATGGCGGAGAACAGCGATGCGTCGAACGCCTGAAGCACCACATCGTCCCAGCGGGTGCCGGTGGGGCGGTACAGCCCGCCGGTGCCCCCGCCCCCGCCCGCGCACAGCTCGCCCGCGGTGGACACCACCAGAACCTTGGTCGCGGGGGGAAGCGCCCGGCGCACGTCCTGGGCGGCGGCGGCGAAATCCACATGCGGCGACACGAATCCCACCACCAGGGCCGGCGGCTGTCCGCCCGCGGCCAGCTCCGCCGCGGCACGGGCCACCCCGGCGGCGGTGGTCACCGCGGTGCGGATGGCGGCGGCACCGGCCGGACCCGGCCCGGCCTCCAGGGCCGGCCCGGTTTCCGGGACCGCGGCGTGAGCCGTGGCCATGATGCCGTCGGACGGGGGCCGCGTGCGGAACATGTCGAGAAAAGCCATCGTCGATCCCCCCTTCATCCCGCCACGGTTCAGCCCGTGCGGTGTTGATTCATGTTCGGGAGCAGCATCACGGCAGTGGTTTGTTGTCTATACAATTAAACAAAAGTATTATAGCAAAGAACACCCTTTGCCGCATAGATCTGAAATCTTGCGAACTCTAAGGAAGCCGCCGGTATCCGGCTTTTGCCGGCATGATGTGGGTGCGCAATTATACATTGGCCGGCCTTTTCCAGCAAAGCCGAAGGTAGGGGGGTGCCGTCCGGGAAAGGCTCGTGCGGCAATTTTAACTGGTGCCGGAAAAGTTCGCTTTGGCAGTAAGGGTGGGGAAACGGTACTCTGACGCCGCTGTTTCCCGTTTTCCCGCCCCGGTGCCTGCCCCCATGGCCGACCAGCCATCCCGCGTGATGTCCTTTCTGCGGCTGCGCAATCTGCACGCCCGCATCCTGTTCATCGTTCTGGCGGCGCTGGTGCTCCCCCTGGCGGCGGCGCTGCTGTACCTGACCCAGCGGCTTGAGGCGGAGGTGGCGGCGCTGGGCGATCAGGCCACCTTGCTGGTGCAGGAGGGGGTGAGCCGGCAGGACAGCCTGATCGAGGAGGCGCGCAGCCTGCTGAGCATCCTGGCCAAGGTGCCCGACATCCGCTATGCCGAGGCGGGCGACACCGACGCCTGCGTGGCGATCATGAAGGAACTGCCCCGCCAGCGCCACTGGACCACGGGCGCCTGGATCACCGATCCCAAGGGCAACATCATCTGCGACACCTCCGGCCCCGGCGCCGGCATCAGCCTGGGCGAGCGGGAGTATTTCCAGCGCGCCATCGCCGAGCGGGATTTCGTCCTGAGCGGCTACATCGTGGGCAAGCGGTCCAACACCCCGATCATGCTGGGGGTGATGCCGGTGATCGAGAACGGCGAGATCGTGCGCATGATGGGCATCTCCATCTCGCTCGACTGGTACGGCGATCTGATCCGCACCACGGTGCAGGGGGGCGCCAGGGTGATGGTGCTGGACGGCAACGGCACCGTGCTGGCCCGCACGCCCGACACGGAAAAGCTGGTGGGCAAGAATCTGATCGGCCTGCCGCTCATCCAGCGCATCGTGCGCGAGGACCGCGGCACGTTCGAGGCGGGGGGGATCGACGGCCTGCGCCGGATGTGGAGCTTCCAGACCCTGCGCGGCACCGACACCACCTTTGTCATCGGGCTGCCGGTGGAGGAGCTGCGGGGCAAGGCCCGGCGCGACATGCTCCAGGGGGTGGGCGTGATGGCGGCGGCGCTGATGCTGGCGCTGCTGGCCATCTGGGGCATGATGCGCGTGTCGGTCCTGCGCTGGACCGGGGTGCTGCGCGATGCCGCCGAACGGCTGGGCGCGGGGGAGCCGGACGTGGCCATCGACACCCGCGGCGCGCCCGACGAGATCGTGGCCGTGTCCACCGCCTTCAACCGCATGGCCGAGCGGCTGGCCATCCGCGAGCACGAACGCGACGAGGCCCGCCACATCGCCGAAGAGGCCGAACGCCAGACCCGCGAGGCGTCGCAGCGGCTGAGCACGGTTTTGGAGGCCACGTCCGATCAGGTCTACGCGCTCGACCGCAACTGGCGCTTCCTCTACATGAACCGGCGGGCGGCGGCGCAGCTGGGCCAGAGCGATGCCGTGACCGGCGCCACCTTGTGGGAACGGGTGCCGGAGCTGCACGGCTCGCCGTTCGAAGCCGGGTTCCGCCGCGCCATGGACCGCCACCAGCCGGCCACCGTGACCGAGGTGTGGCCCCGCAACGGCGGCTGGTTCGAGGCGTCGGCCTATCCCTCGCCCGAGGGGATCGTGGTGTACGTCCGCGATGTCACCGCCGCCAAGAACGCCGAACAGGCGCTGGTCAACGCCAACCGCGAAAAGACCGAACTGCTGGCCCAGCTCAACGCGCTGCTGGAAAACGCGCCGGTGGGCTTCGCCTTCTTCGACCGCGACCACCGCTACGCCCGCATCAACGACACGCTGGCCGCCCTCAACGGCCTGCCCGCCGCCGACCATCTGGGCCGCCCGGTGTCGGCGGTGCTGCCCGCGCTGGGGGGGGCGTGCGACCCGCTGATCGAACAGGTCTTCACCAGCGGCGAGGCCATCGACACCACCGAGATCGTCGGCGGCACCCCGGCCCGGCCCGGTCTGGACCGCCATTGGCTGACCGGCTGGTTCCCGGTGGTGTCCAAGGACCGGGTGCTCTATGCCGGGTCGGTGTTCATGGAGATCACGGCCCTGCGCGAGGCCGAGCGCAAGCTGAAGGACGCCATGGCCGCGGCGGAGGCCGCCAACCGCGCGAAGTCGGAGTTCCTGGCCAACATGAGCCACGAGATCCGCACGCCCATGAACGCCATCCTGGGGCTGGTCCACCTGCTCCAGCAGACGGAACTGACCGGGCGCCAGGGGGAATACGCGCAGAAGATCCGCGCGTCGGCCCGGTCGCTGCTGGGCATCCTGAACGACATCCTGGACTTCTCGAAGGTCGAGGCCGGGAAGATGGATCTGGAACAGGTGGAATTCCGCCTGGACGAGCTGCTGGACAACCTGGCCACCATCCTGTCGGCCTCGGCCCATGAAAAGGACATCGAGGTTCTGTTCATGATCCGGCCCGAGGTGCCGCTGGGTCTGGTCGGCGACCCGCTGCGGCTGCAGCAGATCCTCATCAATCTGGCCGGCAACGCCATCAAGTTCACCGAATCGGGCGAGGTGGTGGTCACCGTCTCCGCCCGCCCGCTGGCCGGCGGACAGGTGGAGCTGGGCTTCTCCGTCCGCGACACCGGCATCGGCATCGCGCCGGAGCAGAAGGAACGGCTGTTCGACGCCTTTTCCCAGGGCGACAGCTCCACCACCCGCCGCTACGGCGGCACCGGGCTGGGGCTGGCCATCTGCATGCGGCTGGTCACCCTGATGGGCGGCGCCATGGAGGTGGACAGCGAACCCGGCAAGGGCAGCGATTTCCGCTTCACCGCCCTGTTCGGCACCGCCCGCTCCGCCCCCGACCGCCGCCTGCACGGGCGGGCGCTGCCCCGCGGCCTGCGGGTGCTGGTGGTGGACGACAACGAGGTGGCGCGCGAGGGGCTGTCGGTGCTGTCCCGCGGCTTCGGCTGGCACTGCGCCGCCGTGCCGTCGGGGGAGGAGGGCATCGCCGAGCTGGAGCGCGCCGCCGCGGCGGGGCAGGCGTACGACGTGGTGCTGATGGACTGGCGCATGCCGGGCATGGACGGCATCGAGACCAGCCGCCTGATCCGCCGCAACACCGGGCTGACGGCGCCGATCATCATCGTGGTCACCGCCTTTGGCCGGGACCGGGTGTCGCGGCTGGTGGCCGACGCCGGGCTGGACGGGCTGATCGTCAAGCCGGTCACCGCCTCGGCCCTGCTGGACGCGGTGGCGGCGGCCTATGCCCATTCCCACAACGGGCCGGCGCCCCAGCCGGCGGCGCTGCGCGCCAACCGCCGCTATCCCCTGGCCGGGCGCCGCATCCTGGCGGTGGACGACAACGCCATCGGCCGCGACGTGGTGCGCGAGGTGCTGCGCCGGTCGGGGGCCGAGGTGGAAACCGCCGACAGCGGCGAAACCGCCATCGATGCGGTGACCGGCACCGGGGTGCCGTTCGATCTCGTGCTGATGGACGTGCAGATGCCGGGCATGGACGGGGTGGAGGCCACCCGCCGCATCCGCGCCCTGCCGGGCGGCGACCGGGTGCCGATCATCGCGCTGACCGCCAGCGCCCTGCCCGCCGACCGCCAGCGCTGCCTGGACGCCGGCATGAACGACCACATCGCCAAGCCGCTGGACAGCGACCAGCTCATCGACACGGTGAGCCGCTGGCTGTCGCGCATCGCCGCGGGCGGGGAGGAGGAGGCCCTGCCGGCGGATCACGACCCGATCGTGCTGTCCACCGCCGCCGCCCCGCCGGGCGGCGGACGGCGGGCCGAGCCCAAAGGCGGCCCGGCTGCGGGCGGCCTGCCGCCCCTGCGCGGCATCGACACCGCCGATGCGCTGCGCCGGCTGGGCGGGGACGAGGCGCTCGTACGCCATTTCATCGTCAGCTTCGCCGATTCCTATGCCGGGTGCGCCGACGCCATCACCGACGCCTTCATGGCCGGCGACCTGCACCGCGCCGGCCAGATCGCCCACGATGTGAAGAGCGTGTCGGGCAACATCGGCGCCCGCCGCCTGTCGGCGGTGGCCGATGCCCTGCAGATCGCCGCCAAGCAGGGCCAGCGCGCCGCCGCCGAGGCGGCCCTGCCCGAGCTGCGCGCCCAACTTGAGATGGTTCTGGACAGCGCCCGGCAACTGATGGCTGAGGATGCGGCCGCGGCGGCCGCGGCGGCCGCCCCGCCCCCCGCGTCCCCGGCGCAAGCCCCGGCGGACGTGGCGGCGCTGGACGCGCCGTTGCGCCGCCTGCTCGACCTGTTGGCCGACAGCAACTTCGCCGCCGCCGAGGAATGGCCGGCGCTGGGCGAGGCTCTGGCCCCGCTGGTGGAGCGGCCCCGGTTGATGGGGGTGGCCGCGGCCATCGATTCCCTTGATTTTCCCCGTGCTCTTGCCATGCTTCGGCGAATTTCCGATGATCTCGGAACGGCTGAAAGCGGATCGTGACGGTATGTTTCACCAGCGCCCCAAGATCCTGATCGTCGATGACGTGCCCAGCAACATTCAGGTGCTGAGCCATATTCTGAAGGACGATTACGACATCTACTTCGCCATGGACGGGGTGAAGGCATTGGAACTTGTGGTTGCGCGCCAGCCGGATCTTGTTCTTCTCGACATCATGATGCCGGGCATGGACGGGTACGAGGTGTGCTCGCAGATCAAGGCCAACCCGCTGACCTGCGACATCCCGGTGATCTTCGTCTCCGCCCGCGGCGAGGTGGAGGACGAGACCCGCGGGCTTGAGGCCGGGGCCATCGACTTCATCACCAAACCCATCAGCGCCCCCATCGTGAAGGCGCGCGTGCGCAACCACCTGCTGCTCAAGCATCAGGCCGACCTGCTGCGCCGCCTGTCGTTCCTGGACGGGCTGACCGGCATCGGCAACCGCCGCCGCTTCGACGAGATCTTCAGCCGCGAATGGCGCCGCTGCATGCGCTCCAACCAGCCGCTGGCGGTGATCATGGTCGATGTGGACCATTTCAAGGCCTACAACGACCATTACGGCCATCATTCCGGCGACGAATGCCTGCGCGCGGTGGCGGCGATGCTGGACGCGGTGGCCCAGCGCCCCGGCGATTTCGCCGCCCGCTACGGCGGGGAGGAGTTCGTCTGCCTGCTGCCCGAAACCGACGGGGACGGGGCGCGCATGGTGGCCGAGCGGCTGCGGGAAACCGTGACGGCCCGCGCCATCCCGCACGCGGCGTCCACCACTGCGCCGTGCGTCACCATCAGCATCGGCTATGCCGCCGTCGTTCCCACTGAGAAGGCTGATCCTTATACCCTGCTGGCCGACGCGGACGAGGCGCTCTACGGCGCCAAGAAGTCGGGCCGCAACCGCGTTTGTGGTGCCGATATGGTGACCGAGACCGTGGCGGGGTAACCCGCCGCCGGTCCGGGGGACGGGGGGAAGTACCCGCACCGCGCCCCGTCCTGACGTCTTGCGCCGCTGCCCGCCGCCCGCCGCCCCGTGTTTCATGGGGCAGTGATGGATTTCGGCGGTGGACGGTTCGATGACGCGTTCTTTCCTGGACACCCTTCCCCCCCTGGATCCCTGGCGTCCGGCAACGTTCGAGGCGGCGGGCGTGCCCCTGCCCCTGGACGTGCCGGGGCTGGCCGGGGCGCGGGTCCGTCCCGCCGGGGGGGGCGCCGGTGCCGGGGGGCTGGAGGTGGTGGTTCCCGGCTGGTCCGGGGGCGCCGGGGTGCTGGTGCTGGCGTGGCCGTCGCTGCCGGTGCTGGGGCAGATGAACGCCGCGGGTCGGGCGCTGCACCGCGACGTGGCGCGCATGGACAATCCCACCCCCGAACGCATCCGGCTGGCTGCCGCCGTGCTGGCGCTGACCGCCCCGGTCACCGGCCCCGGCCGTCCCTTTTACACCGCCGCCGCCCGCGCCGCCGCCCGCCGCCGGGTCACCCGCGCGGCCATGGGCGAGGTCACGGTGCGCTATGCCCTGATGATGCGGCTGCTGCGGGCCGGCGGGGTGGCGCCGTTTCAACTCGACCCCGCTCCCGACCTGGAGAGCGTGGCCGGCAGAGCCCTGGTGCGGGATGCGTTCGAGGCGCTGGGCCGCCGTCTGGCGCTGGAGCCGGGCACCGTCCACGACCGGGCGCTGCGGCTGGGCAGCCTGCTCCAGCCCCTGGGCTTTCCCGCCCGCGGGGAGGAGGGGCGCCTGCGCCGGCAGATGGCGGTGGTGGAGGAGGTGTGGCGGGAGGCCGCCGCCGGCAGCTTCGGCCCGCTGTCGGCGCTGGTGGAGGGATCGGCGGCGGCCACCCTGGGCCGCGCCCGCCGTCTGCTGGTGGATCTCGACCGCGACCTGGCCGACCCGGTGGGGCTGCTGGCGGCCTGGGGGCCGCGGGCCCTGAGCCTGCGCCGCGGCCTGGACCGGCTGGGCTGGCTGCTCGACGGGTGGGAGGACATCCGCGCGCCGTGGGGGGAGGAGGAGGGGGACACGCCGCCCCGCACCCCGGCGGCACTCCTGGCCCGCCTGCCGCTGTTGCCGCGGACGGCGGAACCGGACCGCGGCCCGGCCTTCTCCGCCGCCCCCAGCCGCCGGGTGGGGGCCTGCCGCGACTGGCGCACCGGGCGTCTGGACGAGGAACTCGCCCGCCGCATGGGCTATCCCATCCCCGACGACCCGCCGTCCGCCCGGCCCGCCGACACGCCGGGCGAGCCGCTGTTTCCGGGGACGGTGCAATAGGGGCGGGGCAGAGGTTACTCCGCCGCCACCAGTTCCCCCATGCCCGTCATCGCCGCGGACCCATGGGGGCGGGCGCGGATGTGCTGGATGGTGAAGGGCGCGCGCACGCCGCCGCTGAACAGTTCGGCGCATTCCAGCGCCCGGCGCACCCGTTCTTCCGCCGACAGCCCGGCGGTGGAGGCCAGCGACCCCAGCGCATAGTCGGCGCCGCAGCCGATGGCGTGGTAGCCGCGCATGGCTTCCCCCACCTGATAGTCGGACTGGATGGCGAACAGCCGCCCCTCCGCCGCCACCAGGAACGTGCCGCCGGTTTCCACCTCGTTGGATTTGTGGGCGTAGCCGCCGTCTTTCAGCACCTGCCGCACCGCGTCCACGAAATCGATCACCATGTAGCGGAACAGATCCTGTCCCGGCTCGCGCGGCGGCGGCACCAGGCGGTGGGCCAGAAGCTGGCCCATGCGGAAGGAGTTGGTGAAGCCGATCAGCAGCTCCCCGTTGCGGAAGACCTTGGTGTCGGCGCGCACGGTGATATCCAGCCCCGATACCCCGGCGCTGTCGCCGCCCATCCACACCCGGTCCCCGTCAACCAGCCCCACGATGCAGGTCATGAACGCACCCCTTGTCCCTGTGTGCCAAGAAAACCGGGGACCAGCGTGCCGGGGTATGGTTAACGGTGTTTTGACGGGGCTGTGACCTTTTGCGGATCAGGAACCCGGGGACGCCAGCCCGGCGGCCAGGGTGCGGGCCAGGGCGGTGGCCACCTGCCGCAGCCGTCCGGGATCCTCGTCGAACACCACCTGATTGAGGAAGCCCATGCCGAAGCTGAGCGTCGCCAGCCCGGCGGCCAGCGCCGGCAGGTCGGCGGCCCCGTCGATCATCCCGCGCTCGCGGAAGCCTTCCAGCCGCTTCAGGATGCAGGGAATGCGGCTTTCCGACAGGGTGCGCCCCATCTCCGCCGCGATGGCCGGGTCCACCAGGGCGCGGTTCAGCACCACGCGGGTGAAATCGCGGCAGACCCAGGCATGGGCGATCTGCGTTTCCAGAATCGCCACAAGATCGTCCTCCAGCGACTCACCCGGCGGCGGCAGGGCGCAGCCCTGGCCCTCCGCAAGGCCGTAATGCTCCATCACCGCCAGAAGCAGGCCGTTCTTGCCGTTGAAATAGCGCTGGATCAACTGCTCGTTCACGCCCGCCCGCGCGGCGATCTCGCGGGTGGTGGCGGCGTCGAAGCCGCGTTCGGCAAAGGTGAATTTGGCCGCCTCCAGCAGAGCCGCCGTCGTCGCCTCCCGGCTGCGGCGGCGGGGGGCGGTGTCGTCCATGGTCATATCGCTGCTCCCTCCCCTCGATAATAAGGAGCCACGAGCGGGCTTGACAAGAGCGGCGGACGGGTAAAGTATGTACTCACATACATACAACGAGCGCAGGGAGCGTTCCCCTCATGACCACCGCCGATCTCTTCACCCCGATCCGCCTGGGCGATGTCGAACTGCCGAACCGCATGGCGATGGCGCCCCTGACCCGCAGCCGCGCCGGGGCGGGCAATGTGCCGACGCCGCTGATGGCGGAATACTACGCCCAGCGCGCCACCGCCGGCCTGCTGATCACCGAAGCGACGCAGGTCCACGCCACCGGCCAGGGCTACACCAACACGCCGGGCATCCACACCGCCGAACAGGCCGCCGGCTGGCGCACCGTCACCGACGCCGTGCACGCCAAGGGCGGGCGGATCTTCATGCAGATCTGGCACGTGGGCCGTATTTCGCACACCCTGTTCCAGCCGGGGGGGGCCGCCCCCGTCGCCCCCTCGGCCATCACCGCCCGCGGCGAGGTGTTCACCGGCGACGGCATGAAGCCCTTCTCCGCTCCCCGTGCGCTGGAGCTGGATGAGATTCCGGGCCTCGTCACCGCCTTTGCCGAGGCTGCCAAGCGCGCGGTGTTCGACGCCGGGCTGGACGGGGTGGAGGTCCACGGGGCCAACGGCTACCTGATCGACCAGTTCCTGCGCGACGGCACCAACCACCGCACCGACGCCTACGGCGGCCCGGTGGCCAACCGCGCCCGCTTCCTGCTGGAAGTGACCGAGGCGGTGGTCAAGGCGGTGGGGGCGGGCCGCGTCGGTGTGCGGCTGTCGCCCAACGGCGTCTTCAACGACATCCGCGACAGCGACCCGGCGGCCACCTTCGGGTACGCGGTCGAAGCGCTCAATCCCTTCGGCCTCGCCTATCTGCACATCATCGAGGGCAAGGACGGCACGCCGATGGCCCCGCCCGCCGGTGCCGCCCGTCTGGCCGGCGCCCTGCGCCGGGCGTACAAGGGCACCTTCATGCTGAACGGCGGCTTCTACACCCGCGCGGCGGCCGATGCCGCGCTGGCGGCGGGCGAGGCGGATCTGGTCAGCATCGGTATCCCCTTCATCGCCAACCCCGATCTGGTGGAACGCTTCCGCACCGGGGCGGCGCTGAACACGCCGGACCAGACCACCTTCTACGGCGGCGACGCCAAGGGCTACACCGATTACCCCGCGCTGGAATCGGTGACCGCGTAAGAAAAAAGGGCCGCATCCTTCGGGATGCGGCCCTTTTTCTTGTCCATGGGGGATCAGAAGATCACCTTGACCCCGCCGTAGAAGGCCCGCGGGGCGGACGCGCTGATGAACCGCGGGTTGGAGGCACCGGGCGCCTCGGCCAGCGGAACCTCCCGCACCCCGCCGAAGGTGCCGAAGGTGGCGTGCTTGTTGTTGGTGGCGTTCTGCACCAGCCCGAACACCTGCACCGACGGGGTGACGCGGTAGCTGGTGTTCAGGTCCACCGTGGCATAGCCCGGCACCTTGCCCGCGCTGCCCGACGGGTCGCCGGTGTAGGTCTGGCTGGTGTAGGCGCTGAGCGTTCCCCCCACCGTCCAGCCGTCCAGCACCATGTAGCTGCCGCCCAGCTTCACCCGGTGGGCCGGCACGCCCGGCAGCCGGTCGCCCGGATGGGCGGTCACGGTGCCGGTGGTGCGGTTGCGGTTGGGGTTGTCGGGGCTGTTCAGCACCAGATCGCTTTCGAACGTCGCCTCGACGAAGGCATAGTCGATGAAGGCGGTCCAGCCGCTGCCCGACAGGTGCGCCCCCGCTTCCACCCCCTGGCGGCGGGTGTCGCCGGCGTTCTGGAAGTACCCGCGCCCGCGCACGCCCGACGCCACGTTCAGGATGTCGTTGCTGAGGTCGGTGCGGAACAGCCCCAGCGACCAGTTCAGCCGCGCGTCCGCCGACAGCGCCACGCCGGACCCGCGCAGCCCGGTTTCCCACGTACGGCCCACCACCTGCTTCAGCGGCGGGTCGGACAGGAAGAAGTTGGTCAGGGTGCAGGGCCGGCTGGGGTCGGCGCACGACAGTTCCGCCGCCGTCGGCACCCGGTTGCTTTCGGAATAGCCGCCATAGGCGGTCAGCCCCTGGGTGACCTTATAGGTGGCGCCGGCGGCGGGGTTGAAGCGGGTGAAGTGGTGATCGCCGTTGAGCGCGGTGCCCAGCTTGTCTTCCATCTTGATGTGGGCGACGTTCAGCCGCCCGCCCACCGTGACCGCCAGCGCGTCCGTCACGTCCACCGTGTCGGAGACATAGGCCCCCACATAGGTGTTGGTGGCGCGCAGCGACACCGGCGCGATTTCCCCGTCCGGCTGGGCGATGACCAGCCCGATGGGGGCCACCGTGCGGTCGGGGGTCAGGGTGCCGATTTCCGAACTGGCGCTGAAGCGGGTCACGCCGTAATCCAGGCTGGCGCCCGCCACCAGGAAATTGCCGTGCCCGGCCAGAGGCTCCTTCACCGTCGCCTGCACCGTTCCCCCGCCCGAGGTGGACGACGTGGCCGTCCGGTTGAGCACGCCGCCGCGGGTGTCGTTCAGGAAATCGTCGATGGGCTGGCCATGGCTGTCGAACAGCACCGGGCCGGTGTCGTTCAGGCACAGGCGCCCGGTGCGCAGGGAAACCCGCTGGCCGGTGCGGTCGTCGGTGCCGTCGCGGTTGCGGTCGGTGGATTCGCAGGCTTCCGCATCCACCGTGTCGCCGTTCAACGTGTTGCGGCGGTAATGGCGGACATAGCCCATGGCCTGAAGCGACACGGTGTCGGTCACCTCCACGGTGGCGTTCACCGACGGCATGATCAGCCGGTTTTCCGTGCGGTCGGGGTAGGTGAAGACGTGGGACCGGGCCGCGGCCACCAGTTCCACCGGGGCCGGGCCGTTGCCGGTCAGGCTGTTGTCCGCCGCCGTCAGGTTCAGGTGCGCCTCGCCCCGGCTGCCGCGCCAGCCGATGTCACCGTACATCTGCCGCAGGGTGGAGGGGGAATGCTGGCGCCACCCGTCCTCGTGCAGCGCCTGGACGGCGGCATAGGCGGCGACGTTGCCCACCTGCTGTCCATATTCCGCCGCCCCCTGCCACCGCCCGAACGAGCCGCCCTGCAGCACCAACTGGCCGCCCTGATTGGTGAACCCGTCCTTCATGTGCAGGTTCAGCGCACCCCCCAGCGCGTTCAGCCCGAACGCCGGGGTGTTGGACATCACGTCGGTGTCGGCGATGGCGATATCGGGGATCAGGTCCATGTTGACCGTATCCCCGAACACCTCGTTCACGCGCACGCCGTTCTGATAGACGGCCAGCCCCTGGGCGTTGCCCACCAGCGGCGAGGCGGTGAAGCCGCGGAACTGCACGTCGGGCTGGAAGGGGTTGTTCTGCGCCTCGTTCAAATTCACGCCCGGCACGCGGCGTTCCAGCGTGCCCAGCAGGTCGGGCGCGCCCCGGGCGGCCATGTCGGCGGCATCCAGCCGGCGCAGGTTGACCGGCACCTTGTCGGCCTCCACCCCCGGCCCGGCCAGCGGCGCCGCCGTCACCTCCAGCCCCGGAAGCTCCACCGCCCCCGCGTCGGCCAGCACCGTTCCCACCGGGCAGGCGGCGGCACAGGTGCCCGCCACCCATGCCCCCAGCACGCCCCGGCGCCCCAGACGCCGCCCCTGTCTTTTCTTTGCCATTGTTTCCCCCCAGATCCAGGAATCGAAGGGGATATGACCGGGAAAAACAGGGTGGAACAATTCCACCATGGGCGGACGAGAAACCGGGACATGAATCGGGAATTGTTCCCGAATTTATCGGGAAAAATCGGTAATGCGCCGGGCAAAAGAAAAGGCCGCATCCCGAAGGATGCGGCCTTTTCGTTTCGGCGATGGGACGCCGGAACCGATCAGCGCGAATAGAATTCGATGACCAGGTTCGGTTCCATCTGGACCGGGTACGGCACGTCGGCCAGCAGCGGCACGCGCACGAAGGTGCCCTTCAGCGCCGAGGTATCGACGTTCAGGTAATCGGGGATGTCGCGTTCGCCGGACGCGATGGCTTCCAGCACCAGGGCCATCTGCTTGGACTTCTGGCGCACTTCGATCACGTCACCGGCCTTCACCTGGAAGGACGGGATGTTCACGCGGCGGCCGTTGACCAGGATGTGGCCATGGTTGATGAACTGGCGGGCGGCGAACGGGGTCGGCACCAGCTTCATGCGGTAGACCACGGCGTCCAGGCGGCGCTCCAGCAGGCCGATCAGGTTTTCGCCGGTGTCGCCCTTGCGGCGCACGGCTTCCTGGTAGATCTTGCGGAACTGCTTCTCGCCGATGTTGGCGTAGTAGCCCTTCAGCTTCTGCTTGGCCATCAGCTGCAGGCCGTAGTCCGACGGCTTCTTGCGGCGCTGGCCGTGCTGGCCGGGGCCGTATTCACGCTTGTTCAGCGGGCTCTTGGCGCGGCCCCACAGGTTGACGCCAAGGCGGCGGTCGATCTTATACTTGGACTCTTGACGCTTGCTCATATCGCCCTCGATCTGATGCGAGTGGTGTTGTCCCGGTAGTTCCCTGGGCAAAACCCAAGGACGGGGCGTTGACACGAAGGCACGCCCGCCTTCCCGGAAGTAAGGCCGCGCACTATACCCGCCGGACACGGTTTGTCAAACCGGAAGACGGACTTTTACACAAGGAGAGCGTCACGCCCATGAATGAAAATCAATGGATGGCCCTGACCGGGCTTTTGATGGCGGCGGTGCTGGTGGTGCCGGTGGCGTTGCGCCGCAACCGCGGGCGCATCCTGATCAACGCCGCCCTGTGGCTGGCCGCGGCGGTGGGGCTGGTGTGGCTGTACCAGAGCTTTGGGCCGTTCTGACACCGGCGAACGCCCTTCAAGCGTTCGCCGCCCGCCGCGACTGCGGCGGCGCGCCCACATGGGCGCGGGAAAGCCTGCGTGGCGTTTGAACGCAATACGTCACGCCCGTCATTGGCGTGGCGGTATCAGAGTCATTCCTCATCCCCGCTCAGGGTCATGACGCCGATGGCGATGGCGGCGCTGCCGAAGGTGACGATCAGCCCGCCGAACAGCATCAGGGTGGCCATCAGCCAGGAATCGCTGGTGCTCATCAGCGTGCGCAGGCTGGCGATGTCGAGGACGAGGATGCCGATCCCCACCACCACGCCCCCGGCACTGCCGGAGGCCAGATGGCGGAGCAGAAACCCGATCAGCGCCCGTTCGCATGGCAGCAGAGAGTGGAACATCCCGGTTTCCTCCCAAACCAAGGAATTGGGAGGGGCGGACGATCCGGCAATTCGGCATTCCGCCGTACGGCGGGAGTGGGAGCGGGGAAAAGTTCCGTCGGCTATTCGGCTGTACCGATGGTGACGGTGGGCGTCCCGCCCAGCGCCGTGACCATGCCGGCCACCTCGGCCGCCGCCGCTTCCACCGCGGATTCGTCGGTGCCGCGCAGCACGAGGCTGACGCCGAAGAAGCCGTTGCGGAAATAGGGGTAGCTGCCGATATCCACCGTGGGGAACCGGGCCTGGATGTCGCCCAGATCCTTGGCGATGGTGCCTTCGCCCAGCGAACAGCTCACCGTGCGGGCGTGGATGGCGGGTCCGCCCTGAAGCTTGGGCAGCAGCCCGTCGAGCATGGCCTGCATGATGCGCGGCACGCCGGCCAGCACATGGACGTTGCCGATGCGGAACCCCGGCGCCTGGCTGACGGGGTTGTCGATCAGCACCGCCCCGGCGGGAATGTCGGCCATGCGCAGCCGGGCCTCGTTCAGCAGGGCGGGGTCGTTGTAATGGCGCTCCAGCCGGGCCACCGCTTCGGCGTTGCGTTCCAGCGCCACCCCGAACGCCTTGGCCACGCAGGCCGAGGTGATGTCATCGTGGGTCGGGCCGATGCCGCCGGTGGTGAAGACATAGGTGTAGCGATGGCGCAGCGCGTCCAGTGCTGCGATGATCTCCGCCTCCACATCGGGGACCACGCGGGCCTCGCGCACCGGCACGCCGATGCCGGCCAGGGTGGCCGCGATGTGGGAGAGGTTGGCGTCCTTGGTACGGCCCGACAGCACCTCGTTGCCGATGACCAGAACGGCAGCGGTGGGGCTGGCGGCGGGGGCGTCCGTCATGGTGTTTCCTCGAAAACCGCGTTGGTCTTGGTGGCGGCGATTGTCGCCCCTTCGCGCGGCGTTGGGAAGGGGGTGGCGTCGATGCGGAAGTATGTGCCGCATGGAGCTTGACGGCGCCTGTTCCGCGAGCGACATAAGATGTGTTTCACTTATGGTCGGAAAAGTTCTCTGACGCCGAAGACCGAGGCCCGCTGTCTGCTACCAGCGGGCCTCAATTTTTTCAGGGTGTGTTGGGGTGCCCCCCGTCCCGGCATCACCGCTCTTGCCGTCCCCCGCATCCGCGTCTAGGGTCTGCGCCCATGCGCTTTCCCACCCCCCTGATTCCCGGCCGTCTCGTGCGGCGGTACAAACGGTTTCTCGCCGATGTGGAATTGGCGGGGGGCGAGACCGTGGTGGTTCATGTGGCCAATTCCGGCGCCATGCTGGGGCTGAACGCGCCGGGGTCGCCGGTGTGGCTGTCGGTGTCCGACAACCCCAAGCGCAAGCTGGCCTATTCGCTGGAACTGCTGGAGGCGGACGGCGGTCTGGTGGGCATCAACACCGGCCACCCCAACCGGCTGGCGGAGGAGGCGATCCGTGCCGGGGTGATCCCCGAACTGGCCGGCTATGACCGGCTGCGGCGGGAGGTGAAGTACGGGCGCAATTCCCGCATCGACATCCTGCTGGAATCCGGCGACGGGCGCCCGCCGGCCTATGTGGAGGTGAAGAACGTCCACCTGCGCCGCGGGGCCCCGGTGGCGGAATTTCCCGATTGCGTCACCCAGCGGGGGGCCAAGCATCTGGTTGAGTTGGCCGATATGGCGGCGGCGGGGGCGCGGGCGGTGATGCTGTATCTTGTCCAGCGCATGGATTGCGACCACTTCCGTATCGCCGGGGATCTCGATCCGGGGTACGAGGCGGGATTGGCCCGCGCCCTGGATGCGGGGGTCGAGGCGCTCTGCTGGGCTTGCACGATCAGCCCGGAAGGGATTGACTTGGACAGGCCGCTGCCGGTCATCAGGCCGGGCACGCAAACGGCGGCGTAACGGAAAAGGCACAGAACGGTGGAACACAACGACGTCGATTCCCATCGCATCCGCCTGCACGGGCCGGAGGGGTTCGAGGGGATGCGGCAGGCGGGCCGTCTGGCCGCCGAAACGCTGGACTTCATCACCCCCCATGTCCAGCCGGGCGTCACCACGGACGAGCTTGACCAGCTCTGCGCCACCTACATCCGCGACCACGGGGCGATTTCGGCGCCGCTGGGCTACCGCGGCTATCCCAAGTCGGTCTGCATTTCGATCAATCACGTGGTCTGCCACGGCATCCCCAGCGACAAGCGGCTGCGCGACGGCGACATCCTGAACATCGACGTGACGCCCATCGTCAACGGCTGGCACGGCGACGCCAGCCGCATGTATCTGTGCGGCGAGGTGGGCGTGAAGGCGAAGAAGCTGGTGGACGTCACCTATGACGCGCTGATGCTGGGCATTTCCAAGGTGAAGCCGGGCGCCACCCTGGGCGACGTGGGCTACGCGATCCAGCAGTTCGCCGAGGCCCAGCGGTTCTCGGTGGTGCGGGATTTCTGCGGTCACGGGGTGGGACGGGTGTTCCACGAACCGCCGTCGGTGCTGCACTATGGCCGTCCCGGCCAGGGGGTGGTGCTGAAGGAAGGGATGATCTTCACCATCGAGCCGATGATCAACGCCGGCCGGGCGGATGTGAAGATCCTGGGCGACGGCTGGACCGCGGTCACCAAGGACAAGTCGCTGTCGGCCCAGTTCGAACATTCCATCGGCGTCACCGCCGAGGGATGCGAGATCTTCACCCTGTCGCCCAAGGGTTTCACCAAGCCGCCCTATCCCGCAGCATAAGACGCCGGCAGTGTAGGGAGACAGGAAAGGCGCGCGGGGCCAGCCCGTGCGCCTTTTTTACTGGCTGGCCCAGATGATGCGGGCCATCCACGCCATGTCGGCGCGGGGGATCACCCGGTCGGGGTGGGCGCGGTTGATGGACATCAGTTCCACCCGCGTGGCGGTTTCCCGCGTCAATTGCTTGGCCATCACCTCGCCGTCGCGGGTGCGCAGCACCACGCGGTCGCCGCGGCGGATCTGGGCGGCGGGCGACACGATGATGGTGTCGCCGTCGCGGTACACCGGATCCATGCTGTCGCCGGCAATCTCCAGCGCATAGGCATGCGGGTCGCCCAGGCTGGGGAACATCAGCTCGTCCCAGCCGGTGCCGGCGGGAAAGCCGGCGTCGTCGAAATAGCCGGCGTTGCCGGCCTGGGCATAACCGATGACCGGCACCCGCTGCATGGCCGAGGGGCTGGCCGTGTCGCCCACCAGCGCCACGAATTCCCCGAACGAGGCGCTCGTCGCCTCCAGGATCTTCGAAATGCTCTCGGTGGACGGCCAGCGGAGTTTCCCGTCGCTGGTGGTCCGCTTGGACTTGTTGAAGGTGGTCGGGTCAAGCCCCGCGCGGCGCGCCAGCCCGGACGCCGAAAGTCCGCTCTGCGCCGCAAGCCGGTCGATGGCCCGCCATATGTCCGCGTGTTTGAGCATGGGACAATAGTCTCACAACAGGACGGGACCGTCGCTAGGAACATATTCATATTTTCCTTGACGCGGGGCTCAAAACTAGAACATAAAAAGAACGAACTTTCCACCAAACCGATAAAGACCGCCGTCATTGGATCGCCGAAAGCGGCAATACGCCGCAGAAGGCGGCCATTTTTCACGGCTGAGAGGAGATTGTTTCATGCAACAGGCATTCCCCGCCCCCCGCCCGTCCACGGCCCCGCCCTTGGCGGTCCGGGCGCCCTTTGCGATGGAAGGAATTCCTTTTCCCACCGCCGCCGAGGCGTGGTTCTGGGCGGTCCAGGCCCAGGTCGCCAAGAATGACGGGGCGCGGGTGGCCGCCGGTCTGGGGCTGGTGGTCCGCCCGTGCGAACCGGGGGACATCATCCGCGCCGTGGACCGGCTGCACCGCCGCCGGCAGCTCACCCGCGACCATCTGCACGTGCTGGTCCATTACGGCCGCCGGATGGACGCCCCCAAGCCCGACCGCTGGCGCGAGCAGCGCGCCGCGTCCCTGTGGCGGGAAGCCTTTGCCGTCATCGCCCCGGCTCTGGTGGAAAAGGGCATCGTGGCCGCGGGGACCGAATGACCGCCGCCGCGCCGCGCCGGGCTTGGGTCGCCTTTGACGGGCGGGCGGAGATCGGGTGGCTGCGGCTGCTGAAACCCGGCTTCCGCCACTGCTTCGTGGTGGTGGAGGACGGCGGGCGGTGGATCGTCGTCGATCCCCTGTCGCCCTTCACCCATGTGGCCCTGGTGACCCCGCCGGGCGGGGCCGGGGTGGGGGACTGGCTGGCGGGGCTGGGGCTGACAGTGGTGGAAACCACCCTGTGCCGCCCCGCCACGCGCCCGGCGCCGTGGGCGCCCTTCACCTGTGTCGAGGCGGTCAAGCGCGTGCTGGGGCTGCGCGCCGCCCGGATCGTCACGCCGTGGCAGCTCTACCGCCACCTGGTCCGGTGCTGACCTCCCCCGTTTTCCTTTTCTTTCTTTCCGATTGTCCGCTGCGAGCGAGAGGACCACCCATGAGTGGAAGTCAGACGACCGCGCACGCCACCCGTGCAGCACCCGGCCCGGTGCGCGCCCGTTCCCCGGATGCCGGGAAGGCCGCCGCCCTGCTGGACCGCTTCGCCCAGGCCAGCCGCCGGCGGGCGGGGTGGGAAAGCCATTGGCAGGATTGCTACGACTGCGCCCTGCCCAACGGCCAGCCGTTCCGCGCCGGCGGCACGCCGGGGGACCGGCGGGTGGACCGGCTGTTCGACGGCACCGCCCCCGACGGGGTGGAGCAGCTTGCGGCCAGCCTGCTGGCGCAACTGACGCCGCCGTGGTCGCGGTGGTTCGGCTTCGTGCCGGGGCCGGAACTGACGGATGTGGAGCGTGACCGTATCGCCCCCATGCTGGACCGCGCCGCCACGGTGGTGCAGGCCCATTTCGACCGCTCCAACTATGCGGTGGAAGCGCACCAGGCGTTTCTCGATCTGGTCACCGTGGGCACGGCCTCGCTGCTGCTGGAAGAAGCGCCGCCGGGGGAGCCGTCGGGCCTGCGCTTCACCGCCGTGCCGCTGGCCGACGCGGTGCTGGACGAGGGGCCGCAGGGCCGGCTGGACATCACCTTCCGCCGTGCGGACCTGACGGTTCCGCAGATCCGCCATCGCTTTCCCGGCGTCACGTTGCCCGCCGCGGTGATGCGGGCGGGAGCGCAGGAGCCCGACACCCGCTTTCCGGTGGTGGAGGCGGTGGAGCCCGACGGCGTGTCCTACCGCTGGACCGTGGTACTGGACGGCGGCGAGGGTGAACCGGCGATCCTGGCCGACGGGCGCTTCGCCCAGTCGCCGTTCCTGAACTTCCGCTGGTTGAAGGCATCGGGAGAGGTCTATGGCCGATCCCCGGTGATGAAGGCCCTCCCCGACATCCGTACCGCCAACAAGGTGGTGGAGCTGGTCCTGAAAAATGCTTCCATTGCCGTCACCGGCATCTGGCAGGCCGACGACGACGGGGTGCTGAATCCCGCCGCCATCCGGCTGGTGCCCGGCACCATCATTCCCAAGGCGGTGGGGTCGCAGGGGTTGACGCCGCTGGCCAATCCGGGGCGGTTCGACGTGTCGCAGCTGGTGCTCGACGACCTGCGCGCCCGCATCCGCCATGCGCTGCTGGCCGACCGGCTGGCCCCCCTGAACGATGCCCGCATGACCGCCACCGAGGTGATGGAGCGTGCTGCCGAGATGGCACGCCTGCTGGGTGCCACCTATGGCCGGCTGCAGGCGGAACTGCTGACGCCGCTGCTGCTGCGCGCCGTCGCCATCCTGCGCCGCCGGGGGGAGATTCCCGACATCGCCGTCGATGGCCGGCTGGTGGAGCTGCAATACCGCTCGCCGCTGGCCCAGGCCCAGGCCCAGCGCGACGCCCAGGCGACGCTCCATTGGCTGGAGTCCGTGCGCGGGCTGGGGCCGGAGGCGCTGGGCGTGGTGGACGCCGCCGCCACCGCCCGCTGGCTGGGCGAAGCCTTCGGCGTGCCGGGCCGGCTGATCCGCAGCGCCGCCGCCGCGGCGGATGCGGATCAGGCCAAGGCCGAACCACCGCCACCATCCGCACCATCCCCCCCCATCCCCCCTCCCGTCCTGCCGGAAGAGGTGATCCATGGCTGACCCCCGCGATTGGCCGTGGGAGGCACCATCGGCCCCCGCCGCCGGAGCGGCGCCCGCCCAGGACGCCGCGTCTTTCGCCCGCTGCTTTTCCACTCCCGACGGGGTGCGGGTGCTGGCGGTGCTGCGGGCCTTGACCCTGGACCGCGCGCTCGGCCCCGACGCCCCCGAACCCATGCTGCGCCACATGGAAGGCCAGCGCCATCTGGTCGCCACCATCCTGGCCCTGGCCGCCCGCGGCCATGGGCGCCCCTGATCCCCTCCCCCCTTTCGACGGAGACAGACACCATGCAGCCCGTCCGCCCCGACACCCCACCCGCCATCCCTGCCGTTCTTGCGCCGCCCGCGGCCCCGCCGGCTCCGGCGCCCGATCCCGCGCTGGCCCCCTTCATCGACCCGGCCACCGGCGCGGTGCAGGTGGAGGCGCTGGCCGCCGCCTACCGCGACCTCTGCCGCCGGGTGGGGGTGGTGCCCGAAACGCCCGACGCCTATGGCATCCAGTGCGGCCATGGCCTGTTCCAGCCGGACCCCGACATCAACGCCCGCCTGCACGGGGCGGGTTTCTCCGCCCAACAGGCCCAGCTCGTCTATGATCTGGCCGCCGAACGCATGATGCCGCTGATCCGGCAGGTGTCGGTGCAGCTCCACGCCGACCAGGAGATGGAGCGGCTGGCCGCCCAGTTCGGCGGCGAAGCCCGCTGGCGCGAGGTGTCGCGCCAGATCCTGGCCTGGGCCCGGCGCTCCCTGCCATCCCCGGTGGTGGAGGCGCTGTCCACCAGCTATGACGGGGTGATGGCGCTCTACCGCATGATGAGGGGGGAGGAGCCGGCCACCCTCAGCCCGCCCGCCGGAACCGGCGGGGCCGGCGATGCGTCGGAGGTCTATGGCCTGATGCGCGACCCCCGCTATTGGCGCGACCGCGACCCGGCGGTGGTGGCGCGGGTGACCGAGGGGTTCCGCCGTCTCTACCCCGGCGGGTGAGTGCGAAAAAGAGTGCCCTGCTGCCGGAATCTCGCGCTCCGGCAGCAGGGCTGCCGCATATGGACCTTGCGTGTCCTTCGGGGTCTAAGGCACTTTCGCCTCTATGATGCTGCGCCGGAAATTCCGCCTCGTTGCCTTGATCGGTCTGGCCGCCTGCCTTCTGGCGGCCGTGCCCGCGCTTTACCTGCTCTACAGCGGCCTGCTCGTCGAACGGGTGCGGCTGGCCGGCGGGCTGGTGGATTCCGCCCGCGCGGTGATGAGCGATTACGAGCGCGCCGCGGTGGACGGCGACCTGATCCGCACGGAGGCCAAGGCCCGCGCCCAGACCGCGCTGCGCGGGCTGGCCGGCGGGCCGTTCCAGCTTGTGCTGTTTCCCGACGGCACGCTTCCCCCCGGCTGGCCGGGGGAGGGGCGCAGCATCGCCGCGTCGGGCCTGTTCGAGCCGTGGGGGTGGATGGTGGCGGTGTCGGCCAACACCGCCGACCTGCGCCACGACTTCACGGCGGAGGCCGCGGCCTTCTTCCTGTTCCTGGTGGTGCTGCTGGCGGCGGCGTGGCCCCTGTCGGCCTTCGTCTCCGACCAGTTGGTGGGGCCGCTGGAGGATCTGGCGGCGCGCATGGGCCGCATGACCCGCGGCGAGATCGCCAAGCCGGTGCCGGGGCAGGAACGCGGCGACGAATTCGGCATCATGGCCCGCGCGCTGGAACATTTCCGCCGCAACGCCGCGACCATCCTGGACCGGGACGAGCGGCTGTCGGGCATCATGAACAACGTGGGCGAAGCCATCGTCGTGGTCAGCGAGGCCGGGGTGGTGGAGGAGCACAACCCCGCCGCCGAACGGCTGTTCGGGCGCGGCGGGGCGGCGCTGGCGGGGCAGGTCTTTTCCGGCCTGTTCACCACCGCCGACCAGGGCCGCGTGCTGGAAGCCCTGGTGGCCCAGCGCGGCGGGGACGGCGACGGCGTTCCGGCGGACAGCGCCGGCCAGCGCCCCGCCACCCGGATGGAGGCGCTGGGCATCGACGCCGACGGCCACCCCGGGCAGCGGCGGGAGGTGTCGCTGGCCGTCACCCGGCTGGAAGTGCAGGGCCGCCGCAGCTTCATCTGCGTTCTGGCCGACATGACCGACCGGCTGCGCCACGAACGCGAACTGCTGCGGCTGGCCACCCGCGACCGGCTGACCGGGCTGCCCAACCGGGCGCTGGTGGGGTCGCTGGTGGATGCGGCGGTGGAGCGGTCCCGGCGCAGCGGCCGGCGCTTAGCCCTGCTGTGCCTGGACCTGTCGCGCTTCAAGCTCATCACCGACACCCTGGGGCACGAGGCCGGCGACATCCTGCTGCAGGAGGTGGCCCACCGCATCCAGGGGGCCGTGCGCTCGTCCGACACCGTGGGCCGCATCGGCACCGACGATTTCGCCATCCTGCTGGACGAGGTGATGGACGGGGACGAGGCGGCACAGGTGGCCGGGCGCATCCTGGCCGCCTTCGAAACCCCGGTGGCGCTTTTGGGCACCGAGCATTACGTGCGCCCGTCGCTGGGCATCGCGCTGTACCCCGAACACGCCGACACCGGCGCGGACCTGCTGCGCGCCGCCGACACCGCCCTTTACGCCGCCAAGCGGCAGGGGGGGCGGCGCACCGCCTTCTTCCAGCGGGCCATGGCCGATCAGGCGCGCCGCCATCTGGCGCTGGACCGCGACCTGCGCGCGGCCCTGGTACGGCGGCAGTTCCAGCTTCACTACCAGCCCAAGGTATCGCTGCTGGATCATTCGCTCCAGGGGTTCGAGGCGCTGCTGCGCTGGGACAAGCCCGAACACGGCATGGTGCCCCCCGGCGACTTCATCCCGGTGGCCGAGGAAACCGGGTTCATCGTGCCGCTGGGCGACTGGGTGCTGGACGAGGCGTGCCGGCAGCAGCGTCAGTGGCTGGACGCCGGTGCGGACCCGCTGCCGGTGGCGGTCAACATCTCGCCGCGGCATCTGCGCCAGCGTACGGCGGCGGAATTTCTGGCGATGCTGGACCGCCACGGCCTGCCCCACGGCCTGATCGAGCTGGAAATCACCGAAGGTGCCGTGATGCAGGACATGGATCACGCGCTGGAAGTGCTGGAGGTGCTGAAGGCGGCGGGCGTCCGGGTGGCGGTGGACGATTTCGGCACCGGCCATTCGTCGCTGAGCTATCTGAAGCGGCTGCCCGTCACCACGCTGAAGATCGACCGGTCCTTCATCAACGGCATCCCCCACGGGCGCGAGGACGCCGGCATCGTGTCCACCATCATCGCCATGGCCGACATGCTGGGGCTGGAGGTGGTGGCCGAGGGGGTGGAGCGGCCCGAACAGGCCCATTTCCTGCGCCACCACAATTGCCTGATGGTCCAGGGCTGGCTGACCGGGCGCCCGGTCCCCGCCGCCCAGGCCGAAGCCCTGCTGGCCGACCGCACCCGCCAGCGGGCGTAAGGGGCCCCCCGGTATCAGCCGCGGCTGCGCCAGGGCGCCGGCGTCAGGCTTGAAGCCCGGCATCCGTTGCGAAGCACCCCCAAGTCTTACGTTTCGCGAGCCTGACGGGGCGGAAGAGGGGGATGGTCCGGCTTTACGCCAGTGTCAGCTCGTTGGTCCGGGTCTCTTCCAGGTGCCGGACCAGCCGGGCCAGTTCGGCGTGGTCCAGGGGCTTGGCCACATGGCCGTTCATGCCGGCGGCGGTGCATTCGGCCAGATCCTCATCCAGCCCCCCGGCGGTCATGGCATAGATGGGCAGGGTGCCGGCGGGCGGCGGCAGGCGGCGGATGCGCCGGGCGGCCTCCAGCCCGTCCAGCACCGGCATGTTCACGTCCATCAGCACCAGATCATAGGCGTGGTGCCGCACGGCATCCACCGCCGCCGCCCCGTCACCCACCACATCGACGGTGCAGCCCAGCCCGTTCAGCAGCACCATCACCAGCCGCTGGTTCAGGGGCTGGTCCTCGGCCACCAGCACGTGGAACGGCTGGGGCAGGGCGGTGCACAGGGTTTCTTCCGCCGCCGGCAGCGGCGTCTTGCGGGGGGCGGGCAGGATGGGGGTGCAGGCCGCCGCCGGCTCGTCCGCCAGCCGCCCGGCCACGCGTTCCAGCCGTTCTTTCAGTTCCACCGCCAGGAAGGGCTTGGAGATCATCGCGTACCCGCCTTCGGCCCCCGCTTCCCCCGCCACCGCGTGGCCGGCGAAGCCAGAGGTCAGCAGCACCGGAATGCCGGGGCGCAGCCGTTCGGCCTGACGCGCCAGCTCGGTGCCGGTCATGCCGGGCGGCATCACCATGTCGGTGAACAGAAGATCGACCGGCGCATCGCCGCGCAGGATGGTCAGCGCCTCGTTGGCGTTGGCGGCTTCCAGCACATGGTGGCCCCAGGTCTCCAGCAGTGCCGTGGTGCTCATGCGCAGCAGCGGATCGTCGTCGGCCAGCAGGATGGTCAGGGGCCGGCGGACCGGGGCCGGCTGCGGCGCCGGGCTGCAATGGGGCAGACGCTCCACCGCGCGCCACGGCGGCAGGGTGACGGTGACCGTGGTGCCGACGCCGAGCTGGCTGCGCAGGGTCAGCACGCCGCCGTGCAGTTCCACCAGCCGCTTGGTCAGCGGCAGCCCCAGGCCCGTGCCCTCCACCCGGCGGTTGCCGGGGCTTTCCACGCGGGCGAAGGCCTGAAGCACGCGGTCCATGTCCGATTCGGGAATGCCGATGCCGGTGTCGGTCACCTCGATCACCGGGGATCCGCCCGGCGCGTGCATCAGCCGGATCGTCACCTCCCCGCCCGAAGGGGTGTACTTCACCGCGTTGGAAATCAGGTTCAGCAGGATCTGGCGCAGCCGCTTCTCGTCCCCGCGCAGATAGCGCAGGCCGGTGGACCGCACCACGGTCAGTGTCACGCCCGCCCGGTTGGCGCGGGCCTGGAGCATGCGCACGGCGAATTCCACCGCGGCGTCCAGGTCCAGCGTGTCCTCATGCAGCGTCAGCATGCCGGCTTCGGCGCGGGCATGGTCCAGGATTTCGTTGATGAGTTCGAGCAGGTGCTGGCCGGAATCGCGGATGTTGACGGCGAAATCACGGTAGACCGGCGTGCCCACCGGTCCCTCCGCCTCCCGCGCGATGAGATCGGCGAAGCCGATGACGGCGTTGAGCGGCGTGCGCAGTTCGTGGCTGAGGCTGGCCAGGAAATCGCCCTTGGAGCGGTTGGCCGTTTCGGCCTGGGCGCGGGCGGCGGCTTCCTCCTCGCGGGCGGCCTGGAGTTCGCGGGTCAGCCGCGCCACGTCGGAGATGTCCATCAGCGCCACCAGCCGCAGCGGCTGGCCCCCCGCCTCCGCCATGGTGGTTTCGGTCATGGATTCGACCACGGATTCCACGGCAAGCACCGTGCGGGTGGTGCCGTCGCGGCGGGTCAGGTCGGCTTCCCACGATCCCGGTCCCTGGCGGGGGGGCAGCACGGTGGCCGCGTCCCGCCCTGTCAGGTCAGCGGACTCCCACCCGGTCAGCCGGCAGAAGGCGGCGTTCACCCGCACCAGCCGGTTGCCGCCGCCCACCACCGCCAGCGCCGCCTGGGCCTGTTCGAACAGCGCCTCGGCAAAGGCGTGGGCGGCTTCGGCGGCGCGGCGGGCGCTGTTCAGCTTTTCCTCCACGCCCACGCGCACGGTGATGTCGCGCAGCACCGCCACGTATTCGCTGTCCTCCCCCTCGGCCCGGCGGATGGCGGCTTCGACCCACACGGGGTGACCGCCGGTGTGGATCGCCCGGCAGCGCACCACCGCGGACGGCGCGTCGGGGGTCAGGGCGGCGATGCTGGCGGCGACGGTGCTGCGGTCGTGGGGGTGCAGAAGCTCTTCCAGCGTCATCCCCCGCACATCGGCGGGATCGCGGCCCAGGATGGTGCGCGCCGCGTCGGTGGCGTGCCGCACCCGTCCGCCGGCGCCGATGCGCATGATGACGTCCTGGGCGTTGTCGGCCAGAAAGCGCAGCCGCTCCTCGCTGGCGGCCACGCCCTGGGACGCGGCCAGCCGCATATGATCGCGCGACAGCATGATGCCCAGCAGCACGATGCCCACGGTGGTGGCCGGGAACAGCGCCGGCCCGCTGCGGGTGAGCACCAGCAGGGCCATATCCCACGTGGGCAGCAACAGCGCGCTGCACATCTGCGCCGCCGAGGCGATGCACCCCAGCGCCATCAGATGGCGCAGCGGCAGGCGTCCGTCCTTCCACACCGGAAACCGGCTGTACAGCAGCCCTGCCAGCCCCGCCAGGATCACCCCGGCCACGCCCGCGGGCGCCCCCACGCCGCCCAGCCACAGCCGGTAGGTCGCCGGCAGCACGATGGCCGGCAGGGCCGCCAGGGGGCCGCCGAACAGGGCGGCCAGCGCCGACATGATGGCGCGGGCGTCGGTGATGATGCCGGGCGCGACCTCCGCCGGCTGGAGCATGGACAGGACCGCCGCCGCTCCGAAGAACACGCCCAGCGTCAGGCCCCGCAGCCGCGGCCGCCGCGCCAGCCCGCGCAGGATCATGTCATAGCCCAGCGCCACCACCGCCAGAAGGCCGATGCCGTGCAGAAAGGTCAGCAACAGAGAAGGCGACAGAACGGGCATGGGAACGGGATACAGCGGCAATTCCAGAAGAAGCTATCGCCGTATTTCACGAAAATCTCAACGACTGGTTACCCGCAGGGTGGGCGAACAGGTTTCGGCCGGCGGCAGGGGTGGGCAAAATAGGAAAATAATCTTGACATCAAGGCCGGGTCTCCGTATTCCTAGGGGTGTCAACGCCCAAGGTAGGTGTGGCGTCCTGTCTTCCTCCTGATCCCGTCCTTGCGCGAAAGGCGCCGTTTTCTTCGGAGAACGGCGCCTTTCGCGTTTTTCCGTCCCGTTCCGTGCCGGCTCTGGTCCCGGCCCCGTCTTCATCGCCCACAAAGGGGAGATTATTCCCATGTCCACGTCGGTCGAGCAGGCCTTCGTCAAGCAATTCGAACGCGAAGTGCACGAGGCCTACCAGCGCACCGGTTCCAAGCTGCGCAACACGGTCCGCACCAAGAACAACGTCCAGGGTGCCTCCACCATCTTCCAGACGGTGGGCAAGGGCAAGGCGTCCACCAAGGCCCGCCACGGCGCGGTGCCGGTGATGAACGTGGAGCACGAGCCGGTGGAATGCGTGCTCTACGATTACTATGCCGGCGACTGGGTGGACCGGCTGGACGAGCTGAAGACCAACATCGACGAGCGCCAGATCATCGCCGGGGCCGGCGCCTATGCCCTGGGCCGCAAGACCGACGACCTGATCCTGGCCTGCCTGGACCGGTCGGAGATTCATGCCGGTGACGCCAGCGACGGCCTGCTCAAGGCCAAGGTGATGGAGGCGTTCGAGATCCTGGGCACCGCCGACATCCCCGACGACGGCCAGCGCTATGCCGTGGTCGGCTGGAAGCAATGGAGCCAGTTGCTGGCCATCGACGAATTCGCCCGCTCCGATTACGTCGGGTCCGACGATCTGCCGTGGCGGGGGACACAGGCCAAGCGCTGGCTGGGCACGCTGTGGATGCCCCATTCCGCCCTGACGCTGACGCCCGACGGCGTGCGGCTGTGCCACTGGTATCACAAGACCGCGGTGGGCCACGCCTCCGGCGCCGACGTCAAGACCGACGTCACCTGGCACGGCGACCGGGCGGCGCACTTCGTCAACAACATGATGAGCCAGGGGGCCGCCCTGATCGACCCCAAGGGCGTGGTGACCCTGCGCTGCCTGGAAAGCTGACCCCGCCCGCGACCGGAGATGTTCCCATGGCCTATCAACCCAAGGATCTGAGCGTGCTGGCCTATGCCAACGGCTTCACGCTCTGGCACTACACCTCCCCCGACAGCGGGCCGTCCGTGGCGGCGTCGGGCTATTTCGACGGCGCCGCCGACATGCTGCGGGTGGGGGATCTGATCCTCGCCAACGTGGCAACCGGTGCCGCCAGTCCCGCTGCCGGGGTGTTCGTGGTGCGCACCAACGCCGCCGGCACCGTGGATCTCAGCAACCTGACCCCCTTCGGCGCCGCCAACGACGGCTGATGCCGTCCAGCGTAAAGCCTGACGCATCAGGCTTTACGTCCGCCCTCAGACGGCGGGCGCGGCCATCCGGCCGCTTGCCTTCGCAGGCACGAGCCTGCGGGGCCGCAGTCGCGGCCCTTACCGCCTTACGGAAGGAAGACCCCATGGCCCTGTCCGCCATCGGCCTGTGCAGCCGTGCGCTTTTGAAGATCGGCGCCGCCCCGCTGTCGTCGTTCGACGACGGCACGGCGGAGGCGCAGGTGGCCCAGGCGCTCTATGCCACCACCCGCGACGCGCTTTTGTCGGCCAACGCCTGGAGCTTCGCCACCATGCAGGAGCGGCTGCCCCGGCTGGCCGCGGAGCCGGTGGCCGATTACACCGCCGTGTTCCAGCTTCCCGCCGGTTTCCTGCGGGCGCTGTCGGCGGGGGCGGGCCGCGGGCGGGGGCTGGAGTACCGCATCGCCGGGTGCACGCTGCACAGCGGCAGCGATTCGGTGGTGCTGACCTACATCGGGCGCCCGGCCGAGGCGGACTTCCCCGCCTTCTTCGATCAGGCGCTGATCGCCCGGCTGGCGGCAGAGTTCTGCCTGCCGCTGACCGAGAATTCCAGCCGGGCCGAGGTGCTGGCCAGGATGGCGGAGAGCGAATTCCGCCGCGCCCGCCTGATCGACGCCCAGCAGGACACCCAGCCGGGGCTGGAGGATTTCACCCTGATCGAGGCGCGGCTGGCATGACCCGCGTCCGTCAGATCAAGACCAATTTCACCGCCGGCGAGATCTCCCGCACCCTGCTGGGGCGGGGGGATCTCCGGGCCTACGACAACGGGGCGCTGTCCCTGCGCAACGTGTTCATCCACCCCACCGGCGGCGTCAGCCGGCGGGCCGGGCTGGCCTTCGTCGATCATGCCCGCGGACCGGGGCGGCTGGTGGCGTTCGAATACAACACCGAACAGGTCTATCTGCTGGTGTTTTCCGCCGGCACGATCGACGTGTACGGCAACGACGCCCGCGTCGCCACGGTCGCGGCCCCCTGGACCGCGGCCCAGTTGGCCGGCATCGCCTGGACCCAGAACGCCGACACGCTGCTGGTCTGCCACCCCGACGTGGCCCCCCGCGCGCTGACCCGGCGGGACGGGGCGTGGTCGCTGGCCGACTGGAGCTACACGGTGGAGTCGGGGGTGGTGCGCCAGCCCTTCTACCGCTTCGCCGACGCCGCCGTCACCCTGACGCCCGGCGGCACGGCGGGGGCGATGACGGTCACCGCCTCGGCGCCTGTGTTCGAGCCGTCGCAGCAGAACACCCGCATCCGCATCGGCGGCAAACAGGTGCTCATCACCGGCGTGGCGTCGGCCACCACCGTGCAGGCCACGGCGCTGGAGACGCTGGCCGGCACCCAGCCGACCACGGCATGGGACGAGCAGTCCTTTTCCCCCCGCCGTGGCTGGCCGGTGTCGGTGGCGTTCCACCAGGACCGGCTGGTGATCGGCGGCTCGCGGGATCTGCCCAACCGGCTGTGGATGTCGCGCTCGGCGGATCCCTGGAATTTCGACCTCGGCACCGGGGAGGATGACGAGGCCATCGAGTTCGGCATCCTGTCGGATCAGGTGAACGCCATCCGCGCGGTGTTCGCCGGGCGGCACCTGCAGCTTTTCACCTCGGGTGCCGAATACATGGTGACCGGCACGCCGCTGACGCCGCAGAACATCCAGGTCAGCCGGCAGACGCGCATCGGCTCCCCCGTTGACCGCACCCTGGCCCCGCGCGACGTGGACGGTGCCACCCTGTTCGTGTCGCGCAACGGGCGGGAAATCCGCGAATTCGTCTACACCGATACCGAACAGGCGTATCAGGCCAACGACCTGGCCCTGCTGGCCCGCCACATGGTGCAGGCCCCGGTGGATCAGGATTTCGACAAGGCCCGCCGGCTGCTGTTCGTGGTGATGGGCGACGGCACCATCGGCGCCGTCACCGTCTACCGTGCCGAGCAGGTGACCGCCTGGACCCGGCTGGTCACCGACGGGGCGTTCCGCTCGGTGGCGGTGGTGGGGGACGACGTGTACGCCCTTTTGAACCGCGCCGGGGTGTGGACGGTGGAGCGGCTGGACGATGCGGTCCACCTCGACGCCGCGCTGGTGGGCACCGCCGCCGCCCCCGCCGCCGTGTGGGGCGGGCTGGACCATCTGGAGGGGCGGGCGGTGACGGTGATCGCCGACGGCACCCCCGCCGGAACCGCCCCCGTGGCCGCCGGGCGCATCACGCTGGACACCCCGGCGCGCTCGATCCAGGCCGGGCTGCCCTTTTCCCACGTCATCGAGCCGCTGCCGGTCAACCCCGCCGCCGAGGGCGGGGCGGGGCGGGTGGTGCGGCTGGTGGAGGTGGGCTTCCGCCTGGAGGAGACCGCCGCCCTGCGCGTCGATGTGGGGGCCGGCCTGACCGACCTGCCGCTGCACCGTTTCGGGCCGCAGCCCGCGGGCGGCGTGCCCAAACCGGTGTCGGGCGACCGGCGCCTGCGGGCGCTGGGCTGGCGGCGCGACATCGACACGCCGCTGTGGCGCATCGAACAGGATGCGCCCGTGCCCTTCACGCTTTTGTCCGTGACCATGGAATTGAAGGTGAACGACTGATGGCCGGAATCACTCCCATCCTGTCGGCGGTCGCCCCGGTGGCGTCCACCGCCCTTTCCGCCGCCCAGCGGCAATCCCAGACCCAGGCCAGCACCGGCGTCCAGCAGGCGGAGCTTGATTTCAAGCGCCGGCAGGCCGAGGCGGACGCCCAGCGTGCCGCCGAACAGCAGGCGTACGAGCGTCAGCAGGCCGAATCCGCCGCCCAGCGCGCCGCCGAGCAACTGGCCTACGAACGCCAGCAGGCGGCCCTGAAGCAACAGCAGGAGCAGGCGGCCCTGGCCGCCCAGCAGCAGTACGACCGCGAGCAGGCCGACCGCAAAGCCGCCGCCGAGCAGGCCGCCCGCGAGCAGCAGGCCCGGCTGGAGCAGGAAGCCCAGCTCCGCCAGTGGCAGCACGACGACGAGGTCCGCCGCCAGCAGGCCGAAGCCGCCGCCGCCGAGGCCGAGCGCCAGCGTCAGGCCGAAGAGGCCCGGCGGCGGGAGGCCATGGACCTGTTTTCCCGCACCCAGGGGACCGAGATGGACCAGCTCCGCGCCCGCCAGAAACAGGCGGAGGACGCGGCCGATGCCTCGGCCCAGAGCCGTCTTGCCACCCTGGTGGCCCAGGCCGACGCCGCCGACCGCCAGCGCCGCGAGGCCCTGCGCACCGCCACCGCCCACAGCCGCGCCAGCCTGGGCGGCCAGGGGGTGAGTTCGGCGGACGGGTCGGGGCAGGCCATCATCCAGGGGCTGGCCGGCGCCGCCGACAAGGAACGCCAGGACGCCGACGCGTCGGACCGGATCAAGCGCGCGTCCATCCAGACCGAAACCGACAATCTGCGCCGCGCCAACCTGCTGGAACAGGCGCAACTGGCCGACCGTCAGCGGCTGGAGTTCATCGCGAAGTTTTATTGATGGAAGACCCCCCTCTCCCCGCCGGGGCTACGCACTGCACACATCGTATAACATTCTGATATAAAACAAGTTTTCATCGTCATCCCAGCGAAGGCTGGGATCCAGAAGGTGTTTCCATGGCCAAAACCTCAGGCGATTCATATCGCCGCTGATCGCGGCTCACGCCTGGATTCCCGCTTTCGCGGGAATGACGATGAAAACTTGTTTTATATCAATTTGTTAGAGATACGCGCAGTGCGTAGCCCCGCCGGGGAGAGGGAACATCCCCCCAAAAAGGAATCCCACGGCCATGACCGCCCTGCCCATCCCCCGCGGCACGCCGCGGGTGCAATACGTCGCCGACGGCGTTCAGACCGTCTTCACCTACCCCTTTCCCATCTTCGCGTCCGAGGATCTGCAGGTCTTCCTCAACGCCGGGCTTCAGAACACCGGCTACACCGTCATCGGCGCCGGGGTGGGGGCGGGGGGGCATGTCACCTTCGCCGTTCCGCCCGCCGCCGGCACCGCCGTCACCCTGCACCGCCGCGTGCCCATCGAACGGGTCACCGATTTCCTGGAAAGCGGCCCGCTGCCCGCCGTGGCGCTGAACCGCGAGCTGGACACGCTGACCGCCTGCCTGCAGCAGGTGGCGGGGGATCAGGAGGGGATGCTGCGCTACCCCGACACCGACCTGCCGGCCTCGCCGCTGCTGCCGGGACGGGCGGCACGGGCGGGGCGGCTGCTGGCCTTCGACGGCGACGGCAACCCCACCGCCCGCGCGCCGGTGGACGAACAGGCGCTGTCCACCTATCTGCCCCGCGGGCCGGGGGCGGTCGGGCGGCCCATCCGCGACAAGCTGGCGGACAGCGTGTCGGTCAAGGATTTCGGGGCGGCGGGCGACGGGGTGAGCGACGACACGCTGGCCTTTCACGCCGCCCTGACCGCGGCCAAGGCGGTGCAGGTGCCCGCCGGCACCTACCGCCTGACCAACACGCTGACGCTCGCCTATGGCCAGACGCTGGCCGGGGTGGGGCAGGCGTCGGTGCTGACGGCGGCGGGGGCCGGGTTCGACCTGATCCACCTGCCCGACGGCTACGCCACCGTGTCGGGGCTGCGGCTGGAGGGCGGGGCGGCGGGGGTGCGGCTGTTCGGGCGCGACGGGCCGTGCGTGCAGAACCTGCTGTCGGACCTGACCCTGTGGGAACCGTGCGACGGCATCGTGCTCGACGGCTACGCCACCCCGGATCGTCCCTGCTATTGGAACAGCGTCAACCGCGTGCTGGTGGCCCGCCCGTCGCGTCACGGGGTGTGGCTGACCACCAGCGGGGCGGGCGACAGCCCCAACGCCAACCGTTTCACCGGGGTGCGGGTCTATTCCCTGGCGGCCCCCACCGCCGGCTGCGGCTTCTTCGTGGAGCACGGGCGCTACAACAACGCCTTCGTGGATTGCGAGGCGAACCTGTCGCCCACCGCGGCGGCCTGTGTGCGGGTGGGGGCGGGGGGCGACAAGAACCTGTTCGTCAACCTGTACTGCGAAAGCCTGGGCGCCGTGCCCAACGTGCAGCTTGACGCCGGGTCGCGGGAAACGGCGGTGGTCAACCTGTTCTCCGCCGCCGCCGGGCCGGCGATTTATGACTTTTCCGGCGGCGCCTACACCGCGGTGAACGCCGGCTACCCGGAAAAGAACCGGCTGGACCGCACCCGCATCCGCGAACTGGTGGTGGAGGCGCTGCGCTACGACACCGAATACGTGGAACCCCAGGGCGGCGGCACCGTGGACCTGGATCTGACCAGTTCGGTCTATCTGGTCAGCGCCTACGGCGGGGCGGTCACCGTGCGGCTTCCCAGTTCCGGCAGCGCCAACGGCCACGCGGTCACCGTCAAGAAGACCGACGCCTCTCCCCACCCGGTGACGGTGGAGGAGATCGGCGGCACCGGGCCGGACGGGCGGGCGTGGGCGCTGGGCAACCGCTACGACTGGGTGACGGCGGTGTCCAACGGCGCCGGCTGGTGGGTGGTGGCCGGCAACACCCCGGCGGGCAACGCCGGGTACTGGACCCGGCCCGGCCTGTTCTCGCCCGACCTGAACCAGGCGCTGTATCTGGTCAGCGCGTGGTCGGGGGCGGTGGAGGTGCGGCTGCCCAGCCCCTCCGCCGCCCATGCGGTGGGGCGCACCGTCACCGTCAAGAAGGCCGACCAGAGCACCACCCCCGTCACCGTGACCACGGAGGGGGGCGGGGGGCCGGACAACCAAGCCATCGTTCTGTCCGACTTCGGACACGCCGTGACCGCCATGTCCAACGGGGCCGGCTGGCACATCCTGGGACGGAATCCGTGATGACCGACGACGCCGAACGCTTTTCCGTTTTCGTGGAGGTCTGGAACGGCCAGCAGCAGATGCCCACCCCCGCCCATCACCGCCGCATCGCCGGCTGGCTGGAGGACGCCTGGACCGCCGGCAACCGCCATCTGCTGCTGATGGCGTTCCGCGGGTCGGGAAAATCGACGCTGGTGGGGCTGTTCGCCGCGTGGCTGCTGCACACCGCGCCGGAACGGCGGCTGATGGTGCTGGCCGCCGATCTGGCGCTGGCCAAGAAGATGGTGCGCAACGTCAAGCGCATCATCGAGCGCCACCCCGCCACCCAAGGCTTGAAGCCGGTGGACCGCGACCAGTGGGCGGCGGAACAGTTCACCGTGGTCCGGCCCGTGGAACTGCGCGACCCGTCGATGATCGCCCGCGGCATCGACGGCAACATCACCGGCAGCCGCGCCGACGTCATCATCTGCGACGACGTGGAGGTGCCGCGCACCTGCGACACCGCACCCAAGCGCGCCGACCTGCGCGACAAGCTGGCGGAGATCGACTTCGTGCTGGTGCCGGGGGGCACCCAGCTCTATGTCGGCACGCCCCACACCTATTACACCCTCTACGCCGACACCCCCCGGCCCGAGGTGGGGGAGGATGCGCCGTTCCTCGACGGCTTCCACCGGCTGGTGCTGCCGGTGCTGGACGCAAGCGGCGCCAGCGCGTGGCCGGAACGCTTCCCCCCCGCCCACATCGAACGCATCCGCCGCCGCACGGGTGGCCTGAAGTTCGACAGCCAGATGATGCTGACGCCCACCAACCTGAGCGTGGGCCGGCTCGACCCCGACCGGCTGCGCCCGTACGACGGCGAACTGGCCTATCACGAATCCGGCGGGCGGGCGGTGCTGACCCTGAACGGGGTGCGGCTGGTCTCGGCCTCGGCGTGGTGGGATCCGGCGTTTGCCCGCGCGGTGGACGGGCAGAGCGTGGGCGATGCCAGCGTCGTCGCCGCCGTGTTCACCGGCGAGGACGGCAACGCCTATCTCCACCGCACGCTCTATCTGACCGCCGATCACGCGGCGGAAGAGGACGAGGCGACGCAGCAGTGCCGCGCCGTCACCGCCTTTCTGCGCGATTTCCACCTGCCGGGGGTGCATCTGGAAATCAACGGGCTGGGCCGGTTCCTGCCCGGCGTGCTGCGGCGGGAACTGGGCCGGGCGCGGCTGGCGGCGGCGGTGGTGGAGGTGGCGTCCCGCCGCCAAAAGGCCCTGCGCATCGTCGAGGCGTTCGACGCCCGGCTGGCCGGCAACAGCCTGTTCGCCCACCGCAGCGTCTGGGACACCCCCTTCGTCCGCGAAATGCGCGAATGGCGCCCCGATGGCCGCTACCGGGGCCGCGACGACGGGCTGGACGCGGTGGCCGGGTGCCTGTCCGCCGAACCCATGCGTTTCGACCGCGCCCCCCCGGCCCGCCCCCGCGGCGACTGGCGCCGGGCGGAAAGCGTGGTCGCCCCTTCCGAATGGCCCCTGTGAGGGGCCTTTTTGCTGACGGAGAAGACCGATGACCGATCATCTGCTGCGCATCGAGGAGACGCTGGAAGGCGGCATGCCCTGCCCCGACGGGGGTGGGCGATGAGCCGCCGGTCCCTGATCCCCGACGCTTGCGTGTCCGATGCGCCCCTGTCCGCGGCCCCGCCGCTGCCCTGCGGCGGCTCGGTGGACGCGGCGGTGGATACCCTGGCGCGCACCTTGTGGGGGGAGGCGCGCGGCGAGCCTGTGCGGGGAATCGAGGCGGTGGCCGCCGTCGTGGTCAACCGCGTGCGGCGGGCCGTGGCGGAAGGCGGGTGTTGGTGGGGCGGGTCAGTGATCGATGTCTGCCGCAAACCGCGGCAGTTCGCATGCTGGAATCCCTCCGATCCCAACCGGGCGAAACTGATGGCGGTGGGGCCGTCCGATCCGGTTTTCGCCACCTGCCTGCGCGTGGCGCGGCGGGCGATGGCGGGGGTGCTGCCCGATCCCACGGACGGGGCCACCCATTATCACCGCGTCGGCGTCCATCCCGCCTGGGCGGCAGGGTGCGTGCCATCGGCGGAAATCGGCAACGGCGTGTTCTTCAACACGGTGCCGTGACGCAACTTAAAAAGGCCGTTCCTGCGAAGGGCCGCCGCCCGCCGCCGTTCCGGCGGCACGCAGGCCGCCGGACCCTGACGGAGGAGGTCAGGCAAGAAGAGCGGGAGATCCCGCGCTTACGCCGCCTCGCGGATCATCGCCAGATAGATCTTCCACGCCACTTCGACGGAGACGCCGCCGGCCCGCGAGCCGGACGCCAGCATGGCCGCCGACGGCTTCAGCGGCACGGGGGTCATGCCCGTATCGCCCATGACGCCCACCACGTCGAGGGCGTAATTCAGCGACCCGGTGCGGGCTGCGGTGGTTTCGGTGTGCAGTTCGGCGGTCATGGCGTTCATGGTCTTCCTCCGTCCCAAAGGGGTTGTGTCCCCTTATCAGCAAACGGGATGCCAACTGTGCCAACGGGGTGGGTTCCCATTAAATGGTTGAAAATAAAGGGATTTGCAAAATGCGATTCTGTCTCGGCACGTGATATATATGCAAAATGCGGCTGATGGATTGTTTCGCGCGTTGCATTTTGCAAAGCGCAAAACGGGCGCACTGGCCGCATGGCCCCGTTTGCGGTAACGTGCTGCCGTCATGACCACACGCATCGTCTATCATATGTGCCGGCAGGCGGAATGGGACGCCGCCCAAGGCCCCGGCGCGTACCCCGGATCGTCGCAGGATGCGGCGGACGGCTTCATCCATTTCTCCACCGCCGCCCAGGTGGAGGAAAGTGCCGCCCGGCACCGCGCCGGCCAATCCGGGCTTGTGCTGCTGGCGGTGGACGCCGCCCGGCTGGGTCCGGCCCTGAGGTGGGAGCCGTCGCGCGGCGGGCAGCTTTTCCCCCATCTCTACGGCGCCCTGCCGGTGGCCGCCGTGGTGCGTGCCGACCCGCTGCCGCTGGGGCCGGACGGGCGCCATGTCTTCCCCCCTTCGTTTCCCCTTGATGACGCGAGCCTGCCGTGATCGATCTCTACCCCCTGGTTGGCCCGGTCCTGCGGTCGCTGGACGCCGAACTGGCCCACACCCTGTCCATCAAGTCGCTGGGGCTGGGCTTCGGCCCGGTGCAGAGCGAACCCGACGATCCCATCCTGCGCACGTCGGTGTGGGGGCTGGACTTCGCCAACCCGGTGGGGCTGGCCGCCGGCTACGACAAGAACGCCGAGGTGACCGGGCCGATGCTGCGCATGGGCTTCGGCTTCGTCGAGGCCGGCAGCGTCACCCCCCGGCCCCAGCCGGGAAACCCCAAGCCGCGGCTGTTCCGCCTGCCGGCCCAGGGGGCCGTGCTGAACCGCATGGGCTTCAACAACGAGGGTCTGGAGGTCTTTGCCCGCCGGCTGGAAGACCGCCGCGGCACGCCCTCCTCGCCCCCCGGCGTCGTCGGGGCCAATCTGGGCAAGAACAAGGACACGGTGGAGGCCGCCGACGATTACGTGCTGGGCGTGCGCCGGCTGGCGCCGCTGGCCGATTATCTGGTGGTCAACGTCTCCTCCCCCAACACGCCGGGGTTGCGCGCGCTTCAGGGCCGCGGGCCGCTGGAAACCCTGCTGCGCCGGGTGCTGGAGGCGCGCGACGCCTGCGCCACCGCCCGGCCGCCGGTGCTGCTGAAGATCGCCCCCGACCTGACCGACGAGGACAAGACCGACATCGCCGCCGTCGCGCTGGCCACCGGCATCGACGGTCTGGTGGTGTCCAACACCACCATCGCCCGGCCCAACGGCATCCCCGACCGCTTCCGCGACGAGGCCGGCGGGCTGTCGGGCCGCCCGCTGTTCGCCGCCTCCACCGCGCTCTTGGGCGAGATCTACCGGCTGACCGAAGGGCGCCTGCCCATCGTCGGCGTGGGCGGCATCGCGTCGGCGGACGACGCTTATGCCAAGATCCGTGCGGGGGCATCGCTGGTGCAGCTCTATTCCGCGCTGGTCTATGGCGGGCCGGGCCTGTTGTGGGCCATCAAGAGCGGTCTGGCCGGCCGGCTGCGCCGCGACGGCTTTTCCTGCGTGGCCGACGCGGTGGGGGCGGATCACCGCTGATTAAGAGGCCGGTAACCCCTGGCCCCCCACCCTGACGGGCAGGGATCGCCGCACCCGGAGTTGACACCGATGCCCCGCAAGAGCGCCGCCGTGACCTTGGTCCATGTGGTCTACGTCCTGGCCTACACCACCGCCGCCGTGGCGGTGGGGATGGCGGTGCCTCTGCTGTGGCCGGAATCCGCGCTGCCGGTGGCGGTTCTGGCGGGGGCGGTGGTGTTCCTGGCCGGGGCGCTGCTGCACGAGGTGGTGGCCCGCCGCGCCGCCGGACGCCGTGCCCGCCGCCGCCTGACCCATCTGGCCGCCGCCGCCACCGCGCTCCACGACGAGGTGCTGGACCTGCGCGCCCGCCTGGACCGGCTGGAGTCGGCGCCCGCGGCCCCCGCCGCCGCGTCCGCCCCCGGTTACGACACCGTGGTGCAGGAGGTGAAGCTGCTGCAAACCCTGGTGGGCCGCCTCTACACCGCCCGCACGGGCGAGGCATCGGCACCGCCCGCCGCCGCGGTTCCGGCGGTTGCCGCCCCGTCCCAGCCGCTGGACGATGCCGGTGTGCTGGAAGCGGTGCGGGATGCGCTGCGCGCCGACCGCATCGACGTGTATCTCCAGCCCGTGGTCAGCCTGCCCCAGCGCAAGCACCGGGGGTACGAGGTGTTCACCCGCGTGCGCTCCGCCGAGGGCGCGCAGATCATGCCCGACCGCTATCTCGACATCGCCGAGCGCGAGGGGCTGATCGCCACCATCGACAACCTGCTGCTGATCCGCTGCGTGCAGTTGATCCGCGAGACGGAGCGGCGGCAGCACCACATCACCTTCTTCAACAACATCTCGTCCGCCACCCTGGGCGATGCGGAGTTCATGCAGGACTTCCTGTATCTGATGCAGAGCAACCCGTCGCTGGTGCCCAAGCTGATCTTCGAACTGGGGCAGGAGGATCTGCGCAGCGGCCCGGCCACCACGCTGGCGGTGCTGGGGCAGGTGGCGCGGCTGGGCTTCCGCTTCTCGCTGGACCAGATCGTGGACCCGGACGCGGTGGATGTGGAGACGCTGGCGGCGGCGGAGTTCCGTTTCCTGAAGCTGGACGCCGGCCTGCTGCTGGCCCCCGCCACCGTCGATGCGGCGTGGTCGCTGCTCCAGCGCTGCCGCCGCCACGGGATCGACGTGATCCTGGAAAAGATCGAAACCGAACAGCAACTGGCGGCCCTGACCGAACTGGGAGAGGGCATCGACTTCGGCCAGGGCTACCTGTTCGGCGAGCCGCGGCTGAGCCGCAAGCCGGGCTGACGTTCGGCCGGTTTCGTGGCACAAAGGCGCCCTTGTGCCACCTTGCGAAGCGCTGTGCCTCATCATGACCGTGATTCCCGCCCTGACCGGCCTGTCCGCCGTCATCGACCGTTACGACGGGGTGATCCTCGACCTGTGGGGGGTGATCCATGACGGGACCAAGCCCTATCCCGGTGCCGAGGACTGCCTGGACCGGCTGCGGGCGGCGGGGAAGACCGTCTGCCTGCTGTCCAACGCCCCGCGCCGCACCGGCGGCGTCATTGCCAAGCTGGCCGGCATGGGCATCGGGCGCGGGCGCTACCACCACATCATGACCTCGGGCGAGGCCGCCTATGAGTCCATCGCCGCGCGGGACGCGCCGTGGACCCCCGCCATGGGCCGCAGCCTGTTCCACATCGGCCCCGAACGGGACCAGGATGTCTATCTCGGCCTGGACATGACCATCGTGCCCGAACCGGAACGGGCCGACGTGGTGCTGAACACCGGCATCGACGATTTCTCCGAAACGCTGGCCGATTACGAAGCCGTCCTGGCCCGCTGCCACGCCGCCGGCCTGCCCATGATCTGCGCCAACCCCGATCTGGTGGTGATGGTGGGCGATCAGATGGTCATCTGCGCCGGCACGCTGGCCGCCCGCTACGAACAGATGGGCGGGGCGGTGGTGTCCCACGGCAAGCCGCACCCGTCGGTCTATGCCCGCTGCCGCCATCTGATGGGGGATATTCCGGCATCGCGCATCCTGGCGGTGGGCGACAGCCTGCGCACCGACGTGGCCGGGGCCAACGCCGCGGGAATCGACGTGGCCCTGGTCACCGGCGGCATCCACCGCGAGGAACTGGGCGCCCCGTGGGGGGAGCCGGTGGACGCCGGGCGGCTGGCCGCCGCCGTCGCCGCCTCCGGCCACACGCCCACCTGGGTGGTGCCGCGCATGGTGTGGTGACCGCCGGCATCGGGGGCCGGGCATCCGGTCCCCCGCCGCCGCATCCCTTGTCCCCGCCGTCCGTCCGGTCCCGCCGTCACTCGCCGTTGAGGGGGATGGCGGTTTTCAGGGCTTCGCGCACCAGACGGGACGGGACGCCCAAGCCGCCGTCCTCCGGCGGTTGTTCGTGCAGGCCCATGCCCATTTTCGGCACGCTGCGGTAATAGCTGATGATGAACACCCGCAGGGCGGCGGTCAGGTTGGCCGCGCCCCGGCGGTGGTCAATTTCAGAGCATATCTGGTTTACGCTCATCCGCTCCCGCTCGCAGATATCCCGCAGCGAGTCCCAGATATACGGCTCCATCCGCAAGCTCGTCCGCCGGCCATTGACCGTGACGTTCCTGCACAGTAATGCCGGCTGCTCTTTCGAACCGCCTGTCTCCGCCATGTCGCCCTGCGCCTCTCGCCGTTCGGATGCTGCCAAGCCCTGGTGGGGATGCCGCCGTTTCCCGCCGCCGCCCCAGACATGGACCCAATACATCCACTTGTATGAATGATATTGCAAGCGGGGTGTGGCCGCCATGCAAAACTCGACCGATGGTCGCGCAAGACGCGGGCAGGCATTGCGCTTTGCGCGGTGGCCCGTCCCATCTCGCACGCATCCGCGGACGCCCTGGGAATCCCTGCCCGGCGGGGTGGGGGCGATTAAGCTCTTATCCTTCCCTCACGGATCTCTTATACCCATTCTCAAGCCGCCGGAGCGGGCACAGCCGGGCAGGAAAGGATGCGGGGAATGGCGAACAGGGTACGGACGGGGCGCGTATGGCTGCTGACGGCGCTTGTCCTGCCGCTGGAAGCCGGCCTCCAGGGGGCCGGGGCGGCGGGACTCGGGCTCTTGAGCCTCGGCGCCGCGGGGCTTGGGCTGCCCGCGGTGGCCGCCGCGCAGGAGCAGCAGGCACCCTCCCCCGATGGGGTGCGGCAGGAGGCGGCACGCCGGCTCCCCGCCCCCTGGGCGGTTCAGGATGTGACGCTCCATCCCGCCGGTGCCGACGGCGTGGCCGCCGTCAGCGTGCGGGTGCGGCTGACCCAGCCCACCTTTGCCGTCGAGCGCCGCACCGACGAGGTGGCGTTCCTGCGCCCCGTGGCCGACGCCGGCACGGAAAAGGTGCTGACCGGCACCGCCGCTCCCGCCGCCGGAAACGGGCAGGGCATCACCCTGGCGTTCGACAACGCCGAGGTGCTGGACAGCCTGGGCCGTCCGGCGGACCAGTTGCCGGGCCGGACCGTGGTGGCCGGCACGCCGGACGCCGCGGCGGCGGCGGAAAAACTGGCCGCCGCCGCCGCCCGCAAGCGCGAGGCCGACGAGCAGACCGCCGACAACGCGCTGGCGGAAACCGAACGCATGGCCCAGCAGATGAAGCTGATCGCCGCGCGCACGCAGCAGATGGACACCGTGCGCGCCCGCCTGTCCGGCGGCGAGCCGGCGGCACGGATCGCGGCGTTCGAAGCGGCGCTGGGCGGCGACGACGTGCCGCTGCGCCAGTTCGCGCTGGAAACCGCCTTCGCGGGCCGTGACCAGACGCTGCTCAATCTGGCACTGCGCGACTGGCTGGGGCGCAAGAAGGCGGTGCCGGTGCAGCTCTACGCCACGCGGGAGGAGCCGGCCAGCGAGACGGTGCTGCGCAACCTCGGCCCCCTGACCCTGGAGATCCAGGGATTCAACACCGTCAGCGGCAATCTGGTGGGGCGTCTGGGGGCTGCGGGCTACACCATCACCATGCCGTCGGCGGCGTCGGGCTATCTGGCCCAGAACGAGCTGACCATCAACAGCTTCGGCTGTTCGCTGACCCTGCGGCTGACCGAACACCGCACCTTCGACGGGCTTTACCGCTGCCAGACGCTGCCGGCGCTGGTGGCCCGAATCGTGCTGGATTGACCGGGATGACGGGCGGGCGGCTCATCGCGGCGTTCATCCTTCTGGCCGGGCTGCCGGGGGCCGGGCTGGCCCAGACGGCCGGCAAGCCGGCGACCCCCGTGTCACCCCCGACACCCGTCGCCCCCAAAATCACCCCCGCCGTCCAGCCAAAGGACGCGCCGGCCCTGGCGCCCCGCGGACCGTGGCTGCCGCTGCCGGTGCTGCCGAAACCCCTGTCGCCGCCCGTGCTGGCGGGCAGTACCGCTCCCGTGGCCGCCCCGGTGGCGGTTCCGGTCCCGCCGCCGGCCCCCCCCGTGGCGGAACAGCCGCCCCCGCCCGTATCCCCGGCCCCGCCGGCGGCGGGGCCGGGGGGGGACGCCATCGCGGCCGGGCGGGCTGTGTGGGCCACCGCCGGAATCTACATCCGCGCCGAACCCTCGGCCAACGGGCTGGTTCTCGACACCTTGGAAAAGGGGCAGCGGGCCACCGCGCTGACCGCCCCCGATTCCGCCGGCTGGGTGCGCATCGCCCGTGGCGGCAAACCGGCGGGCTGGGTTGCCGGCGCCTATCTGGCGGAGCACGACCCCGACTCGGGGACCGCGCCGCAACCGTCCGATGCCAAAGCCCCCGACGCCAAAACCCCCGACGCCAAAACCCCCGATGCCAAAACCCTGGATACCAAGGCGGCATCCTGCCTGGGGCCGTCGCCGGCGCCGGCGCGGGTGGCAGCACCGGGCACGAAGATGCGCATCACCACCGACACGCGCATCCGCCGCGAACCCTCGTGCGATTCGCCCGCTATTGACGTGATCGACGGCGGTGCCGTGGTCACCGTGACCGGCGGTGGAGACGACGGCTGGTACCGTATCCGCGGCGCCGGATGGGATGGGGTGTACGTGGCCGCGAAGCTGCTGGCCCCCCTCAGGCGGTGATGCCGCACGCGGGGGCTGTCCCTTGCGGCGGACGCTCCACCGTCTTACATTGGTATTCGGAGCAGGGGAGAGGCCGTAATCCTCTCCCCCGCTCCGAGCCTAACGGTCCAGAAGGTCAAGCAGGAGCTTGGTCACCTTCAGGATCAAGGCCAGGAGTTCGAGGATTTTTTCGAGCTTTCTTCATCCTCAAGACTCCCCGTCAGCGGGGGAGGGCCTATCCCTCCCCCTGTTCTCCCAGGGGTTGGGCACTGACACGCCAGGCATACGCTCCCGTGCCGCGGGTTACAATCGTATGATTGCGCGTGCCGCTTTGTTTGTCCGGCGGCATGATCAACCGCTGGGCGGTGTGTCCGTGTGGTCCGCGGGGGAAAGAAAGCGGATAAGCGGTGGGGTCCGTTGCACCGCTGTCGCTTGACAGGACGGTCCATCCCTTTAGAGTCCCGCTTCCCGTTCCCTTTTTTGGGGAATGGGCCACGTCAACCCTGCGAATACGGTGTTTGAGATGCCCAGCGTAGCCATCACGTTGCCCGACGGCAGCGTGCGTGAATTCGACGGGCCGGTGACGGGGGCGCAGATTGCCGCCTCCATCGGTCCTCGTCTGGCCAAAGATGCGCTTGCCGTCAAGATCGACGGCACGGTCCGGGATCTCACCACCACTCTGACCACCAACGCCAAGGTCGAAATCGTCACGCGCAGTCATGCCGACGCGCTGGAGGTGATCCGCCACGACGCCGCCCATGTGCTGGCCGAAGCGGTGCAGGAACTGTATCCCGGCACGCAGGTGACCATCGGCCCGTCGATCGCCAACGGTTTCTATTACGACTTTGCCCGCGCCGAGCCGTTCACGCCCGCCGATCTGGAAAAGATCGAGGCGAAGATGCGCGAGATCGTCGCCCGCGATGCCGCCATCGTGCGCGAGGAGTGGGACCGGGACGAGGCCATCGCCTGGTTCAAGGCCAAGGGCGAGCATTACAAGGCCGAACTGATCGAGGCCATTCCGGGCGGGGAGGCCATCAGCGTCTACCGCCAGGGCGAGTGGCTCGACCTGTGCCGCGGCCCGCACGCGCCCAGCACCGGCAAGGTCGGCACCGGCTTCAAGCTGATGAAGGTGGCCGGCGCCTATTGGCGCGGCGACAGCCGGAACGCCATGCTCCAGCGCATCTACGGCACCGCGTGGCGGGACGAGAAGGAACTGAAAGCCTATCTCCACCAGATCGAGGAGGCGGAAAAGCGCGACCACCGCCGTCTGGGCCGGGAAATGGACCTGTTCCATGTCCAGGAGGAAGCGGTCGGCTCGGTCTTCTGGCATCCCAAGGGCTGGACGCTCTACCGGACGCTGGAGACCTACATCCGCACCAAGCTGGAAGGCGCCGATTATGTGGAGGTGAAGACCCCGCAGCTCATCGACAGCTCGCTGTTCAAGGCGTCCGGCCACTGGGACATGTACGGCGACAACATGTTCAAGGTGGAAGCCGACCAGGGCGAGAAGATCCTGGGCGTCAAGCCTATGAACTGTCCGGGCCACGCGCAGATCTTCAAGCACAGCCTGCGCTCGTACCGCGACCTGCCGCTCCGCATGGCGGAATTCGGCGCCTGCCACCGCAACGAGCCGTCGGGCGCGCTGCACGGCATCATGCGCGTGCGCGCCTTCACCCAGGACGACGCCCACATCTTCTGCACCGCCGATCAGGTGCCGGAGGAAGCGGCGAACTACTTCAAGCTCCAGCTCGGCGTCTATCGGGATCTCGGTTTCGAACAGATCGCGGTGAAGCTGGCGCTGCGCCCCGACGTGCGGGCCGGCGACGATGCCACCTGGGACCGTGCCGAGGAAGCGCTGCGCACCGCGCTGCGGGCTGCCGGCCTGGACTTCGAGGAACTGCCCAACGAGGGCGCCTTCTACGGCCCCAAGGTGGAATTCCACCTGACCGACGCCATCGGGCGGACGTGGCAGTGCGGCACCTTGCAGTACGACGCCATCCTGCCCGAACGGCTGGATATCACCTACATCGGTGAAGACAGCGCGCGTCACCGTCCGGTGATGCTCCACCGTGCCATCCTCGGCTCGCTGGAACGCTTCATCGGCATGCTGATCGAGCATTACGCCGGCAAGCTGCCCCTGTGGCTGGCCCCGGTCCAGGCGGTGGTCGCCACCATCACCAACGAGGCGGACGGGTATGCCGCCGAGGTGGCGGCGACCCTGCGCAAGGCCGGCGTGCGGGTCGAGACCGACACCCGCAACGAAAAGATCAACCTGAAGGTGCGCGAGCACAGCCTGAAGAAGGTGCCCATCCTGGTGGTCGTCGGCCGCCGCGAATCCGAGGAACGCACCGTCGCATTGCGTTTCCTGGGGGGCAAGGATCAGGAAGTTCTTGCACTTGACGCCGCCGTGAATAAACTGGCAACTGAGGCACGGTCCCCGGCGGGTGACCGTGCACCCGATTTGCCGTTCTGATTTGATCCGTAGACCGGTCTTCCTTCCGAAGTGGGTTTCGTCCCTCCCCAGGGGCGAAACCCCGATCCGCGGGAAGCGGTCCCAGAGAGTGGAGACAGTTCCATAGCCAGGATACCGTCCGAAGCCGCCCCGACCCGCGATGGTCCGCGAGTCAACCGGGAGATTACGGCTCGTTCCGTCCGACTCATCAACGCCAACGGCGACATGGTGGGTGTGGTGTCGCTGCGCGACGCCTTGATTGCCGCTGAGGACGCCGGTCTCGATCTGGTCGAGATCGCCCCGCAGGCCGAACCCCCGGTCTGCAAGGTTCTCGATTACGGCAAGTTCAAGTTCGAAGCGCAGAAGAAGGCCGCCGAAGCGCGTAAGAAGCAGAAGGTCATCGAGGTCAAGGAGATCAAGCTCCGGCCCAACATCGATGACAACGATTACGACGTGAAGATGCGGTCGGCCCGCCGGTTCATCGAGGAAGGCGACAAGGTCAAGGTGACCATGCGCTTCCGTGGCCGCGAAATGGCGCACCAGGATCTGGGCATGAACGTGCTGATCCGTGTCCGCGACGAGCTGGAAGAGATCGCCAAGGTCGAGCAGATGCCCAAGCTGGAAGGCCGCCAGATGGTCATGGTCCTGGCCCCCCGCTAAAAGGCGTCCGTACACGGCTGTCTCTCGTCAAAAACCCCCTTCCACCGGCTGGTGGAGGGGGTTTTTGCATGCCGGCCCGTCCGCCTCCGCCTCCGTTCAGCCCGTCTCCGTTTCCGCCGCGTGCTTGTCCGCCGGGGCCGTCAGGGGGGCGGTGATGCGGAAGCGGCAGCCGGCGGTGCCGGGGGCCGGGGGCTCCAGGTCGATACGCCCGCCCAGCGTGCGGGTGACCAGATTGAACACGATGTGCAGCCCCAGGCCCGTGCTCCCCGCCCCGCGGCGGGTGGTGAAGAAGGGGTCGAACACCTTGTCGCGGTTGGCGGCGGGAATGCCGCGGCCGTCGTCGGCGTAGGTCAGTTCCACCGTGCCGCCGGTTTCCACGGCGCGGATGGACAGGGTGCCGGTCTGCCCTTCCTCATAAGCGTGGATCAGGGAGTTCATGACCAGATTGGTGATGGTCTGCGACCATGCGCCGGGCGGGCCGTCGATCTCGATGCCGGGGGGGCAGTCCACCGTCACCTGATGGCCGCCCTTGCGCCAGGCGGGTTTCAGGCTCTGCACCACCTCGTCCAGATACTGGCGCAGGTCGAAGCGGCGGCGTTCGTCGGTGCTCTGGTCCACCGCCACCTGCTTGAAACTGTGCACCAGATCGGCGGCGCGCCCGATGTTGGCCAGCAGGATCTCACCGGTTTCGGTGGCCGTTGACAGGTAGCGGTCGAAATCGGCCCGGCGCAGCGGCCCGCTGTGGAACGTCTGCTTGATGCGGCCGGTCTCGTCCGCCAGATAGGAGGCGGAGGTCAGGGCATTGCCCAGCGGCGTGTTGATCTCGTGCGCCACGCCGGCCACCAACTGGCCGAGCGCTGCCATCTTCTCCGCCTGGATCAGGCTGTCCTGGGTGCGGCTGAGTTCGGCCAGCGCGTGTTCGGCGGCGTTCTTGGCGGTGCGCAGATCCTCTTCCCGCCGGGCGATCTCGGCGAGGAAGAAGTCCATGGCGGCGCCGATGTCGGCGATCTCGTCCGCCGCCCGCTGGGGCTTGGCGGCGGGCGCGGACGATCCGTCCACATGGCTCAACACCCGGTCGCGTACCTGCACCAGCCGCCGCACCACGTTGCGGTTGATGTAGGCGATGGCCGCCGCCGCGGCCAACAGGCTGGCGGCGATGGCGGCGGCCAGCACCATGCCGGTGCGCGCCGCATCCCGGCTCAGCCCCTGGCCGATGCCGAGCGCGCGGGCTTCCACCCCGCGGGCCATGGCGCCGACCCTGGCGACGAAGGTGTTCGACAGCTCCCGGTTGGCCAGCAGCAGGTGCTGGATGGTGGCGGTGACGGCGGCCAGCTGCTCCTGCGTGGCGAACAGGCCGTCGTCCCCCTCGCTGACGCCGCGCATCTCGGCCAGAATGGCCGAGGCCGGGGTGATGGTGCCGGGGGGCAGGCCGGTGGTGCGGCGCTGGAGCTGGTCCAGGAGCATGGCGGTTTCCTGGCGCAGCCCTTCGAACCGCCGCCCGTTGGGGGTGCCCAGCGCCGACATCATCAGCCCGACCGCCCGCTGGGCGTCGCCCATCCACGCGGTCAGCGGCGGTGTTTCGCGCCCGTCCTCGGTGGCGAAGGCGGTCAGGCGGGTGGGCAGGCGGATCAGCCGGGCCATCATCGCCTGCACATGGCGGTTCAGCTCGATGCGCTGGCCGACCACCGCGTCCAGCCGGGCCAGATTGTCGATCAGATCCCTGTGCAGCCCGTCGATGCCGGCCAGTTCCTCGTCGCTGACGCCGTGGCGGCGCAGCCGTTCACGCAGTTCGGTCAGCGCCTGCCCCTGGTCGGCGATGCGGTCGGCCACGGACCGGCGGATGAAATCGCTGTCGGCCACCGCCAGCGACGGCGCGTTGGCGACGATGGAGTGGCTTTGCTGCGCCAGGAGGGAGGTGCCGATCAGCGTGGGGATGTAATCGCCCGACACCCGGTCCATGCCGTCGCGGAACTGCGCGGTGGTGATCAGCGACAGCGCCCCGCCCCCCATCATCAGCACGATCATGATGAACAGGCCGGCGTTCAGGCGCGAGGCAACTCCAAACCGCAAGAAAGGCATCATCTCCTCGACGGGCAGCGCTTCCGGGGGGAACAGGGCCGCGGCGGGCGGCGGTAGGGCATGGCCGGCTGCAGGCCGGAAGTATGCCGGAGGGTGCGCTAACGAATGGTTTCCTATACAACATCCTCCGGTATTCGTCACACCGGCTGTTGGGCCGGCTGCCGGGGAAAAAGCCATGGGTCGTTCCGATCCCGCGCGGCGGGCCGTCCGCCGCCTGGGGGCAGCCCTGCTGGGGGCCGCCGTTCTTACCGCCGCGGCATCAGGGAAAGGGCGTGCCGATGCCGGCACGCTGGACATGGTGCGCGAACGGGGGGTGCTGAATTGCGGCGTCGCCGACCTGGGCCGCTATCTGGCCGGCACCGACGCGCAGGGGCGCTGGGTCGGCTTCTACCCCGACCTGTGCCGGGCGGTGGCGGCCGCCGTGCTCAAGGACGCCGAGGCGGTGGCCTTCATGCCCGCGACCATGGGGGTGCGGCTCGACGGGCTGAGGACGGGGGAGATGGACCTGTTGATGACCCCCACCACCTGGACCCTGGAGCGGGAGGCGGACCAGGGCATCGGCTTTCCCGCGGTGGCGTTCTATGACGGCCAGGGTTTTCTGGCCGAGTCGCCCGAGGCGGCGGCGGCCATGACGGCGGGAAAACCCATGCGGATCTGCGTGGTGGCCGGCACCACGTCGGAACGCAATCTGGCCGACCTGATCCGGGCGGGCGACCGCCCCTGGACCCTTCTCACCGTCAAGACGCGGCAGGGCCGGAACGAGGCGCTGTTGCAGGGCCGCTGCGACGTGCTGAGCGCCGACCGCCTGGATCTGGCCGAAGCGCGGGAGGTGTTGCGCGTTCATGGCCGCGCGCTGGTGCTGCTGCCCGACGTGATGTCGCGGGAACCGGTGGGGCCGGCCGTGCGTCAGGACGACCCCCAATGGGCCGCCGTCGTGCGCTGGGTGATGTTCGCCCTGATCCTGGGCGAGGAAAAGGGGATCACCGCCGCGGCCGCCGCCCACCCGGCGTCGGTGCGGGGGGACGGTGAAACCATGCGGCTGCTGGGCCGGCAGGACGGGGCGGGCCAGGGTCCGGGTATAGGCCAGGGGCTGGGGCTGGACCCCGGCTGGGCGGCGCGGGCGCTGGCCGCGGTGGGGAATTACGGCGACGTGTTCGAGCGCCATTTCGGTGCCGGCGGGCTGAAGCTGGAGCGCGGCCACAACGCCCTGTGGCGTGACGGCGGGCTTCTCTACGCCCCGCCGTTCCGGTGAGGCCCGCCGCTTCGCCGTCCGTTTTTGTCGGCTTGGGTGAATTGCCGGGAAAGCGTGTGCCATGCTAGCTTCGGCCCGTGGCCGGGGCGCCTGCCGGGATGGTGCCGGCCCGCGCGAGAGCCGGGAGGGTCGGATCGTCTCCATGCAGTTTCCACGGCTTGGCGTCGCCTTCCGCATGCTGGCGGGCCTGGTGCTGATCGGCGGCTTGACCGCGGCGACCGGCGTGGTGGCCGTGTCGCTGTTCTCCCGTTTCCACAAGGGGTTCGAGCGCATCGCCACCGACCGGGTGCCCAATCTGGTCAGCGCGTCCCAGCTTGCCCAGCAGTCGGGAACGGTGGCGGCCAACGCGCCGGCCCTTGTGGCGGTGCAAAGCCAGTCGGTGCGCGAGGCGGTGATGGCCCGGCTGGGCGATCAACTGGCCCTGCTGGACGAGCTGATCGGCCGCCTGCGCCGGCAAGGCGGCGGGACCACCGATGTCTCGGAACTGGAGCGCCGCCGCAACGAGCTGGCCGACAACCTGACCGCGCTCAACACCCAGGTCGAACGGCACCTGTCCGTTTCCAGCGAGACCGATGCCCTGGTCGCCCGCATGGTCGGCCTGTCCGAGCGCATCCGCACCGTGCAGTCGGCGGGCGGAACACGCTGGCTGCACATGTGGGGGGAAAACGCTTCCCACGCGCTGACGGTGATGCTGGCCGCCGCCCGCGCCGACCACGAGGCCAAGGTGGAGCGGCTGCGGCGCGAATTCCGCGACGCGCTGGACCGTGCCGCCGGGGTGCTGGCCGACCAGCCGCGCAGCGCCGTGGCGGGGGTGGAGGCGCTGCACCGCGAGCTGTCGATCCTGGGACTGGGGGAGCGCAACCTGTTCTCCAACCGCCTGTCGGAAATCGCGCTCCAGCGCACCATCAAGGGGGCGGTGGCACGGAACCAGACCGTCTCCGACCGGCTGGTGGCGGCGGTGTCGGACTATTTCCTGACCATCGAGCAGGAGGTGAACCAGTCCGCCGGCCGCTTCGAACAGGACATCAGGACCGGCGAGCGCGCGATCCTGGCCATGGCGCTGCTGTCGATCCTGGGGGCGCTGGCCATCGTCGTCTACATCAACCGCTCGGTGGTCCGCCGGCTGCGGCTGCTCCAGGGGGCCATGCTGGCCTATGAGAGCGGGCGCACGGTGGAGGTGCCGGCCCGCGGGCGCGACGAGATCGGCGACATGGCCCGGGCGCTGCAGTTCTTCGTCGCCACCATCCAGACCCGCGAACAGGAACTGCTGGAAAGCGAGCGGCGCCTGCGCACCATCCTGGAGCAAAGCCCGGCGGGGGTGGCCATCGTCCAGTCCGACGGCACGGTGGTGTTCGCCAACGCCCGCGCCGCCGAGATGGCCGGCATGGACCGCCAGCGCCTGATCGGCGCCCGCCATCCCCTGACCCCGGTGATCGACGGCAGCCAGTCCCGGACGGCGGGTGCCCCGGCGCTGGTCACCGACCGCGGGCCGGAGGCCGGCGTCGTCGCCCGCGACGTGGAGGTGGCGGTTACCCGCCCCGACGGCCGCCGCGCCTGGGCCCTGCTGACCATCCAGCGCACGGAGTTCGAAGGGCGCCCGGCGGTGCTGGTGTGGAGCTACGACATCACCGAACGCAAGCTGGCGGAAGAGGCGCTGCGCTCGGCCAAGGAACAGGCCGAGGTGGCGGCCCGCTCCAAATCCGAATTCCTGGCGACCATGAGCCACGAGATCCGCACGCCCATGAACGGCGTGCTGGGCATGCTGGAGCTGATCGCGTTGACGCCGCTGAACGGCGAGCAGACCACCCTGTTGACCACCGTGCGCGACAGCGCCATGGCGCTCTTGCGCATCATCGACGACATCCTGGACCTGTCGAAGATCGAAGCCGGCAAGCTGGACCTGGAAGAGATGCCGCTGGCGCCGCTGGACCTGGTGGAGGGGGTGGCCGACCTGCTGGCCCCCCAGGCGCAGCACAAGCACCTGATGATGGTCTGCGACGTGGATCCCGAGATCCCGGCCCGCGTGCTGGGCGATCCCGGCCGGCTGCGGCAGATCCTGTTCAACCTGACCGGCAACGCCATCAAGTTCACCGAGAGCGGGCGGGTGGTTCTGCGCCTGCGCGCCGTGCGCGGGGCCCCGCGCGGGCGCGTGCGCCTGACCTTCGAGGTGGAGGACACCGGCATCGGCATCAGCCCGGCGGGGCAGGCCCGGCTGTTCCAGCCCTTTTCCCAGGCCGACAGTTCCACCACCCGCCGGTTCGGCGGCACCGGGCTGGGGCTGGCCATCTGCACCCGGCTGGTGGAGATGATGGGCGGGCAGATCGGGGTGCAGTCGTCGCCGGGGCGCGGGTCCACCTTCTGGTTCGCCGTCGATCTGCCGCTGGCGGCGCGGGAGGAGGAGGGCGGCGGCGTCCCGGATCTGGCCGGCATCACCGTGCTGCTGGCCGACGAGGATCCCGCGGAACGCACGGTGCTGACCCGCATGCTCCAGGGGGCCGGCGCCGTGGTCGCCGACGCCGACAGCGCGGAAGAAGCGCTGGATCTGTTCGATCTGGCCGCCCCCGACCTGCTGATGGTGTCGGCGGGGCTGCCGGGGGAACACGGCCCCGGCCTGGACATGCTGATGAGCGGCATCGCCGATTACCATCAGGTGGGGGGCACCACCCCGCCGCTGCTGGTGCTGGCCGACGGCCGCGGCATCGCCTCTCCCGCCGGGGCCGGGGTGCTGGTCCGCCCGTTGCACCGGCGCGACGTGCTGCGCGCCGTGGGCGACCGCACCGGGTGCGCCGTGCCCGCCGTGGACGCCGCCCCTTCGGTTCCCGACGCCGTGGACGAACCGGCGCTGCCGGTGACCGGTCAGCGCATCCTGGTGGCCGAGGATCACCCCACCAACCAGCAGGTCATCGTCCGCCAGCTTCGCCAGTTGGGATTCGAGGCCGACATCGTGGCCGACGGGGCGGAGGCGCTGGCGGCGTGGCGCGGCGGCGGCTACAGCCTGCTGATCACCGACTGCCACATGCCGCGCATGGACGGCTACGAACTGGCCCGCCGCATCCGGGCGGAGGAGCGGGCGGAGGGCGCCCCCGGTGCCGCCCCGCTGCCCATCATCGCCATGACCGCCAACGCGCTGGCCGGGGAAATGGAGCGCTGCACCGACGCCGGCATGGACGCCTACCTGCCCAAGCCGGTGACCCTCCAGCAACTGTCCGCCACCCTGCGCCGCTGGGCGGCGTGCGCCCCGGCCCCGGTGCCGGTGGTGAATGGGGGGGCCGTGCCGGCGGGCGGGGCGCCCATCGCGTCCGTCACCGCCGGGCCGGAACCGGGGGTGCTGGATCTGGATCACATCCGTGCCACCTTCGGCAGCCTGGACGCGGGCACGGTGGCGATGATGGGCTATTTCATCGAAACCACCCAGCCGCTGGTGGCCGAAACGGCGGCGGCCCTGGACCGGGGCGATCTGGAGGCGGCGCGGTCCGCCGCCCACGCCGCCGCCGGTGCCGCCCGCACCGCCGGGGCCGGCACGCTGGCCGCCGCCTGTTCGGCGGTGGAGTTGGCGATCCACCGCGGCGACCGGTCCGCCGCCATGACCGCCGCCACCGCCATGGCCGCCGCCTTTCCCCGCGTGGCGGCCGCCGTCGCCCGCCTGCGTCCCGACGGCGCCGAGACGCCCGTGGAAGCCGGGTCATGACGGGCCATGGCCGTTCGGGTGGCCCCGTTTCCGCCGGCTCTCCCGAAAAGGTGGTAATGCCTCTGTCTTACCGATCCAATTCCGCTCTGTGGGTGTCTTGCCGCTGGGTGCCCGCTGGTTTAGGTTGGGTCTTGTGACGACGTTCAACGGATATGCCCCACCGCTCATCGCCGTGGGGGTGGGTGCGGTGGCCCTGTTGGCGGGCGCCGTGGACCTGTCGCCGGCGGTGGCGCTGGCCGGTGGCGGCGGTCTCGCCGGGGCCACGGCCCTGGCGTGGCTGTGCCGTGGCCGTCAGTCGCGGTCCGACACCCTCGATGCCGTCCTGGCCACGGCCCCCCACCCCTGGTGCCGGGTCCGGGGGGGGGACATCACCGCCGCCGCGCCCGGTTTCGCCAGCCTGCTGGGCGGCAGCCTTCCAGCCCGTCTGGAGGCCATCGCCGCCGCGCTGGTGCCCGCGGACGCCGCCGCCTTCGCCGCCGCGTCCGAGGAGCTTGGCCGCTCCGGCATCGGTTTCCGCCTGGAGGTGGAAAGCCGGGAGGGCCGGCGGCTGGTGCTGACCGGGGCGGCCCTGGCGGAGGCGGACGAGGCCGGAGACGGTGGCAACGGAGCCATGGTGCTGTGGGCCGAGGACGGAACCGCCGCGGTCCGGGCGCACAGCGCCGCCGAACGGGCCCGGCACGCCGCCGAGAGTGCCGCCGGGGTGGCGGAAACCGAAACCGTCCGTCTGCGCACCGCGCTGGAGGCGCTGCCGCTGCCCGTGTGGATGCGCAGCGAGGATCTGGCCGTCATATGGTGCAACCGCGCCTATGCCCGCGCGGTGGAAGCCGAACCCGCCGCCGCGGTGGCCGAAGCGCGTGAACTGGTGCCCGACGGCGGCGCCCGCCCCATGGCCGCCCGCGCGCGGGCCGAGGGGGTGGCCCAGTCCCGCCGCTACACCGTGGCGTTCGGCACCGAACGCCGCCTGCTGGAGGTGACGGAGGTTTCGCTGCCCCTGCCGCAGGGGGATGCGCTGGCGCTGGGCTTCGCGCTCGACGTGACGGAGACGGAGACCCTGCGCAGCGAACTGGCCCGCCATCAGGCCGCCCACGCCGAGGTGCTGGAGCGGCTGGGCTCGGCCATCAGCGTGTTCGGCCCCGACATGCGGCTGAAGTTCCACAACCAGGCCTATGCCCGCCTGTGGGAACTGGACGAGGCGTTCCTGCGCACCGAGCCCACCCACGGCGAGGTGCTGGAGGATCTGCGCGCCCGCCGCAAGCTGCCGGAATACGCCGATTTCCCCAGCTTCAAGCGCGAGCGGCTGGCCCAGTACACCCGGCTGATCGAGCCGATGGAAGAGATGATGCACCTGCCCGACGGCACGACGCTGCGGGTGCTGCTGGCCCCCCATCCGCTGGGCGGGCTGATCATGATCATGGAGGACGTCACCAACACGCTGGCGCTGGAATCCTCGTACAACACGCTGATGGCGGTGCAGCAGGAAACCCTGGACAATCTGGCCGAGGGCATCGCCGTCTATGGCGGCGATGGACGGCTGAAGCTGTCCAACCCGTCCTATGCCCGCATCTGGAACCTGTCGGATCAGGATCTGCAGGGCGAACCCCACATCGCCGACATCCTGGAGCACATGCGCCCGTTCTTCGTGGACGAAACCGTGCCCGGCGGGCCTTCGGGCGGGGCGGTGTCCGGCGGCTTCGGCTTCCCGCCCATGGCCGGCTGGGGCGGGGACTGGGATTTCCTGAAGGACGAGATGATCGGCGCCACCCTGGAACGCGCCGTGCGGTCGGGCCGGCTGGAACGGCGCGACGGGTCGGTGGTGGAATTCTCCACCGTGCCGCTGCCCGACGGGGCAGTGCTGACCAGCTATCTCGACGTCACCGACAGCGCCCGGCTGGAACAGGCGCTGCGCGCGTCCAACGCGGCGCTGGAGGCGGCGGACCAGTTGAAGACCGAGTTCATCGCCAACGTCTCCCACCATCTGCGCACGCCGCTCAACAGCATCATGGGCTACGCCGACATGCTGGCCGGGCAGTATTTCGGCCCGCTGACCCCGCGGCAGGCCGAATGCGTCACCAGCATGCAGACGGCGGGGGAGCGGCTGCTGGGGCTGATCGACGATGTGGTGGATCTGGCCAGCATCGGCGCCGGGGTGACAGCCCTGGAGCGCGGCCCGGTGGATCTGGCCGATGTGGTGGAAACCGTCGCCGGGCTGACCCAGGAATGGGCGCGGCGGGAGGAACTGCGGCTCGACGTGACCATTGCCCCCGGCCTCGGCACGCTGGAGGGGGACGACAAGCGGCTGAAGCAGGCGCTGTTCACGCTGGTGGTCGCCGCCATCCGCAGCCGGCCCGCCGACGGGCGGGTGGTGCTGCGGGCCGAGCGCACCGGGGACGGCGCCCGGCTGACGGTGGGCGACCCCGCCGCCGACACGGGCGGGCGCCGGTTCGATTCCGCCCCGCCGTTCGACGCCGGGCGTTTCGGCACTCCCCCGTTCGACGGCGCGCGGTTCGAGCCGGCGGGCACCGACCCGGCCCTGGGGCTGGCGCTGGTGCGCAATGTCATCGACCTGCACGGCGGGCGGATGGAGGTGAGCGAGGCGCCGGGCTGCGGCCTTCTGGTGCGCTGCTCCTTGCCGGTGACGGCGGTGCAGGCGGGGTAGGGCTGCGTTTGCCGCGGGTGTAACGCCCCTTTGCCGCGACAACGGCGGGAACGGCGGTTGCGCCGATTCGCGTCCTTGGCTAGACTCGCCAGCCATTGCATGGGCCGTGCTGACATGCGCTGCTTCCAGGTGCCGCGATGACCGCTCCCGACGGATCCTCCATCGACAGCCTCGGGCCTTCGTCCGGGGGGGATGGGCCGTCGGCGCTCGTGCCCTGCTGCGGGCGGTCGGTGGTGGCCGGGCGCCGGGTGGCGTGCCCGCCGCTGTTCGCGGACGCGGTGCAGGGGCTGGCGGTGCGCCGCGGCTGCGACACGGGTGCGCTGGTGGCCGCCGCCCTGCTGCTGGGTGGTGACGAGCGGCTGGCGGCCACCGACGATCCCGGCGCGGGGGATGCCGGGCTGATGCTGGTCCTGCCCCCCGGTGCGGCATCCCTGGGCGACGGGGCGGTCCGCCGGCTGCTGGTGCTGGCGCTGCGGCTGGCCGATCCCGCCGCGTGGCGCCTGACGCCGCCGGACCCGGCGGAGGAGGAGCGGGCCCGGCTGTCCGCCCGCGTGGAAACCCTGGAATACCGCAACAAGGCCCTGGCCAACGCCCTGGAACGGGTGTCGTTCCAGCCCCTGAAGGAAGGGGTGCTGCACGTGCGCGATGCCGCCCAGATGTTCGGTTTCGCCAACGAATGGTGCTTCGACGAGGACCGGGTGGTCCGCCGGTTCCGCGAACTGGCCCCCGTCTACCATCCCGACACCGGGGTGGTCGCCTGCCGCGAGCGGATGGCCCAGTTGATCGAGGCGCGCAATGTGCTGGTCCGCCACGTGCGCACCGTCTATCCCGCCGGCCTGTGGCCCGGCCATCGCCGGGCGGTGTAACCCGTCCGCGTTCTTCTCCCTTGAAGACGTACCCCGTACGGCCAATCTATGACGCGGCCGTATCGGGCGGCCCGACTTCATCCGTGGGGGATACGATCCATGCCGACCAACCAGTCCCTGACCAACATTCTCGACAAGGCGTACGAGAACAAGCCGCTGAAGGAAATCATCGAAGCCTCGCCCGCCGCCCTTCAGGGCGTGTCGGAAAAGGATGCCGAGGCCCTGAAGCAGGCGTTCGACATCAAGACGATCAAGGATCTGGCGGACAACAAGTTCATCCGCTGGGCGCAGGCGCTGGTGACGCTGGCCGCGCAGGAAAAGTAATTCCGCCCGCCCCGTGCGCCGCCCTTTCCCCGCCAGCGGGGGACGGGTGGCGTCAGGGTTCGAACTGTTCCTTCAAGATCCGTTCCTCGAAATTGAATTCGGGGTCGAACAGCAGGGTCAGGGCGATTTCGCGGGCCTCGCGCACGTCCACCTGCACCACCTCGCGCACTTCGGTGAAATCGGCGACGGCGCTGACCGGGCGCTTGTGTGTTTCCAGCACGTCGAAGGTGATGGTGGCCGTGTGAGGCAGCAGCGCCCCGCGCCAGCGCCGCGGGCGGAACGCGCTGATGGGGGTCAGGGCCAGGATCCCGGCGGCCAGCGGCACGATCGGGCCGTGGGCCGACAGGTTGTAGGCGGTGGACCCCGCCGGCGTGGCCACCAGACACCCGTCGCAGATCAGCTCCTGCATGCGCACCTTGCCGTCCACGGTGATGCGCAGCTTGGCCGCCTGGCGGGTTTCGCGCAGCAGCGACACCTCGTTGATGCCGATGGCTTCCACCATGTCGCCGTTGGTGCGGGTGGCGACCATGCGCAGCGGGTGCAGGGTGACGCTCTGGGCGCGGGCCACCCGTTCGGGCAGGTCGTGGTCGCGGTAGGCGTTGAGCATGAAGCCCACCGACCCGCGGTTCATGCCGTAGACCGGCTTGGCGGTGCCGTTGCCCACGCTCAGCGACCGGTGCAGGGTTTCCAGCAGGAAGCCGTCCCCCCCCAGCGCCACGATGACGTCGGCATCCCCGATGGGGGTGTTGCCGTAGCGGTGGACGAGCCGGGTGCGGGCCGCCCGCGCCTCGTCGGTGTCGGCGCACACGAAGCTGAGGCGCGGCGGGTCGTCGGGATGGATGGGCAGGGTGTTCATCGGCGCGTCGGATGGTCGGGGCCACGGCGGGGTGCCGGCCGGTATGACCATAGCCTATCGGAGGGGAAAAAGCCCCCCTTAACACGGGGTGGGGGGGACTCAGCCCCCCGTCACGCTCATGTGGCGCGGCACGGCGGGGGCCTGGTGCCGGCGGTCGATGATGAAGTCGTGGCCCTTGGGCTTGCGGACGATGGCCTCGCGGATCGCCTGTTCCAGCAGCGCGTCGCTGTCGCTGACCCGCAAGGGGGTGCGCAGGTCGGCGGCGTCCTCCTGCCCCAGGCACATGTAAAGCGTGCCGGTGCAGGTCAGCCGCACCCGGTTGCAGCTTTCGCAGAAATTATGGGTCATCGGCGTGATGAAGCCGATGCGCCGCCCGGTTTCCCCCACCGTCACATAGCGGGCGGGGCCGCCGGTGCGGTAATCGCTCTCGTCCAGGGTCCAGCGCGTCTGCAGCTCGGCGCGCACCACGGACAGGGGCAGGTATTGGTCGCAGCGGGACAGGTCGCCCAGCTCGCCCATGGGCATCACCTCGATGAAGGTGAGGTCGTAGCCCTCCTGCCCGCACCATTCGACCATGGTGTGGAATTCGTCGTCGTTGACGCCCTTCAGCGCCACGCAGTTGATCTTGATGGCCAGCCCGGCGTCGCGGGCCACCCGGATGCCCTCCAGGATCTTGCTCAGCTTGCCCCAGCGGGTGATCGCCTGGAACTTGTGCGGGTCCAGCGTGTCCAGCGACACGTTGATGCGGCGCACGCCGGCCTCCACCAGACCGGCGGCGTGCTTGAACAGCATGGTGCCGTTGGTGGTCAGCGTCAGCTCGTCCAGGGCGCCGCTCTTCACGTGCCGGCCCAGCGACCGGATCAGGTTCATGATGTCCCGCCGCACCAGCGGTTCCCCGCCGGTCAGCCGCAGCTTGCGCGTGCCCAGCCGGACGAAGGCCGACGCCAGCCGGTCGATCTCCTCCAGCGACAGCACTTCCGCCTTGGGCAGGAAGCTCATGTCCTCCGCCATGCAATAGACGCAGCGCAGGTCGCAGCGGTCGGTGACGGAGATGCGCAGGTAATTCACCGCACGCCCGAACGGATCGATGAGCGGCAGGGTGTCGGCGGACGGCGAAGACATGGACGCGGCTCCTCCCTCGGACGGTTGGGTGCGGTTGAACCGGGAAGCACAGGTTCTCCGCATCTCGGCAACGGCCCTGTTTTTCCGCTCCCGGTCCTGGCCGGGAATCAGGAAATGGTCGTACCGCCGACATTATCACAGGGGGGCGCCCGGCGGAAATCGTTCACAAAGGAACGAAACGCCCCTGCCGTCCCCCTCTCCCCCCCGAGAGGGCCGGGGAGACGGCTCGCTTTTCGCGCATCAGCCCGAAAAGCGAGCCGTCAGGCTCTCCAAACCTCACGTTTCGGCGTTGCTTCGCAACGGATGCCGGGCGTTCCGCGCGGCATCCGGCCCTCACCCACCCCTCTGCCCGCCGGGGAGAGGGCTTCCCGTCCCCCGGCCTACGCGGCTTTCCGCCGCAGGTCGGCCAGGAAGCTTTCGATCTGGGTCTTCAGGGTCATCGCCTCCCCGTTCAGGGAGGTGGAGGAGGTGGCGACCGCCTCCGCCGTGGTCAGCGTGCTGCCGGCGCTGGACGACACCACGGCGATGTCCTCGGAAATGCGCTGGGTGCCCTGGGCCGCTTCCTGCACCGAGCGGGAAATCTCGCCCATGGCGGCGTTCTGCTGTTCGACCGCGGCGGCGATGGTGGTGGCGCTGTCGTTGACGCCGCGGATGGTGGCTTCGATGCGGTCGATGGCGGTGACGGTGGCGGTGGTGCCGCTGTCCACCGACTGGATGATGCGGGTGATCTCGTCGGTGGCCTGGGCGGTCTGGCTGGCCAGCGCCTTCACCTCCGCCGCCACCACGGCGAAGCCGCGGCCCGCCTCGCCCGCGCGGGCGGCCTCGATGGTGGCGTTGAGCGCCAGAAGGTTGGTCTGGGACGCGATGCTGTTGATCAGCGTCGCCACCTCGCCGATGCGCTTGGTGGAATCGGACAGGGTGCGCACGGTTTCCGACGTCTGCGCCGCCTCTTCCACCGCGCGGCGGGCGATGGCGGCGGAGTTTTCCACCTGCCGCCCGATCTCGCGGGACGAGCTGGACAGCTCTTCCGTCGCGGCGGCGACGGTCTGCACGTTGGTGCTGGTCTGTTCGGTGGCGGCGGCCACGGTTTCGCTGCGGCTGCGGGTGTTGCGGGCGCTGTCGGACAGGGCGCGCGACGCCCCGTTCAGCCGTTCGGTTTCCGTCGTCACCCGGTGCATCACGTCGCGCACGCGGGTTTCCATGTCGTCGGCCATGCGGCGCAGGGCGCGGGCCTCGTTCTCCGCCGCTTCGCGCTTCAGCCGTTCCTGGTCGTCCAGCAGGCGCCGGTTCTCGGCGGTGTTGTCCTTGAACACCTGCATGGCGGCGGCCATGGTGCCGAATTCGTCACGGGCGCCGGTGCTGGGGATGGTCACGTTCAGATCCCCCCGCGCCAGCCGGCCCATGGCGTCGGAAAAGTGCTGCACCGTCACCGCGATGTGCCGCCCGATGACGAAGGCGCCCCCCGCCACCACCGCCGTCACCAGCAGCACGATGGCGATCATCTCCAGCGCGTTGCGGCGGAAGGCGGCGTCCACGTCGTCGATGTAGACGCCGCTGCCGATGATCCAGTCCCAGCCGCCGGCCATGGTGGCGTACGACAGCTTGGGCAGGGGCTTGTCGCTGCCCGGCTTGGGAAAGCTGTAGTGGACGAAACCGCCCCCCGACGTGCCCGCCTTGATCAGCTCGCGGACGAAGGGCACCCCGTTGGGGTCGCGGGCGTCGGCCAGATCCAGGGTGTTTTCCACCTGCGGGCGCGGCGCCAGCACGACCAGCATGCCGTCGGGGCGGTAGACGAAGTGGTATTCGTTGCCGGCATAACGCATGCCGCGGATGGCATCGCGGGCCCTGGTCTGGGCCTCGGCCTCGCTCAAGCGGCCGGCGGCGGCTTCACCATGATAGTACTTGATCACCCCGGCGGCGGTCTGCACCGCCGCCTGCAGCTTGGCCTGCACCCCTTCCAATTGGTTGTCCCGCAGCCGCATGACGTCCAGCGTGCCGAGGACGATCATTCCCCCCGCAGCCAGAAACGTCAAAAGCAGCAGGCGGACCCGCGTTGACAATGCCGGCATCGTGTTTTCCCCCCGAAAAACGGCCCCACACAAATCGTGCACAGCACGAAATGTATAATGTCGAAAGCCGTCCGTGTAGCAGGGAAAAAAGAAAAGACCATTTTCGGGCGAGGGCCAGACTGTAAGTTACACCCAAAGATAACATTTGAGCAGGATTTTTCCAACCAAACCCTTTTCAGTGCCGGGTCGGGTTATCGGTTTTGAATGTATGCCCGGCTCCCGGAATCCCGTTGCGGCTGTCGCGTTCGCGCAGGTCGTCGTCGGTGGTGCGGGGCCGGCGCGGCGCGCCCAGCGCAAAGGGGTTGCCGCCCCCTTCCATCTGGTCGATCACGCGGCAGTCGTCGCACATGCGCAGGCGGTTGGCCGCCTCGGGCGTTGCGAACATGGGATGCTTGCCGGCCAGGGCGGCGACGATCTTGTCGATGGAGGATTTGGCCGCGAACGGCTTGCCGCAGCGGACACAGCAGAACGGTTCCTCCTCCTTCACCACCACCGCCCCGCGGGCGCTGTCGCGGAAGTCGATTTCCGGCACCAGGGTGATGACCTTTTCCGGGCAGGTGGCGCGGCACAGGCCGCACTGCACGCAGGCGTCCTGGGCGAAGCTCAGCATCGGCTTGTCCGGGTTGTCCAGCAGCGCGCCCGTGGGGCACACGCCGACGCAGGCCAGACAGAGGGTGCAGCCGTCCGCCGCCACCAGCACCCGCCCAAAGGGCGCGCCGTCGGGCAGCGGCAGCACCGCCGCCGGAGCCGGGGCCGCGGCGTTCAGGTGGCGCAGCCCCAGCATGGTCACCGTCCGCCGCCCGCCCATGGGCAGGAACAGCCGGGCCGGCGGTGCCGCATCGGCGGGCAGCGACCACAGCAGTTCCTCCACCGCATCCGGGTCGGCGGCGTCGATCACCGCCACCCGCCCGGCGCCATAGCCCATGCCGGCCATCAGCGTCTCGGCCAGCGCCACCTGCTGCGCCAGCCCCGCGGCCTCGTCCCCATGGTCCTTGGCCCGGTTGGCGGGGCCGGTCAGCACCCGCACCTGTGCGGCCCCATAGGCCCGGGCGGTGGTGAACAGCTCCAGCCCCACCTGGGTCACGGCGTTGACGGCAAAGGGGATGACGCGGGCCGGCAGGCCGCGGCCCAGCCGCGCCATCATCCCGATCATCGCATCGCCGTGGCGGGGGTCGTGGATCAGCAGCACCGGATCGGTACCCCCGGCGGCGGCGTAGGTCTCCATCAGCGTGCGCAGCCGCTCGAACAGGGTGGCCATGGGCGGCAGGGCATAGGTGACCGCCCCCGTCGGGCACACCGCCGCGCACGAGCCGCAGCCGGCGCAGACGTGCGGGTCGATGGACACGGCATCGCCGCGCGGGGTGATGGCGCCGGTCGGGCACAGGTCCAGACAGCGGGTGCAGCCGGTCCGGCCGTTGCGGGCGTGGGCGCACAGGTCGGCGCGGGTGTCCACGTAGCGCGGCTTTTCGAAGGTGCCGGTCAGGCCGATGGCGGTCAGCACCGCCTCGGCCACCGCCGCCGGGTTCCTGGGATCGGGGCGCAGGTAGCCGTCGCGCTTGTCGTGGGCGGGGAACAGCGGCGTGCCGCCGGTCAGGTCGAGGATGATGTCGCAGCGCGACGTCACCCCGTCCTGCCCCGGCTCGAACGCCAGTTCCCGCCGCGACGACGGGCGGGCCAGGGCGTAGCCGTCCACCACGACGTCGAAGGCGCCCAGCCACCCCCGCGCGCTGCGGATGGTGCCGGTGAACAGCGCCACGTCCATGGAGGCCGGCGGCAGCACATCGCGGGGGTGGGACAGCAGCACCGTCACGTCCAGATGGGGGGCGAGCGCGCGCGCCGCCTCCAGCGCCGTCTCGCCGGTGCCATAGACCAGACACGCCCCCTCCGACGTCAGGGTGATGGCGCCGGTGGCGGGCACGTCCAGGGCGGCCTCGGCCAGCAGGGCGGCCATCTTCGGCCCGGCCTGCCCCCCCTCGTCGGACCAGCCGGCGCGCTCGCGGATGTTGACGAAGGACAGGGATGCCTCTTCCGGCGCCAGTTCGGCGAACAGCGGCGCCTCCTGGGTGCAGGCCACCAGCAGCGGCTCGCCGGAAGCAGCGGCGGCCTCGAACCGTTCATGCTCGCCGCGGCACAGCGCCGTATGGACGGTGGGGGCGGCAGCGGACCCGCAGGCGCGGGCCAGGGCGGCGCCGTCCACGCTCATGCTGTTCTGACAGTTGCAGACCAGAACCGTGCGTCCGTTGCGTTTCATGGCCGTCCCGCTCCCTCGTCGGCGTGTGCTGGAAAGATGTTGGCCGTTCTAACGGTCCCGGCAGCGCGAGGCGACGGGAATCTTTTTCGGCCAATCCCTTGCCGTGGACGGAGCAGGGCGCCACACTGGGGGCATGAGCCGCGATATCCCCCTCGAGTCCTACATCGTCCGCCCCGATCCCGCCGACGCCCGCCTGACCCGCCGGGTGTCGGGGCTGGATCAGGACGGCGCCCCCATCGACACCGCCGTCACCGTGGAACGGCCCCTGACCCTGTATCTCAACGGGCAGGAAATCGTGACCATGATGACCATCGGCGATTACCCCGACTGTCTGGCGGTGGGGTACCTGCTGAACCAGAACATGCTGCGCGCCGACGACGTGGTGACCGGCGTGGACGTGGACGAGGAGACGGACACGGTGGTGGTCCGCACGGCCCGCGCCACCGATTACGAAGCCAAGCTGAAGAAGAAGACGCTGACGTCCGGCTGCGCCCAGGGCACCGCCTTCGGCGACGTGATGGAGGTGTTCGACACCGTGCGGCTGGACCCGGATGCCCGCATCCGCACCTCGTGGCTGCGCACCCTGTCCAGGACCATCAACCTGACCCCCAGCCTGTATCTGGAGGCCGGCGCCATCCACGGCAGCGTCCTGTGCCGCCAGGACGTGCCGCTCCTTTATATGGAGGACGTCGGACGCCACAACGCGGTGGACAAGGTGCGCGGCTACATGCACCTGAACGGCGTGGCACCCGAGGACAAGATCTTCTACACCACCGGGCGGCTGACCAGCGAGATGGTCATCAAGACGGTGCAGATGCGCATCCCCATCCTGGTGTCGCGCTCGGGCTTCACCGCCTGGGGGGTGGAACTGGCGCGGCAGGCCGGGCTGACCTTGATCGGGCGGGCCAAGGGCCGGCGGTTCATCGCGCTGGCCGGCACCGAACGCATCGTCTTCGACGCCCCCCCGGCGGACGGCACGGACGAGGACCGCCGCCACCAGCGCAAGGGAAGCCGCGATGACGACTGAGTCCGTCGCGGGCGTGCTGCTGGCCGGCGGCCTGTCCCGCCGCATGGGCGGGGGGGACAAGAGCCTGCTGACGCTGGGCGGCCAGCCCATCCTGTCCCGCGTCATCGCCGCCGCCCGCCCGCAGGTGGGGGCGCTGGTGCTGAACGCCAACGGCGACCCGTCCCGTTTCGCGGAGACCGGCCTGCCCGTCGCCGCGGATGTGGTGGAGGGATACGCCGGTCCCCTGGCCGGCGTGCTGACCGGGATGGACTGGGCGGCGGCCAACGCCCCCGGTGCGGTGTGGGTGGCCAGCTTCGCCACCGACACCCCGTTCCTGCCCGCCGATCTGGTGGAACGCCTGCTGCGCGCGGTGCGGGACGAGGGGGCGGATCTGGCCTGCGCCCGGTCGGGCGGGCGGGACCACCCGGTGTTCGGGCTGTGGCCGGTGCGTCTGGCCGGCGACCTGCGCCGCGCCATGGTGGAGGAGGGGATGCGCAAGGTGGACGCCTGGACCGCCCGCTACCGGCTGGCGGTGGCCGAGTTCGATTCGCATCCCGTCGATCCGTTCTTCAACGCCAACCGCCCCGCCGATCTGGCCGAGGCCGAACGGTTGCTGGCCCGAGTCCCGCCCCTGACCCGTCCCTGACCCGCCGTTATGCCGCCATCCGTGTGCGGCGGATGCGCGCACGGATGGCGGCGGTGCAGCACAAACCCGCTCATTTCCGTACCGGAAACCGGCGGCGGACCGCCCCCGCCGGGCGGTCCGCCGCAATTATTTCGATACCGAATGGTCTCCGGCGATGTCTTATGACTCAAAGGGTTGTTAACGGTCGCGCAACATTGATTCGCCCCCCGTGACGGGCCAATTCACGAATCCGCAATGCTTTTTCCGCTCCTGGGTTGGTTCGTAACCATGCGACAGGCTGTCTCTTTCCCTTGCTGCGTTTACCCCGTCATATTTATTTAAAAAAATTTACCGGAATTACCGGGCAATCACAAAGAACCCGGCCATGTGTGAGGAGCGCAACCCGTGCTTGAGCGTGTCAGCATCAAGGGGAAACTATCCATCATCCTCGGCGTGTCCGCCGCCGGGTTGGTGCTCGTGCTTTTGGTCAGCCTGTTCGGGTTGCGCGAAGAGATGATGCGCGACCGTCAGGACAAGACCCGCAGCGTGGTGGAGGTGGCCTATACCCTGGTCGCCCATTACGAAGCGCTGTCGCGGTCGGGCGCCATGACCCCCGACGCCGCCAAGGCCGGCGCCATCGCCGCGCTGAAGACGCTGCGCTATGCCGGGGACGAGTATTTCTTCATCAGCGACCTGACCCCCCGCATGGTGATGCACCCGTTCAAACCGGAACTGGACGGCAAGGATCTGTCGCAGAACGCCGACCCCAACGGCAAGCGGCTGTTCGTGGAATTCGCCGCGGTGGCCAGGGACGGCGGCCAGGGCTTCGTCGATTACATGTGGCCCAAGCCCGGTGCCGCGGAGCCGGTGGCCAAGCTCAGCTATGTCCGCGGCTTCCAGCCGTGGGGCTGGGTCATCGGGTCGGGCATCTACATCGACGACGTGGATTCGGCGTTCTGGGCGGCGGCGTTCCGGCTGGGGGCCATCGGGCTGGTGCTGACGCTGGCCGCCGCCGCGCTGGCGGTGATGGTGTCGCGGGTGGTGATCCACGGCCTGACCGGCATGACGGCGGTGATGCAGCGGCTGGCCGACGGCGACACGTCGCTGGAGGTGCCGGCCCAGGACCATCAGGACGAGATCGGCGCCATGGCCCGCACCATGGAGGTGTTCCGCCAGCACATGATGGAGCTTCAGCGCCATTGGGAGCGGCAGCAGATCGAACACCGCGTCACCGAACAGCGCGCCCGCGCCCTGGAACGGCTGACCGAACGCTTCGACCAGACCATCACCCGCATGGTGGGCACCGTGTCCACCGCGGTGGAGGGGCTGGAGGAGACGGCGGCCACCCTGACCAACACCGCCGACCGCAACATGCAGCAGGCGGCTTCCGTCGCCGGGGCCTCGCAGCAGGCGTCCGCCAACGTGCAGACCGTGGCCGCCGCGGCGGAGGAACTGTCGGGCGCCATCGCCGAGATCAGCCATCAGGTCACCGTCAGCTCCGAAATCTCCAACCGCGCGGTGGAGGCGTCGCACCGCGCCGACCAGCAGATCGCCCGTCTGGGCGACGCGGCCCAGCGCATCGGCGACGTGGCCGGCCTCATCACCTCCATCGCCAGCCAGACCAACCTGCTGGCGCTCAACGCCACCATCGAGGCGGCGCGGGCCGGCGAGATGGGCAAGGGCTTCGCCGTGGTGGCGGGGGAGGTGAAGAACCTCGCCGGCCAGACCGCCAAGGCGACCGAGGACATCCTGACCCAGATTTCCGACGTGCAGCAGGCGACATCCTCCGCCGTGGAGGCCATCCGCGAAATCGCCGCCATCATCGGGCAGAGCGACGAGATCGGCACCTCCATCGCCGCGGCGGTGCAGGAACAGGGGGCCGCCACCGGCGAGATCGCCCGCTCGGCCAGCGAGGCGGCGGTGGGCACCGAGCAGGTGTCGGTCAGCATCGGCGGCGTGTCGGCTTCGGCGCTGGAAACCGAGCAGGCGGCCAAGACCGTGCTGGGGGCGGCCCACAGCCTGACCACCCAGGCCGGCGCTCTGCAGGATCTGGTGGACAGCTTCCTGGTGAATGTGGAGGCCATCAACGCCGCCCGCATCGACGACATGCTGGTCGACGATGCCTCCAGCGTCTACATGCCCTGGAGCGACGCCCTGTCCGTGGGGCAGGAGGACATCGACAACGACCACATGATCCTGATCGGGCTGGTCAACCGCGTCCACGGCGCGGTCCAGGGCAAGCAGGGCAAGGACGCGCTGCTGCAGGCCGTGGATCAGCTGATCGCCTACACCGCCCTGCACTTCGAGCAGGAGGAAAAGCTGATGCAGGACGCGGGCTATCCCGGCCTGCCGGCCCACAAGAAGCTGCACGACGCCCTGACCGCGCGGGCCAAGGATCTCCGCCGCCGCCTGGACGCCGGCCAGCCGTCGGTGGGCGAGGAGCTGATGGCGCTGATCAAGGAATGGCTGTGCGACCACATCCAGCGCCACGACACCAAGGTCGGCGCGTTCCTGACCGGGCGCTCCGGCGGGGAGCGGATGGCCGCATAAGAAAGAAACCCTCTCCTCCCTTCCCTCTCCCCGCCGGGGAGAGGGTGGCCCGGAGGGCCGGGTGAGGGCCGATTTCCGCGCGGAACGCCCGAGAATCGAGCCGCAAGGCTCGTGAAATGTTAGAGTGTGATCGGTTCAAACGGAATCGTTTGAAGCGTGAATCACACGGGAAAACCAAAAGCTTAGAGTCCTTCAGGTGCTTCAATAAGCACCTGAAGGACTCTAAATCTTGCGTTGCCCGCAACGGTTTCCGGCCCTCTCCCCCCTTACCCGGTGGGAAGGGTGCCTTCCATCCGCGCCGCCGTCCGCAGGCGGCTGGGGGGCAGGGCGTGCAGCCGGTTCCAGGCACGGCGGAACTGGCGGGTGGAGGCGAAGCCGGCGCGCTCCGCCACCGTTTCCATGTCCAGCCGCGTGGCGGTCAGCAGGTCGTGGGCCAGGGCCACCCGCAGGCGGTTCACGTAATCGGTGACGCTCATCCCCGCATGCTCGTTGAACAGGCGCGACAGGTGCCGCGGGCTGGCCCCCGCCGCCCGCGCCAGCGCGCCGACGGTCCAGTCGCGGGCGGGATCGGCGGCCACCGCGTCCTGCGCCCGGTGAACGGCGGGGTGCAGGTGGTTGCGCCCTTCCAGCCAGGGGGAAAGCTGCGGGTCGCCGCCGGCCCGGCGGGCATAGACCACCAGATAGCGGGCCACCGCCGCCGCCACCCCGTGTCCCACCCGCCGGGCCACCAGCTGCAGCATCAGGTCGATGCCGGCGGTGATGCCGGCGCTGGTCAGCCGCTCCCCGTCCTCCACATAGAGCCGGTTGTCCAGCACCCGCGCCCCCGGCGCCAGCCGGGCGAGGTCGGCGGTGCAGCCGTGGTGGGTGGTGCAGTCGTGGCCGCTGAGCAGCCCGGCCCGCGCCGCCAGCAGGGCGCCGGAGCAGATGGTCATCAGCGTCACCCCCGGACGGACCACCGCCCGCAGCCACGCGGCGATGGTCTCCTCGTCCGCCTGGCCGTCCGCGGGTGAGGCGGTGGGGGCGCCCAGCGTCACCGCGGTGTTGCCCGGCACCACCACCAGCGCCCCGTCGGGCACCGCGGCGGGCAATGCCCCCAGCCCCGCCAGTTCCAGCCCCACCGAACTCAGCACCCGCGGTGACGGGGCGGCGTAGGTGACGGCGAAGCGCACCCGGTCCTGCTCCAGATTGGCCTTGCGCAGCACCTCCACCGGCCCCGCCACGTCCAGCAGCAGCACCCGCGGCGGGACGACGGCGACGACGGGAATGATGGTGGGGGCGGTGGAGGTGCTCATGGCGGTGCTCAGCCCTCCAGGGCCTGTTCGACGGTGGCGATGCGGGCGAAGCGCCCGGCCAGCACCAGTTCGGTGCGGGCGCGGATCTCGTCCGGTGCCCAGGTGCGGCCCGCGGCGTCGGTCATGGGGAAGGTCAGCATGGCCTCGCCCACGTAATCCGCCGTGTAGCCCAGGTCGGAGGCGTGCCGAGTCGTGGTCTCGCAGCACTGTTCGGTGCGGATGCCGCTGACGATCACCCGGCGGATGCCCCGGCGGGTCAGCCACACGTCCAGCCCCGTGCCCACCAGCGCGCTGTGGCGGGTCTTGCGGAACACCGCGTCGGCGGGGACCGACAGGGGGGCCAGGGGCGTCACATACCCGGACGCTTCGGAAAACGGCCCCGTCTCCTCCACGTGGAAGATCTGCACCACGGGGATGCCGCGGGCCTTGGCGCCGTCGATCAGCGCCTGCTGCCGCTCCACATAGGCGTCCAGCCCGTCCGCCTGCCAATAGGGGCGGTGGCGGAACGATTCCTGCGCGTCGATGACCAGCAGTGCGGTATCGGTATGGGACATTTCGGTCTCTCGTATCGGGGTGAAGAATGGCCCCAGTGTACGGCTCCGGTCAAAGGCCGAAAGGCGGCCAGCCGACAAAGATGGGACACTTCGCGCCATGACCGTTTCCGCCCCCGCGCGTCATGCTGACGTTTTGCCCCCTTGACCGCGCCGGGGGCGGCACGGTTCAGTTGCGGGCATGAAAAACGCCCGTCTGATCCGAATCGCCCTTGCGTCCCTCGTCGGTCTGGCCGTTGCCGCCGGAATCGCGTGGTGGCAAGTCAACTCCGCCGCGCGGATGACCTCCACCGGTCTGCCGCCGCTGGGCGGTCCCTTCACCCTGGTGGACCACACCGGGCGCACGGTGACCCAGGCCGATTTCGGCCCGGTGCTGCGGCTGATCTATTTCGGCTACACCTATTGCCCCGACGTCTGCCCGACCGAGCTGTCGGCTATGGCCGGCGCGCTCGACCGGCTGGGGGCGGACGGGAGCCGGGTCCAGCCGCTGTTCATCTCCATCGACCCGGCCCGCGACACCGTGCCGCACATGGCGGAGTATGTGCCGCTGTTCCATCCCCGTCTCATCGGGTTGACCGGATCGGCGGAGCAGGTGGCCGCCGCGGCCCGCGCCTACCGCGTCTATTATGCCAAGGCGCAGAATGGCGGGACGACGGACTATCTGATGGACCATTCAAGTTTCGTGTACCTGACCGCGCCCGACGGCACGGTGAAGACCGTTTTTCCGGCCAAGACCACGCCCGAAGCCATGGCCGAGGGTATCCGCAAGCAGTTGTGAGCGGGATCGCGCGGCGTTTGTGTCTTTTTTGCACGCGCGAGATCCCACAAAGGACGTAAGCCCTTGACCGGCAACGCTCAAGCGCCGGGTGCGCGGCCGGGCCGCACGGGCGGCGGAGGGTAATTAAGCTGCCGTTCCACACCGAAAATCGGGAACGGCAGCAGTATCAAGCACTTGTGTTTAAGGTTTTGCTTCTTGACAGGAAAGTGGCCTGTCCGTATGGTCGCGCCGCTTTCGCGTGGCGGCGAAACGGCCTGGGGGATGCTTAAAGCGTTATGACAGACGACCAGCACCCGCCCTCGTTGGATGACCTCGACGCCCGGTTGCGCAAGGCGCGGGAACGGGAAACGCCCTCGGCCAAGGCCGGGCGCTATCACCGTTTGCCGCAGTCGCCCCTTGGGGTTGCCTGGCGGATCGGGACCGAACTGGTCGCTGCCATGATCGTCGGCGTCGGCGGCGGACTTCTGTTCGACCGTTGGCTGGGGACTGCACCGTGGGGCCTGGTGGTGATGTTCTTCCTGGGCGCTGCGGCCGGAGTTTTGAATGTGTACCGGTCCGTGACCGGGCTTGGTTACGCACCCGGCTATCGCCGGACCCATAGGGAAGACCACGATCGCCCCCACGGCGACGGACAATAAGCGAGGACGGCCTTGGATCCGCTGCATCAGTTCCAAATCAACCCGATCCTGCAAATCATTATCGGTGGGTTCGACGTTTCGTTTTCGAACTCGGCCCTGTTCATGGTGATTGCGGTCGGCCTCATCTACGCCCTGCTGGTCCATGGCATGAAGGGGCGCGCGCTCGTCCCCGGCCGTCTCCAGTCGCTGGCCGAGATGTTCTACGAATTCGTGGCGAACATGGTGCGCGAGAACGCCGGCCATGACGCCCGCCCGTACTTCCCCTTCGTCTTCTCGGTGTTCATGTTCGTCCTGTTCGGCAACATGATCGGGATGATCCCCTACACCTTCACGTTCACCAGCCACATCATCGTGACGTTCGCCCTGGCGGCGACGGTGTTCGTGTTCGTGACGATCCTGGCGCTGGTGAAGCACGGCCTGCACTTCTTCACGTTCTTCATGCCCCATGGCGCGCCCATCGCGCTGGCGCCGATCCTGATCCCCATCGAGGTGATCTCGTACCTGATGCGCCCGGTCAGCCTCTCCATCCGACTGTTCGCCAACATGATGGCGGGCCACACGATGCTGAAGGTGTTCGCCGGCTTCACGGTGCTGATGATCTCCGGCCTGGGTGCGGTCGGGTTCCTGGCGGGGCTGGTCCCGGTTGCGATCAACATCGCGCTCACCGGCTTCGAATTCCTGGTCGCGTTCCTGCAAGCATACGTCTTCACGATCCTGACCTGCCTGTACATCCGCGATGCGCTGGAACTGCACTAAGCAGACCTAGGGTATCCCGGACGCTAAGTTGACGCCTATCCCATCATCCAGTTCACCTTTAAGACAGAGGATTGAGTACCATGGAAGCTGAAGCCGCCAAGTTCGTCGGCGCCGGTCTGGCCGTCATCGCCCTCGCTGGCGTCGGCATGGGCATCGGCAACATCTTCTCGACCCTGATCGGCTCGATCGCCCGCAACCCGGCCGTGCAGCCCAAGGTGTTCCCGATCGGCATTCTGGGCTTCGCGCTGACGGAAGCCGTGGCGCTGTTCGCGCTGCTGATCGCCTTCCTGATCCTGTTCGCCTAAGGCACCCGGTGCGGGGCCGGACGGGTTCGCCCGCCCGGTTCCGCCGGTCAGAACAAAAGCTATGCCGCCGGGACAACCGGCGGCACACGCTCTGACGCGGCGCCGGCCCATCGGGTTTGGCGCCGCACCTTTGCCTTGGGGGACCGATCAATGCCGAACCTGTTGGCCAAAGGACGGCTGGCCCGCTGGTCTGTTGGTGCGAGTGCTGTGCTCGTCACGATGACCACGGCGGCTGGTTCCGTTCTGGCGGCGGCTGCGGAACACGGCGGCGAACATGCCTCCGGTGGTCTGCCGCAGCTCAATCCCGCCAATTTTCCCACCCAGATTTTCTGGCTGGCGCTGTCCTTCGCCGCTCTCTACTACCTCATGGCCAAGAAGGCGCTCCCGCGCGTGGCCGAGGTGCTGGAAGAGCGTCAGGACCGTATCTCCCGCGATCTGAGCAAGGCCGCCTCCCTCAAGGAGGAAGCCGAAGCGACCCTGGCCACCGTGGAAAAGGCTCTGGCCGAAGCCCGCGGCGAGGCCCAGAGCGTCATTGCCCAGACCGTCGCCGAGATCGACGCCGCCAACCAGGCCCGTCAGGCCGCCCTGGCCGCCGACATCGCCGAACGCCTGCGCACGGCCGAAGTCCGCATCCAGGCCGCCAAGGATGAGGCCATCGCCAACGTCCGCTCCGCCGCCGCCGACATCGCCCGCGACGTCGCCGTGAAGCTGGGCGCCACCGATGTCGATCAGGCCACCGCCGACGCCGCCGTCGGTGCCGTCATCGAGGAGCGCCGCTCATGATGAAGCCCGAGTTCTGGGTCGCCCTTGCCTTCGTCATCTTCGCCGTTCTGGTGTGGAAGAAGGCCAAGGCCGCCATTGTGGGCGCGCTCGACGCCCGCGCGGAAAAGATCCGTGCGGAACTGGACGAAGCCCAGCGCCTGCGTGAAGACGCCCAGGCCGCTCTGGCCGCCTATCAGCGCCGCCAGCGCGACGCCCTGAAGGAAGCCGAAGCGATCATCGCGCACGCCCGTGAAGAGGCCGCCCGCATCCGTGCCCAGGCCGCTGCGGATCTGGAATCGTCGCTGAAGCGCCGCGAGACCCAGGCCGTGGACCGCATCGCCCAGGCCGAAGCCGCCGCGGTGAACGAGGTCCGTCACCTGACCGTCGATCTTGCCATCCAGGCCGGCCGCAAGCTGCTGAGCGAAGGCATCACGGCGAAGCAGGGCGACGCCCTGATCGACCAGTCGATCGCGGAACTGCCCAAGCACCTGCATTGATCGTTGCCCCCGCGGCAACAGTCTTTGGAGAACCCCGGCCTTTGCGCCGGGGTTTTTCTTTGCTCAAATGGAACCGTTCCACCGTCGCCCCCCTTCGGAGTTCCACGGCCATGGCCACCGGCACCTTTCCTGCGGTTTTCGTGTCCCACGGGTCGCCCACGCTCATTCTGGAGCAGGACTCGCCGGGCCGCGCCTTCCTGTCCGCTTTGGGCCAGCGGCTGGGGCGGCCCACGGCCATCCTGGCGGTTTCCGCCCACTGGATGACCCGCCGGCCCATGGTCAGCACGGCGGTGGCGCCGGAAACCATCCATGATTTCTACGGCTTCCCCGATGCGCTCTACCGCATGACCTACCCCGCGCCGGGGGCGCCGGAACTGGCGCAGCGGGCGGCGGCGCTGCTGACCGAGGCCGGCCTGACCGCCGGAACCGACCCGTCCCAGGGGCTGGATCACGGGGCGTGGGTGCCCTTGCGGCTGATGTACCCCGACGCCGATATCCCGGTGGCGCAGGTGTCGATTCTGCCGGGGCAGGGGGGCGGGGTGCATCTGGCCCTCGGCCGGGCGCTGGCGCCGCTGCGGCAAGAGGGGGTGCTGATCCTGGCCAGCGGCGGGGCGGTTCACAACCTGCGCCATTTCCGCTTCGGCGGGGAAGGGCTGCCGCCGTGGGCCGCCGACTTCGCCGGCTGGCTCGACACCGTGACCACCACGGGGGACGTGGAAGCGGTGGCCCGGTGGGAGACGGCCCCGGCCGCCACGCTGGCCCACCCGTCCGACGACCATTTCCTGCCGCTGGCGGTGGCCATGGGGGCGGGAATCGGACCGGGAGGCGAACGTCCGCACGGGGAACGGCTGCATGGCGGTTTCGAGCACGGCAGCCTGGGCATGCACGCCTACGCCTTCCGCGCGGCGGGGGACCAGTAGGGCGGAAGCAAAAGCCGGTCCCGGACGATGGCTGGGACATGATGGCTGTTTGCGTCCACCCGTGGGTGCCTGTACTATCGCCACGCTCCCGGACGGGGGTATCTCCTTGGATAGCCGCCCTTTTCGCGGCTGGAGTCTGGCGGCAAGGGCGGATGGTCGGCTCGAACAGCGAAACGGCGGCGGATGATCCGGTGACCCGCAAGGGCGGCCGGCGGCGCATCAGCAACCTGAAGGTGGGGCATCGCATCTACCTTGGGTTCGGCATCGCCTTTGCCCTGGTTGTGGCGCTGGCGCTCATTGGGCTGTTGTCCCTCTACGGTATTTCCCGTGGCGTGGGCGCCTTCTCGGCGTCCGCCGATGTGGCGCGGGTGGCGGCGGATGTGGACATCGGCATCCGCGACCTGCAAACCGCCGTGCGCGACTCCATGGCCGCCGCCGGCAACGACGCGGTGGCGCAGAAGGTCGCCGCCAGCCGCGCCGCGCTGGCCGCCTCCCTGTCCGCGCTGAAGGGGGTTCTGGACGACCCCGGCGACCGCCGGGCGGTGGGGGAGGCGGAAGCGGCGCTCGCCCATTACGCCGAAGGGGTGGAGAAACTGTCCTCCCTGCGGCGGGAGCGGGCGGAACTGCTGTCCAGCGTGCTCGACCCGCTGGTGATCCAGACCCGCGACAACCTCGCCAAGCTGAAGGATTCCGGCGGCATCGACTCCGCCACCCTGGTGGGGGAGGCCGCGATCTCCGTTCTGCTGGTCAAGGATCACGCGGTGCGTTTCAGCGAACGCCACGATCCTCTCGAAGCCCAGGCGATGCGCGAGGAACTGGACGCGGCCACCACCCGGCTGGCGGAGCTGAACCGCTATCTGTGGGTGGCCGGCACCCGCCAGATGATCAACGATGTCGAAACCATGCTGGGCAGCCTGGGTGGGATCATCGACCGGCTGGAAGGGGTGGTGGCGGAGGAGGAGAAACTCCGCGGCGACGTCCTGACCCCCGCCGCCGAAACCATCGCCGCCCGCGCCGCCGAGATCCGCCGGCACAACGCCTCCCTGGCCGAACGGCTGCGCACCGCGCTGGACGGCACCAGTTCCAGTTTCCTGACGCTGGCCCTGTGGGCCGGCGGGGCTGTTCTGGCGGTGGGGTTGCTGGCGGCGTGGCTGGTGGCCCGGTCGGTGGCCCGCCCGGTGGATGGCATGGCGCGCGCGGTGACGGCACTGGCCATGGGCGACGGCGCCCCCACGGCCACGCTGCCGGCGGACGCGCTGGAGCGGCGGGACGAAATCGGCGCCATGGCCCGCGCGGTGTCGATCCTCCAGACATCGACCGCCGAGACCGAACGCCAGCGGCGGGAGGCGGAGGCCGCGCACAGCGACCTGGCCGCCGCCCGCGACCGGGCCGAGGCCGACAGCACCGCCAAGACCCATTTCCTGGTCAATATGGGCCACGAGCTTCACGGCCCCCTGACCGCCATCGTGGACGGGGCGCAGTCGCTGATGACGGCGCTGCACCGCCAGGGCGCCAGCGATCTGGTGACCGAGGTGGAGATGATCCAGTGGTCCGGCGAACAGCTTGTCGGGCTGGTGGAGATGATCCTGGATTACGCCAAGATCGAAGCCGGCACCGCCACCTTGTGCCTGCAGGATTTCGACGTGGGGCGGCTGCTGACCGAATGCCGCGAACGGGTGATGCCCGCCGCCGACCTGCACGGCAACAGGGTGACCATCGCCCCGCTGCCCGCCGGGCTGGGGGCCATGCATTCCGATTTCGCCAAGGTGCGGCAGGCGTTGCTGGCCCTGCTGGACAACGGCTGCAAGTTCACACGCAACGGCACGGTCACCCTGTCGGCCCAGCGGGTGGAGAAGGACGGGCGGGCGTGGATCCGCTTCGTGGTCACCGACACCGGTCCCGGCTTCGCCCCGTCGCAGGCGCACCGCTTCTTCCAGCCCTTCGTCCAGGGCAGCAACCCCGACGGCGGCAAGGTTCCCGGCGCCGGTCTGGGGCTGACCCTGACCGGCTACACCGCGGCCCTGCTCCACGGCACGGTGGAGGTGGCCAGCGCCCCCGGCGCCGGCACCCGCATCACCCTGTCCCTGCCCGCCGTCCACCGCACGGACGATGCCGAGCTGGATTCCCGCAGCCTGACCGCCCAGCAGGCGCTGAAGGTCACCGAACTGCGCGCCCTGCCCAGCTCTTAGAGTGTGATCGGTTCAAACGGAATCGTTTGAAGCGTGAATCACACGGGAAAACCAAAAGCTTAGAGTCCTTCAGGTGCTTCAATAAGCACCTGAAGGACTCTAATGAAACGGGATGCAAGGACTCCCGCCCTTGCCGGGGGCGTCGGGGCAGAGCCCCGACCCCGACATGAAAACGGCGGCCCGAAGGCCGCCGTTCGTCTTTGCCATGGTTGCCCGCGCTTATTCCGGCGCAGCCGCATCCCCATCGGCTTCCGGCGTGCCCATCATGGCGTCGGCCACCAGCCCGGCGTTGGCGCGGATGCGGTCCTCGATGCTCTTGGCGGCGTCGGGGTTGTTGCGCAGGAAGGTCTTGGCGTTCTCGCGCCCCTGGCCGATGCGGGTGCCGTCGTAGGAGAACCACGCGCCCGACTTTTCCACCACCCCGGCCTGGATGCCGAGGTCGAGCAGCTCGCCCACCTTCGACACGCCCTCGCCGTACATGATGTCGAACTCGACCACGCGGAAGGGCGGGGCCAGCTTGTTCTTGACCACCTTCACGCGGGTCTGGTTGCCGACCACGGTGTCACGGTCCTTGATGGCGCCGATGCGGCGGATATCCAGGCGCACCGAGGCATAGAACTTCAGCGCGTTGCCGCCGGTGGTGGTTTCGGGGTTGCCGAACATCACGCCGATCTTCAGGCGGATCTGGTTGATGAAGATCACCAGGCAGCGCGACTTGGCGATGGAGCCGGTCAGCTTGCGCAGGGCCTGGCTCATCAGGCGGGCGTGCAGGCCGACGTGGCTGTCGCCCATTTCGCCTTCCAGTTCGGCGCGCGGCACCAGGGCTGCCACCGAGTCCACCACCAACACGTCGATGGCGCCGGAGCGCACCAGGGTGTCGGCGATTTCCAGCGCCTGTTCGCCGGCGTCGGGCTGGGAGATCAGCAGCTCGTCCACATTGACGCCCAGCTTGCGGGCGTAGGTGGGGTCGAGCGCGTGTTCGGCGTCAATGAAGGCGCAGGTGCCGCCGTTCTTCTGGGCCTGGGCGATGGCGTGGAGGGCCAGCGTGGTCTTGCCCGAGCTTTCCGGCCCGTAGATTTCGATGATGCGGCCACGGGGCAGGCCGCCGATGCCCAGCGCGATGTCCAGACCCAGGGAGCCGGTGGAAATCACCTCCGTCTCCACCAGATTTTCGCGCGCGCCGAGCTTCATGATCGAACCCTTGCCGAAAGCGCGTTCGATCTGGCTGAGGGCGGCGTCCAGAGCCTTCTGCTTGTCCATGGGGTCCTTTTCCACCAAACGGAGCTGCGGGGACATCATGCCTGAATTCCCTTCCCAGTAGTTAGATCACACGGCTTCCGTATCTGCAACGGCCGTCATCGTACTCTTTTTGTTCTCATGCGCAAGGGCTAATTTCACGGAACGTTCCGCTAACCCCTTTGCGTTTCCTTCCCCCTGGCGTTCGGCGGGCAACCCTGCCAGGATCGCCGCCTGCAACCGGCGGGGGAGAACGAGAGATGACCGGAACGACGCTGCTCGACCGCATGATCGCGCGGCTGACCGCCCAGCGCGACGCGCTGAACTGGGCGGTGGAACAGGTGCAGGGGCGCACCGGCCCGGTGCTGGAAATCGGGCTGGGCAAGGGCCGCACCTACGACTATCTCCGCGCCCGGCTGGGGGTGGATGCGGTGTACGCCTTCGACGATGGGCTGCGGGTGCCGCCGGGGTGCGAGCCGCCGCCCGAGCGCCGCTTCCTGGGCGACTTCCGCGAGACGCTGGCGGCGGTGCGCGGCACGCTGGGGGGCGCGGCACGGCTGGCGCACGCCGATTTCGGCAGCCCCGACCAGATCCACGACCGCGAGCAGGCGGCGTGGCTGGCGCCCATGATCGACGCGCTGATGCAGCCGGGCGGGGTGGTGGTGTCGGACCGCCCGCTGGCCTGCGCCGGCTGGCAGCCGGTGGAGCCGCCGGGGTCGGGGCCGGCGTGGCGCTGCTACGCCTGGATCGTCCGCCCCTGACGGGGCAGGGGATCGTCCGCCCCTGACGGGCGCGGGTGCATCAGTTTCACAAAATATAAACAAAACCTGATTTAGCATGGGGTTTTCTATGTAGGCAAAAACCACCGAAGGGAGTGACCATGCCCCCCGTCCTGCCGGCCCGTACCCTGTCGATCCGGTCCCGCATCCTGCTGGCATCGCTGTTCTGCGTGGCGCTGGCGGTGGCGGCGACCACGGTCAGCAACCTGTGGCTGGCCGGGGCCATGGTGACCCAGGCGGCGGACCGCGAACTCAGCACCCTGCGCCGCCATCTCGACGGCACGCTGGCGCAGGAAGCGCAGCGGGCGGTGTCGCTGGCCCAGGCGGTGGCGCTGAACGGGGCGGTGCAGGACCGTTTCGCCGCCCGCGACCGCGACGGGCTGGCGGCCATGCTGGTGCCGGGCTTCGCGGCGCTGAAGGCGCAGTACGGGGTGCGGCAGTACCAGTTCCACCTGCCCCCCGCCACCTCGTTCCTGCGGGTGCACAAGCCGGAGAAGTTCGGCGACGACCTCAGCGGATTCCGCGCCACGGTGGTGGAGGTCAACCGCACCCGCCGCCCGGTCTCGGGCCTGGAATCGGGGGTGGAGGGGCTGGGCATCCGCGGCGTGGTGCCGGTGACCAAGGACGGCGCCGCCCTGGGCTCGGTGGAATTCGGCCTGTCGTTCGACCAGAGCTTCTTCGACGCCTTCAAGAAGGCCACGTCGGCGGACGTGGCCTTTGTGCTGAAGAAGCCCGAGGGTGGATTCGCCCCCTTCGCCAGCACCTTCGCCGCCCTGCCGGCGGTGGATGACGGGGCGCTCTCCGCCGCCCTGCGTCAGCCGTCGCCGGTGTGGGAACTGCGCGCCGGGTCCACCGACATGGCCGCCCTGCTGGCCCCCGTCACCGATTACCGGGGGGAGGCCATCGGCGTGATGATGCTGGCGCTCGACCGCGGCTATTTCGTGGCCGCACTGGCCGAGGCGCGCAACCTGTCCCTGCTGATCGGGGCGGCGGCCATGGCGCTGGCGGCGGCGGTGGCGCTGCTGACCAGCGGGGCGCTGACCTCGGCGCTGTTGGCTCTGACCCGCACCATGAAGACGCTGGCCGGCGGGCGCACCGACATCACCGTGCCCGGTCTGGCCCGCACCGACGAGATCGGCGCCATGGCCCGCGCGGTGGAGGTGTTCCGCCATCACGCCCTGGAGATCGGCGAACTCCACGCCGAACAGGAACGCCGCCAGCGGCAGGCCGACCAGGAAAAGCACCGCCTGCTGGAATCCCTGGCCGGGCAGCTTGAGGAAACGGTGGGGGCGGTGGCCAACAGCGTGTCGGCGGGTGCCACCCAGATGCGGGCCAGCGCCCAGACCCTGACCGGCATCGCCGAACAGACCGGCCACCGCGCCGCCGCCGTCGCCGCCGCATCCCAGGAGGCCAGCAGCGATGTCGCCGCCGTGGCCGGGGCGGCGGACGCGCTGCAGGACGCCATCGGCGCCATCAACGAGCGAATCGGCCATTCCCTGTCCATGGTCCAGGCGGCGGTGGCGGAGGTGCGGCGCACCGACTCCACCGTTGACGGCATGTCCGGGGCCGCCGCCCGCATCGGCGACGTGCTGAAGCTGATCGGCGACATCGCCTCGCAAACCAACCTGCTGGCGCTCAACGCCACCATCGAAGCGGCGCGGGCCGGAGAGGCCGGCAAGGGATTCGCCGTGGTGGCGTCGGAGGTGAAGAACCTGGCATCCCAGACCGCCCACGCCACCGAGGACATCGCCCGCCAGATCGCCGGCATCCAGCAGACCAGCGCCGACGCCGTTGCCGCCATCCGCGGCATCGGATCGGCCATCGACGGGCTGGGGGCCGCGGTGGAGGGCATCGCCGGCGCCGCCCGCCGCCAGAGTGCCGCCACCCAGGAGATTCTGGGCCATGTGCATCAGGCCAGCAGCGGCACCCGCAGCGTCTCCGACACCATCGGCGGGGTGTCGCAGGCGGCGGGTCAGACCGGGTCCATGGCCGCGGACGTGCTGGGGGCCGCCAGCGACCTGTCGCATCTGGCCGACCGGCTGCGGCAGGAGGTCGTGCGGTTCGCGGCGGGCATCAAGGCGGCGTGAGCGCGGCCCGTCCATCCCGCGCATCCTGAATGCGGGGTGTATTGTGTATACGAACGGATGGTTGTTTTGTGCGTGCACGAAAGAAATAATAACAATTATGGGGTTTTTTGGGGGGGTGTGACATTGCTCACACCCCAAGGCGCGAAAAGAAAGGGTAAGGTGCGCGTGCGGGGTGCCGGAGCGGTCGATCCAGCCCTCCGGCGGATTGCCGGCACCCGCCGCGGATCAGGGTTCAGGCCCGGTCCGTGCCCGACCATCTTGGAGCGTCACGCACCAGGAACACTGACCGGGCCGCAGATATGCGGCCCGGTATTTTCGTGTCCCGGTATGGCCGGGTGTCAGTGGCTCATCAGCACCGGAACCGTCATGTGCTGGAGCATGTAGCGGGTCATACCCCCCAGAACCAGTTCGCGCAGGCGCGACCGGCCATAGGCGCCCATCACCACCAGATCGCACGAATCGTCGGCCACCGCGTTCAGGATGGTGTCCCCCGGTTCGATGGCGCGGGTGGAGATGTGGGCGGCTTCCACATGGTTGAAGTGGCGGGCCAGATGGCGGGCGATGTCCGCTCCCGGTTCGTCGCCCAGCCCGTTGGCGCCCGGCGCGGGGTTGACGGCCATCACGGTCAGCCGCTTGGACTTCGCCAGAATGGGCATGGCATCGCCCACGGCGCGGGCGGCCTCGCGGCTGGCGTTCCAGCCGATCAGCACCCGCTCGCCCATGGTGGGGAACGTGCCGGCATAGGGGACCACCAGAATCGGGCGCCCGGCGTCGAACACCAGGTCTTCGGGCAGCGGCACCGGCAGGTCGGGCACGCGGGCCGGGTTCACCTGCCCCACGATGATCAGATCGCTGTAGCGCCCGTGGACCGCGGTGATCTGGGTGGGGTCGCCGGCCAGCGCCCGCCATTCCGACCGCCCGCTCAGCCCGTTGCGCCGCACCGCCTCGTCGAACAGGCCCGCGGCCTTCTCGGCCATGGCCTTTTCCGTGGCCTGCTGCTGGAGCCGGACGCTTTCGGGGATTTCCGCTTCGATGAAAGCGGGGATGGGGGTGTGGGTGATGATGTAGAGCCCGGTCAGGTGGGCATCGTGGGCCACGGCGAGCCGGGCCGCCAGCGCGACACGCTCGGCGGATGCCGCGGTGTCGTCCACCACCACCAGAAGATCCTTCAATGCCATGATCCTTGAACTCCCTTATCCGATCGCCTGCAATCGTTGCGGCCCGGGGCTTGCCGTTGCCCCGGCGGTTGTTGCCGGCGCCGCCTCCGGTTGGGTTTTTCCGGCCGGTTCCGGGGGGGCCGTTTTGTGTAAACCACGGAACTATACGCCGGATTCCCGCTTCCGGCGATCCCTGTAACGGCGAAGCGGCCATCCCGTTATCGCGGTTGTGGTGATACCGCCGGGGGATAATCGACCCATGCCACACGGGATCGTCGGCAAAGCCATGGGCGCGGATGGGTTTGCTTTTGACGCGGCCCTTCAAGATCGCTTAATTGTTGGAACGACCGTTCCCGCCCCCAGACGCAGATCCCAGGTGCCCCTTCCCCCGATGACGCCGGATGCCCGCCTCGACGCGCTGACTGCCGCCCTGTCGGGCGCCGCCCCGACGAACGTCGGGCTGGACGCGCTGCTGCAGGTGATGGATTCCATGCCGGTCCTGTTCAGCCTGATGGACGGCAACCGCCGGCTGCTGCACGCCAACCGTGCCTATCTGTCGTTCATCGGGCAGCCGCTGGCGGAGCTGGTGGGCCGGTCGTGCGCCGAGATGCTGAGCGACGACCAGTACCGCCTGACCCAGCCGATGGTTGACCGGGCGCTGCGCGGCGAGGTGGTGCAGTCCGAGGGGTGGATGCCCGCCCCCGGCGGCGGCCAGCGCTATGTGCAGCGGGTCCACGCCCCCTACCGCCATGCCGACGGCACCATCGCCGGGTATTTCGTGCTGCTGGACGATCTGACCGACCGGCGCACGGTTCAGGACGATCTTTTCCGGCTGGCCTATTATTGCCCCGTGACCGGGCTGGCCAACCGGCTGCTGCTGCAAAAGCACATGGCCGATTATGTGGCGGTGGGCGAGCCCTTCACCCTGGTGATCGCCGACATCGACCGCTTCGCCGAGGTACGCACCAGCCTGGGCCAGGGGTTCGCCGACGAACTGCTGGTCGATCTCGCCCAGCGCCTGGGACGGGAGGTGCAGAGGGTGGACATGCTGGCCCGCGTCAGCGACCACGCCTTCGCCCTGCTGCTGGCCGGCCCGTGCGACCCGCCGTCGGTGGAACGCACGCTGGCGCAGGTGTCGGCGGTGGTGCGCTCGGCCCGGTCCCATTCGGGTGCGGCGGTGTTCCTGTCCTCGTCCATCGGCGTGGCGCCGTGGGCCGATGGGCACGAGCAGCCCGAGGATGTGCTGCGCGACGCCGAAATCGCCACATCTCGCGCGCGGGAAAGCGGCGGGCTGGCGTGGTTCGACCCCGCCATGCACGCCCGCGTGGTGGAGCAGGTGCGCATGGAGCACGACCTGCGCCATGCGTTGGAAAACGGTCATTCCCTGTGGGTGGCCTATCAGCCCATCGTCGATATGGTCACCGGCCGTCTGGCGGGGTTCGAGGCGCTGGTGCGCTGGAACCACCCGGAGCGCGGCAACATCCCCCCCGGCGTGTTCATCCCCATCGCCGAGAGCACCGGGCTGGTGGTGGCGCTGGGCACCTGGGTGCTGGAGGAGGCGTGCCGCCGCATCGCCGACTGGCAGGAAAAGCGCGACCCCGGCTCCGCCCCGCTGTTCATGAGCGTCAACCTGTCGCCGCGGCAGTTGAGCGACCCCGATCTGGTCGGCGTGGTGCGCGGCGTCCTGCGCCGCACGGGCGTGGAGCCGTCGTGGATCAAGCTGGAACTGACCGAGGGCGCGGTGATGGAAAAGGCGGAGCAGTCCATCCGCCTGCTGCGCGACCTGCGCGCCATCGGCATCAAGCTGTCCATCGACGATTTCGGCACCGGCTATTCGTCGTTGAGCTATCTGCACAAGCTGCCCATCGACAGCCTGAAGGTGGACCGCTCCTTCGTCTCGGCCATGCACCAGTCGGAGGAGAACCGGGCCATCGTGCGCATCATCGTCGATCTGGCCCGCCTGCTGGGCTTCGACGTGATCGCCGAGGGGATCGAGACCACGGCGGACGCCAACCTGCTGCGCGCACTCGCCTGCGACTTCGGCCAGGGCTATCATTTCGCCCGCCCGCTCCCCCCCGACGAGGTGGAACGGATGGTCGAAGGCAAGCTGCCCTGGCTGGCCGAGGGGTGAGCGCGCCTTACCGCGCCGTTTCGTGGCGCAGGTGGATCAGCGGATAGGGGCGGCCCTGCCCGTCGGTGTCCGACCGGCCCGTGGGGCGGAACCCCAGACGCTGGTAAAAGCCCACGGCCTGCGTGTTCTGTTCGTTGACGTCCGTGGTCAGGCCCGGATGCTGTGCCAGCGCGTGCGCCACCAATGCCCGTCCCACCCCGGTGCCCCGGTGATCGGGGTGGATGAACAGCGCTTCCATCCGCCCGCCGTCCAGCAGCATGAAGCCGATGGCGGTATCCTGCCCGTCCACCGCCAGCCACAGGGGCGCGTGGGGCAGGAAATCCGCCACCTCCGCGTCGATGGCACGGCGGTCGGCAGGGGACAGGAAATCATGGGTGGCATCGACGGCGGCGCGCCAGATGTCCACGGCTCGGGCGCCGTCTTCCGGGCGCGAGAGGCGGATGGTGATCATGGCACCGTTATGCCGCCCCCGGCCCGCCGATGGAAGCCCCGCCGGGGGGCTTCCCGCCGTCAGGTCAGCCCTTGCGCGCCTTGGCGACCATGGCTTTCATGTCGTTCAGCTTGATGGCGCCGGGGGCCATGTCGTCGCCGACGATGAAGGCCGGAGTGCCGCGGATGCCCAGCGCCTGGGCCAGGGCCAGGTTGGTGCCGATGGCCTGCTGCACCTCCGGCGAGTCCATGTCCTTCTTCAGCTTGTCGGTGTCCAGCCCGACCGACTTGGCCAGACGCTGGATGGTGTCGTCGTCGAGCTGGCCGCGGTGGGCCATCAGGGCGTTGTGGAACGCCTCGTACTTGCCCTGCTCGCGCGATGCCAGGGCCGCCTTGGCGGCGGTCACCGACGCCGGGCCGAGGATGGGGAATTCCTTGAACACCACGCGCAGCTTGCCGTCGTCCTTGATCAGCTTCTGCACGTCGGCCTGGACCGCCTTGCAGTAGCCGCACTGGTAATCGAAGAACTCCACCAGCGTCACGTCGCCCTTGGGGTTGCCCAGCACCGGGTCGGCGGGGTTGTTTTCCAGGGCCGCGCGGCTGGAGGCCAGGGCGTCGCGGTTGCGCGCCTCTTCCGCCACCTTCTCCCGCTTCTGCAATTCGTCGATGGCCTCGACGATCACCTCGGGGTGCTTCAGCAGATACTCGCGGACCACCTGCTCGATCGCCTGGCGCTGGGTGTCGTCCATGGCGGCGCGGGCGGGGGCGTTGGCGAACGTCAGCGCGGCCAGACCGGCGGAAACCGCGAGAGCGGCGAAGCGGAAGCGGACCATGGACCAGGAACTCCAATCAAGCGGTGTGGATACGGTGGATGGCACAGTGAACCGGCACGCGGGGCGGCGCAAGCGGAAGAAAGCGCGCCCCCGCCCACGGTACCACTCTGGGGTGTGGGACATCAGCGGCGGGACGGCTTGCCGTCGCCGTCCCGGCCGCCGTCCTTGTCGGCGCCGGTCTGGCCGCGGATGTCCTGGGCGCGCAGCCAGCCGGGGGAGCCGGCGGGCAGCAGCTTTTCCGCCCGTTCGGCCTGGAACCGCGCCACCGGCTTGTCGCCGCGGGCGAACGCCTCTTCGGCCGAGGCATAGGCGACCATGCCGGCGTTGCCCTTGGCGCTCCACGCCTGGGCCATCAGCCGCCACAGGAAGGCCGACTGCCCTTGGGTCTTGGCGGCGATCTGCAGGTTCTTCAGCGCCTCGTCCACGCCGCGGCTCCCCTGCTGTTCCAGCAGGGCGTGAGCCAGCGACACACGGATGGAATTGCCGTCGGGGGCCAGTTCCACCGCCTTGCGGTACGGCGCCACGGCGTCGGCGGGGCGCCCGGTCTGAAGCATCAGGTCGCCCTTCAATTCCTGAAAGAAGGCGTTCTTCGGTTCCTGCGCGATCAGCCCATCGACCAGGGGCTGGGCCTGCCGCACGTCGCCCTGGCGGAAATAGGCGTAGGCCCGGCCATAGCGGCCCACCACCGACCCGTCCTCGGGCCGGTAGCGGCGCAGCGCGCCGTTGGGGTCGAGATAGGCGTAGAGCTTGGCCTGGATGCGCTGATACTGCTCCACCTGATCGGGGGGCACGCCATGGCCGGTCCAGCGCGACCGCCCGACGGCGGTGCGCACGTTGTCGATGCGCTCGCGCGTCAGCGGGTGGGTGCGGGCATAGGCGCTGTCGCGGTCGGTCATGGTCGGTTCCTCCGCCCCCAGCTTTTCCAGGAAGGTCAGGAAGCCCTGGGACGACAGGTGCGACTGTTCCAGGAACGACAGCCCGGCCTGGTCGGCGGACGCCTCCTGCGTGCGGGAGAACGACAGGTAGCTGCGCTCGGCCAGATGCTGGCCCAGCATCATGCCGGCCAGCCCGGCCCCGGCGTTGCCCGACGCGATGCCCCCGGCGATGCCGATGCCCAGCCCGACCAGCGACGACAGCAGCGCGCTGTCCATGGCCTCGTTCCCGCGGACCAGATGGCCGCCGGCGATGTGGCCGGTCTCGTGCGCGATGACGCCCACCAGCTCGTCGGCGGTGGCGGTCAGGATCAGGCCGGTGTGCAGGAAGATGTTCTGCCCGCCCGAGACGAAGGCGTTCAGCGTGTTGTCGTTGACCAGGATGATCGACACGTCGTCGGGATTGACGCCCGCCGCCTGGAAGATTGGCCGGGCCATGCGGCGGATGATATGTTCCGTCTCCGCATCGGTCAGAAGCTGCAGCGCATTGCGCCGCTGCGCCCACGCCGGCGTCGAGACCAGCGCCATCATCATCACGGCCACACAGACGATGACCGAAACCAGCCTGTTGGGCTTCACCACGATTGCCCCCTCCGTCGCGCGGGACCGTTCCGCCCCCGCCTTGCGCCATAGCTGGCGACGCTGGGGCACGATTGCCATAGCTGCATCCCTCATCCCCGCCTGTGTCAACACCAAGTTCCAGACCAGCGCGGCGCCGCGCGCCTTTGTGGTGGCCGACGATCCCCATGCCGCCGCGGCGGGGCGCGACATCCTGGCCCGCGGCGGCACCGCGGCGGACGCCGCCGCCGCCATGGGTCTGGCCATGGCCGTCACCCTGCCGTCGCGGGCCGGGCTGGCCGGGGGCGGGGTCTGCGTCGCCTACAACGGCGCCACGCAGGAGGTCCGCACCCTGGATTTCCTGCCCCGTCCTACTGGTACGAACGGGGCGGCACTTCCCGGCACGCTGCGGGCGCTGTACGCGCTTCAGGCCGCGGCGGGTGCTCTGCGCTGGGAGCAGGTGGCGGTGGGGGCCGAGGCGCTGGCCCGCCAGCCGACCCCGGTCAGCCGCGCCCTGGCCCAGGATCTTCAGGCCGGGGCCGCCCGGCTGGGCAACGGGGCGGTGCGCACCGCCTTCGCCCCCGACGGGCGCCCGGTGGCCGCCGGTACCCCGGTGGCCCAGCCGGAGCTGGCCGCCATCCTGGCCGCCGTGCGCCGCGGAGGCTTTGCCGCCCTGCACAACGGTCCGGCGGCGGACGCGCTGGCGGCAACGCTGGGCACCGACGCCGCCGCCGTGCGCACCGCCGCCCCGCGCTGGGGCCTGACGCAGAAGGTGAGCCTGGGCCAGGGGGCGACGCTGCACTTCGCCGACCTGCCGGAAAGCGGCGACACCCTGGCCCGCGCCTGGACCGCCGCCGCCGAGGCCGACCCCGCCGCCCGCACCGCCCGTGCCCGCAGCCTGCTGGGCGCCGGTGCCGGGACCGCGGAAGCGCCCGCCGCCGGGTTCGCGGTGATGGACGCGGGCGAACAGGCGGTGGCCTGCTCCTTCACCATGGGCGGGCTGTTCGGCAGCGGGCGCAGCGTGCCCGGCACCGGCGTCCTGGCCGCCACCGGCGTGCGCAGTGCCGGCTTCGGCGCGCCCGCGGTGGTGGCGACCATGCTCAACCGCTCCATCTGGGCCGGGGCGGGCAGCGCCATCGGCACCGACGGGGCCGCCGCCGGCCCCGCCGCCCTGTTCGACGTGGGCCTGCCGGCGCTGGAGATGAAGAGCTTCCCCGCCCAGATCCAGGCCGCCCGCCCGGCCGCCGCCCCCGGTCATGCCGCGGTGGTGGGGTGTGTGGTGTCGCAGGAAAACGGCGTGCGCGCCTGCCAGTCCGCCCCCGATCCCCGCGGCGGCGGGGCCGGATTCGACGTGGAGCTGGTGCCGTGATTCACGGCCGGAATCAGGATGTTTCGTTGCGCAATTTGTGCGCGCAATGAAAAAATGCCAAAGATTTCGAATGTGATAATGATAAGGGAGGTCCAGGGATGGCCTCCCTTTTTCTTTTAGGTTTTCTTGCTGTTCGAAGATTGCGCCCCTAGCATTGACTTTATCGGAACATTGTCTTTTGCGATAAGGATTTGACTATGGCTACGGTTGTGCGCATGCAGCATCCTGAGACGGGTCTGGTGAAAAAGGGCTTCGTCGGCTTTAGCTGGACCACGTTCTTCTTTGGCTTCTTCCCGGCCCTGTTCCGGGGGGACTGGGGGTTCGGCCTCATCCTGATGGTGCTGAATGTGGTGACCGTTGGGATCGCCGGCTTCATCGCCGCCTTCCTCTACAACAAGAGCTACACCAACCGCCTGATCGAAAAGGGCTACCAGCTCGCCGACAACGAGGACGTGAACGCCCTGGCCCGCCTCAAGCTGGGCATCTCCACGGCGGCGACGGCTCCGGCCACGGCCTGAGTCCTCTTTTCCTGCATGGTTGCCTGATCCGCGCCCCCTCCTTATGCTCGTCGGCTCGAATTCCTGAGCCAACGAGCGGGGGCAGACGGTGATGCAAGGGTCCAAGCGCGGTGCCATTCCTCCCTTTTTCGTGATGGAGGTGATGCGCGCCGCCTTCGCCCGTGAACGGGCCGGGCTGGATGTGCTGCATCTGGAAGTGGGGCAGCCGTCCACCGGCGCGCCCCGTGGCGTGCTGGCCGCGGCCCACGCCGCCCTCGACGCCGACAAGCTGGGCTATACCGACGCGCTGGGCATCCCGCCGCTGCGCGCCGCCATCGCCACATGGTACCGCGGCCGCTACGGCGTGGCGGTGGACGAGCAGCGCATCGCGGTGACCACCGGGTCCAGCGGCGCCTTTCAGCTTGGGTTCCTGGCGGCGTTCGATCCCGGCGACCGGGTGGCCATGGCATCGCCCAGCTACCCCGCCTACCGCCACACCCTGACCGCCATCGGGGTGGAGCCGGTGGAGTTGCCCACCGGGCCGGAAACCGGGTTCCAGCCCACGGTCGCGTTGCTGGAAAAGCTGGACCGGCCGGTCCAGGGGCTGATCGTCGCCAGTCCGGCCAACCCCACCGGCACCATGCTGAGCCGGGAGGAGCTGACCGCACTCGCCAACTGGTGCGATGCCAACGGCGTGCGGCTGGTGTCGGACGAGATCTATCACGGCCTGACCTACGGCACCGAGGCGGTGACCGCCGCGGCGGTCAGCGAACGGGCCATCGTGGTCAACAGCTTCTCCAAGTATTTTTCCATGACCGGCTGGCGGCTGGGGTGGATGGTGCTGCCGCCGGAACTGGTGCGTCCGGTGGAATGCCTGGCGCAGAACCTGTTCATCTCCGCCCCCACCCTGTCGCAGGTGGCGGCGGTGGCGGCGTTCGCGTGTACGGAAGAACTGGACGCCCACGTCGCCCGCTACGCCCGCAACCGCGCCCTGCTGCTGGAGGAGCTGCCCAAGGCCGGCTTCACCAGGCTGGCCCCGGCGGACGGCGCCTTCTACATCTACGCCGACGTGTCGGACATGACCGACGACAGCGAGGCGTTCTGCCGCCGCCTGCTGGAGGACACCGGGATTGCCGCCACCCCCGGCATCGACTTCGACCCTGCGCGCGGGCGGCATTTCATGCGCTTTTCCTTCGCCGGATCGGAAGCGGCGGTCGCGGAGGCGGCGCGGCGTCTGATTGCATGGCGGCGGAGCGCCTGATTGCATGGCGGCGGAGCGCCTGAAGATTACGCGGCGGAGCGCCTGAAGATTACAGAGTGGCGGAGCGCCTGAAGAAAGAGGGCGGCAAAAGGGCTGAGCGCCGCCGCCGGGGGGTGATTGGGGCTTGTCCTGCCCCGGCGCCACCCCCCACATTGGCAACAGGCTCCCGTGGTGGAGCGGCGACGCGGACAGACCGGAGATTTTTGGATGACCTCTACCTCTACCCCGCCGGCGGGCGACGTTCTGGACCTGCTCGACGGCCTGATCGGACGGGCGCGGCGGGCCGGGGCCGACGCGGCGGATGCGGTGCTGTTCGATTCCGCGTCCCTGTCCCTGTCCCAGCGTCTGGGCCAGCCCGAACGGCTGGAACGGTCGGAATCGGGTGACCTGGGCCTGCGGGTGTTCGTCGGGCGGCGTCAGGCCATCGTGTCCACCTCCGACCGCAGCCCGGCCATGCTGGCCGAACTGGTGGACCGCGCGGTGTCCATGGCCCGCGTGGTGCCCGAGGATCCCTTCTGCGGCATCGCCGGGCCGGAGCAGATCGCCACGTCCTGGCAGGACATGGACTGCTGCGACCCCGCCGAACCGTCGTCGGAAGAGATGATCGCACAGGCCCGCATCGCCGAGGAAACCGCGCTTTCCATCGCCGGGGTGACCAATTCCGAAGGGGCGGATGCGTCGTGGAGCCGCTCCACCATCGCCATTGCCGCGTCCAACGGCTTTGCCGGTTCCTACGCGGTGTCGCGGCGGTCGCTGTCGGTGTCGGTGCTGGCCGGTACCGGCACGGGCATGGAGCGGGACTACGGCTTCGATTCCAAGGTCTACGCCGCCGACCTGCGCAGCGCGGAGGACATCGGGCGCGAGGCGGGGGAAAAGGCCGTGCGCCGGCTGAACCCGCGCAAGGTGAAAAGCTGCCGCGTGCCGGTGGTCTATGACCCGCGGGTGTCGCGCGGCATCCTGGGCCACCTGACCGGGGCCATCAGCGGTCCGTCCATCACGCGGGGCACCAGCTTCCTGAAGGACAGGATGGGGGAGGTGATCTTCCCCGAAACCGTCAACATCATCGACGATCCCTTCGTCCGCCGCGGCCTGCGCTCCCGCCCCTTCGACGCCGAGGGGCTGCCGGTGGTCCGCCGCAACCTGATCGAGAACGGGCGGCTGACCACGTGGCTTCTCGATCTGCGCTCGTCCCGGCAACTGGGGCTGGCGCCCACGGGACATGCGTCGCGCGGCACCTCCGGTCCGCCCGGCCCGGCGCCGTCCAACGTCACCATGGCCCCCGGCTCCCGCACGCCCGAGGCGATCATCGGTGAGATCGACGAGGGCCTTTACATCACCGAACTGATGGGGTCGGGGGTCAACGGCGTGACCGGCGATTACAGCCGCGGGGCCAGCGGTTTCTGGATCGAAAAGGGCCGCATCGCCTATCCGGTCAGCGAGATCACCGTGGCCGGCAACCTGAAGGACATGTTCTTGAACCTGGAGCCGGCCAGCGACCTGGAACTGCGCTACGGCATGGATGCCCCCACCATCCGCATCGACGGCATGACCATCGCCGGGATGTGACGGCACGCCGTCAGACGAGACAAGGGCCGCGGGGGTGCCTCCGCGGCCCTTGTCATGCCGGAGCCCTTCGTCTCAGAACCGCCCGCCGCCGTAGATGATGCTGCGCACCACCCCGTGCACGGCGTCGAGCACCAGAAGATCGGTGCCCACCAGGATGCATTCCACCCCCGTGCGGCACACCGGCGCCCGTTCCACCACCACCATCGGTGCGCGGTGATAGCGGATGCCGGGGGGCAGGGGGCGCCCGATCACCACGGGATAGCTGGGGTAGGGGTCAAGGTAATAGACCCGCGGCGGCGGCGCATAGACCACCCGCGGCGGCGGGGGCGGCATCACCACCACCGGCGGGCCGCGGCGCCAGTCGTCGTGGCGCCCGTGCCCCCAGCCGTGCCCGCGCGGGCCGTCCCAATCGCGGCCCGGCCCGCGGTCCCAGCCGGGCGGCCCGCGGTCGTCGTCGTGGCCGCGTCCCCCCCGGTCGGCCAGAGCCGGTGAGGCGGCGGCCAGAAGGCCGGCAAGGGCGGCGAGGAGCAGGCGATGCTTGACCATGGGGGTTCTCCAGAGGACGCGCGAAGGGGGAAGACCGTCCCTTCTGGAGAGATGAACAGCCGCCGCGCCGTTTTCATCCTTCGTGGGCGAAGCAAAAAGGGTTACCCCGCCGGGACGAGCACCGGCAGGGTGCGCGGGTGCAGGCCGATGTCCACCGGCAGCCGGGCGATGATGTCGCCGTCGCCCTGCACCGGCTCCCCCGCCGGCCCGTCGATGCGCAGGGCGGTGACGGGGGCGACGGGCACGTCGGGGAAACGGCGCACCAGCCCCGTGGTCACCCCCGCCACATAGCGCAGCGCGTTCCACCGCCCGAACCGTTCGAACCGGCACAGGTGCAGCGTGGGCTCGGCCAGCCGGGCATCGGGGGCGCAGACGAAGGTGCCGCCGTAGAAATGGCCGTTGGCGGCGATGGCCGCCGCCACCTCGTGCACCGTGTTCCCCACCGTGACGCGGTAGCGCCCGCCGCGCGGGCGGGCCAGCCGGCGGAGCGTTTCCAGCGCATAGGCGCCCTTGCCGATGCGGCGCTTCAGGGCGGGGTCCACCCCGTCCACCACATGGGCGTCGAGCCCCACCCCGGCCATCATGGCGAAACAGCGCCCGTTGGCGGTGCCCAGATGCACCGGCTGCACCCGCCCCAGCGCCAGCGTGTCGGCCACGCCCGCGGCGTCGAACGGCAGCCCCAGCTCGTGGGCCAGCACGTTGGCGGTGCCCAGCGGCACCACTGCGAAAGGCGGCGGGGCCCAGGGGGCTGCCGCGTTCCCGGCCATGATACCGTTGATGGCCTCGTTGATGGTGCCGTCGCCGCCGGCCACCGCCACCGCGTCCCACCCGGATGCCGGCGTAAGGCTGCGGCCCATGGCCTCCGCATCGCCGCGGCGGGTGGTGGCCCACACGGTGACCTCGGCGCCATGGCGTTCGCCCAGTGCGGCGATGACCGCGGCCAGCCGGCGGGCGCGGCGGGCCCCGGCGACGGGGTTGTGGATGACGAGAAGACGGCGGCGGTCGGTCGGCGGCAGGACAGTCACGGGACGGCGGGCCTCAAGTGATGGACGGTAAAGAATTGTTACCGCTTTGTTTCAGTAATAATAAAGAAATTTTTCAAGAACACGCACTCAGCATATAAGTACGCTCTCGTAAATTCAAAGGATTGCCAAGGGTTTTTCTTTTGTGTATAGGGGCGCTGTCTTGGTCTTTGTCCTGCGCAACAGCGGCGGAGCAGGTGCATGGGGGCGGCGTCCGTAAACCGGTACCGGAGCATCTGGATCTCCGACATCCATCTGGGCACCCGCGGGTGCAAGGCGGATATCCTGCTGGATTTCCTCAAGCACAACGAGTCCGACTTTCTCTATCTGGTCGGCGACATCGTGGACGGCTGGCGCCTGCGCAAGGGCTGGTACTGGCCCCAGGCCCACAACGACGTGGTGCAGAAGATCCTGCGCCGGGCGCGCAAGGGGGCCAAGGTCTTCTATGTCCCCGGCAACCACGACGAGGCGGCGCGGGACTATCTGGGCCTGACCTTCGGCGGCGTGCGCGTGGTGTCGGAGGCCGAGCACACCACCGCCGACGGCCGCCGCTTCCTGGTGATCCACGGCGACCAGTTCGACGCGGTGGTCAAATACGCCCGCTGGCTGGCGCTGATCGGCGACCACGCCTATGTGGCGCTGCTTCAGGTCAACACCGGCTTCAACTGGGTCCGGCGGAAGCTGGGTTTCCCCTACTGGTCGCTGTCCGCCTATCTGAAGCACAAGGCCAAGACGGCGGTGGAGTTCATCGGCCAGTACGAACACGCGCTGGCCGAGGAAGCCCGGCGGCGGCGCATCGACGGCATCATCTGCGGCCACATCCACAGCGCGGAAATGCGCACGATCGAGGGTGTCCTCTATTGCAACGACGGCGATTGGGTCGAATCCTGCACCGCCTTGGTGGAGCACGCCAACGGCTCGCTGGAAATCATCCGCTGGGCGGAGGTCTTGGCCGGGCGCTCGGAAGCCGCTGGCGCGCTGCCCGCGCTGCCCGCACCGAAACCCATGCCGGAACGGACGGAAGCGGCGTGAACATCCTGATCGTCACCGATGCGTGGACGCCGCAGGTCAACGGCGTCGTGCGCACCATCTCCACCGTCCGCGCCGAACTGGAAGCCATGGGCCACACGGTGGAGGTGATCGGGCCGGACCGTTTCCGCACCGTGCCCATGCCCACATACCCGGAAATCCGGCTGGCGCTGGGCGCCGGGCGGCGGCTGCGCGCGATGATCGAGGCCATGCGCCCCGACTGCATCCACATCGCCACCGAAGGGCCGCTGGGCTTCGCCGCCCGCCGCTGGTGCGTGAAGCGCGGCATCCCCTTCACCACCGCCTATCACACGCGGTTTCCCGAATATGTGCGCGACCGGGTGCCGGTGCCGCTGGCGCTGAGCTATGCGGTGGTGCGGCGGTTCCACAAGCCGGCCGCGGCGGTGATGGTCGCCACGCCGTCCATCGAACAGGATCTGCTGGCCCGCGGCTTCACCAACATCCGCCGCTGGACCCGCGGGGTGGACACCGACCTGTTCCGCCCGCGCGACAAGGGTTTCCTGGATCTGCCGCGGCCCATCGCGCTGTACGTGGGCCGGGTGGCGGTGGAAAAGAACCTGGAGGATTTCCTCAAACTGGATCTGCCCGGCACCAAGGTGGTGGTGGGCGACGGCCCGGCCCGCGCCGAGCTTCAGGCGCGATACCCCGAGGTCCATTGGGCCGGCGCCCGCCACGGCGAGGATCTGGCCCGCCATTACGCCGCGGCGGACGTGTTCGTCTTCCCCTCCCGCACCGACACCTTCGGGCTGGTGCTGCTGGAGGCGCTGGCGTCCGGCGTGCCGGTGGCGGCCTACCCGGTGCCGGGGCCGCTGGACGTGGTGGACGGGTCGGGTACGGGGTGCCTGAGCGAGGATCTGGCCGAGGCGGTGGAAACCGCCCTGACCATCCCGCCCGAACGCTGCCGCGATTACGCGCTGGGCTTCTCATGGCGCCGGTCGGCGGAACAGTTCCTGGCCAACCTGCGGCCGTTTACGTGAACGGACGAATCAGGCCGCGTTCTTCAAGGGCCAGTCGGCGGCACGGACGATGGTGAACCAGTCGGTCAACGGCCCTTCGCTGTCGCCCGTCCCGGTATTTCCCACTGTTCGCGCAGGCCTCGCCGCGAAATGATCCGCATGCGCCAATCACAGCGTGCTTCCACGCTGGGAGATAGCGTGCCCCCACGCCGGGAGCCAAGGGGACGCATCGCCATCACCGCCGCGCACCCGTACAGGACCGCCGGCAGAGCATAGGTGAAGGGCTGGGTCCAGGCGCGCAGGCTCGTCCCGCCGGCGTGCCACGCCATCGCCAGCGCCGCCGGCACCAGCATGATCCCCATCCCGGCGGCCAGGGCGGTGAAGAGACGGGCCGGGGTCAGAGGACGGCGGCACAGGATCGCCACCGCCCCGGCGGCCAGCAGGGGCAACACCTCCCCCAGGGAGCGGGCGCCGGGGGGCAGCTTGCCGGTGACGTGCAGCGGGGAAAAGCCGGCGGGATCATGCAGGTAGAAGGGCAGGGCCAGCGCCAGCGCCACCCCCGCCGCCAATGCCCCCGGCCCCAGCCCCGCCGCCGGGCCGCGCCGGTGCCAGCCGTGGGCGGCCAGGATCACCACGGCCACCCCATAGTCCGGGCGCGAACACACCGCCACTCCCAGCAGCGCCGCCGCCGCCGCCATCCGCCATGGTACCCCGCCGTCCACCGCCCGCACCGCCCCCCACAGGGCGGCACCCACATACAGGGCGTTGACGGCGTAATCGCCGCCGGTGACATAATCCTGCATGAAGCCGGGGTTGCCCAGCGTCACCACCCCCAGCAGCAGCCAGCGGGCCGGCGGATCCCGCAGCGTCCGGCCCAGCGCCAGAACCACGGCCAGCGTGACCGCCACGTTCTGCACCGCCACCGCGCCCAGCAGGTGAAACGGCATGCCGATCAGCAGCGCTCCCGGCAGCGGCGTGACCGGGCCGCCCAGATATGTGCGCCCGCCATAGGGGAAACGGCCGTCCAGCAGGGCCTGGATGGCGATGGACAGCGCCTCGTCCCGGTCGCTGCCGGGGCCGAGCAGGCCCGATTGGGCAAAGGGATAAAGGACGGCGAAGGCGGCGGTCAGCGCCAGGGCCAGCGCCGCGGCCTGCCACCGCCCGGCGGGAAGCCGTGCCCCCCGCTGGACCGCGGCGATGACCATGCCGGCGGCAGCCAAAACGGCGGCATAGGCCAGGGTCAGCGGCACGCCGCCGTATTTGACCGTCATGGGCATGGCGCCGGCGGCCACCAGCCCCAGCAGGAGCGTCAGGCGCATGGCCTCACCCGGCCTCGCCACAGGATGCCGGGACGGCGCTTGTCTTGCATGCGTTTGTATTACCACCCAGGGTGTAGAGCCGGCCAGGGATTGGCCCCAGCCGGCTTTACAAAGGAGATCGTGATGTCTCAACCCATCACGCTCCTGTTGCTGCGTCTTCGGTTCCGCCGGATCGTGATCCGGCTGACCATCGAGCGCCGCTAACAGGCACCGGGGGGTGTTAGCAGCACCTCCCGGACGCCTCTTGACGATACACCCTTGGGACGAGGCCGGCAAGATCACCCCTTGGGGGGCCAGGGTCATCGCATTTGCCCAAGGATGGATCTTGCGAAGTCGTCGGACCATCCTGAGCGTTTTCGCTTACGGCGGACGGAGACGTCAGGTCGGGCGCGGTTGAGGACGTTGAGGGCGAGCTTGCGCAGGGTAGCGAGGTTTTCCGGGCCGTGATCCTTTCGGTTTCTGGCGCGGTCCTCGTCGAAGGTAACGTCGAGAACCCAATGGAGGCCGTTCTCCACCGACCAGTGTGCCCGAGCGGCGTTGAGGTACTCTTCGGCGCCAAGCGGTCGCGAGGCGAGGTGATAGTGGCGGGTGACGGTGGTTTTGCCATTGCGTTCGATGGCGGCCTCGATCATGCCCAGGCAGGCCATGTCGGGGAGCAGAACCGGCTCCGAGCAAGCCGACTTGGGACCGCGCAGCCAACTCAGGTCGTGGCTGACCCAAGCCCGGCGGGTCTCGATACGGCCGTGATCAGCATCGGTGGTTTCGTACGTATTCAATTCGGCCAGCGTCAGCGGATCGGCGAAATAGTCCACCACCATGCCATGCAGGGCGGGGTGGTTGGCCTTGAGCCGCAGAAGGTAGTCGCCCCCTTGGTCGCGAATGATGCGCGCGGTGTCCATTTGGCAATGGATGGCGTCGGCGGTCACCAGCCATCCCGTCAGGTCCATGCATCCCAGCAAGGCCCGCGCCGCCACGATCTCGCTGTCGCCCTCGGCCACCCGGAAGCTCTGCTGGCCCACCACCACGCGCGTGGCCGAGGCGAACGCCGTGACCACCGCCAGCGGGTTGGCGCGCGCCGCGTCGTCGAAGGAGCGGCGTAGCGTCTTGCCGTCGATGGCGAGCACGCCCGCGCCTGCCGCCCCCAGTTCGTCCAGAAACCGCCCGAAGCACGCCGCAAAGGCGGCCGGATCGAGAAGCCGGAAGATCCGCGAGAATGTATCGTGGCTCGGAATCCCGTTCTCCAGCCGCAAGAAGTCCCGGAACAAAGCCTCCCGATCCACCGCAAAATCGGCATAGTCCGAACAGCTCTCAGCCCCGCAGATCGACGCCGTCAGCGCGATCGCGAGAACCTCAAGGAGGTCGTGCCGCTTGGCGTTCCCAGTGCGAGGGTCTGGTAATGCGGCAAACACTTTGGCGTACCACGACATCGGGGGCTCCTCCTCTGACAGTCAGAGCTTCCCTACAGAATCCTTTTCAGAGCGCCGCGCTACCGTCTTTTCTCAAATGCGATTCCCCTGTTGGGGGGACACCAGCGTCCCGGCGGCGTTACGGGTGCTGTTTGGCCGCCTCTTCCGCAAAGCGGTTGGTGTAGGTTCGGGACAGGTCGATGGGGGCCTTGCCGATCTTCTCGTCGTACATGGACAGGACCGCCAGCGGTGTCTTCAAGGTTTCCGGGTCGAACAGCCCGGTTTGCGAGAACATCGGTTTCGAGGCCGTCACGATGTCGAGGTTGAGGGTGTGGTCGTCCACCTTGGAGGCGGCCGGCAAGGCAGCGACGATGCGTTCCGGCGGTTCCACGGCAAGCCAGCGCAGCGTGCGCAGGAAGGCGTTGGCCAGGCGCTGCACGGTCTCCGGGTTCTTCTCCAGAAAGGCCTTGGTCACATAAAGGCAGGCCGTGGGGTAGGCGCCGCCGAACGCAACCCTGGACCCGTCTTCGTTGCGGGTGTCGAACAGCGGCTTGCCGGTGCCCTTGCGGTCGAGCACGGTGGCGATGGGATCGAAGGTGATGAGCGCGTCCACGGTCTTCCCCTCCAGCGCCACCATGCCCGGCGCGCCGGTGCCGACCGCCAGGATGCTGACGTCGCGCGGCGTCAGGCCGTTGCGGCGCAGGTAGTAGCGCAGCACCATGTCGCTGGACGAACCCGGCGTCGTGATGCCGATCCTCATCCCTTTCAGATCCTTGCCGTCCTTGATTGTGCCGGCAAGGTCGGCGCGCACGTCGAAGACGATGCCCGGCGTGTCGGTCAGCAGGAATACGCCGACGATTTCCTTGCCCTGCGCCTGCATCTGGATCGTGTGGTCGTAGAAGCCGACCACTGCGTCCACCGAGCCGCCGATCAGCGCCTGCAGGGCCTTGCTGCCGCCGGCCTGGAAGTTCTCCACGGTGACGGTCAGCCCCTCCTGCTTGAAATGGCCCAGGTTCTGGGCCAGCGGCAGCGGCGCGTAGTTGAGGATCGACGAACCGACGCCGATGGACACGGCGGCCTTTTCCGGTTCGGCCGCAAGGGCCGGTACCACCACGAGCAGCACGGCCAGGGCGGCGGCCAAACGGTTGCCCAAGGTTCCGAGCATGGGCCTCTCCTTCAGAAAGGGGGATGCGGCGCGACTCACGCGTCCGGTTCGCCGGACGGCACGGGGCGCCAGACCAGCAGACGGGATTCCAGGCTGTCCACGAGCCGGTCCAGGGTGACCACGAAGGTTGACAGCAGAACCAGCCCGGCAAAGACGCCGGTGGCGTCCATCACGCCTTCGGCCTGGGCGATGATGTGCCCCAGGCCGGCGGACGAGCCGAGGTATTCGGCCACCACAGCGCCCATCACCGCCATGCCCACCGAGACGCGCAGGCTCGACACGATCCAGCTCGCCGCCGACGGCAGGTAGACGTGGCGCAGCAGGGCCATCCGGCTGGCCTTGAGCAGCCGGGCGTTGGCGAGCACCACCGGGTTCACCTCGCGCACACCCTGCAGCGTGTTGAAGAAAGCGATGAACAGCACGATGGTCACGCCCAGCGCCACCTTCGACGCCAGCCCCAGGCCGAACCACAGAACGAAGATCGGTCCCAGCAGAATGCGCGGGATGGCATTGAAGACCTTGACGAAGGGCTGGAGAACATCGGCGGCGAACGCGGACAGGCCGAGCCAGATGCCCAGTGCCGTGCCGGCGGCGATGCCGATGGTGAAGGACAGCACCGTCTCCAGCAGCGTGATGCCGACGTCGCCCCAGATCTCGCTGGTCGAGAACCACTCCGCCAGGCGCCCGGCGATGGCCGTGGGCAAGGGGAAGAAGAACGGGTCGATCCACGCCAGCCGTCCGGCCATTTCCCACGCGACCAGGAAGACCGCGACGATGCCGATCTGAGTCGCGCGGACCTTTCCCTTCCGGCTCCACGGCGCCCGCGGGGCGTCGGCCGGAACCTCGGAAGCGATCGTAACCGTCGGGCTAGTGTCGGGCTGCGGCATAACTCTTCTCCACCTCGGCACCGAGCAGCCCCCACACTTCGCGGTACAGGTGCAGGAATTCGTCGGTGGTCGCCAGCGCGCTCACGTTCCGTGGTCGCGGCAGGGGGATCGGCACCTCGCCGATGATCCGGCTGCCCGGACCGGCGGACATCACCAGCACGCGGTCGGCCAGCGTGATCGCCTCCTCCAGATCGTGGGTGATGAAGATCAGCGAACGCCGCTCCTCCTGCCACAGATCCAGCAGGATCCGGTGCATGAGGCGGCGGGTGTGCACGTCGAGCGCCGAGAAGGGCTCGTCCATCAGCACGATCTTCGGTCCCATGATCAGGGTCTGGGCCATGGCGACGCGCTTGCGCTGGCCGCCGGAAAGCTGGTGCGGATAGCGGGATTCGAAGCCGTCCAGCCCGACCTTCCTGAGCCAGGGAAGGGCGCGTTCGCGCGCCTGTGCGACCGGCATTCCCTGGAAGATCAGCCCCAGGCCGATGTTGTCGAGTGCCGTCTTCCAGGGCAGCAGCGCGTCCTGCTGGAGCATGTAGCCGGAATCGCCGTTCAGTCCGGTCAGCGGTTTGCCGAAGATCGCCACCGTGCCGGCGGCCGGGCGCAGCAGGCCGGTGATGATGTTGAGGAGCGTCGATTTCCCGCAGCCCGTCGGACCGACGACCGCCAGGAACTCGCCCGATTTGACGTGCAGGTCGGCGTCGGACACAGCCGTGAAGCGGCCGAACCGGACCGCCACGCCACTCAGCGTGACCGATGGAACGGACGGATCATCCATCGCCGCTCTCCTCTTCGAAATCATATACTACTATAGCGATAAGAGCACATTAGTTTTCGTTCTGTCAATTGGGTGAAGTCATTGGATTTTCGAAATAAAGTTTATATTATCGTCAAATTCCAAACGTTTTGGGCGAGTGCCGATGGACGGTTCCCGGCCATCGGTGCCCGGCACGGCGGCCGGGGCCCCGAACCTGGGTTCTCAGGGTTGAAATCTGTGGAGAAGCCCGGAATTTTCGGCATCGCCCCACCTGCCGCGCCGGCGACCGGATGCACGTGATGGGCGGGAATACAGACGTGAGCCGCGACCGGCGGCGGTATGAAGCCCTTGCGGCCTTGGAAACACCGTCTGGATCCCAGCCTTGGCTGGGATGACGATGAAAAGGAACCGGAATGCCGCAGGCCGCGCCGGGGCGGACGGAGGGCTGCCGGCACGCCACGGATGAGGCGTGCCGGAGACGTTCAAGCCAAGTGCCGTGGGCCGGTCTTACGCGTTCCCCTCGACCCAGGCGATGCGCAGGATGTTGGTGTTGCCGGGGGTGCCGAAGGGCACGCCGGCGGTGATGACCAGCCGCTGGCCCTCCGCCGCCAGGCGGTGGGCGAAGGCGGTGCGGGTGGCGGTCTGGACCATTTCGGAGAAGTTGGTGACGTCGGCGATCACCACCCCGTGGACCGCGAACACCATGGCCAGCCGCCGCGCCGTCTCCTGGCTGGAGGTCAGGCACAGGATCGGCACCTCGGGCCGTTCGCGCGCCGCCCGCAGCGTGGTCGAGCCGCTGGTGGTGTAGGTGACGATGGCCGCCGCCTGGATGGTGTGCGACACCTGATGCGCGGCACTGGTGATGGCATCGGCGGCGGTGTGCTCCGGCTCCGGCTGCTGGGCGTCCATGATGGCGCGGTAGAGCGGGTCACGCTCGATCTTGCCGGTGATGCGGTCCATGAACGACACCGCCTCCACGGGATAGGAGCCCGAGGCGGTTTCCGCCGACAGCATCACCGCATCCGCCCCGTCGAACACGGCGGTGGCCACGTCGGACGCCTCCGCCCGGGTGGGGGCGGGGGCGGAGACCATGGATTCCAGCATCTGGGTCGCCACGATCACCGGCTTGCCGGCGCGCCGCGCCTCCTGCACGATGCGCTTCTGGATGCTGGGCACGTCCTCGGGCGGCAGTTCCACGCCCAGGTCGCCGCGGGCCACCATCACCCCGTCGGACAGTTCGATGATGCTGTCCAGATGCTGGATGGCCTGGGGCTTTTCCAGCTTGGACAGCAGCGCCGCGCGCCCGGCGATCAGCCGGCGGGCCTCCGCCACGTCCTCGGGCCGCTGGACGAAGGACAGGGCGACCCAATCCACCCCCTGGTCCAGCGCAAAGACCAGATCCTCGCGGTCCTTCGCCGTCAGGGGCGACAAGGGCAGCATCACGCCCGGCACGTTCACGCCCTTGCGGTCCGACAGCCGGGTGCCGCTGACCACCACGGTGTCGGCGAACTCCGGCCCGCAATCCACCACGCGCAGCCGCACCCGCCCGTCGTCCAGCAGCAGGTCGGCGCCCGGCGCCATGGCCGCGAAGATTTCGGGATGGGGCAGGCCGACACGGGTGAGATCCCCCGGTTCCCGCGACAGGTCGAGCCGCAGCCGGTGGCCCGGCGTCAGCGTGATGGGGCCGTCGGCAAAGGTGGCGATGCGCAGCTTCGGCCCCTGGAGGTCCGCCATCACGCCGATGGGGCGGCCCAGCTCGGCTTCCACCGCGCGGATGGCGGCCAGCCGCTCGCCGTGGTCGGCGTGGGTTCCGTGAGAGAAATTCAGGCGGAACACGTCCACGCCGGCTTCGAACAGCGTGCGGATCATGGCCGGGGTGGACGAAGCCGGACCCAGCGTGGCGACGATCTTCGTCAGCCGGTTGCGCCGGATGGGGGTGGTCGGCGGTGTCATCGGAACCTGATCCTTCCCTGTCGTCACGTCAAAACCCTGTCGTCACGTCAAAAGCAGAACGGTGTGTGCGCCACCGTGCCCCGAATCGGAACCGTCGGTCCGACTCGGGGAATGGAGGGAGGGGCGCCGCGCCGTCCCGTCACTCCATATCGTCGCCGGCTTCCTCGCCCGCCAGCTCCTCGGCCAGATCGTCGGCCAGTTCGGCGAACAGATCGGCGTCGGCGGGGATGCCCTGCTCCTCGCAGATGCGCACGAAGATGCGGTAGGCATGCAGAATCGCCACGTCCAGGACCGCTTCGTCACCGTCCTCGCTGTTGCGGTCGGTGATCTCGCGCTCCTCCAGCGTTCCCACGATGTCCAGCTCCGCCGCCTGCAGAACCGCTTCCATGGCTTTCTTGTGAATGTTCGACATCGTGCCTTATCCTTGTCTGGCCGCCCGCGGACGGGGCGGTTCCCTGTCGTTCGGTTTCTAGCCTACAGATTCCCATCCGGGTGCCAAGGGCCGAAACTCATTCGATAAAATCATCCCGGCTCAGCCCGTGGCGCTTCAGCTTGTCGTAGAAGGTCTTCCGGGGGATGTTCAACGCCTCGATGGTGGCCTTCACGCTGCCCTTGTGGCGGGCCAGTTCGTCTTCGATCACCGATTTTTCGAACAGGTCCACCCGTTCGGCCAGCGACAGGCCGGGACCGGGCGGCTGGGGCGGGGCGGGAGCCAGGGGCGTTTCCGCGCCGTCGGCCAGTCCCAGCACGAAACGGTCGGCGGCGTTGCGCAGTTCGCGCACGTTGCCGGGCCAGCCGTGGGCCATCAGCCGGTGGGCGCGTTCGGGTGTCAGCGGCGGCGGCTCGCGGCCATAGCGCTGGGCGGCCTGGGCCATGAAATGCTGGAACAGCAGCGGGATGTCGTCGCGCCGCGCCCGCAACGGCGGGATCGCCACCACCACCACGTTCAGCCGGTAATAGAGATCCTCGCGGAAGGTGCCGCGGCTGGCCGCCTCGCGCAGGTCCACCTTGGTCGCCGCCACCACCCGCAGGTCCACCGCCACCTGATCGTTGGAGCCCAGCGGCTCCACCAGCCGCTCCTGAAGCACGCGCAGCATCTTGACCTGCAGCGCCAGGGGCATGCTCTCGATCTCGTCCAGGAACAGGGTGCCGCGGCTGGCGTGCTCGATGCGGCCCACCCGGCGCTTGGCCGCCCCGGTGAAGGCCCCGGCCTCGTGCCCGAACAGTTCGGATTCGAAGATGCTCTCCGGCATGGCGCCGCAGTTGAGCGCCACGAAGGGGTTGGTGCGCCGCCGGCTTTCGGCGTGCAGCGCGCGGGCCACCATCTCCTTGCCGCTGCCGGTCTCGCCCAGGATCAGCACGTCGGCGGCGGTGTCGGCCACGGCGGTGATGGTGGCGCGCAGCCGTTCGATGGCCGGCGTGCGCCCGATGATCGAGGCCACGCCCCCGGCCCCCGGCTTGCCCGCCAGCTGCCGGCGCAGGTGGCGGTTGTCCAGCACCAGCCGCCGCTTTTCCGCCGCGCGCCGCACCACCTCCACCAGCCGGTCGGAGGGGAAGGGCTTTTCCAGAAAATCATAGGCGCCGTCGCGGATGGCCTGCACCGCCATGGGCACGTCGCCGTGGCCGGTGATCAGAATCACCGGCAGGTCGGGGTCGAGCGCGCGCACCGCCGCCAGCAGCGCCAGCCCGTCCATGCCCGGCATCCGCACGTCGCTGACCACGCAGCCGGCGAAATCGCGGGTCAGCCCCTTCAGCGCCTTGTCCGCCGATTCCGCCGCCGTCACGTCGAACCCGGCCAGTTCCAGCGCCTGGGTTCCGGCCATGCGGATGGGCCGCTCGTCATCGACGAAAAGGACAGGCGCGCTCATGACAGCAGCTCCGACGCGGGGGGATCGGCGGGTTTCAGGCGGACGGTGAACAGCGCACCGCCGTCCGGGTGGTTGCCGGCGGTGACGGTGCCGCCGAAATCGGTGACGATGCCGTGGCTGATGGACAGCCCCAGCCCCAGCCCCTCGCCCGCCTCCTTGGTGGTGAAGAAGGGGACGAACATGCGGGGCAGGGCATCGGCGGCGATGCCGGCGCCGTTGTCGCGCACGGTCAGCACCACAGCCGCCGCCTCCTCTCCCGTCCCTGGGGCGGTCATCTGGATCTCCAGGGCCGGGGCGGGGCGGTCCTTGGCGGCGTCGGCGGCGTTGGCGAACAGGTTGACCAGGACCTGCTGCAGCCGCACATCCTCCCCCACCACCCACACCGGGGCGGCGGGCAGGTCCAGGGCCACCGTCACCCGGTGCCGGCGCAGCTTGGTTTCCAGCAGGGCCAGCGACTGGCGCACCGCGCGCCCCGCCTCCACCGGCCCCAGCGTGCCGCCGGCCCGGCGGGCGAAGCCCTTCAACTGGCGGGTGATGCTGGCCATGCGGTCGGTCAGGTCGGCGATTTCCGCCAGATTGTCGGCCACCGAGGCCGTCTTCCCCCGCTCCAGCAGCACGCGCGCGTTGTCGGCGAAGGTGCGCAGGGCGGCCAGCGGCTGGTTGATCTCGTGCGCGATGCCCGCCGACATCTGGCCCAGGGCCGCCAGCTTGGCCGCCTGCACCAGATCGTTTTCGCGGGCGCGCAGTTCGGCGGTGGCCTCCGCCACCCGCTGCTCGGCGGTGCGGCGGGCGTTCTCCTGCCACGCCATGCGCTCGCGCAGGCTGCGGCGGCGCTGGGCCAGCACCATGCCGGCCAGCCCGGCCAGCCCCACCGCCCCGCCCGCCAGCAGGGCCGCGGTGCGCGCCCGGTCCCGCACCGGGGCCAGCGGCGTCAGCACATGCAGCGACCAGTCGCCCCCCGGCACCGCCGCGGTCTGGAACAGATACCGGCGCCAGCGCCCATCCTCGCGCACCGACACGGTGCCGTCGTCGGCGGGCACCCAGGGCAGGGCCTCGTACCCCTCTTCCGGCGGGCGCTGGATGCCGGGCAGCAGGCGGTAACGCCAGGATTCCACCGTGGTGATGAACACCACCCCGTCGCGCCCCGACACCGCCACCCGCTCCGCCCCGGCGCGCCAACCGCTTTCCAGCCCGCCGAACCCCACCTTCAGCACCACCGCTCCCAGGGCCGCTCCCAGGGCCGCATCCGGAGGGGGCGCCGGTGTGCGGTTTTCCGCACGCACCCGGTGGGCGGTGTAGAAACCCGGCACCAGCGACGTGGTGCCCAGCGCGAAATGATGCCCCTCCCCCCGGTCCATGGCGTCGCGGAAATAGGGGCGGAAGGCGAAATTGCGTCCGATGAAGCTGTCCGCCGCGTCCCAGTTGGACGCCGCCACCGTCACCCCTTGCGCGTTCATCACATACAGGGCCGACGCCGACAGGGCGGTGGCGATGCCCTGAAGCTTGGCGTTCATGGCCGCCACCGCGCCCGCCGGGGCCGGGGCGGGGGCGGCCAGCAGCGCCGCCACATCGTCCGCCTGGGCCAGCGCCAGCGGCACGGCGGCGTGTTTTTCCAATTCCGTCCGTAGGTTCGCCTGATACAGCGCCACCCGCGCCCAGCCGGCATCGGTCAGGTCGGTCCGGGCCCGCGCATCCCCCCATGCCCAGCCCGCCGCACCGGCCAGCCCCGCGGCCAGCACAAGGCACAGCACCGCCGCCCGCCGCGGGTGGCGGCGAAGTGGTCCTACCACTTGGAATGAAAATGGCGTGGGTTGCCCCGTTTTCCTAATCAAACCACCGTCCCGGCGTTTTGCATCGCAACATAGAAACGCTCTGTGCGGATTTTCGCACATCTGAAAGCGAGGGGAAGTGCGGATTTCCACACACCAGCACCGCGGCGGCGGCGGAACCGCAGGGCTTTTTCCGTTGGCACGGCGTTTGCTTTCATTCGCAACAAAACGCCGCTTGGCCCACAATCATGCTTGAGGAGACGGCCGTGACCATCGACGGACAGCAGACCAAGAAGAAACCCATCTATACCAACCTGACGTTTCAGGTTCTGACGGCGATCACCATCGGCATTCTCCTGGGTCATTTCTATCCGTCCCTGGCGGTGGAGATGAAGCCGCTGGGTGACGTCTTCATCAAGATGATCAAGATGGTCATCGGCCCCATCGTGTTCCTGACCGTGGTCACCGGCATCTCGTCAATCGGCGACATGAAGAAGGTGGGCAAGGTCGGCGGCAAGGCCATCCTGTATTTCGAGGTGGTCACCACCTTCGCGCTCGCCATCGGGCTGATCGTGGTCAATCTGGTGAAGCCGGGCGCTGGCATGAACATCCACGCCGGGCAGCTCAAGTCCGACGCGGTGGCCAAGTACGCCAACGAGGCGCACGCCCAGAGCACGCTGGATTTCTTCATGAACATCGTGCCCGACAACGTGATCGGCGCGTTCGTGAAGGGCGACATGCTCCAGATCCTGTTCTTCGCCGTGGTGTTCGGCGTGGCCCTGTCGGCCATGGGCCAGAAGGGCAAGCCGGTGGAGGACATGTTCGAGAAGGTGGCGCACGCCCTGTTCGGCGTGATCGGCATCCTGATGCGGGTTGCCCCGCTGGGTGCGTTCGGCGCCATGTCGTTCACCATCGGCAAGTACGGCGTCGCCTCGCTGCTGTCGCTGGGCCAGCTGATGGCCGCGGTGTACCTCACCATGATCATCTTCATCTTCGGTGTGCTGGGCACCATCGCGCGGGCCTATGGCTTCAGCCTGTGGAACTTCATCCGCTACATCCGCCAGGAACTGCTGATCGTGCTCGGCACCTCCTCGTCGGAATCGGTGCTGCCGCGGATGATGGAAAAGATGCAGCGCTTCGGCTGCTCCAAGCATGTGGTCGGTCTGGTCATCCCGACGGGCTATTCCTTCAACCTGGACGGCACGTCGATCTACCTGTCCATGGCCGCCATCTTCATCGCCCAGGCGTTCAACATCGAGCTGAGCATCTGGCAGCAGCTCACCATCCTGGGCCTGCTGATGGTCACGTCCAAGGGGGCGGCGGCGGTGACCGGCGGCGGCTTCGTCACCCTGGCGGCCACCCTGTCGGCCACCGGCACCCTGCCGGTCGAAGGTCTGGCGCTGCTGCTGGGCGTTGACCGCTTCATGTCCGAGGCCCGCGCGCTGACCAACCTGATCGGCAACGGTGTCGCCACCGTGGTCGTCGCCAAGATGGAAAAGGAATTCGACGAGTCGAAGGCCGTCGAAGAGTACCAGGACCATTTCAAGGAACCGGCCATCGCCCGCATCTGACGGGACACTTGGTCAGGCGGCAATCCCTGTCCCCATCGGCACGCAGGGCCGGTGGGGCGGGCCGCCTCCGGCCTCTGCCGCCCTCTCCCTGAGAGGGCTTTTTGTTTGGTATTACCAATTTCGGCCTTGTCTGCCGTGTGGTCTTACCAATATTGCGGCGACACTTCGTTTTTGCCGATTTCCAACCGCCGTCATTGCACAAACACATCGCTCCCGTGCCGGGGTGCGGCTTTGCGGGGCGGGCCGATTGCGGTATAAGCCTTGTGCGAACAGCGGCGGGCAAACGCCTCAATTAACCCGATTCACGCTACTCTGGGAGGAGCCACCATGTCCGGGGATCTCGACGCACTGGCGCTCGAATACCACCGTCAACCGAAACCCGGTAAATTGGCCATCGTGGCCACCAAGCCCATGGCGAACCAGCGCGATCTGGCGCTGGCCTATTCGCCGGGCGTGGCCGCTCCCTGCAACGCCATCGTTGCCGACCCGTCCCAGGCCGCCGAGCTGACCGCGCGCGCCAATCTGGTGGCCGTCGTCACCAACGGCACCGCCGTGCTCGGTCTCGGCAACATCGGCCCGCTGGCCGCCAAGCCGGTGATGGAGGGCAAGGCGGTCCTGTTCAAGAAGTTCGCCGGCATCGACGTGTTCGACCTGGAACTGGCGGAAAACGACGTGGATGCGCTGGTGGACACCATCGTCCGCCTGGAGCCCACCTTCGGCGCCATCAACCTGGAAGACATCGCCGCCCCCGCCTGCTTCGAGGTGGAGCGCCGCTGCCGCGAGCGCATGAACATCCCCGTCTTCCACGACGACCAGCACGGCACCGCCATCGTGGTGGGTGCCGCCGTGCTCAACGGGCTGAAGCTGGTGGGCAAGAAGCCGGAAGACATCAAGGTGGTCTCCACCGGCGGCGGCGCCGCCGGGCTGGCCTGCCTCGACCTGCTGGTCAGCATCGGCATCCGCCGCGAAAACGTGTGGCTGGTGGACCATGTGGGCGTGGTCTACAAGGACCGCAACGAGGCGATGAACGACTACAAGGCGGCTTACGCCCAGGCGACATCGGCCCGCACGCTGGACGAGGTGATCGACGGCGCCGACCTGTTCCTCGGCCTGTCGGGGCCGAAGGTGCTGAAGCCCGAACTGCTGCCGCGCATGGCCGACCGCCCGCTGATCCTGGCGCTCGCCAACCCCGAGCCGGAGATCATGCCCGACCTGGCCCGGGCTGCCCGGCCCGACGCCATCATCGCCACCGGGCGCTCGGACTATCCCAATCAGGTCAACAACGTCCTGTGCTTCCCCTTCATCTTCCGCGGCGCGCTGGATGTGGGGGCGACCACCGTCAACGAGGCGATGAAGATCGCCGCCACCCACGCGGTGGCCAATCTGGCCCAGGCCGAACCGTCCGACGTGGCCGCCGCCGCGTATATGGGCGAAGACCTGCGCTTCGGCCCCAGCTACATCCTGCCCAAACCCTTCGACCCCCGCCTGATCATCGAGGTGTCGTCGGCGGTGGCCAGGGCCGCCATGGAATCGGGGGTCGCCACCCGCCCCATCACCGATTTCCACGCCTACCGCGAGCAATTGGCCCAGTACGTCTTCCGCTCCGGCCTTGCCATGAAGCCGGTGATGCAGCGCGCGAAGAAGGCGCCCAAGCGCGTGGTCTATGCCGAGGGCGAGGACGAGCGCATCCTGCGCGCCGCACAGATCGCGGTGGATGAAAAGATCGCCTTCCCCATCCTCATCGGACGGCGCGAAATCATCGAGCGCAACATCGCATCCCTGGGCCTGCGCCTGCGCCCCGACGTGGACGCGGAGGTGATCGAGGTCATCCGCGACCTGCGCACCCACAATTATTCCGAAATCTACCGTTCCATGCTGGCCCGCCGCGGCGTGTCGCCCAAGCATGCCCAGAACGTGGTGCGCACCCAGCCCGTCGTGTTCGGCGCCCTGATGGTCCGCCGGGGCGAGGCGGACGCCATGATCTGCGGCACCTCGGGCCGCTACAGCGAATACTACAACCACATCCTCGACATCATCGGCCTGAAGCCCGGCGTCAACAACGCCGCGGCCATGAACATGCTGATCCTGCCCAAGGGCAGCTTCTTCCTCTGCGACACCTATGTGAACCCCGATCCCACCGCCGAGCAGGTGGTGGAGATCACCCGCATGGCCGCCGAGGAGGTCCGCGGGTTCGGCATCGAACCCAAGGTGGCGCTGCTGTCCCACTCCAACTTCGGCAGCGCCGACACCCCCAGCGCCCGCAAGATGCGCCGGGCCTACCAACTGGCTTCCGAACAGCTTCCCGACCTGGAACTGGACGGCGAAATGCACGCCGACGCCGCCCTGTCGGAAGCCATCCGCAACCGCACCCTCCCCGATTCGCGCCTGAAGGGGGAGGCCAACATGCTGGTCATGCCCACGCTGGACGCCGCCAACATCGCCTTCAACATGCTGAAGGTGCTGGGCGATGCCCAGAACGTCGGTCCGATGCTGCTGGGCGTGGCCCGCCCCGCCCACATCGTCACGCCGTCGATCACCGTGCGCGGGCTGGTCAACATGACCGCCATCGCGGTGGTGGATGCGCAGAACGCCGCCCCCGTCAACGCCGCCCCGCGGCCCCCGGTGGTGGCGGCGGAGTAAGGGGAGGGGGGAGGGAAAGCGGGCTGCCGCCCGCACCCGCCCGGAGGGCCGGAAGGCCCTCCGGACCTCCCGTGGGGTTAGGCGACCGCCCCGGCGATGGCCTTGCCGTAGTCGGTCAGGGTATGGCCGTGATAGGGCAGGTTCGCCGTCGCCCACAGCGAACCACCCGCCGATTTCCAGCCCTGCAAGGCGGTGGCCGTCTGGGACGGCGTGCTGTCCGGCAGGGCGGTCGTGTCGCAGGATACGATCGGCCAGATGAACGATGCCGGGTCCGCGACGCCGGTGTCCGCCGCGTTGGTCAGGTCCGTCGTCCAGGCCGACGGGTCGTTGTACCGCCCGCCGGCATAGGTCTGCAGATTGATCCCGGCGACGGGCTGGACACCAAGCGCGGCGTAGACCGCCTGAAGCGCCGCGATCCATGGTCCATCCGCCTGATATGGGCAGAAGGTGAGCGGGCATTGGAACTGGGTGTAAAGCGTGACCGCCGTCATCGTCACCAGTGCGGTCAGATTTCCGCTCTGCTGTTCGTAATCCAGGTCGAACCCGACCGACTCGACCCCGTCGATGGCGGTGATCTGGTTGAAGATGGCGGAGAAATTCGCCATCAGGACCGTTGCCAGATCGCCGTTCTGACTGCCGTCCGCGGTCAAGATGGCCTCGATGTTCGAGAAGGCGTCGGATCCCCACCCGCCCAGGGAAAGCCACACCCGCTTGCAGGCGCCGGACGAGACGCCCTCCGCCACCACCTTGACCAGAAGGTCGGTGGTGGCCTGGGTGGCCGCCGAGTCCGAGGCCAGGACGGGGCCGGTCAGCCCGAAGTTGATGTCGGCGCTGGTGCCGCTCGCCACGTTCAGGCTGAACAGGATGTAGTCGGTGGTCTTGCTTCCCGGAATCTGGGCCAGCGCCGTTTTCAGGCCCTTCTGGTCCAGGTTGTTGAAATAGGCGCCGTTCATCGTCATCGCTGGCTCTCCCCGGTTCAGGACGGGGGCAGTGCGTCACCGCTTCCCCCCGGCGGTCCATTCTGATGAAGATAATTGCGGCGAGGAACGCTCGGATAAAGATGAATTGTGACGGGTGTCAAAGGAAAATTTGATTAATTCTTGCCGTACCCTAGGAAATGGGCGTAAAAATTCACTGAATTATTCTCTCGGATAATCATATGGGCAGATGGTTTCCTTGGTGTGCTCCGGGGGACTGGGCATTGCCGGCTGGGCAAAACATCCCATTACACGGCCCCCAAGGCCAGAAGCCCCGCCCGCAAACCATCAGCATCGCCGGCCATGGCCTCGATCTCCCCATGAACCCGGCGCCAGATGGGCACCGCGTCGGCCAGCACCTCTCGGCCTGCGTCGGTCAGGGACAGGAGCCGGTTGCGCCGGTCCTCGGGATCGTGGGCCACCCGCACCAGCCCCCGCCGTTGCAGCGGCTTCAGCGCCGCCGTCAGGGTGGTGCGGTCCAGGCCCAGCAGTTCCGCCACCGGGCGCATCCGCGCCGGCTCCGGGCGGTTCAGCGCCATCAGCAGCGAAAACTGGCTGTTGGTCAGCCCCACCGGGCGCAGCGCCTCGTCGAAACGCCGCGCCAGCGCGCGCGCCGCCCGCTGAACGGACAGGCACAGGCACGAGTCCCGCACCTCATGCGTTACCTCGAACGGAACAAGAACAGTGTTTGACTCCATGGCAAAGAGTTGATATCAACTCAACTGGAAACTGTCAACAAGGCCCGGTTTTATCAACCGAAGGCCTTGGCATTCAAAAAAACACCGACAGCTTGGGAGAGCACGATGAAGACCGAACCGACACCGGAACACGGCTGGCTGATGCGGCTGGTGGGCGATTGGACCTACACCTCCGACTGCCCCGGCTTCGAAGGGAAGAACACGCCGCCCTGGACCGAAACCGTCCGTCCCATGGGCAGCCTGTGGGTGGTGGCGCAGGGGCGCGGCGAAATGCCCGACGGCGCGGTCGCGGACACCCAGATGACCCTGGGCTACGATCCCGCCAAGGGGCGTTTCGTCGGCACCTGGGCCGGCTCCATGGCCGCGTACCTGTGGGTGTACGTGGGCACGCTGGACGAGAGCGGCACCACCCTGACGCTCGACACCGAAGGGCCGAACTTCATGGCCAACGACGGCACCATGACCCGGTTCCAGGACATCATCACCCTGACGCCCGAGGGGCAGCGGTCGTTCACCGCCCGCATGCTGGGGGCCGACGGCGCCTGGATCACCATCATGACCGCCGATTACCGCCGCACCGCCTGACCCGCTTCCTTCCGACCGGAGATCATCCCATGACCGCACTTCAGGGCCGTTTCGTCTGGTACGAGCTGATGACCACCGACACCGCCGCCGCCGCGCGCTTCTACGGCGACGTGGTGGGGTGGGGCGCGCAGGACGCCGGCCATCCCGGCTTCTCGTACACCCTGCTGACCGCTGGCGGCGTGCCCCAGGCGGGGCTGATGGCGCTGGCCGACACCGGCAACCCGGACCGGACCCAGCCGGCCTGGATCGGGTCCGTCGCCGTGGACGACGTGGACGCCATGACCGCCCGCGTGGCGGCGGCCGGCGGCACCGTCCACCGCGATCCGGCGGACATTCCCACCGTGGGCCGCTTCTCGGTGGTGGCCGACCCGCAGGGGGCCGCCGTCGTGCTCTACCGTCCGGCGCCCGAATGTGCCGGCGCCCCGCCGGAGGGGGAAGCGGCCATGGCCCCCGGCCACATCGGCTGGCACGAACTGCACGCCGCCGACGGCGCGGCCGCCTTCGCCTTCTACGCCGACCTGTTCGGCTGGACGGTGGTGGAGGACATGGACATGGGGCCGATGGGCGTCTACCGCATCTTCGCGCCCGCGGGCGGGACCATGTGCGGCGGCATCCTGACCAAGACGCCGGAGGTGCCGGCCCCGGTGTGGCTCTATTATTTCAGCGTGGACGACATCGACGCCGCCAAGGGGCGGGTGGAGGCCGGCGGCGGCACGGTGGCCCACGGCCCCCATCAGGTGCCGGGCGGCATCTGGATTCTCCAGTGCCAGGATCCGCAGGGCGGATGGTTCGCCCTGGTCGGTCCCAGACAGTAAGACGGTGTTACCGGGGCAGGCGCGGTTCCCGCGTCAGCCCCTTCTCCGCGATCTCGGCGAGGTAGGCGGCCCACAGCTCGTCCTGCCGCTCGCCCAGTTCGTAGAGGTAGTTCCAGGTGTAGATGCCGCTGTCGTGCAGGTCGTCGAACACCAGCTTGACGGCATAGTTGCCCACCGGCTCCACGCCGATGATGCCCACGTGGATCTTGCCGTGCTGGGTCACGCGCTGGGCGGGGCTGTGGCCCTGCACCTCCGCCGACGGGCTGAGCACCCGCAGGTATTCCGCCGGCAGCGCGAAGCGCGCGCCGTCGTCGAACGCGATCTCCAGCCGCTTTTCCGCCGATTTCAGGCGGATTTCCGTCGGCCAGTGGCGGGTGCCGGCGTTCTCGCTCGTCCCTCCGGTGCTCACCGCTTGGTCCCCCCCTGGCCGTCCAGGGTGCGGGCCTCGTCGATCAGCATGATCGGGATGCCGTCGCGGATGGGATAGGCCAGCCCGGCGCGGTCGCTGATCAGCTCGCCACGCTCGGCGTCATAGCGCAGCGGCCCCTTGGTCAGCGGACAGACCAGGATTTCCAGCAGCTTGGGATCGACGCGCTGGGTGGGTTTCACCTCGGCGGGGCGAGTCTCGGCGGAACGGTCCTCGGGGGAATGGGCGCTCATGGCAAACGGCCTCGCGGGGGGCGGCAGGGAAGGGGTGTCAGTGACGCCGGGGGGCGCAGTCGGCCCCCACGGCACCGGTGTGGCCGTCGAGAATGGCCATCTCGATCAGCGTGATCAAGAGCTTACCACGCTCGGCGGCGTCGGGAGCCTCCAGCAGCGCCTGTTTCTCGCACGGCTCGAACGGGCAGATCATCGCCAGCGAGGTGATGAGCAGATCCTCCGGCGCGCACGCCAGGGATTCCCAGCTCGCCGACATGCCGTGCAGGGGAAAGAAGGACTTCAGCCCGTCCAGCAGCCGCTTGCGGTCCAGCCCCGGCGGGGCCGGCGGCTGCACGTCGCCGTCGAACCGGGTCCAGTCGGCCTCCACCCGGCGATAGCCGCGCGGCCCGTCCACCTCGCGGTGGATGGTGAAGCGGCTGACGCCGGTCAGCACGATCAGGAACCGTCCGTCGTCCGTCCGTTCGAACTGGCTGATGCGCCCGGCGCACCCGGTGGGGTACAGCGCCGGCGCGCGGCTGCGGCACTGCGGGTCGGCGGGCTGGATCATGCCGATCAGGCGGTCGCCGGCCATGGCATCCTCCACCATCGCCAGATAGCGCGGTTCGAAGATGTTGAGCGGCAATCGCCCGCGCGGCAGCAGGAGAACCCCCGCCAGGGGGAACACCGGCAGCACGCGCGGCAGACGGACGGTGGACGGGTCGGGTGGGCTTCGGCTCATGCCCATCGAATATAGAACCGATCCATCAACGGAACAGGAGCGACGACAGCCGGCGGCGCGTCTGCACCGTCAGCGGGTCGGTCGGCCCGAACACCTCGAAGAACTTGACGAGCTGCTTGCGCGCGCCGTCGTCGTTCCACGTGCGGTCGCGGCGCACCAGCTCCAGCAGCTCGTCCACCGCCGCTTCCCGGCGGTTGTTGGCGAACAGCGCCATGGCCAGATCGAAGCGGGCCTGATGGTCGTCCTTGTCGTGGGCCAGCTTTTCCATCAGCTCGGGGATCGGGCCGGCGGCCTTGGCCTGTTCGGCCACCTCCAGCGACGCCTTGACGGCGGCGATCTCGGCGCTCTTGGCGATGGCGGCGGGGGCGGATTTCAGCATCTGCTCCGCCTGGTCCGTCTCGCCCATGGCCAGGAAGCAGCGGATCATGCCGGCATAGGCCGCGGCGTTCTCCGGCTCGGCTTCCAGGATGGCGCTGTAGGTGTCGGCGGCGGCGGCGGTGTCACCGGCGGCCAGCGCCTCGCCGGCCTGGGCCAGCGCCTCGGCCACCACGGCGCCGGGATCGACCGGGCCGGCCAGCTTGATCAGCCGCTCGACAAAGGTCTTCACCTGCGATTCCGGCAGCGCCCCCTGGAACGCGTCCACCGGGCGGCCCTGGAAGAAGGCGTAGACGGCGGGGATCGACTGCACGCGGAGCTGCTGGGCGATCATGGGGTGCTTGTCGGTGTCGATCTTGACCAGCCGCACCGCGCCCTTGGCGGCTTTGACCGCCTTTTCCAGAACGGGGCCGAGCTGCTTGCACGGGCCGCACCACGGCGCCCAGAAATCGACGATGACCGGCACCTCGGACGAGGCCTGGATCACGTCGGCCATGAACGTGCGGTCGGAACCGTCCTTGATGATGTCCGCACCGGCACCGGCGGGGGCGCCGGGGGCCATGGACGGCGTGTTGGGAGACGTGGGGAACATGGCGTCAGCTTTCCGTTTCAGACGGTTGTTAGAAATGAGGCGCCGCCGGAGCGGGACAAGAGGCGGGGGCGGCCACTTTCTGCCGCACCCCCGTCATTTCCCCTCTCCCGGCCGCCCGAAATCGACGATGCGCGGCTCGTGTCCGCACGCACGGATGAAGCGCAGCAGCCCGTCGGGCGTCACCGCGGTGGTGCGGTCGTTGACCAGCGGGTGATAGTGCAGCGGGTCGAATTCCATCATCGCCTGCTGCAGCACCACATTGACCCGCCGCCCGGTGTCGTTGACGAGCGCGAACGGCGTCACCGATCCGGGCCGGACCCCCAGATGCTCCCACAGCCGGTCGGGCGAGGCGAAGGACAGCCGGGCCGATCCGATGATCCGGTCCAGGCTGTTCAGCGCGACCGGCGCCTCCTCCAGCGCCACCACCAGCCAGAACTGCCCCTTCTTGTCCTTCAGGAACAGGTTCTTGCAATGGCCGCCGGGCAGGTCGCCGCGGTGGGCCCGGCTTTCCTCCACCGTGAAGGCGGGGGCGTGATGGTGGGTGACGTGGCCGATCCCCAGCGCCGTCAGCCGCGCCAGCAGCGCGTCGGGGGATGTGGGCGGAGGCCCGCAATCGGTGAGTGGCGGTGTGTCCATACCCGCCGTTTTACCGTGCCGCGGGAGGGCCGTCCAGCCGCTCAAAAAAAAACGAAAAATGTGCTTGCATCGTTTTTCGCGATGAGTATAGTCCGCCCCACGCCGCCGGACGGAACGGGGCGCTGAACGAAACGACGGACAAAACTGAAGAAACTCAGTGAGTTCGCCAGGTTCGGCACCGGGAAGGATGGTTCGCAGCGGAGCGCGGGCGTAGCTCAGGGGTAGAGCACAACCTTGCCAAGGTTGGGGTCGAGGGTTCGAATCCCTTCGCCCGCTCCAGTCTCTCGAAAGAGAGGCGACTGCGAAAAGACGGTGTGACACGATGGACGCGTGATGAACGCGGGCGTAGCTCAGGGGTAGAGCACAACCTTGCCAAGGTTGGGGTCGAGGGTTCGAATCCCTTCGCCCGCTCCATCGTCCCAAAATTCGACTGCCAACGGGCCGCTTGAGATCGTCAAGCGGCCCGTGGCCGTTTCGGCGTTTGCCGAACCCGGTGCTGCGCCCCGTCTTGAAGTCCAGCCCGTCGCGGCATATCTTCCGATCTGTCGGAAGATTTATGCTGGGGACTGTCATGGGGTTGACTGCGGAATTGCTGAGACCGGCTGAGGCCGCCGTCGTTGCCCGCGTGCCGGTGCGGGATGTCAACCGGGCCATCGATGAACACATTCTGCCGGATGATTTCTTCTCGCTCGACGATGGCCGCCATGTCGCCGCCATGGCCTGTCCGCTCATCGCCTTTTATGTGGACAGCGCCCGGCGCCTGACCGCCGAGGAGCGTTTGTTCACCATCCGGGAGGCTGGCGGGCGCCTGCGCGGGTTCCAGGCCCGTGCCCTTGCGTCTCTTCGGGATGAGGATTGGACCGTGCGGGACGGTTTCCTGACGATCGATCTGGCACCCTTCATCGAGCGCACGACCGAACGCCTGGACCGGCTGGCCGCCGCCCGTGCCCTGGCCGTGTCCGATCCGGGCATTCTGGGCGGCACGCCCGTCATCCGGGGCACGCGCGTTCCCGTTCACGATGTGGCAGCGTCGGTTGCCGCGGGGCTTTCCATGGACCAGATCCTGGCGGCATACCCCTCGTTGGATACCGCCACGGTCGAGCTTGCCATGTTCTACGCCGAAGCGAACCCCGTGCGGGGGCGGCCCAGAGCCGCCGAGGGGCTGCCCGCCGGGGCCGTCATCGTCACCGACCGCCGGGTGGCGCGCCGCAGGAAAGCCGGATGAAGTTCCTGATCGACGAATGCCTCAGCCCGGCCCTGGCGAAGCTGGCCCAAGCCGAGGGGTATGGCGGGGCCTCTCATGTGGTCTGGCTGGGATGTGCCGGATGGAAGGATTGGGAACTCAAGCCCTTCATTCTTGATGGCGATTGGACCTTCGTCACCAAGAACGCGGTGGATTTCCGCGGCCCGGCGGACAGGCCGGGGGCAAAGGGCCAATATGCCGACGTTGCCATCCATGCCGGGCTGATCTGCCTCAACGGGCCGCCCGGCATGAATTTGGATATGCAGATCGAGCTGTTCGAGCAGGCATTGGAAGAGTTGGCCGATGGCAGCGATCTTGTGAATCAGGTCTTGGAAATCACGCTGCATGAGGAGGTTTTGCATGTCCGGCGCTATTCCCTTCCTGACGATACTTGAGTGTTGCGAAGCAGGGCTTTCCCCCGCCTGGCCCGGTGGTAATCCCCGGTGCCGCGGTGGAACACCCGGTCGGTGGGCAGGACCGTTCCGGCGGGCAGGGGGGCGTGCGTCTTCAGCGTTTCGAACAGCGGCGTCAGATCTCCGGCGATGCTGCCGAAAAGCTGGTCGAAACTGTCGATGACCATATAGGTCTCCTGATAATCGTCGATGCGGTAATCGGTCCCCATCACCCGCCCGGCGTCGAAGCCGATGCGGTTGGGGGAGGCATCGTCCAGGCACCACACCGATTCCCCCGCCGACGACACGATGCCGGCGCCGAAGATGCGCAGCCCCGCCGGTGTCGCCATCAGCCCGAATTCCACCGTGTACCAATAAAGCCGCCCGATGAAATCCAGCGCCCCCCGCCGCGCGGCCCGCTGCGCCACCTGTCCATAGCGTTGCAGGTAATCGGCGAACACCGGGTTCAGCAGCAGCGGCACATGGCCGAACAGGTCGTGGAACAGGTCCGGCTCCTCCAGATAATCCATCTGTTCGGGCCGCCTGATCCACACCGTCACGGGAAAACGGCGGCTGGCCAGATGCTCGAAGAACACATCCCCCGGCACCAGCCCCGGCACCGCCACGATGCGCCAGCCGGTGGCCGGTTCCAGCACCGCCGTCAGCCGGGCGAAATCGGGGATGGAGTCGGGGGAGATCGCCAGCGCGTGCAGCGCGTCGAGGAATTCCGGCACCACCCGCCCCGGCAGCAGCGCGTCCTGGCGGCGGTACAGCGTTTGCCACACCCGGTGGTCGGCGGCGGTGTAGCCGGCCCAGTCCTGATCGACGGTCCAGTCGGGGCGGGTGCCCGGCGGGGGGGCGGTGGCGGCCATGGCGTCCTCCTGTACCCTTTTCCATAAGGATGGGAACACGGCACGGGGTTTGACAGGCAGGGGGCCGGCGGGGAAATCTCGGGCGCCGATCATCTCACCGGAAGGGGTACCGCCATGGACGATGTTGCAGACGTGGGGGCCGGCGCGGATACGGGCGGGCCGCCCCGTTTCGATGGGGATTTCCGCGCGCGTTTCGCCAGCCTGCTGCGCTGGCGCCGCGACGTGCGGCGGTTCCGCACCGATCCGCTGCCGCCCGGCACCGCCGAACGGCTGGTGGAGGCGGCGGCCCTGGCCCCGTCGGTGGGGTTCTGCCAGCCGTGGCGGTTCGTGCGGGTGGACCACCCCGACCGGCGGGCGGCGGTGCGGGACAGCTTCCTGGCCTGCAACCGCGCGGCGCTGGAAAGCTACGACGACGAGCGCCGCCGCCTCTATGCCCAACTGAAGCTGGAGGGGATGGACCGCGCACCCTTGCAGATCGCCGTCTTCGCCGACGAGGTGACGGGCGTGGGCCGCGGCCTGGGGCGGCGGACCATGCCCGAGACCCTGCGCTATTCCGCCGTGCTGGCGGTCCACACCCTGTGGCTGGCCGCAAGGGTGGAGGGGATCGGCGTCGGCTGGGTGTCGATCCTCGATCCCGAGGCCGTCACCCATGCCCTGGACGTGCCGGCGGGGTGGTCGCTGATCGCCTATCTGTGCATCGGCTATCCCGAGGTGGAATCCGACCGGCCCGAGCTTCAGCGCGCCGGGTGGGAGCAGCCGGACGGGGCCGCGCGCACCATTTTGCAGCGGTAGCCGTGAGGGGGGTCACGCCTCGTCGGGGTTCTGGCCGTACTTCATGCGGCGCATCTTCTCCTGCACCCGCGCGATCTCCTCGTCGGGCAGGATGACCGGCTGGCCCAGCGTCAGGGCGTGGACGTACTGGCGGGCCAGGGTTTCCACCTCCACCGCCAGGGCCAGCGCGGCTTTCAGCGACCCGCCCAGCGCCAGCAGACCGTGGTTGGCCAGCAGGCAGGCGGTGCGGTCCTCCAATGCTGCCAGCGCGTTGTCGGACAGCGCTTGCGTACCGAAGGTGGCGTAACCGCCGCAGCGGATGTCCGGCCCGCCGGCCAGCGCCACCATATAATGGAAGGGCGGGATCGGTTTGCGGTGGACCGCCAGCACGGTGCAGAAGGTGGGGTGGGCGTGGACCACCGCCTCCACATCCCGGCGGGCGGCCAGGATGTCGCGGTGGAACCGCCATTCCGACGAGGGCCGGCGGTCCCCGCTCCACGACCCGTCAAAGGCCATTTCCACCACGTCTTCCACCTGCATCTCGTCATAGGGCAGGCTGGACGGGGTGATGAGGAACCCGTCCCCCGCCCGCACCGACAGATTGCCCGAGGCCCCCTGGTTGATGCCCAGCCGGTTCATGGCCTGCCCCGTCTCGATGATGGCGCGGCGCAGGGGCAGGTGGGCGATGGCGGTCATGGGGCGGCCTCCGGGATGGGGATGATCGGGGTTTGGAGTCCGCCCGCCGGGCCGCCGTTTGTCAACGGGGGGCGGCGTCCGCCCCCCCGCTTCGGCATCATTGCTGGAAGATGGGCTCGAAGATGGCGTTCAGCGCGCCTTGCTGCGTTTGCGTCAGGTTGCCCCAGTTCTGGGTGGTGGGGCAGCGCCCGCGGTCCACGGCGGTCACCCGTTTCTTGAAGCTGAGCCAGGTGACGGTGGCCCGCGCTTCGAACTGGATGCCGTACGCGCTGGTGGCGCCGTTGTTGGCGCCCCACCCGCCGGTCATCATCGCCGCCTGTGCCCCGCCCCAGGCCAGCGGGTGCAGGCCGTTTTGGGTGGCCGCGGTGTTTTGGCAGGTGCCGGCGGGAGTGTTGGCCGGGCAGCGCCCGCCGATCACGCGCACCGGGTCCGTGCTCTGTTCGATCAGCATGTAGTTCTGCGGGTAGACCAGCCAGTCGCGCATGGATTCGGCGATCTGGATCGCGGCCATGGCGTTGCCCAGCGCATAGTCGGACTGGCTCGCCATGGACGGGGTGGTGCCGCTGTAGGTGGCGGCCATCCGCGCCACGGTCACCGCCGGGCTGTTGGCGATGGCGAACATTTCAGGATAGGTGGACCCGAAGCAGGTGCTGCTGTTGCCGGTCTCCAGCCCCCAGAAATAGATATAGCCCACCTGGGCGCCAGCGTTGCAGTTGCGGTAATAGATGGCGTTGCCAATCGAGAAATACTTATCGGTGGGGGCGGTGCCGTCACACCGCATGGCCGCCATCCGCAGGTATTTCAGTTTGGTGTTGACCTGCCCGTAATAATTGGCGCTGGTCGGCGCGGCGGTGGGCAGGCCGGCAACGGTGCCGGTGCAGCGCTTGGGCGTTCCGCCCGGCGCCACCGGGGTCACGGCCCCCGCCTCCCCCCATTTCCTCTGTGTCAGGTTCAGAAGGCCCTGGCGGAACACGTCGCCCAGGGCGACGAATTTGGTGCCGCTGATCGGTGTGACCTCAAAGCATTGGTTGGTGACGTCCTGGGCCAGAGCCGGGGTGCCGGACAGGGCGGTCAGCCCCAGCACCGCCGAGGCAAGGGTAAGGGAAGGCATCTTCCGCATGGTGCCGCGTCTTTCCATGATGGGAATGGATGAAAATCAGAACAACGAGCAGCACATCACGCCCGTGAGAGGCGTAATGAATACATACTTCATCAAATGGCCTGTATTTTCCGTGCGATTGCTTATTATTTTTGAGAAAATGCTAAGAACGCTCTCGTGCGGAGTCAAGAAAGTTTTTAAAGTACGGATGTATTTATAAAGATAATTGCTGCGTTTGTTATTGCATGGCGTTTTCTTTTCTTCACGAGCCCGGCCCCGCCAGGAATTCCCCCGCCGGGTCGTGCCCCTGATACCGGCGGAGAGCCGCATCCCGCCCGCGCACCGCGTAGCAATAGACGCAGCCGTGGGGGCAGGTGTCATAGGCACCGATGTCGCGGCTTTCGGCGCACAGGCACCCCGGGCGGTTGCCCTTGGTCCGGGCGGCGATGGGGCGTCCGGCCACGTCGGACAGGCGGGCGGCGTCCACGCAGCGGGCGGGTGCGGTGCCCGCCACCCCGTCCAGCGCCGGCTGGGTGCACAGCGTCAGCGCCATGCCGTGATCCGCGGCGGTGGCGGCCAGATCGCCCAGCAGCGCCCGCTTGTCGTCCTCCCCCGCGGTGGTCCAGGTGAAACCGGCGCTGGCCGCCGCGCGGTCCAGGTTGCGGGTGGTCTTGCGGTAGGGTTCCAGGAACGACACCGTCACCTCGTCGGTCACGCCGCGCAGCGCCGCGGCCAGCCGGGCAAAGGTGTGGCGGTGCCAGTCCGGCGGGGTCAGGCCGGTCAGCACGATGGGGTCGCAGCGCCACACCACCGCCCGCGGGCCGCGGCGGCGGGCCACGTCCCGCATCTGCGCCACCGCCGTCTCCCACCCGATGACCGAGCGTTCCAGGGGCCGGGGCAGGGCGGTGGCGGTGAATTGCACCGTATACGGGATGCCCAGAGCCTCCACCGCCGCCAGCCCGGCGGCGAAGGGGCCGAGGTTGCGGGTCCAGAACACGAACCCGTCCACCGCCGCCGGGGTCAGGTCCACCCGCCCATGTGGCCCGCCGTACGGGTTGACCGTGCGGGCGTAGCCGGCGCGCAGCCGGTTGACGAACCAGTCCCCGTAAAAGGCCGGGATGTCGGTGCGGTAGCTGGCCGAGACGATCATGCGGCCCACCGCCCGTCGCGGATCATGCCGTCCAGCAGGTCCAGCGCCAGCGTGCGCACCGCGCGGGCGGCGGCGGACAGCGGGCGCCCGGCGGCGTGGGCCATCAGGATGGTGCGCTCGATGGCCGGTTCGCCGATGGGGCGGAAGGCCAGCCGTGCCGCCGCCGCCCCGCCGCGCGCCACCCGTTCCGACAGGACGGTGTAGCCGGCACCCTCGGCCACCAGCGCCTTGATCTGGTCCAGCGCGTCGATCTCCATCACCACGTCCGGCGTGCGGTCCAGCAGCAGGGCGGCGCGCTCCACCTCCTCCCGCACGCCGTGGGGACGGCCCGGCAGGATCAGCGGCAGGCCCAGCACGGTGCCGAAGGGAATGGGCGTGCGCTCCGCCATCAGCGGGTCGCCCTGGGGGGCGGTCAGGGTCAGCCCCTCCCGCGCCACCGCCACCGTCTCCAGCCCCTCCATGCGGTCGGCGCCGAAGATCAGCGCCATGTCCACGTCACCCGACCGCACCCATTCCAGCATGTGGCCCGACAGCCCCTCCACCACCCGCAGCCGCACGCCGGGGTGACGGCGGCGCACGGCCAGGGCCAGCGGCACCGTCAGCACGCTGCCCAGCGAGGTGGGGATGCCGATCACCGCCGGGCCGCTGGGGGCCGCCTCGATCCCCCGCACCTCGTCGCGCAGGGAGTCGAGTGACGCCACCACCCCCGCCGCCCGTTCGGCCAGCCGCCGCCCGCTGTCGGTGGGCACCACCCCGCGGGCGGTGCGCAGCACCAGGGCGCAGCCCAATTCCTCCTCCAGCCGTTTCAGATGCAGGCTGAGTGCGGGCTGCGCCACCCGCAGCGTGGCCGCGGCGCGCGACAGCGACCCGCATTCGATGATGCCCAGGAAATAGCGGAGCTGGCGGATGTCCATGGACGCCATCCTATAACGGATCGTTATGGCTGCGATAGAAAAGATCGCTTTGTCATCATGGGCGGCTTTCGGCACTCTGCCCGCCGGATAGACGCCAAGAAACCGCCCGATTTTTGAGGAGACGCGCCGTGCAGCCGATGACCTGGGACGATCCCTTCCTGCTCGACAGCCAGCTCACCGACGATGAAAAGCTGATCCGCGACAGCGCCCGGTCCTACTGCCAGGACAAGCTGCAGACCCGCGTCGTCGCCGCCTTCCGCGAGGAGTATTTCGACCGCGCCATCATGGCGGAAATGGGCGAGCTGGGCCTGCTGGGCGCCACCCTGCCCGAGGAATACGGCGGGTCGGGCGTCAGCCACGTCTCGTACGGTCTGGTGGCGCGCGAGGTGGAGCGGGTGGATTCCGGCTACCGCTCGGCCATGTCGGTGCAGTCGTCGCTGGTGATGCACCCCATCTACGCCTATGGCACCGAGGAGCAGCGCAAGAAGTACCTGCCCCGGCTGGCGCGCGGCGAATGGGTCGGCTGCTTCGGCCTGACCGAGCCGGATTCGGGCTCCGACCCCGGCAGCCTGCGCACCCGTGCGGTCAAGGTGGACGGCGGCTACCGCCTGACGGGTCAGAAGATGTGGATCACCAACAGCCCCATCGCCGATCTGGCCGTGGTGTGGGCCAAGTCCGACGCCCACGACGGCAAGATCAAGGGCTTCGTGGTCGAGCGCGGCACCAAGGGTTTCTCCACGCCCAAGATCGAGGGCAAGATCAGCCTGCGCGCCTCGGTCACGGGTGAAATCGTGCTGGACGACGCCTTCGTCCCCGACGACGCGCTGCTGCCCAATGTGTCGGGCCTGGGCGGGCCGTTCGGCTGCCTGAACAAGGCGCGCTACGGCATCGCCTGGGGTGCCCTGGGGGCGGCGGAGTTCTGCTGGCACGCCGCGCGCCAGTACACGCTGGACCGCAAGCAGTTCGGCCGCCCGCTGGCCGCCACCCAGCTCGTCCAGAAGAAGCTGGCCGACATGCAGACCGAAATCGCGCTGGGGCTTCAGGCGGCCTTGCGCGTGGGCCGCATGATCGACGACGGCTCGTGGTCGCCGGAAGCCATCTCGCTCATCAAGCGCAACAATGTCGGCAAGGCGCTGGACATCGCCCGCGTCGCCCGCGACATGCACGGCGGCAACGGCATCTCCGAGGAATTCCAGGTCATCCGCCACATGGTGAACCTGGAGACCGTCAACACCTATGAAGGCACCCACGACGTCCACGCCCTGATCCTGGGCCGCGCCCAGACCGGCATTCAGGCGTTTTCGTAAGGGGTAGGAGCCGGACAATCCCCCCTCTCCCCGGAGGTTTACTCACTGCGCAGATCTCTAAGCAATTGATATAAAACATCTTATTTCATCGTCATTCCCGCGGAAGCGGGAATCCAGGCGTAAGCCGCGATCAGCGGCGATATGAATCGCCTGAGGTGTTGGCCATGGAAACACCTTCTGGATCCCAGCCTTCGCTGGGATGACGATGAAAAGTTATTTTTATATCAGTATGTTGTGCGATGTGTGCCGTGCGTACCCCCGCCGGGGAGAGGGGGATTGTCCGGCTGGTTGAAAGCCGCTTGAGGACAGGAAAGGAAAAATCATGGCCGGGCCGCTGTCGCACGTGCGGGTTCTGGATCTGTCGCGGGTGCTGGCGGGGCCGTGGGCCACCCAGACGCTCGCCGACATGGGGGCGGAGGTGGTGAAGATCGAACGCCCCGGCCTGGGCGACGACACCCGCGGCTGGGGGCCGCCCTTCGTCCAGGCGCCCGATCCCGACTCGGGGCGGGCGGGGATGGCGGCCTATTTCACCTGCGCCAACCGCGGCAAGCGGTCGGTGGCCATCGACTTCACCACGCCCGAGGGGGCCCGGCTCGTCCGCGAGATGGCGGCCTCGGCGGACGTGGTGGTGGAGAACTTCAAGCGCGGCGGTCTGGTCAAGTACGGGCTGGATTACGAGTCGCTGAAGGCGGTCAAGCCCGATCTGGTCTATTGCTCCATCACCGGATTCGGCCAGACCGGGCCGTACGCCGACCGCGCCGGCTATGACGCCATGATCCAGGCCATGGGCGGGCTGATGAGCATCACCGGCCAGCCCGACGGCGAACCGGGGGCCGAGCCGATGAAGGTCGGCGTGGCGGTGGTGGACCTGTTCACCGGCATGTACGCCGCCACCGGCATCCTGGCGGCCTTGGCCCACCGCGACCGCACGGGTGAGGGGCAGTGGATCGACCTCGCCCTGCTCGACGTGCAGGTGGCGATGCTGGCGAATCAGGCGGCCAACTTTCTGGTGTCGGGCACCGCACCGGGGCGTATGGGCAACGCGCACCCCAACATCTGCCCCTATCAGGCGTTCCCGGCTGCGGATGGTCACCTGATGCTGGCGGTGGGCAACGACCAGCAGTTCCGCCGCTTCTGCGCCGTGGCGGGGCGGGAGGATCTGGCCGACGACCCGCGCTTCGCCACCAACAAGAAGCGGGTGGAAAACCGCGCGGTGCTGGTGCCGCTGGTCCGCGCCCTGCTGGCCGCCCGCCCGCGGGACGAATGGATCGCCGGGCTGGAAGCCGCGGGCGTGCCCTGCGGCCCCATCAACACCATCGACCAGGTGTTCGCCCACCCCCAGGTGAAGGCGCGCGGGATGGTGGTGGAGTCCCGGCTTCCCGACGGCACCATCGTGCCCATGGTCGCCAACCCGCTGAAATTCTCCGCCACGCCGCTGGGGCCGTGGGCCGCCCCGCCGGTGATGCCCCCAGAGCATGACGGCCATGACTGACGCCTGAGCATGTCCGGCATGATCGTCAATCCTGTCGAATCTTTGTGCGCTGCGGCGCTTTTGCGGGCATAAAGATCGAAGAAACGCAACATCCGTTGCCGTTTCCTCCCTGAACCACCTTGTTACGGCCCCGCCACCCTTGGCAGGGCCGTTTTCTTTTGCCCGCACCGTCCCGCCGCCTCCCATCCGCGGGGCCGGAAAAAGCGCCGCAGCGGGAGCGTTGCGGTTTTCGCTTGCATCCGTGCGCGGAACGTTCCTTACTTATTCCACCTTCATTTTTTGCGGTTTGGGGCCATGGCTTTCGCTGGCGTGGCAATCCTGTGTCTCCTGCTCCTGTCGGTGTCGGGCATCGTGCTCGCACGCCGGCGCGGCGGGGACGGGTTGGTCTATGGTGGCACCGGGATGGTGTGCGCCGTGCTCACGGTTTGGGCAGCGCTGCGGCTGGCCGGTGGCGGCGTGGACGAGGTGGTGCTGCCGCTGGGGCTGCCCTGGCTGCCGGCGCATCTGCGGGCCGATGCCCTGTCCGCCTTCTTCCTGATGGTGGTGAACTTCACCGGTGCCACCGCCAGCCTGTACGGCTGGGGCTATGGCCGGGCGCATCACGCGGGCCACGGGCCGGAACCGGGGCCGGTGCTGCCGCTTTATCCGCTGTTCCTGGCGGGGATGAATCTGGTGCTGCTGGCCAACGACGCCTTCGTCTTCCTGGTGTCGTGGGAATTCATGTCGCTGGCGTCCTGGCTGCTGGTGCTCGCCAACCACCGGGAGGAGGGGACGGGGCGGGCCGCGCGCATCTATCTCATCATGGCCGGGTTCGGCACCGCCTGCCTGCTGCTGGCCTTCGGGCTGCTGGCGGGGGGAAGCGGGGATTACAGCTTCGCCGGCATCCGCGCCCACGTGCCCACCGCCCTGGCCGGTGCGCTGGGGGTGGGGCTGGTGCTGCTGGGGGCGGGGTCCAAGGCCGGGCTGGTGCCGCTGCACATCTGGCTGCCGCTGGCCCACCCGGCGGCTCCCAGCCACGTGTCGGCGCTGATGTCGGGGGTGATGACCAAGGTGGCGGTCTACGCCATCATCCGCGTCACCTTTGACCTGATCGGCGAGCCGGTGTGGTGGTGGGGCGGGGCCATGCTGGTCACCGGGGCCGTCACCGCGGTGATGGGCATCCTCTACGCCCTGATGCAGGATGACCTGAAGCGGCTGCTGGCTTATTCCACGGTCGAGAACATCGGCGTCATCGTCATCGCGCTGGGCATGGCGCTGGTGTTCAAGGCGGCGCACGTGCCGGTGATCGCCGCACTCGCCCTGTCGGCGGCACTGCTGCACATCGTCAACCACAGCCTGTTCAAGAGCCTGCTGTTCTTCGGCGCCGGTGCCGTGCTGTCGGCCACCGGCAGCCGCGACCTGGGGCGCATGGGCGGGCTGATCCACACCATGCCGGTCACGGCGTTCCTGATGCTGGTGGGGGCGGCGGCCATTTCCTCGCTGCCGCCGCTGAACGGGTTCGTCGGCGAATGGCTGCTGTTCCAGGCCATCCTGAACGGCCCGACCCTGCCGCAGTGGATCCTGAAGATCCTGATCGCGGTGGTGGGGGCGGCGGTGGCGCTGGCGGCGGCGCTGGCCGGGGCGTGCTTCGTGCGCGCCTATGGCACCGCGTTCCTGGGCCGGGCGCGCTCGCCGGCCATGGAGACGGCGCGTGAGGTCAATTGGGCCATGCGCTGGGCCATGGCGGTGCCGGCGCTGCTGTGCGTGGTCCTGGGCGTGATGCCCACGCCGCTTCTGCGGCTGGTGGAGCCGGCGGCCCGCCTGCTGGTGGAGGCCGGGCCGTTCGACGGGCGGGCCTACCAGCCGTGGTTCTGGCTGGCGCCGACCTCTGCCGTGGGCAATTCCTACAACGGGCTGGTGTTCCTGGTGGCGATTGCCGCGGTGTCGGCGGTGCTGGGGCTGGGCATTCACCGCTGGGCGTCGGACCGGGTGCGCCGCTCCATCCCCTGGGGCTGCGGCTTCACCGAGCCGGACCCGGCGGGTGTCACCCAATACACGCCCTCCAGCTTCGGCCAGCCGATCCGCCGCGCCTTCGGCGCCACGGTGTTCCGGGCGCGCGACACGGTGGAGATGCCGGAACCGGGCGACGTGCGCCCGGCGCGGCTGACCGTGCGCATGATCGACCCGGCGTGGGCATGGCTGGCCGACCCGCTGGTGCGGCTGGTCAACCGGGCGGCGGACGCCATCGACGAGATCCAGTTCCTGACCATCCGGCAGTACCTGTCCTTGATGTTCTTCGCGCTGGTGGCGTTGCTGGTGCTCGTCGCCGCGATCCAGCAATGGCATTGAGGGGAGAGGCGATGCATAGACCGAACGCCGCGGGCCTCTCCTCTCCCGCAGCCCTCCCAAATCTGATGCTTGGAGAGCCTGGCGGCTCGGTTTTCGGGCTGGCGCGCGAAAACCGGCCCTCACCCCGGCCCTCTCCCCGAGGGGGAGAGGGGGATAAGGTGGCGCGATGACATCCCTTCTTCTTGCCGTCCTGTGGCAGGTGGTGCAACTGGCGCTGGTGCTGGCGCTGGCGCCGCTGCTGACCGGCTGGGTCCGCTGGGTGAAAAGCCGGCTGCTGGCCCGCCGCGGCGCCTCGCCGTTCCAGCCCTACCGCGACATCCTGCGGCTGCTGCGCAAGGATGTGGTGCTGGCCCACAACGCATCGTGGCTGTTCCGCGCCTCGCCCTACATGATCTTCACCGCCATCTGGGTGGCGGCGGGGCTGGTGCCGGCCTTCACCTCCCATCTGGCGCTGGCGCCGTCGGCGGACCTGATAGCATTGGTGGCGCTCTTGGGCAGCGCGCGGTTCTTCCTGGCGCTGGCGGGGATGGACGTGGGCACCAGCTTCGGCGGCATCGGCTCGTCGCGGGAGATGATGATCGCCGCCTTTGCCGAGCCGGCCATGCTGATGATCGTGTTCTCGGTCGCCATCCTGGTGGGCACCACCTCGCTGGCCGAGATCGCCGACTTCATGGTGTCGGGCACCGTGGGGCTGCGGGTGTCGCTGGCGCTGGCGCTGATCGCGCTGATCATGGTGGCGATTGCCGAGAACGCCCGCATCCCCATCGACAACCCCGCCACGCATCTGGAGCTGACCATGGTGCACGAGGCGATGGTGCTGGAATATTCCGGCCGCCATCTGGCGCTGGTGGAGGGGGCGGCGATGCTCAAGCTGCTGCTCTACATGGCGCTGATCGCCTGCATCTTCCTGCCCTGGGGCATGGCCCATCCCGGCGACGGCGTCGGCTGGGCGCTGTGGGGGCTGGTGACCTTTACCGCCAAGATGGCGGTGGGCGGGGCGGCCCTGGCGGTGTTCGAGACGTCGATTGCCAAGATGCGCGTGTTCCGCGTCGGCGATTTCCTCGGCGGCGCGCTGCTGCTGGGCATCCTGGGGGCGATTTTCCTGTTCGTGTCGCGGGGGGTTTAGGGGTGAGCAACCTTGGCTATGACGCCGCCCACCTGCTGGGCGCGCTGGTTTTGATGATGAGCTTCGCGCTGCTGTACCAGCGGCGGCTGTCGGCGCTGCTCAACGCCTTCACGCTCCAGGCGCTGGCGCTGGCGGCGGCGGCGGCGTGGCAGGGGTATGCCCAGCATTCCCACCACCTGTTCATCACCGCCGCCCTGACGCTGGTGCTGAAGGCGGTGGTGATGCCGGTGGCGCTGCGGCGCATCGTGGCCAGGCTGAACATCGAGCGCACCATCGAACCGGCCCTGTCCATCGGGCTGACCATGGTGGCGGGGGTGTCGCTGGTCACGCTGTCGATCCTGCTGGTGATGCCGGTGACCGAGGACGCCACGGCGCTGACGCGCGAGGATCTGGCGCTGTCGCTGTCGGTGGTGCTGCTGGGCCTGCTGATGATGATCTCCCGCCGCAACGCGGTCAGCCAGGTGGTGGGCTTCATGTCCATCGAGAACGGGCTGATCCTGGCGGCCATCGGCGTGGCCGGGATGCCCATGATCGTCGAGATGTCCATCGCCTTTTCGGTGATGGTCGCCTTCATCGTCTTCGGGATCTTCCTGTTCCACATCCGCGAGCGGTTCGACACGCTGGATGTGCACAAGATCGAAACCTTCCGCGGGGAAAGCCAGTGAACCTGATCGCCGTCATCGTGGCTTTGCCGGCCCTGTCCGCCGGGGTGCTGGCGCTGATCCCGTCGTGGCGGGTGGCGGCGTGGGCCAACGTGGCGGCGGCGGCGGTGACGTTTCTGGTGTCGCTGGGGCTGTTCGCCGGCGACACCGGGGCGGGGTGGCTGTTCATGGTGGATGCCTTCAACATCTACCTCGTGGTGCTGACCTGCTTCGTGTCGCTGACCACGGCGCTGTTCTCCGCCACCTACATCCGGCACGAGGTGGAGACGGGGCGGCTGAAGGCGCTGAACCTGCGCTTCTACCACGCCATGTATCAGGCGTTCGTCTTCACCATGCTGCTGGCGCTGTCGGCCAACAACCTGGGCGTCATGTGGGTGGCGGTCGAGGGTGCCACGCTCACCACCGTGCTGATGGTCAGCCTGTACCGCACCGCCCCGGCCATCGAGGCGGCGTGGAAATACTTCATCCTGTGCGGTGTCGGCATCGCGCTGGCCCTGTTCGGCACCATCCTGATGTACATGGCGGCGCAGCCGGTGATGGGGCCGGGGCTGCCGGCCATGACCTGGACCGACCTGATGGGCAACATCATCCGGGTCAACCCCGACATCCTGAACCTGGCCTTCGTCTTCCTGCTGGTGGGGTACGGGACCAAGGTGGGGCTGGCGCCGCTGCACGCGTGGCTGCCCGATGCCCACGCGGAGGGGCCGACACCCATTTCCGCGGTGCTGTCGGGGCTGCTGCTGAACGTGGCGATCTATGCCGTGCTGCGGTTCAAGATGCTGCTGGCCGCCAACGGGGCGGCCATGGCGCCGGGGCCGCTGATGGCGGCCATGGGGCTGGCGTCGCTGCTGCTGGCGGCGTTCATGCTGTACCGGCGGCGCGACATCAAGCGCTTCTTCGCCTACAGCTCCATCGAGCACATGGGCCTCATCACCTTCGCCTTCGGGATGGGCGGGCCGCTGGCGAACTTCGCCGGGCTGCTGCACATGGCGATGCACAGCCTGACCAAATCGGCCATCTTCTACGCCGTCGGCCACGTGGCCCAGGCCAAGGGCACCCAGCGCATCGACAAGATCTCCGGCCTGACGGTCAGCCACCCGGCGCTGGGCTGGGGTCTGGTGCTGGGGGTGGTGGCCATTGCCGGGATGCCGCCGTTCGGCGTGTTCATGAGCGAGTTTCTGCTGGTGACCTCCACCTTTGCCCGGCATCCCTGGCTGGCGCTGCTGCTGGTGGCGGGCATTCTGGTGGCGGTGGGCGCCCTGGTGATGCGGGTGCAGCAGATGGCGTTCGGCGCGCCCGACGGGGCGCCGGTGCCGCTGCACGGGTCGCTGGTGCCGCTGTACGCCCATCTGGCGCTGGTGCTGGTGGCGGGGGTGTGGCTGCCGGAACCCCTGGTGGCGTGGTTCCGCACCGTCGCCGCCCTGTTGGGCTGAAGGGCCGCGACCCCGCCGGCACGTGCCGGCGATTGAGGATCGAGAAAAAGGGTGTTGCATGTATGTCGGTGAAGATCCCCTGTTCGGCCTGATGAACCGCATCGGCAAGCCGGTGGACGGGCACCGCCCGTTCCCCCGCTACCGCACCACGCCGGGCGGCTGGCGCACCCTGTCGGAGGCGCTGGGCGGCAACACCCTTTCGGTGGTCGGATTCTGGGGCGAACCCGCGGCGGTCCATGTGGCCCTGCGCGAGGAACTGTCGGGCGATGTCGCGGTGGTGTCGCTGGCGTGCCCGGACGGCCATTTCGCGTCGCTCAGCGCCGTGCGCCCGTCGGTGATCCGGCTGGAGCGCACCGCCTGCGACCTGTTCGGGCTGGTGGCCGACGGGGCGGTGGACCCGCGGCCCTGGCTGGACCATGGGCAATGGGGCGTGACCCGCCCGCTGGCCGCCGCACCGGGGCCGGCGGCGGCCGAACCCCAGCGCTATCCCTTCCTGGCCACCGAGGGGGAGGGGCTGCACCAGATCCCCGTCGGCCCGGTGCACGCCGGCATCATCGAGCCCGGCCATTTCCGCTTCACCGCCAACGGCGAGACGGTGGGACGGCTGGAACAGCGGCTGGGCTATGTGCACAAGGGCATCGAGGGGCTGATGGCCGGGCGCACGCCCGATGACGCGGCGCGCATCGCCGCCCGCATCTCCGGTGACGCCACGGTGGCCCATTCCCTGGCCTTCGCCCGCGCGGTGGAAGCGGCGCTGGGCGTGGCCCCGCCGCCGCGGGCGGTGTGGCTGCGGGCCGTGATGGCGGAGCTGGAGCGCATCGCCAACCACCTGGGCGACATCGGCGCCATCTGCAACGACGCCGCCTTCGCCTTCATGCTGGCGGAGATGAGCCGGCTGCGCGAGGCGGTGCTGCAGGTCAACGACGCCGTGTTCGGCCACCGGCTGCTGATGGACCGGGTGGTCCCCGGCGGGGTGGCGGTGGACCTGCCCGACGGCGGCGGCAAACGCATCCTGGATCTGGTGGCCGAGGTGCGCCGCCGCTTCCCGCCGCTGGTGGCGGTGTATGAATCCTCGGCCTCGCTGCAGGACCGCACGGTGGGCACCGGCACCGTGTCCATCGGGCTGGTCAACCGCTTCGGGGCCGGCGGCCACGTGGGGCGGGCGGCGGGCCGGGGGCAGGACGCGCGGCGCTCGCCGGGCTATGCGCCCTATGACGATCTCGATTTCGAAATCCCGGTGCTGACCGCCGGCGACGTCAACGCGCGGGTGTGGGTGCGCATCCGCGAGGTGGAACAGAGCCTGTCGCTGGTGGAACAGATGATCCGCCGCATGCCCGGCGTGCCGCGCGACAGCCACGGCGCCACGCCGCTGCCCCGGCTGGACCTGCCGGCCCAGGGCGGCGAAGGGATGGCGCTGGTGGAATCCTTCCGCGGTGAGATCATGACCTGGGTGCGGCTGGCGGACGATGGCACGGTGGCCCGCTGCCACCCGCGCGACCCGTCGTGGTTCCAATGGCCGCTGCTGGAGGCGGCCATCGAGGGGAACATCGTTGCCGATTTCCCCTTGTGCAACAAATCCTTCAACGGCTCCTATTCCGGCCACGATCTCTGACGGGGGACGGGACATGCTCAAGCACATCTGGACGGCGCTGACCGGCGGCCCGGTGACCGCCGCCCCGCCCCCGCTGGACACCGGCGCGCTGGCGCAACTGTGCGACGCGGAACTGGCCGGGCGGCTGGACGCGGCGGCCCACCGACGGCTGGGCCGCAGCCTGTCGATCCGTGCGGTGGACGCCGGCTCGTGCAACGGGTGCGAGCTGGAAATCCACGCGCTGAACAACCCCGTCTATGATCTGGAGCGCTACGGCATCCGCTTCGTGGCATCCCCCCGTCATGCCGACGTGCTGCTGGTCACCGGCCCGGTGACGAAGAACATGGCCGAGGCGCTGCGCCGCACGTGGGACGCCACACCCGATCCCAAATGGGTGGTGGCGTGCGGTGATTGCGCCTGCACGGGCGGGGTGTTCGCCGGCTCCTATGCCTGTGCCGGGCCGGTGGAAAGCGTCATTCCGGTGGACCTGAAACTGCCCGGCTGTCCGCCGCCGCCGCGGCTGCTGCTGGCCGGGCTGCTGGCGCTCCTGGAATCCAGCGCCGAGCCGCTGTCCGCCATCGCCCCGTCCGTGGCCGCTCAGGGCCAGAGCCGCCCGTAATCGCTGCCGTTCACCCGGTGGGCCGGCGGGGCGGCGGTCATCAGCGCCGCGGCGTCGCTGCGCTGATCGGCGGACGCGGCGGCGGGGCGGGCGCCCCGCTCCTCCACCGAGCGCAGCAGACCGGTCAGGGTGGGTTCGCCCGGCAGCACCCGCAGGCCCCGTTCGTAGAAACGGCGGGCATCCTCCGCATTGCCGGTGCGCTCGGCCAGCAGGCCCCAGCGGCGGTAGGTGTCGGCCATGGCCTCCAGCAATTCCCGCACCGCCGGGGCGTCGGGGACTTCCGCCTGCATCTGATGCACGGTTTCCAGCGCGTTGTCGCCCGGCGGGGTGGTCAGCCGCTTGGCCGCCATCTGCTGCCGCGCCACCTCCTCCAGCGCCTGGAGCCGCTGAAGCCGGGCCGGGTCGGCCGTCGGCACCGGGGGCGGCGGGTCTGGCAGCACCGTGGGGGCGGCGGTGGCCGCGGGTGGCACGGCGTGCGGCAGGGCAGCGGGCGGGGCCGCCGCCGTCGGGGGCAGCGCGGGCGGCGGGCCGGCCGGCACGGTGGGGTGAACGGGTGCGGCCATAGGCGTCGGGGGAAGGGGCGCCGGGGAAAGGGGCGCCGGGGCAACGGCGGGCGGGGCCGGGGTCTCGGGGACGGCCAGCGCCACCATGCGGTTTTCGTCCACCACGGGTTCCCACAGGGCCGACACGCGGGCCTGGGCCTCTTGCATCCAGGCTCCGGCGGTGGCCGTTGCGGTTGCGGCGGCAGCGCTCACCCGGTCCTTCCACGGCCCATCGGGCAGGGACAGGGCAAGGCCGGTGCCGGCGGCGGCCAGCAGGACGAAGCCGGTGATCCACGCCCCCACGGGCGAGCGGCCGCCGCGTTCCAGCGGTGTGACGGTGGGAAACACCATCGGTTCGGAAACCGCCGTCTGGGGAACCGGCGGCCCGGCGCCATCGTCCTCATCCCGCAGAGGGGCCGGGGGCCGGGCCGTGGCGGTGGGGCGGGGGGCCGGGGCGGGGCCGTCCAGCCGGTAGACCACGCCCAGGTCGCGCACGGCGCGGTCGAGGCCGGGGCGGGACAGGGTGCGCTCAAGCTCCCCATCGCCGCTCAGCAGGATTTGCAGGAACCGGCCATGGGCGGTTTCCTCCCGGCTCAGGTCCATCAGGTCGGCCAGGGTGGCGGGGGACAGGTGGTGCGCCGCCTCCACGGCCAGCACGCCGCTCCCGGCGAAATCCAGCCGCTCGTCGAGGGTTGCCACCAGCGTTTCGAAATCCTCCGGTGCGGCACCGGGGGCGAAGGCGGCGGCCCCGCCCTGGCGGATCAGATCCTCCACATCCGCGCCGGGGCGGGCGACGGCGGCCAGGACCAGCGCGCCGTCGGCGGCGGCGCGGGCGGCGGCGGCCCCGGCGACACCGGGGCGCACGCCGGCCCCGCCGGTCAGCACCAAGAGCCGGCGGCGTCCCAGCAGAGCCAGCAGCAGCCCGTCGAGCACCGCCTGTTCCGGCGGCGCCAGGCTGCGGGCCGGCGGGGGAAAGGCGGGGCCGGGGGCGGTGGTGCTGCGGGCGCGGCGGGCGTTGCGTTCCATCGGCGTCGAATCCTCTTTCATCCCGGTGGGGAACGGGGACCGCACCGATCCTATCCCGCCCGCGCAACCGCCGTGGCGGCGCAGAAGGTGGGGCCGCACGCCTCTTACGGACGGGAAGAAGGGGTGGGATAGGGCAGGGGGACTAGCCTCCGCCCCCGCCCGCGGTATAGCGTGCGGCGAGGCGGGATGGCCCGCCCCTTGCTTTCGTGATCCCCGATCAGTCCCATGCGCATTGGAATCGACCTGGGCGGTACCAAGATCGCCGCCATCGCCCTCGACGCCCCGCCGGACGGCGGCTCCGGCGGCCCGTCCGCGGACGGGGCGGAACGGGCCCGCGCCCGCACCTTCACCCCCACCGGCTACGCCGGCACCCTGTCGGCCCTGGCCCATGTGGTGGCCGAGGTGGAGCAGGCCGCCGGGAAACGCGCCGAACGGGTCGGGCTGTGCCTGCCCGGCGTGGTGGACGGGGCGGCGGGCCGGGTGCGGGCGGTCAACCTGCCCTGGCTGGACGGGCATCCGCTGGCCGCCGATCTGGCCGTGGTGCTGGGCCGCCCGGTGGCCATGGCCAACGACGGCGATTGCTTCACCCTGTCGGAATCGGTGGACGGGGCGGCGGCGGGGGCTGCGGTGGTCTATGGCGTCATCCTGGGCACCGGGGTCGGCGGCGGTCTGGTGGTGGACGGGCGCATCCGCGCCGGGGCCAACGCGCTGGCCGGCGAATGGGGCCATCTGCCCTTGCCGTGGCGGGGGGAGGCCGACGGTCCCCCCCTGCGCTGCGGCTGCGGGCGGATGGGCTGCATCGAAACCGTGCTGAGCGGCGCCGGCCTGTCGGCCCTGCACGCCCACCACACCGGCCAGGATCTGGAACCGCCGGCCATCGCCGCGCGGGCCGTGTCCGGCGACGCGGCGGCGGCCCTGACCCTGGAGCGTCACGCCGACGCGCTGGCCCGCGCGCTGGTGACGCTGGTGCAGGTGCTGGACCCCGATGTCATCGTGGCCGGCGGGGGCCTGAGCGGGCTGCCCGGCCTGGAAGAGGCCGTCATGGGGGGATGGGGGCGGTATGCCCTGTCCGGTTCCTTGCGCACCCGTTTCGTCCGGGCCCGGCACGGGGCGGAAAGCGGGATGCGCGGGGCGGCGTGGCTGTGAAAGACAGGGCTGGGGCGGCTGCCCCAGGCCCCGCCCGGAAAGCACGGCTTCCCGGACCCATCAGGTTTTTTCTTACGGCAAAAGGCTCGCCAGGACGGCGTTGAGGCGGACGCGGCCTTCGGGGGTGGCGGTTACCCGTTCACCGTCGTCGGTCAGGAAGCCGCCGGATATCAGACGGGCCAGGGCCGCGGCGTCCACCGCGCTCCGCCCGCCCAGACGCGCCCACGGCACCCCTTCGGTCAGGCGCAGGCCCATCATCAGCGCTTCCGTCGTCCGGGCATCGGGGGGAATGGAGTCGGGGGCGTGGCCGCCGTGGCCGTCCCGCTCCACCCGGTCCAGCCACACCTCGGGCGCGCGGTGGCCGCGGGTGGCCCATTTCTCCCCGTCCAGGGTCAGCCGCCCATGGGCGCCGGGGCCGATGCCCACGTAATCGCCATAGCGCCAATAGGTCAGGTTGTGGCGCGACTCCTCCCCCGGACGGGCGTGGTTCGACACCTCATAGGCCGGCAGGCCGGCATCGGCCAGAACCTCCTGCGTCACGTCGTAGAGGGCGCCGGCCAGATCCTCGTCGGGCAGGGTGAAATCGCCGCGGGCGTGGGCGGGATGGAACGCCGTCCCCTCCTCGATGGTCAACTGATAGACCGACAGGTGCCCCACCGCGAACGCCAGCGCCCGCGCCATTTCCGCCCGCCACGCCGCCACCGTCTGGCCGGGACGGGCATAGATCAGATCGAAGGAAAAACGGGGGAAGGTGGATGCGGCCAGCCGCACCGCCGCCAGCGCCTCATCTGAGTCGTGCTGGCGCCCGAGGAACCGCAGGTCCGAGTCGTTCAAAGCCTGGATGCCCAGCGAGACCCGGTTTACGCCCGCGGCACGAAAATTACGAAAACGTCCGGCTTCCACCGATGTCGGATTAGCTTCCAGGGTAATTTCCGCACCTTCCGCCAAGGTCCAGCGTGCCGCGATGCGGTCGATGACGGCAGCAGCCGTTTCCGGCTCCATCAGTGACGGTGTGCCACCGCCGAAGAACACCGAAGTCACCGTTCGGCCCGGTGTGCTGGCCGCGTAATAATCCAGTTCCCGCAGCAGACCGCGGCGCCACCGCTCCTGGTCGATGTTGGCGCGGACGTGGCTGTTGAAATCGCAATACGGGCATTTCGACCGGCAGAACGGCCAATGGACGTAGATGGCGAAACCGGCGTCACCGGCTTTGTTGCTCATGGCGAAGTTTTCCACAGACCGGCCCAGATCGTTCACTCTCTAAAGAGATTAACCCATTCTTGACAGCAAAAAGTTACCGCGGCGTAGATGAGCGACCACCATTTCTGGAGAGACTCCATGCGTTCGGCCTTCCTGTCGCTCGCCGCTGCCGCGTTCGCCCTGACCCTGACTTCGACCGGCGCCATGGCCGGCCAGCAGGACTTCAGCATCGTCAACAAGACCGGCTATCCGATCAAGCACATCTATGTGTCGGAGGCCAACAACAACAGCTGGGATGAAGACGTCCTGGGCCGCGATGTGCTGAACGACAGCGAATCCTTCGACCTGCAGTTCGGCAAGGCTGAAAAGACCTGTAAGTGGGACATGAAGGTCACCTACGACGACGGTGAAAGCGCCATCTGGGAAGACCTGAACCTCTGCCAGATCAGCAAGCTGACCCTGAAGTGGAATCAGAAGACCGGCGTGACCTCGGCCACCGCCGAGTAAACGGCATCGGCCTGTTCCACGTGTGACGGAAACGCCCCCGGCTCCATCCACCGGGGGCGTTTTCGTGTCGGCGCCCACCGATTTTAGCGGAAGCAGCGTTCCACAAGCTGGCGGAACGCCTCGGCCCGGTGGCTCATGCCGTGCTTGGCCGCCGGCTCCATCTCCGCAAAAGTCTGGGTGTAGCCGTCGGGCACGAACACGGGGTCGTAACCGAACCCCTTCCCGCCCCGCGGCGGCCACACCAGCGTGCCGGGGCAGCGCCCCTCCACCACCTCCACATGGCCGTCGGGCCAGGCCAGCGCCAGGGCGCAGACGAATTCCGCCGTGCGGTCCTCCTGCCCGGCCAGCCCGTCCTCCACCTTGCGCATGGCCATGGCGAAGTCCTTTTCCGGTCCGGCCCAGCGGGCGGAATAGATGCCGGGGGCACCGTTCAGCGCGGTCACCGCCAGCCCGCTGTCGTCGGCCAGCGCCACATGCCCGGCCTGGGCCGCGGCCCTGGCCTTCAAGATCGCGTTGGCGATGAAGGTATCACCCGTCTCCTCCGGTTCCGGCAGGCCGAGGGCACCGGCGGAGGTGAAGGTGGCGGCGTACGGCCCCAGCAGGTCGGCGATCTCGCGCACCTTGCCGGCGTTGTGGCTGGCGATGACCAGCGTGTCGCCGGTGAAGCGGCGGGGGGTGTCGGTCATGGGGCGTATCCTTTACAGGCCGAGCGCTGCTTTCTGGAGCGCCACCAGCTCGCCGATGCCCTTGCGGGCCAGCGCCAGCAGTTCCAGGAACTGGGCCTCGGCAAAGGGCTTGTCCTCCGCCGTGGCCTGGATCTCCACCAGCCCGCCATTGCCCGTCAGCACGAAATTGGCGTCGGCCTGGGCCGCCGAATCCTCGGCATAGTCCAGATCCAGCACCGCGGTGCCCTGATGGATGCCGCAGGACACGGCGGCCACATGGTCCTCCAGCGGCATGGTCTTCAGCGCGCCGATCTCCTTCAGGTGCTGGAAGGCCAGGTGCAGGGCGACGAAGCTGCCGGTGATGGCGGCGGTGCGGGTGCCGCCGTCGGCCTGGATCACGTCACAGTCCACCTTCACCTGCATCTCGCCCATGGCGGCGCGGTTGGTGACGGCGCGCAGGCTGCGCCCGATCAGGCGCTGGATTTCCTGGGTGCGCCCGGTCTGCTTGCCCTTGGCCGCCTCACGGTCGGTGCGGCTGTGGGTGGAGCGGGGCAGCATGCCGTATTCCGCCGTCACCCACCCCAGCCCGGTGTTCTTCAGGAACCGCGGGACCGAGGTATCGACGCTGGCGGTGCACAGCACATGGGTGTCGCCGAACTTCACCAGGCACGAGCCTTCGGCGTACTTGCTGACGTTGGGTTCCAGGGAAACGGTGCGAAGCTGGTCGAACGCTCGGCCGGAGGGGCGCATCAGACGGAATCCGGTTTTTGGGGAAAGGGGAAAATCACGAGCGGCCAAGCTACCCGCTCACCGTGTCCCCGTCCAGTGCGTCACGGGCGCGGGGGGGATGATGTGGGACGGGGCATACCGGGCCCGGGAAATCATGTATAGATGGGGGCCTCAGCCGCCGGGGTCTTATGGACAGCTTCGCCTACCGCCTGCAACGCCTGGAAGCCGGGGTCGTCCTGCTGGACGATGCCGGGCGCATCCGCTCGCTCAACCACACGGCGGAACAGTTGCTGGGCTATTCCGCGCCCAAGCTGGTGGGGCAGGACATCGCCGCCGTCCATCCCCCGGCCTCGCGGGGGAAGCTGGCGTGGATCCTCCAGGCGGCGCGGGAACAGCAGGGAGCGTCCATGGCCGTGACCCTGCCGGGCCGCGTGCTGCTGCTGAAGGCCACGGCACTCGCCATGGGGGAGGGGATCTGCCTGACCCTCTATCCGGTCGATGAGGAACCCATCACCGCCGCCACCGCCAGCGCGCCCGCCCCGCTGCTGAAGCTGCCGGTGTCGCGCGGGGCCGGGGTGGGGCTGCTGCCCCTGGACGAGGTGGTCTACCTGCGCGCCGAGGGCCATTACACCATCGCCGCCACCAAGGCCGAGGACGGGTTCTGTCCCCTGGCCCTGTCGGAGCTGGAGGAACGGCTGGACCGCGCCAGCTTCCTGCGCGTCCACCGCAGCTACATCGTCAACCTGCACCACACCAGCGGCGTCCAGCGCGAGGACGGGCGGACCATGCTGGTCACCACCGCCGCCGCCACCCCGCTGGTGCCGGTCAGCCGGTCGCGGCTGGACACCATCCGCCGCCTGTTCGCGGTGTAGACGGATCGTTTGTCACCGATGCAATTCGTGCGGCGGAAACGCCGTTCATGAAACGGTGGTGCCGTCCGTTGACCGGCCGTTGCGGCGGCGGTCCGGCTTTCGCGACAAAGGGTTCATTCCCCCGTCACACACGCCGGACGATCCCATGAACGACACCGCCGACACCGAATCCCCCGACCGCTACGTCAGCTTCCGCGGCATCAACTGCGAGGACAACAGCACCCGCCTGCTGGCCGTCATCATGAAGCACATCGATGACCCGGCCAAGACCAACCCCTTCTGGGAACGGTTCAAGGAACGCATCGCCAAGGCCGAGGACGTGCACGCCCGCACCGCCGACGGCCTGTGCCTTCTGTGCTCCCATGTCTATTACATCGAAGAACTGTTCGACGATTACGACGATACCGAAGGTCTGGCGCTGCTGCGCAAGCTGGAAGACGAGTGCTGCTGATTCTGCGGGTGCCCTGCCAAGAAACTGCAGGGCACCCCCTAACAAAATGCGTAGGTGATCCCACATAGGCGGGTGAACGCCGTCCCCTTCGATCAACAAGACGACGCAAAGCCCATGAACGCCCTTCGCCCCTCCCGCCGTTTCCGCACCGTGGCCGCCCTGTCCGCCGCCCTGGTGATCGCACTGTCTGCCGGCCTGGCCGACGCGCGGGCCGGCAAGACCTCCTCCAGCGGCAGCCGCGGCAGCCGCACCGGCGATACGCCCGCCGCGACATCCACCGCGCCCAACACCGCCCAGCCCATGGAACGCAGCATGACGCCGCCGTCCTCGGCGGCGCAGCCGGGCATGAACCAGCCCGGCATGGCCAACGCCGGCATGCAGCGCCCGGCCTCGGGCGGGTTCTTCTCCCGCGGGGGCTTCATGGGTGCCGTGATGGGCGGCCTGCTGGGTGCGGGCATCGCCGGGCTGCTGTTCGGCGGCGGCTTCTTCAGCGGGCTGGAAGGCTTCGCCGGCATTCTGGGCTTCGCGCTGCAGGCGCTGCTGGTGGTGGTTCTGGTCAAGCTGGCGATCAATTTCTTCCGCCGCCGCAGCCAGCAGCAGCAGGGCGGGGCCCAGCCGGCCTATGCCGGCGGCATGGCTAACAATGCCGGCGGCATGGCCAACAATGCCGGCGGCATGCCCAACACCAACGCCGCTCCCGACACCGCACACAGCCCGCGTCAGGGTCTGGGCGGTCTGGGTGGCCTTGGCGGTGGCATGGCCGGCGGTCTGGGCGGCCTGATGGGCGGTGCCTCGGCGGCGCCGGCCCAGCGGCGCACGGCCCATGACGACATCGGCATCGGGCCCGAGGATTACGCCGCCTTCGAACGGCTGCTGATTGCGGTGCAGGACGCCTATTCCCGCGAGGACAATGCCGCCCTGCGGACCCTGGCGACCCTGGAAATGGCGACCTATTTCGCCGGCGATCTGGCCGCCAACACCGAGCGCGGCGTGGTCAACCGCGTCAGCGACGTCAAGCTGCTCCAGGGCGATCTGTCCGAAGCCTGGGCCGAAGGCACGGCCGAATACGCCACCGTCGCCCTGCGCTTCTCGTGCATCGACGTCACCGTCGAACGCGCCGGTGGCCGGGTGGTGGACGGCAATGCCAACCAGCCCACCGAAGCCACCGAACTGTGGACCTTCACCCGTCCGCGCGGCGGTGCGTGGGTGCTGTCGGCGATCCAGCAGGCGCATTGATCCAGAAACGGCGGGGCGTCAGGCGCGGCCTGGAACCCCGCCGCCGGCCCGTTCGATGGCCACCAGACGGGAGCGGATGAGACCCATGATGCGGTCCATCCGCTCTTCCGCTTCTGCCGTCCCGATTCCCCGCCGGGTCATCAGCGCCACCGTCACCCCGCGGTAGGCCATCAAGGCCGAGTCGCGCACATCCGCCGGCATTCCCGACAGATAGACGGCCAGCCGTTCCGCCACCTCCTCCGTCGGCAGGCCGCAGGGGGCGGGGGTGGCGGTGCGCAGGGTCTGTGCCGAAGGGCGGTCGGTCGTCAGGGGCACGGGTCGGTCGCTCCGGTTCGATGGGCCTGGGAGTGATATTGGCCTTCGGGGCGCCCGTGTCTCCTGCCCGTGGGAATCACCGCCGTTCGGCAAGACGCCCCTACCGCCTTCTTGCCATCCTCCCCAACAGGGGCGCCGCCGATGCAGGGTTTGCCAAACCGGGGCACCACGGGCCACAGTCAGGGGAACGGGGCCACCCCCGGCAGCATCCACAGACAGGTGAACTGATGAGCCGTTACACGGCGGTCTATGGTTTCCCGGAATCGGCGGAAGGGGCGGCCCGTCTGGCCGCGGCCCTGGACGTCCCGTGCCACATCGCCGAACTGCACCGCTTTCCCGACGGCGAAAGCCTGGTGCGCCTGCCCCAGGCGGTGGAGCGGGCGGTGGTGTACCGCTCCCTCGACCGGCCCAACGACAAGCTGGTGGAACTGCTGCTGGCCGCATCCGTGCTGCGGCGCCAGGGCGCGCAGAGCCTGTGTCTGGTCGCCCCCTACATGGCCTATATGCGCCAGGACGCCATCTTCCGCCCCGGCGAGCCGGTCAGCCAGACCGTTATCGGCGCGCTGCTGGCCCAGCATTTCGACCGCTTCGTCTGTGTCGAGCCGCACCTTCACCGCACCCACCAGCTTGACGCGGTGTTCCCCGGCCGTCCCGCCACCGCCCTGTCGGGGGCCGGCGTCATTGCCGCCCATCTGGCCGCGGCGGGCGTGGGGGACGATACCGTCATCGCCGGCCCGGACGAGGAATCCGAACCGCTGGTGCGCGGCATCGCCGAGCCGCTGGGGCTGCGCTGGGCCGTGGGGCGCAAGGTGCGCCGCGGCGACCGCGACGTGTCGGTGGAACTGCCGCCCGACATTCGGGCCGCCGGGCTGGCCGGGCGGCGGGTGATGATCGTCGATGACGTCATCAGCTCCGGGGAGACCATTATTTCCTGCGCCGCGGCGGTGCGGGCGGCGGGGGGAACCGTGGCGGGGGTCTACGCCGTCCACGCCCTGTTCGGGGATGCGGCCCAGCGGCGCTTCGCCGAAACCGGGGTGCCCGCGGTGGTGTCGGCGGACGGGGTGCCGCACGCCAGCAACGGCATGGGGCTGGCGGGGGCGATTGCGGGGGTGTTGCACGGCTGAACGGGCCGGCGGCGCTGCTCCCGGCAAGGGCAAGAGCCCCGTGCATCCCGCCCGTCAGGCGCCGCCCGCACCTTCCAGCAGGCGGCGGACGGCCAGGCGGAAAGCATCGCGGGAGGCGATGTCCAACAGGAACATCACCCGGCCCGAGGCGTCCCCCGCCGCCAGGGCCACGTCGATGCTGACCGTCAGCACCGGATCGTCGGCGTGCCCGATCACCTCTTCCGCCGTGCCGGCGCGGTAGCCGGGCACGCTGCCCTCCACCTCGCCGGCGATCAGGTTGGAGAAGCTGGCAAGGCAGCCGTTCAGGATGATGTTGCCGATCTCGGTCAGCGCGTCCTGCTCGTCCGCTCCCGGCGTGGTGGCGTCGCCGGGAATCAGCCGGCGCACCAGGGCCAGCCCCTCCGCCTCGGTGAACAGCAGCATGGCGTCACCGGAGAACGGGCCGCTGAACCGCTCCTCCACCGCGCACATGCGCCCGGCGGTGCCGGCGGGGATGCCGTGGATGATGTCGGTCCGGCGCTGCACCCGCAGGGACGGCACCGCCATCAACACCTCTTCCCCCACCATGCCGCTCAGCGCGGCGGCGGACTCGCCCATCCCGATGTTGAAGAGTTCGGCGATGGCGTCCGCTTCGTCGGCGTCCAGCTCCAGACCCTGCATGATGCTCACACCCCGGAATCGCTGAGAAAACCGCGGATCTTGTCCGTGGTGATCGGCTTGGGCAGGAAGCGGCAGCCCAGCGCCTCCGCCTTCTTGCGCAGGGCGTCCTGCACATTGGCGGTCAGAATGCCGATGGGCATGCCGGGATAGCGTTCGCGCAGGTGGTTGGCCAGCGTCAGCCCGTCCATGCCCGGCATGTTGTAATCCACCACCGCGGCGACCGGCGCTTCCGCCGCCGTCCCCAGCTTTGCCAGGGCGTCGTCGCCGCTGACGGCGGTCAGAATGGTCCAGCCGGGCTGCAACGACGCGATGGCGCTGCTCACCATGTCACGGGCCAGACGGCTATCATCAACGACGAGGATGGTGGTCATGCCGAAAAATCCTGTTTCCAACCGGCAACGGGCGCTTTCTTCTACCCCATAGGGTGTAGGGTCACAAGAATGTTACGATGTTTATATCAAATAATTCGCCGTAATTTTGTTTCTAAGTTTAATAAAAACACAATTCCGCATAGGGGTATTCCCACCCCATCCTTACAACAGCGCCGGACCGCTTATGGCACGCCCCCGCTATGTCCTTGACACCAATGTTCTTATGGCTGCGGCTCTGCCGCCTGTGGCCCGCCCGCACCGGCGTGGCGTGGTGGTGGCCGCGGTGGTGGCGGCAGCCCGTGCCCGCGGGGTGCTGCTGCTGTCCCCCGAGACCTGGGCCGAGCTGGAAGAGGTGGCGGCCCGCCCGGTGTTCGACCGCTACATCCCGGCCGGCGCCCGCCGCGCCTTCGTGGCCGCCATCCGGGATGAGGCGCTGATGATCGAGCCGCCGTGCGTGGAACGCCTGTGCCGTGACGCCACCGACGACAAATTCCTGGCCCTGGCGCTGGCCGGTCAGGCCGACGCCCTGGTCACCCAGGACAAGGCGGTCCTGTCGGTGGAGCGCGTGGGATCCACCCGCATCCTGCATCCCAACCGATTCGCCCTTCATCTGGGGCTGGACGGCGCTGACGGGCTTCGCGCACCGATGCTTTCGGAGCGTGCTTGACCCCATCGCACAGGGCGGCGCCGGGGGATTGTGCCGCGGCGGCCGTGCGCGCCGTTCCCCGTGCCGTGCTCCCAAACGGCAAAGGCCCCGCAAGGGGCTGAACGCCTTGCGGGGCCTTTCCGGCATGCGTGCCCGGCCGGGAAATCAGGCGGCCTTTTTCAAAACCTGTTCCAGCCGTTCGGTGGCCTTCATCTCGTCGATCTTCTCGACGGCGGCCAGTTCACGGGCCAGACGTTCCAGCGCCGACTGATAGATCTGGCGTTCGCTGTAGGACTGGTCGGACTGGTCGGTGCCGCGGTACAGGTCGCGCACCACCTCGGCGATGGCGACGGGATCGCCGGAATTGATCTTGGCCTCGTATTCCTGCGCCCGGCGGCTCCACATGGTGCGGCGGATGCGCGAACGCCCTTCCAGGGTTTCCAGGGCGGTCTTGATGCGGTCCTTGCTGGACAGGCGGCGCAGGCCGGCGGTCTTGGCCTTCGCCACCGGCACCTTGAGCGTCATGCGCTCTTTTTCAAAAGTGATCGCGTAAAGCTGGACTTCCATACCGGCGATGGAATGGGTTTCGATGCCATCAACTCGCCCGACGCCATGCGCCGGATAGACAACGAAGTCGCCTGCTTCGAACTCAAGCTTGTTCGACATTTTGTGTGGCTCTCACGTCTCGCGATCACGCCATTTTGACCGCCCCGGTGGAACGGGACGAAGACAATTGACAGTAACGGCCCGACCGAAGGGCTGGAGTCCGCTTCGGCAGGAACCAACAGTCATAAAGGTGTAACACGACGAAGGGGCCGGCAATGGCGCAGAGGCCGTCCCCGCGCTCGCATTATAGCGATGTTACGCCCGAGTTACAAATGGAAGGCAGCCGGCGGCGGACAGATTCACGCCCCGGCAGAGGATAGCCGCCCCGCCGGAATCGCATAGCATGGGGCAGCGGTATGACCAAGGCGCGTGCCACCGCCCGATCGTGCACCACCGCCCCCGGCACGTCATCAAAAAAGAGGGGCGGGCAAACTGGGTATGCGCCGGACTGGGGGTGCGCCGGATGATCCGGCGCACCCCGCTTGGCGTCACTCGTTGCCGGGACCGGAGGTGGGATCCAGGTCGGCCAGCTTGCCGGGCACGCCCTTGAAGCTGTCGGCGTCGGGCAGGGCCGGCTTCTTCCGGGTCAGGTTGGCCCACTTGCCCGAGTATTCGCGGTTCAGCTCAAGCCACTGTTCGGCTTCGGGCTGGGTGTCGGGGATGATCGCCTCGGCGGGGCATTCCGGTTCGCACACACCGCAGTCGATGCATTCGTCGGGGTTGATGACCAGCATGTTGGCGCCCTCGTAGAAGCAATCCACGGGGCACACCTCGACGCAATCGGTGTACTTGCACTTGATGCAGCCGTCGGTCACGACGTAAGGCATCGCTCGTTCTCCGCTGTTCTGGCCGGGGCCGGTGGGGGGCCGCCGTTCGGGGTGCCGGTCACTGCCGCGCTGGCCGAAGCCTGGACACGATGGGTCCAGGCCCCAGCGGACAGAACCGCGGCAACCGCTCGGCGCCTGCCTAGCATGTTGCCTCCACCGGCTGCAACCCTGCCGGTTTTGTGGGCGCTCTTGCCTCATCATCGGGGGTGCGCTTGCCTCGCATGAGCGCCAGAAACGCGCTCAGCGCCCCTGTCGCCGGCACGTCCGCCCGCCGCACGAACAAGGTGGGCATGGCCGCCAGATCGGCGGGCAGGGGCCGCACCGACAGCAACCCGCGCCACGGCTGCCGTTCCAGCACCGCCCGCGGCATCACCGTCACCCCCATGCCGGCGGCGGTGCAGCCGAGAATGGCGTCCAGCGTGCCGAACTCCATCACCCGGAACGGCACCATGCCGGCGCGGCGCAGCGCCGCCTCGGCCCGCGCCCGGTAGAAGCAGCCGCGCCCGAACGCCAGAAGCACCCGCGGCGACTCGGGCGTGTCCGTGCCGCCGGGCCACCCGTCCCCGTCGCCCCAGCTCGCCGGCCCGGCCAGGACCATTTCCTCCTCGAAGATCGGTTCGGCGATCAGGTCGGGATGCACCACCGGGCTGCCGACGAACGCCCCGTCCAGGCGATAGGACAGCACGTCGGACAGCAGGTTTTCCGAATGGCCGGGCACGATGGTCAGCTCCACCAGCGGGTGGGCCCGGTGGAACCGCGCCAGCAGCGGCGGCAGCCGCACCGCCGCGGTGGATTCCATCGACCCCACCGCCAGCCGCCCGCCGCGGCCCGCCGCCTCGTCCACCGCGTGGCGGGCCTGCTCGACCATGCGCAGGATGCGGTCGGCGTAATCGGCCAGAACCCGCCCGGCGGCGGTGGGAACCATCCCCCGCGCGCCTCCGCGGCCCGCCCCCTGGTTGGGGCGGTGGAACAGCGCGGTCCCCAGATCCTCCTCCAGCTTCTTCAGCCGGGCGGTGACGTTGGACTGCACGCAGTTCAGCGTGCCCGCCGCCCGGCTGACGCTGCCCGTGTCCGCCACCGCCCGCACCACCCGCAGCCCCGCCAGATCCATGATCTTCCCTCCGCCATCACTTTGAGTGAAGGATATCATCGAAACAATTCATTGGAAATGGCGGCAGGGCCGCGCCATCCTCTGGCTGCCGAAGGGTCGTGTGATGCAGAAAGAAAAGGAGCGGGCGATGGTCCCGGTGTTGGCGGGGGGTGTTGCGATGCTGGCGCTGGCGATGGGGGTGGGGCGGTTCGCCTACACCCCCCTGCTGCCGGCGATGCAGGCGGCCACCGGCCTGGGCGGTGACGGGGCGGGTGTTCTGGCCTCGCTCAACTACCTGGGCTATTTCCTGGGCGCGGTGGCGGTGACACGGGTGCCCCACGGGGCGGTGCGGGGGCGGGTGTTCCGGCTGTCGCTGGCGGCCAGCGTGCTCAGCACCGCGGCCATGGGGCTCAGCGATGACCGCACGGTCTGGGCGGTGCTGCGGCTGATCTCGGGGCTGGCCAGCGCCGGGGTGTTCATCCTGGGCATCGCCATGGTGCTCGACGCCCTGACCCGTGCGGGCCGGGAATCGCTGGCGGCGTGGATCTACACCGGCATCGGCGCCGGCATCGCCGGATCGGGGCTGTTCGTCGGGCTGGCCGAACCGGCGCTGGGCTGGAACGGCTGCTGGCTGGCGCTGGGCGCCATCGCCGGGGGGCTGGCGATCCTGCCCTGGCGGGCGGTGCGCGACCACACGGCCGACGCGGCCCCGGTGCCGGCCCCGGCCGCCGCGGTTCCTGCCGCCGGGGCGGCGTTCTCCCTGCCGCTGATCCTGCTGACCGCGGCCTATTTCCTGGAAGGCGGCGGCTACATCGTCACCGGCACCTTTCTGGTGGCGCTGCTGAAGCAGGCGCCGGACACCGCGGGCGTCGGGGCGGTGGCCTGGATGGTGGCCGGTCTGGCCGGCATGGGATCGGGGCTGTTCTGGGGCTGGCTGGGCCGGCGCATCGGCCCGTGGCCGGCGCTGCTGGCCGCCCATGTGGCGCAGGCCGCGGGCATCGTGCTGCCGCTGCTGGGCGGGCCGGCGGCGGGGGTGTTGTCGGCGGCGCTGTTCGGCGGCACCTTCATCGGCATCGTGTCGCTGTCCTTCACCCTGGGCCGGCAGTTGTCCGCCGGATCGGCGGGGCGCGTGGTCGGCACGCTGACCGCGGTCTATGGGCTGGGCCAGATCATCGGGCCGCTGCCCGCGGGCATGGCGGTGGCGCACACGGGTTCCTACACCGCCGCACTGACGGGGGCCGCGGTGGCGGTCCTGGCCGCGGCGGTTCTTCTGGCGGCGGGGTGGGTGCTGTCCCGCCGCCGCACCTTATCCCCAGCGACGGAGACGGTCCCATGCCGTACGTGAACATCAAGATCACCCGCGAAGGCGCCACGCCCGAGCAAAAGGCCGCCCTGATCCGCGGCGCCACCCAGCTTCTGGTCGATGTGCTGGGCAAGAACCCCAAGACCACCGTGGTGGTCATCGACGAGGTGGACACCGACAACTGGGGCATCGGCGGCGAAACCGTCACCGTGCTGCGCAAGGAGGCATCATCGGCGCCGCTTGGAGGCTGACGCCCCCAAGCGAATCGCTTCCGGCATCAATGGCCCGCGTTCGCGCGGGCCTTTTTGCGCCGGGCCGCCGCCATCAGGTTCAGCGCCTCCACCAGCGTGGAGAAGGCGATGGCGAAATACAGATAGCCCTTGGGGATGTGGAACCCCATGCCGTCGGCGGTCAGCGCCACGCCCACCAGCAGCAGGAACGACAGGGCCAGCATCTTGACCGTCGGGTGGCGGTTGACGAAATCCCCCACCGGGCCGGACGCGAACAGCATCACGCCCACGGCGATGACCACCGCCGCCACCATGATTTCCAGATGCTGCGACATGCCCACCGCGGTGATGACGCTGTCCAGCGAGAACACGATGTCCAGCACCATGATCTGCGCCACCACCCCGGCGAAGGTCGCGGCCTTGGCCGCCGGGCCGCCGTCGTCGTGGCCTTCCACCGAATGGTGGATTTCCATGGTGCCCTTGGCCAGCAGGAACAGCCCGCCGCCGATCAGGATCAGGTCGCGGCCCGAGAAGGCCAGATCGCCCAGGCTGATCAGGGGCCGGGTCAGCGTGGCCACCCACGCGATGGAGGCCAGCAGCGCCAGCCGCGAGATCAGCGCCAGCGCCAGCCCCACCTGCCGCGCGGTCTTCTGCTGATGCTCCGGCAGCTTGGCCGCCATGATCGAGATGAAGATGATGTTGTCGATGCCGAGGACGATTTCCAGCGCCGTCAGGGTGAGCAGGCTGGCCCAGGCGTTGGGGTCGAGAAGGATGTCGAACATGAACGGGCTTTCCCAAAGCGCAGCCACCGCTGCCGGACTGCCGGGAAGATGATCGTGTCTTCATAAGTGCGCAAGCGGTCCCGGACGGAGATCACCCATCCTCGCCGGCACCGTCGCGCCCCGTCAGCCGGTCAAGCGCCCGGCGGTCCCGCTTGACCGGGCGGGGGCCGGACGCGGCGGGGTGGTGGCCGGGCACCCGGTGGGGGGTGTCCATGGCGGTTTCCGGGGCCGGCGGGGCCAGATCCTCGTACAGCGTGCGCGCCTCGTCCGCCGGGCCGCGGCGGGTGCCCAGCGCCGTGACCCGCACCACCCGGATGTGCCGCCCCTGGGGAAAGGTCAGCACGTCGGCCGGCTTCACCGCGTAATGGGCCTTGGCGATGGGGGTGCCCGACACCCGCACCACGCCGCTGGCGCACACCTTGGCCGCCAGGCTGCGGGTTTTGAAGAAACGGGCGTACCACAGCCATTTATCGATGCGCAGCCGGCCCCCGCCCTCGCCCTGCCCGGAATCGGGGCCGGTGCCGTCCGCATCGCTGTCGTCGTGAACCATGCTGTCTCGGGCCATCGTGTGGGGAAGGAAGGGGTGCCGGTCATGATACCGCCATCCGGTGCACGAAGTGGCACCTTTATGAACAATATTTTTTCCGACAAAAACAGAAGAAGCACAGGGCCACCGGGTTTGTTGGCTGTCGAAAGTATTTTTATGCCGCAGCTTGACAATTTGAACGGTGATGAATGAAGAGGTAGAATATTTGTGAGGGGAAAGATTAAAAACTTTCCTGTCGTGCTGCGTTACGCCATCGGAGGTTGTCGTGTCGGAACGCCGTAAGAGCCCCCTTTCCCGCCGTCTGGGGCGTTTGCGCGATGCCATTCCCTGGGCTGCTCTGGCCGTATGCCTGGTGATCACTGTGATTGCCTGGCACCGGGAAGCGGCGGAGGAGACGGCGCGCAACCAAGCCGTCTTCGACCAGCAGGCGGTGGTTCTCGGCAACGCGCTGCAGGAGCGTCTCAGCCGGTACGAAGGGCTGGTGTCGGCGGCCCGCGCCGCCCTGCCCGCCGCCGGCCCGGCGGGAGAGGAGGTGCTGCGCCGTTTCGTGCCGGCCGAAGACATCCTCAACCGTTACCCCGGCATCGCCGGTTTTGGCCTGGCGGTCATGGTCCCGCCGGCGGACCTGGCCCGGTTCACCGCGGCGCGCATCGCGGTCCAGCCTGATTTCCGCATCACGCCCAAGGCGGGCGCGGAGCCGCCGGCCCCCGGCGTGCCCGTTTCCTCCGGTTTGCCTGCGTATGTGGTGGTCCAGGCCATGCCCCCCGCGGTGGGCGGCATGGTCGGCTATGACCTTGCCACCGACGATGTCCGGCGCCAGACGGCGGATCAGGCGCGCGACAGCGGCCGGGTCGCGCTCAGCCGCCGCCTGACCCTGCTCAGCCCCGGCGCCAGCGGCAGCGACGTGCTGATGATGGCCGCCGTCTACCGCGGCGGCACCGTGCCGGCCACGGTGGAGGAGCGGCGGGCGGCCCTGAGCGGGTGGGTGGTGGCGGCCCTGCGCATGGGGCCCTTGGCCGATTCGCTGCTGACCGGCCAGCCGGGCATCGACATGACCCTGACCGACATCACCGAGGCCCAGCCGGGCATCCCGATGTACGAGCGCCGCGGGCTGGTGATGGCGGATCAGGACGCCGTCACCGTATCCCGCGCCATGGCCCTGCACATCGGCGAACGGGTGTGGGAGGTGCGCTTCACCGCCCTGGCCGGCGGGCTGACCGGGGCGCACCCCGCGTCCACCCTCATCCTGTGGGGTGGGGTGGGAATGAGCGTTCTGCTGTGGGGCGGTCTCGGCCTGCTGTCCGCCGGGCGGCGCATGGCGGAGGCCAGGGCCCGCCGCTCCGCCGACGCCCTGTCCCTGACCGAGGCGACTTACCGCCGGTTCATCGCCGCCACCGCCGAAGGCTATCTGGAGGTGGACGCCGACGGCTGCATCATCGATGTGAACGACGCCCTGTGCCGCATTCTGGAGCGCCCGCGGACCGAACTGGTGGGCACCCCGCTGCTGGATCTGTCCACCAACTCCAGCCGTGCGGTCATCGCCCATCACCTGACCCGCCGCACCATCGGCGACCAGCGCTGCTACGAGGTCACCTTGCGCGGCGGCAACGGCCGGCGGGTCAACCTGCGCGTCAACGCCACCACCACCGCCGGCCCGCCGGACGGGCGGCTGCATTCCTCCGCCCTCATGACCGACATCACGGCCCAGACCCGGCTGCAGGAACAGATGCACGCGGCCCAGATGCGGCTGGAACAGATCTTCGCCGCCGCCCCCGTCGCCATGGCCGTGGTGCGGCTGGAGGACGGCGTGGTGGTGCAGGCCAACCGCAGCGCCTCCGCCCTGTTCGGTGCCGGCGCCGGGGCCGGGCCGGCGCATGGCGGCGAGGGGGGGGAGGCGGTTGTCCCCACCCTGTCGGGCCACAACTTCTTCCCCTATATCGCCAACCCCGAGGATGTCCGGTCGCTGATGGCCGCGGTGCGCGCCAACGGCAGCGTGCGCGGGTTCGAGGTGCGCATGATGCGCCCCGACGGCACCTTGTGGTGGGCCATGCTCTCGGCCGCCCGCTTCCTTCACGGCGGCGATCTGGCCATGCTGGTGGGCTGCCAGAACATCGACGCCGTGAAGAAGGGGCAGGAGGCGCAGAAGCTGGCCGCCGCCATCCTGGAATCGGTGCGCGACGGGGTGATGGTGCTGTCCCTGGACCACCGCATCGAACAGGTGAACCCCGCCTTCACCTGGATCACCGGCTACCCCGCCGACGAAGCCGTGGGGCAGCCCCCGAGTCTGCTGGAATCCGGCCGTCAGGCCGAATCCCTCTACGATGCCGTGTGGGCCGGGGTGGAGCGCGCCGGTTTCTGGTCCGGCGACCTGTGGCTGCGGCGGCGGTCGGGGGAGGCGTTCGTATCCTCCACCTCCGTCGCCCCCATCCGCCCCGGCGGCGGCGCCCCCACCCACTATGTCGCGGTCATGCACGACATCACCTCCCGCAAGGAGGATGAGGACCGCACGTGGAAGCTGGCGAATTATGATGCCCTGACCGGCCTGCCCAACCGGCTGCTGTTCGCCGACCGGCTGTCCCAGGCCGTCGGGCGTGCCCAGCGTGCCGGCGGACGCTTCGCGCTGCTCTATCTCGACCTCGACGGCTTCAAGCCCATCAACGACCGCTGGGGCCACGGGGCGGGGGATCAGGTGCTTCAGGAAACCGCCACACGGCTTCTGGCCTGCGTCCGCGGCTCCGACACCGTGGCGCGGGTGGGCGGCGACGAATTCATCATCATCCTGGCCGACGCCCAGGACCGCGCCACCGCCCGCGCCGTCGCGCAGAAGATCGTGGACACCCTGTGCCGCCCCATCGCCCTGACCGTTCAGGACGCACAGGTGGACGGCGCCGTCACCGCCAGCGTCGGCATGGCCGTCTACGCCGTCGATGGCGCCACCCCCGACGCCCTGGTCGCCGCCGCCGACGCCGCCATGTACCACGCCAAGGCCAAGGGCAAGAACCGCTGCACCTTCCCGCCCGATGTGGAAGCGCTGATGGGGTGAGGGGGGACGAAGGGGACGCCGTCCCCTTCGCCTCACAGCAGCCCCAGCGCTTCCATCTCGGTGCGGAGCGCGCCGGCACCGGCGAAGTGGTGGGTGGTCATGCCGAGGCTGCGGGCGGTTTCCACGTTGGGCAGCGAGTCGTCGATGAAGTACAGGTCCGCCGGGTTCAGGCCGTAGGTGTCGAACAGGCGATGATAGATGGCCGGGTCCGGCTTCACCAGACCGGCTTCGCCCGACACGACGATGCCGTCGAAGCGGGTAAGGAAGCCGAAGCGCTTCCGGGTCCGTTCGAACTTGGCGGCGGAGAAGTTGGTGATGCTGTAGACCGGCGTGCCGCGGGCCTTCAACTCGTCGAGAATCTCCGGTGTGCCGTCGATGGGGCCGGGGACCATCATGTCCCAGCAGTCGTCATAGGCGCGGATCAGCTCGGTGCAGTCGGGGTGCTGGGCGGCCAGCAGCCGCACCGCCTCGTCCCATGGGCGCCCGCGGTCCTGTTCCAGGTTCCAGTCGGGGGTGCAGACGGTGCCGAGGAAATGCTCCATCAGGTCTTCGTCGCCGCCGAACAGCTCGCGGTACAGGTGGCGGGGATCCCATTCGATGAGAACCTTGCCGATGTCGAACACCACGGCTGTGGGCCGGCGGGAGGGGGCGGTTTCCGTCATGGGGCGGTCATCCTGGCAGAAGACATGAAAACGCCCCCGGCACCGGGGTGAACCGGGGCCGGGGGCGCGGCAGACGGGGCGTTCTTACTTCAGATTGCCCTTGGCCATGGCGCCGAGGCGCAGGCGCAGCGCGTTGAGCTTGATGAAGCCTTCCGCGTCCTTCTGGTTGTAGACGCTGTCCTCCTCGAACGTCACGTAATCGAGACGGTAGAGGGAGTTCGGCGACTTGCGGCCCACGACGCTGACGTTGCCCTTGAACAGCTTCAGCCGGACGGTGCCGTTGACCACCGCTTGAGTCTGGTCGATCAGGGCCTGGAGCGCCAGACGCTCCGGCGACCACCAGTAGCCGCAGTAGATCAGCTCGGCGTAGCGCGGCATCAGCTCATCCTTCAGATGGCCGGCACCGCGGTCGAGCGTGATGCTTTCCATGGCGCGGTGGGCGGCCAGCAGGATGGTGCCGCCGGGCGTCTCGTACACGCCGCGCGACTTCATGCCGACATAGCGGTTTTCCACCAGATCCAGACGGCCGATGCCGTTGTCGCCGCCCAGCGTGTTGAGCGCGGTCAGGATCTGGGCCGGGGACATCGCCTTGCCGTCGATGGCCACGGCGTCGCCGTTCTTGAACTCCACCTCGACGTAGGTCGGGGTGTCGGGCGCCTTTTCCGGGGCGACCGAGCGGGTGAACATGTCTTCGAACGGCTCGACCCACGGATCTTCCAGCGCCTTCCCCTCGTAGGAGATGTGCAGCAGGTTGGCGTCGGTGGAATAGGGCGCCTCGCCGCGCTTGTCCTTGGCGATGGGAATCTGGTTCTTTTCGGCGTAGTCGATCAGCTTGGTGCGGCTGTTCAGATCCCATTCGCGCCACGGCGCGATGATCTTGATGTCGGGGCGCAGCGCGTAATAGCCCAGCTCGAAGCGCACCTGATCGTTGCCCTTGCCGGTGGCGCCGTGGGCCACGGCGTCGGCGCCGACCTGATTGGCGATCTCGATCTGGCGCTTGGCGATCAGCGGCCGGGCGATGGAGGTGCCCAGCAGGTAGGTGCCCTCGTACAGGGTGTTGGCGCGGAACATCGGGAAGACGAAATCGCGCACGAACTCTTCGCGCAGATCGTCGATGAAGATGTTTTCCGGCTTGATCCCCAGCATCTCGGCCTTGGCGCGGGCCGGTTCCAGCTCCTCGCCCTGACCGAGGTCGGCGGTGAAGGTCACCACCTCGCACCGGTAGGTTTCCTGGAGCCACTTGAGGATGACCGAGGTGTCGAGGCCGCCGGAATAGGCCAGCACCACCTTCTTGATCTCTTTACCGGACGCGCCGCTCATGGAAGGACACTTCACCGAGGTTGAAACGGATCTGCGACACTACGGCGGACCGGCCCGGCCTTCAAGGGGGGGATTGTGCGGCGGAGTCGTCAGCGCCGCCGCCCGGCATCGACGGCCAGCGGCTGTAGGCGAAGAACCACAGCACCGGCACCTCCGCCCACGGCAGCAGCAGGACCAGAATCCACAAGGGGCTGCGCCCGGCCTTGGCCAGAACCCAGCCGCCCAGCGACAGCTTGGCGGTCAGGATCAGCGACACGATCAGCATCGACAGCCACGGCTCCTGCCGCGTCAGCCACGTCCACGGGGCGCCGTACACGGCCAGAAGGGTTTCCATCGGTCCCATCCTTCCTTGTTGCGGGGTCAGGCTTCGCGGCGGGCCTTGGGCGCCCGGCGGACGGCGGCGGGACGGTTGGGCCAGCGGCGGAAGGTCAGCACGCCGAACACCACCGTCATGCCCACCAGCGGCACCAGGGTCACCAGCGACCACCGCCAATCCAGCCCCGCCCGCGTCAGCACGCGGGCCAGCGGCCACACGCTGAGCAGGTTGGCCATCAGCATGATGAAGGCCGAATCGTGAAACAGATCCTGCACCGGACGATCTCCCCGATCATGAGGCCGTCTTGATGCCCCGTCCGCCGGGGAAATGTCGAGCGGGTTTTTTTCCGGCGTTTCCGTCCGACGATTTTCATATGAGAATACCCAAACGCCCATCAGCACCTTACATGATTTCTCCATCACCATCGGATCCCGCCGCCCTGTGACACCGCCTTCCCCGAAAACCGGCCCCGGCGTTCCCCCGGCCCCCGCAGGGCCGGCGGGGCGGCGGGGGGCTATCGCCCTGATGCTGCGGCTGCGGCTGGTGCTGCTGGGCACGCTGGTGCTGGTGCTGGGCGGGATGGCCGTGGAAATCACCCTGAACGCGGTGCGCGGCCGCGACCGCATGACCGCCGACGCCGTGCGCCAGTCGCAGAATCTGGCCAGCGCGCTGGAGGTGCACGCCGGTGCCGCCTTCCGCTCCGCCGAGGTGGCCCTGATTTCCATCGCCGACGCCCTGGCGGTGCAGACCGGCTCCAAGGGCGCCGACATGCGGCTGACGGGGGCGCTGCTGCGCACATGGCTCAACCCCCGCGCCGCCTACCGCAACCTTGTGATCACCGACGCCGAGGGCAACGTGATCCAGGATGGGCTGGGGCTGGGCGGGGTGGTGTCGGCGGCGGACCGGCCCTTCTTCACCATCCACCGGGATCACGACGATCTGGGGACGTTCATTTCCGAACCGCTGCAAAGCCGGATCGGGCGGGGGTGGTTCGTGGCGGTCAGCCGCCGGCTGAACGATTCCCAGGGCCGCTTTGCCGGGGTGGTGTGGGCGGTGGTGGACGTGGAGCATTTCCGCCGCTTCTACGCCAGCCTGGACATCGGGCCGCACGGCATCATCACCCTGTGGAACCGGCAGGGCGCGGTCATCGTGCGCCATCCGGGCCGGGCCGCGGTGCCCGGGGGGGAGCGCCCCGGCCTGGGCCTGCCGGCGGTGGCGTCGGGGGTGCGCAGCATCACGCTGCACGGCCCGTCCAGCGTGGACGAGGTGCCGCGGGTGGTGTCCGTCCGGTCGGTGGAGGGCTTTCCCCTGTCGGTCGCCGTGCGGCTGGCGGAAGAGGATTATCTGGCCTCCTGGCGCGCGGGCGTGGTGCAGAATGTCATGGAGATGCTGGGGCTGGGGCTGTTGACCACCACGCTGATGGTGCTGCTGCTGCGCTATCTGGCCCGGCTGGAGGCGACGGCCGGCGCTCTGGACGACAGCGAGCAGCGGGCGCGGGCGATCTTCGACAGCTCGTTCCAGGCCATGGTCATGCTGTCCCCCGCCGGGCGGGTGCTGGACATCAACCGGGCGGGGCTGGAACTGGCGGGCCTGCCGGCCGACGCGCTGGTGGGCCGGCCGGCGTGGGAGGTGCCGCCGTGGAGCGGGCGGTCCCTGTGGAGCCTGCGCCTGCGCGATGCGGTGGAGCGGGCGGCAGCGGGCGAATCGGTGCGGGTGGAGACCAGCCTGGAGGTCGGCGGCGCCCGCCGGACCCTGGACCTGTCGGTCAAGCCGGTGGCCGGCAAGGACGGCGCCGTCGTCCAGTTGGTGGCCGAGGCCCGCGACATCACCCAGCGCAAGGCGATCGAAGACGGTCTGCGCCGCAGCGAGGCGCGCCTGCGCTCCTATCTCGATGCCGCGCTGGAAGGAATTCTGGTGGCCGACGGCGACGGCGGCTTCGTGGACGTGAACCCGGCGGCGTCGCAGGTGCTGGGCTTTTCCCGCGATGCGCTGCTGCGCATGACCCTCTACGCCCTGGTGCCCGAGGGGCACGGCAAGGCCGAGGAGACGCGCGCCGCCATGGCCACCATGCTGGACTCCCTGGGCTGGCGCGGGGAGCTGGCGCTGCGCCACCAGGACGGGCGGGTCATGCTGTGCGAGGCCAGCGGCGTGCGGCTGGACGACGGGCGTTGCCTGATCGTGGTGCGCGACATCACCGAACGGCTGCTGGCCGCCGAGCGGCTGGCCCGCGCCAAGGAAATGGCCGAGAGCGCCAGCCGGACCAAGAGCGCGTTCCTGGCGACCATGAGCCACGAGCTGCGCACGCCGCTCAACGCCATCATCGGCTTTTCCGAGCTGATGCTGCACGAGGTGTTCGGGCCCATGGGCACGCCGCGCTATGTGGAATACGCCCGCCACATCCAGAACAGCGGCACCCATCTCCTGGAACTGATCAACGACGTGCTGGACATGTCCAAGCTGGAAGCCGGGCGCTATGTGCTGGATGAACGGCCCATCGACGTGGCCGAGCTGCTGGGCGGGTGCCTGACGGTGGCGTCGGTGGCGGCGGACCAGGGGCGGGTGACGCTGGACAGCGTGGTGCCGCCTGCCCTGCCGTTCCTGTGCGGCGACGAGCGGGCGGTGCGGCAGGTGGTGCTGAACCTGCTGTCCAACGCCGTGAAGTTCACGCCCGAGGGCGGGCGCGTCACCCTGTCCGCGGGACTGACGGCGGACGGCGACCTGATCATCGCCGTGGAAGACACCGGCATCGGCATCGAGGCGGACGCGCTGGCCCGCATCACCGAACCGTTCCAGCAGGCCGACACCTCCATCGCCCGGCGGTTCGGCGGCACCGGGCTGGGGCTGGCCATCAGCAGCAGCCTGATGGAGCTGCACGGCGGAGCGCTGACCTTCGCCAGCACCGTGGGGCAGGGGACCACCGTCACCATGCGTTTCCCCGGCGTGCGGGTGATGGCCGCCGTGGCCGACGGCGCCGCCGCCCTTACGCCGTCCGGGTGAACAGCAGCGCGGTCAGATCGTCGTCGATGGGGCCGGTGGCGTGCAGCCCGTCGGTCAGCACCGACAGGAACCGCGCCCCGTCCGGTTCGTGCAGATGGGGGGTGATGAGGGTGGCAAGGCCGGTGTCGTCCAGCACGTCGCGGCCCACCGGAATCTCGATGGCGGCGTCGGAATAGAGGAACAGCCGCCCGCCGGGGGGCAGCGGCAGTTCGCGGGTGTCGTAGACCGCTTGCCCGGCCAGCCCCAGGGGCAGGCCGGCGCTGTCCCCCATCATCGGTGCCGCATCCCCCGGCGCCCACACCATCGGCTTGGTGGACCCCGCGGAGGCATAACGCAGGCACCCGGCCTGCGGGTCGATCTCCCCCACCAGCATGGTGGCGAACTGTCCCCGCGGCAGCAGGGTGCACAGGCGGCGGTTGATGGCGGCCAGCACGTCGGCGGGGCCGTCGCTGCCACCGAACGGGGTCTGCTGCAAGATGGCGTGCAGGCGGAAGGTGTTGAGCGCCGCCCCCACCCCGTGGCCGGAAAAATCCACCAGATACAGGTGCAGCCGTCCCGGATGCCGCGGGTCGGGCCGCATGCCCCAGAAATCGCCCCCCAGTTCCGACGACGGGGCGAAATGGGCGTTCACCGTGATGCCGGTGGCGCTGTGGACGGCGGCGCACCGCTCCGGTCCCGGCATCAGCCGTTCCTGCATCCGGCGGGCAAAGGCCAGTTCGGCTTCGGTCCGCTGGCGGAACTGGGTCAGGTCGCGCAGCAACGCCCGTTTTTGCAGGTGGATGCGCACCCGCGCCAGCAGTTCCAGCGCGTTCAGCGGCTTGGTGACGTAATCGGTGGCCCCGGCGGCGAACGCCTTGGCGCGGTCCTCCGCCCGGTTGAGGGAGGACTGCACCAGCACCGGCAGATCCTGCCAGTCCGGGTCGGCGCGCAGGCGGCGGCACATTTCGAACCCGTCCATGCGCGGCATCATCAGGTCCAGCAGGATCAGGTCGGGGCGGAAGGCGGCCATGCGCTCCAGCGCGTCCACCCCATCCTCGGCGATCTCCACGCTGCGGAAGCCGTCCCGTTCCAGCAGGGCCAGCAGCAGGTGCCGGTTCACCCGGTTGTCGTCCACCACCATGATGCGGCACGCCTGCAGGTCGGGCAGGCCGGCGGTGTGGGCGGCGTCGGTCATGGAGACACCCCGTCGCCGCCGCTGCGGTCGATCCAGATGAAGGTGTGGTCGTCGCCCGGCGCCGCCCCCAGGGCCGCTTCCAGCGCCGCGGTCATGGCGGCGAAGCCGGCGCGCCGGTCCGCCGGCGTCAGAATCCCCGCCGCCACCGCGGCCAGCCCGCCGTCACCGGCACCGCTGCCGTCCAGCGCGTCGTGAATGGCGTTGGAGCACAGCATCAGAACCCCGTCGGCGGGAAAGGGCAGGGTGCGGGATTCATAGCGCGTGCCCGGCGCCACCCCCAGCGGCAGGCCGGCGGCATCCCCCTGGACGATCTGCCCGCCGCTCAGCACCAGCGGCGGCATGGACGCCGCGGCGGCATAGGTGAAGCTGTGCGCGCCGGTATCCACCACCCCGTACAGCAGGGCGGCGTGGTCGCCCAGTTCCAGCAGCGTGGCCGCCCGGCGGTTGAGGTCGCCCAGAAAGGCGGCGGGGTCGTCCAGCGGCGTTCCCGGCTCGTGAATCAGCGTGTGCATGCGGAACGCGTTCAGCGCCGCCGTCACCCCCCGCCCGGCCATGTCCAGCAGATAGACGCCGAACCGCAGGCCCTCCAGCGGCACGACGCCCCAGATGTCGGCCCCCATGTCGTGGGCCGGCAGGCTGTGAACGCGGATGGCCGCCCCGGTGCGCGCGCTCACCGCATCCAGTGCCGCGCGGGCGGGGAGCAGGTGGTCCTGCATCGAGCGGGCGACCGCCAGTTCCCCTTCCACCCGCGTGCGGTAATGGCTGAGGTCGCGGATCAGCACCCGGTTTTCCAGGTGGATGGCCACCCGTGCCAGCAGTTCGGTGCGTTCGATGGGCTTGGTGATCAGGTCGGTGGTGCCGGCGGCGAACGCCTGGTTGCGGTCGTCGCTGGACGACAGGGCGGTCTGCACCAGCACCGGCACATCGGCCAGGACCGGATCGGCGCGCAGGCGGCGGCACACCTCGTACCCGTCCATGCCGGGCATCATGATGTCCAGGATCACCAGATCCGGCACCTGCCGGGCCATGGCCTCCAGCGCTTCCACCCCGTCCTTGGCATAGGCGACGTTGTGATAGCCGCCATCCTCCAGCAGGGTTCCGATCAGCAGGCGGTTGAAATCGGTGTCGTCCACAACCAGGATGTGGCAGCCGGTAATGCCGGGCCGCGCCGCGGCGGTTGCCGATTCCGTTTCCGGTTCCCGTGCTTCCGCCGCCATGGTCACAGAGTGAACCTCATACGGATGCGCCGGCCATGGTCCAGCAGTTCCACCGATTGGGCCAGCAGGGTGATCAGGTCCAGCCCGCGCCCGCTGGCGTCGGGGCCGGCATCGTTCCTGGGGGCGGGGTCGAACCCGCTGCCTTCGTCCGTCACGTCCACGGTCAGGGTGTCGGGTGCCAGCCAGCAGCTCACCTCCACCCGCCGCCCGGCAAAGGCGGGGTCGGCCATGCGTTCGGCCAGATCGTGGGAGAAACGGTCCAGCGCGTCCACGTTCAGCCCCTTCATCCCCGCCACCTGCAGGTTGCCGTGGACGACGGCGTTGGAGATCGCCTCGTGCAGGGCAAGCTCCACATCGTCGCGCTGGGTGTCGGTCAGGGTGGGGCAGCGGGCGGACACCGCCGCCATCACCCGCCCGGCCAGATGCACGGCGTTGGCCGTGGCGGTGCTGAGGGAGGCGAACAGGTGCGCCTGTCCCGCGCGGTTCACCGCCGCGGTGACCGCCGGCAGGATGGCGGCGGGCGATGCGCCCGCTTCGGGGTGATGGCCGGGGGTGGCGGGGGATGTCGCCTCCACCCATGCGGCATAGGGCGGTGCCCACAAGGCGGCGTCGGCGGCGTCCTCCTCGCTTCCCAGCAGCACCAGCACCCGCCCGCCGATGATGCCGGCGGCGGGGGCGGGTGGGGCGGCGGCCCGAATCCGGCAGCCGTCCGCCAGGACGCTCACCCAGTCGGCGGGGAGGCCCGCGCCGTGGAGAGCGTCGAAGGGTTGGGGGGCCGCCGTCGCCACCGGATCAATCCTCGACGGTGACGATCTTGCTGAGCTGGGCGACGCTCAGCACCCGTTTCACCTGCCCGGCCGCACCGCGAAGCACCAGCTTCTTGTCGGCGTTGTTCATTTCCTCGTGCGCGATCAGCAGCATGCCGATTCCGGCGGAATCGACGAATTCCAGCTTGCCCAGGTCAAGGATATGCCGCTTGCCCTTGCTGCCCTGCATTTCGGTGATCAGCGTGCGAAGCTTGCCGTGATCGTTGAAAGTCAGGCGTCCGGTCAGCCGGATGATCGATTCCTGATCCTTCGCTTCGATAGCGTAATCCATGGTCCCTTAACCCCCGCTGCCCCATGCTGTCGCCGCCGCCGGCTCCCCGCCGCGGCACCCGGACGGGATGGCGGGGTTCATTTCCGTTTTAGAACAACTCGATATCGTCCGATGGACTTTCATCCGTCGGCACGCCCACGTCAAGCACGCCGTGCGCGTCCAGCGCGCTGCCCTCAAGCAGGAGTTTACGGACGAAGCGCTGCCGCATCTCGGAAAGTTTGAAGCGTCCCAGCAGGTTGTCGAGCCATTCCTGCGGCACCGGGGCTTCCAGATGGTGGGCGGGCATTCCGTCGCGGGTGCGGCTTTCCAGATCCTCCAGCCCGGCGGCGATGATCGACAGGCTGTCGTTCACCGCCTCCAGCCGCTGCTTGGTCAGATCCTGGAACTGCATGCGCGTGACCATGTGGCCGATGGTCTGCGACATGTCCGACGACGACGTGGCCGCGGTTTCCAGCACCGCCTGGAAGTGCGCGGTCTGCTGCACCAGGCTTTCCATGGTCTTGTCCACCCGTTCCTTGGCCAGCATCTGGGGGGACATGTCGGTGTTGGCGATGTCGCGCAGGATGTCGTGGCCGTGGCGCACGCCCTTGACCACCGCCGTCACCTTGGTGCGCATGCGGTCGGCCAGTTCGGCGGTGGTGCGGGACAGGTGCCGCACCTCCTGTGCCACCACGGCGAAGGTCCGGCCGGCATCGCCCGCGCGGCTGGCCTCGATGGTGGCGTTGAGCGCCAGGAAATTGGTCTGGCGGTTGATGGCGTCGATGTCGCCGATGGATTTCTCCAGCTCCCCCACATCCTTCTGCACGTCGTCGAGCAGATAGACCATGCTCATGGCGCGCATGGAAAGCTGGACGATGTTCGCGATCATCTCGGCGATCATGTCCTGCATGTGGGTGACCAGCTCGTCCAGCGGCACCCGCTCGCCGTCGATGGCGACCGAGCCGGCCATGGCGACGATCTCTTCCACCCGGCGCGACTGGTCCAGCGCCGATTCCGCCAGCTCGCGGAAGCGGGCGGACAGGTCGAGGGTGGCGTCCTCCACATGGTCCGACGTGCGGCTCAGCTCGCCCTGGATGGCTTCCAGCGTGCGGCGCTGCACGTCGGCGAAGCCCATCCAGGTGGCCAGCAGGCTGTAATCCATGGCCACGCGGGCGGGGTCGGCGTCGCCGCCGGCCGTACCGGTGCTGGCATCGCCCCGGTCCGCCGTGCCCGCGCCATCGCCGGACCGCGGCAGCGCCGAATCCTTGTGGGTGCGCCAGTCGAAAGCCATGTCACCAACTCCTCAGAGACAACAGTACCCGGCTGAACACGGGCGCCCGGCTGGCCGGACCCCGCATCCCCCTCCCTCACGCCTTCGGCCGTTCACCGATGGCGTCGAAGGCCCGCAGCATCTCCGCCGGGATCTGCCCCAGCGGCAATTCTATGGCAACGCCGCCCAACTCCTTGGCGGCACGGGGCATTCCATACACCACACAGCTTGCCTCCGTCTCCCCGATCGTGAAGGCGCCGGCATCGCGCATGGCCTTCATGCCCTGGGCCCCGTCGCGGCCCATGCCGCTCAGGATCACGCCGACGGCATGGTTGCCCGCCACCCTGGCCACCGACTGGAACAGCACGTCCACCGACGGGCGATGGCCGCTGACCTGCGGGCCGTCCTGAATCTGGCAGGCGAAGCCCGTCCCGTCCTTCACCACCGCCAGGTGCCGGTCGCCGGGGGCGATGTAGACCGTGCCCTGCACCAGCCGGGCGCCGTTGGCGGCGACCATCACGCGGGGCGGGGTCTGCTTGTCCAGCCGGGTGGCGAAGCTGGGAACATAGCTTGGCCCCATGTGCTGGGTGATGACAATGGGGGGGCAATCGGCGGGCATCATGGCCAGCACGTCGCGGATGCGCTCCACACCGCCGGTCGAGGCGCCGATGGCGATGAAGCGGTTGCCGGCCCCGGCCTTGCGCGGGGTGGCCAGCGGCTTCGGCGCGCCGGGGTTGACCCGGCGCATGCCCAGCCGCGCGGTGGCGGCGATGCGGATCTTGCCGGCCAGTTCCGCCGCCATGGTCTCGAACCGGTGGCCGTCGGACCCGTCGGGCTTGGCGACGCAATCCACCGCCCCCAGTTCCAGCGCGCGGATGGTGGCGTCCGATCCTTCCTGCGTCAGGGAGGACACCATCACGACGGGGGTGGGGCGCAGGGTCATGATCTTGTCCAGGAAGGCCAGCCCGTCCATCCGCGGCATCTCCACGTCCAGCGTGATGACGTCGGGGTTGGTGGCCTTGATGACCTCGCGGGCTTCGAAGGGATCGCGGGCGACGCCCACCACCTCCATCCCGGCCTCGTTGCCCAGGATATCCTTCAGCATCTCCCGCATCAGGGAGCTGTCATCGACGATGACGACGCGGATGGGGCGCGGCATGGCTCAGTCTCCGAACAGTTCCACATCGCCCTCGATGGGGCGCTGGCGCAGGGTGGAGCGGAACTGCATTTCCTGCGTCACGGTTTCGTTCAGCGCTTCGGCGCGCAGCAGCTTGCGCATGGCGCGTCCGGTATGGGGGAAGAAATGGACCCGCCGGGCCGAGGTTCCCCCCAGGTCCTGGCCGGTCACCGACAGCCCTTCGCGCTGCAGGTAATCCAGGACGAAGGCGCCGTTCCTGCGGCCCACGTCGAAACTGCTGTCGATCACGCGGGCACCGCCGAACACCTTGGCTTCCAGCCGGTTGCGCTTGCCGCCGCGCGACAGGATGTCGTTGATCAGCCATTCCATCGCCACGCTGCCGTAGCGGGCGGCGGCATCGGCCCCGCCGGTTTCCGAATCCGGCACCTCGGGCAGCAGAAAGTGGTTCATCCCCCCCACCGCCGCCGCCGGATCCCAGATGCACGCCGCCACGCACGACCCCAGCGTGGTGACCATCATCACGTCGGGACGGTCGCTGACCTGATGGTGGCCCAGAAAGACCTTCAGCGTGTGGGCCTGGAACTGGGGATTGAAATAGCCGCCGGCCTTGCGCCCGCCGGCCTTCGGCCCGGTTCCCGCCGCCCTGTCGCCCAATCGCCGGCTTCCGATGCCCGTCATGGCCTACAGCCTCCGGTAAATGGTGGGGCCGGCCTGCTGGAAGCTGTTGGACACTCCGTACAGGCTTTCCGAATGACCGAGAAAAAGGTACCCGTCCTGGCTGAGCAACCGGGCGAAGTTTTCTATGACATGCGTCCGCCCGGCGCGGTCAAAGTAAATCAGCACGTTGCGGCAAAAAATCGCGTCGAACGGTCCCTTCATCGGCCACGGTTCCAGCAGGTTCAGCGGCTTGAAGGTGATGAGGCGCTTCAGCTCGTCGTCCATCACGATGGCCGGGTCGCCGCCCGGCCCCCGCTGGCGGTGGGCGTAGCGGTCGCGCAAGGGGCCGGGGATGCCGGTGGCGTGGTCGGCGGCATAGACTCCGCGTCTGGCCGTTTCCACCATGTTGGTGTCGATGTCGGTGGCCAGGATGCGGGCGTCCCACCGGCGGATGTCGGCGCCCAGCGTGCTGGCGACCACCATGGCGATGGTGTACGGCTCCTGCCCCGACGAGCAGCCCGCCGACCAGATGCGCAGGCGCGGGCGGGATTGCCCCGTCTGCCGCTGGCGCACGCCGGGCAGCACCACCTGGGCCAGGTGCTCGAAATGGTGGCTTTCGCGGAAGAAGCTGGTGAGGTTGGTGGTCAGCGCGTTGACCAGGAAGTTCACCTCGCGCGCCGCCGCGTCGCTTTCCAGCAGCGCGCAATAGGCGTCGAAATCCTTGAGGTTCAGGTCGCGCAGCCGGCGGGCCAGCCGGGAATAGACCATCTCCACCTTGTGGGCGGCCAGATGGATGCCGGCAAGCTGGTAGATCATGCCGGCGATGAAGTCGAAATGACGCCGCTCGAACGGGAATTCCCGCTGCCCCGAGGTGGCGGGGGGAACGGCGTCCCCCGCTTTGCCGTCCCCCGCTGATCCGGTCCGGTTGATGGTGCGCTGCATGGGCTCAGGCCGCCTGACGGCGCATGCGCGCCCGCACGTCCGCCGCCAGCTCGTCCAGATGGGTCAGCACGGTGCGCGACAGCGCCTCCAGCTCGCCCAGCAGCCGCTTGGCCTCGTCCGCCTCGCCCGCCTCGTGGGCGGTCAGCGCCCGGCGGCCCAGATCGTGGAAGCTGGCGTGGGGGTCCAGAAGTGCGGTGAAATGGGGGCTGGAGCGCACGGTGGCGTCGGTCACCGTGTCGTACCACTTGCCCAGCCGGCAATGGTGATGGTCCGACAGCCCCGCCGCCGTGGCGTCCCCATGGCCGGCGATGGCGTTGGTGACGTTTTCCAGGAACGTCACATGGTCGATCTTGGTGTTTTCGATCAACTGGACGTGGCGGGACAGGTCGCTGCTCCCGCGGCCCTGGGCGGCGGCGGCGTCGAGCGCGAAGAAGGTCATCTGTTCGCGCAGATTGTGGGCCTGCTCCTCCAGCGACCGGGCGGCGGCGGTGCTTTCCTCCACCAGGGCCGCGTTCTTCTGGGTCATCTCGTCCATTTGCGCCACGGCGTTGTTGATCTCGTCCAGGCCGCCGGCCTGTTCGGTGGTGGCGCGGGCGATTTCCGCCACCAGATCGGCCACCCGCGTGATGCCGTCCACGATGCCGGTCAGGGTGTCGCCGGCGCTGGTCACCAGATCCACGCCGTCGCGCACCTGGGCGCCCGAATCGAGGATCAGTGCCTTGATCTCCTTGGATGCCTGGGCCGAGCGCTGGGCGAGGTTGCGCACCTCCTGCGCCACCACGGCGAAGCCGCGTCCGGCATCGCCGGCCCGCGCCGCCTCCACCGCGGCGTTGAGCGCCAGCAGGTTGGTCTGGAACGCGATTTCGTCGATGACGCCGATGATGTCGCTGATCTTCTGCGACGAGCGTTCGATGCGGCGCATGGCCTCCACGGCGGATGCGGCCACGTCGCCCCCGCGCCGGGCGGCCTTGCGGGCGTCGGCGGCGAAGACGTTGACCTGCTGGGCGTTGTCGGCGTTGGAGCGCACGGTGGCGGCCATCTGCTCCATGCTGGCCGCGGTCTCCTCCAGCGAGGATGCCTGCTGCTCGGTGCGTTCCGACAGATCCAGGCTGCCGTCGGCCACCTCGCGGCTGGCCTGCCCGATGGCGTCGGACGCCTGGTTGATCCGCCGCACGATCACCGACAGCTTGTCCACGGTGGCGTTGAAGTCCTCCTTCAGCCGGTTGAACACGCCCTCGTACCGCTTGTCGATGCGGCGCGACAGGTCGCCCTGGGACAGGGATTCCAGCAGGGAGGCCAGTTCCTCGGCCACCTCCGACACGTTCTGGGCCAACTGGTTGATGCCGTCGCTGACGGTGCGGGCGAAGCCGGCCTTGCCGGCCAGATTGATCCGGCGGGAGAAGTCGCCCTGCACCGCGGCCCCCACCATGTCGCTGATTTCGCGCTCGATGGCCAGTTCGGCGGTCAGATCCTTCCATTCCACCACCGTGCCCAGCCGGTCGCCGTGGCGCCCGATCACCGGGCTCAGGGTGATGGCCAGCGTGCGCCCGCCGATGACGATCCGCGCCGCGTGGCTGCCGGACAGGCTGTCCACCATGCGGTGGATGCGGGCGGCGTCCTTGTGGAAGGCGTCGAAGTTCATGCCCGTCAGCGCCTGGGCATCGAAGCTTCGGATCTCCTTGCGGATGTCGGCCTGCGCCTCGGTGAACATGGCGGTGATGGCGCGGTTGGCGTAGCGGACGGTGCCGTCGGTGTCGGCCATCATGATGTTGGCCGACACCGCGTCCAGCGCGATGCGCGAGCGCAGCGCCTCCACCGATTCGTCCTTGAAGGCGGCGACGGCGCGGGCCATGGCCCCCACCTCGTCGCGGTCGCCGGTGTGGGGCACGGTGACGGTCAGGTGGCCGTCGGTCAGCGCCTCCATCGATTGCTTGACGGCATCCAGGGGCCGCACGATGGACCGGGCGATGGCCGCCGCCGCCCACAGCCCGGCCACCAGCGACACCAGGGCGATCACCGCGGTCAGGATGACCGAGAAGCGGGCATCGTCCGCCGCCGCCGTGCCCAGCGCGTCCTGGTCGGTGTCGGCGGCGGCGACGATGGCGCGGGCGGCCTCGGCGGCCTTGGCGCCGACGGCCACCATCACCTCGTCGCGGTAACGGTTGATCTCCTTCATCTGGCCGGCGGCGAAGCGGAACCCGTCGCGGTAGGTGGGGATGGCCGCGGTGACCGCCGTGATCCGGTCCTGCAGGCCGGCCCCCGCCGGCAGGGCGGCGGTCTGGCGCAGGAAGGTTTCCATGGCGGCGATGTTGCGGTCGATGGCCGGTTCCAGGTCGATTTCGGCCAGACCGATGTAGCGGCTGACGTACAGGCGGGCCAGAACCCAGGATTTCACCGCCTGCTCGCTCTGGTGGATCACGTCGGGGTCGCGGGTGGCGACGGCGGCATCGACCAGCGCGTCGAACAGGCCGTTGATCCGCTCGCCCGCCGGGGCGAGCTGTTCGCGCCGGTGGGTGTCGGCATCGTTGCGGAGCTGGCGGGCGCGGTCGAAGTCCCGCTGATAGGCGTCGTTGGCCGCGGCGAAGGCGCTGAACAGGGTTTCATGGGGCGTGGCACGGATCAGGGCGGCGGAGTCCGTCAGCTTCTGCTCGATGGCGCGGCGCTGCTGCTGCACCCCCTCCACATAGCGGGGGTCGCCGGAATAGAGGTAGTTGCGCGCCTCGATCCGCAGGCTGGCCATGCGGCTTTGCAGGTCGCCGGCCAGCGACGCCTCGTCCGATGACAGCATCAGCGTGCGGACGTTGGCCCCGCTGCGGCCGACGTTGAGCAGCCCCAGCGCCGCCTGGGCGGCCAGCAGCACCAGCAACAGCCCGAACGCCAGCCACAGGCGCCGCGTGATCGTCAGATTCGCCATCATGCCCACTTCCCCCCTGTCGCGCGCCGTTTCCCCGGCGCGTGAACCGTCGCTTATTCTGCTCTGCGTGCCTTATCGGGCGGCGCCGGTTGCCTGAACTGACCGTTGGTAGGCGTGCGGCCCCGCCCTAGACCGGGATCTTAGCGGGATCGACGTCGCCGGTTTCCGTGGCGAAAAGCCGCTCGACGCTGAGCAGGGTCACCATACGGCTGTCGGCGGTGTAGAGGCCCGACAGGTATTCGGCGTCGATCATGCCCGCCTCCACGTCGGGGGGCGGCTTGATGTCGTCCCGGCGGATGGTCAGGATGTCGGAAATGGCGTCCACCAGGATGCCGCGGGTGCGTTCGCCCACCTGGATCACCACCACCACGTGACGCTTGGTCACGTCGGTCGCACCGCCGCCGAAGCGGGCGCGCAGGTCGAAGATGGGGATGATGATGCCGCGCAGGTTGATCACCCCGCGGACATAGGGGGGCAGGTTGGGCAGGCGGCTTTCCGGCGTCCACCCGCGGATTTCACGCACCGACAGAATGTTGACGCCGTACTCCTCGGTTCCCACCGTGAAGGTGACGTACTGTTCTTCCGCCGACGTGACCATGGCCACGTCGGTGCGGACGGCTCCGACGGTGGCAAGGGCGGTCGAGTTGCTCATCTCCAAGTGGCCTCCAGCCGTTGGCGAGGGTCAAGTCAAAGGGGTTCAGGCCGACGGGGCCGGCAAGGCCGCGGGCGGTGCGGCCAGTTGGGCGGCCATGGTGGCGGCACGGGTGCCGGCGTGGTCGGCGTGCCGGCTCATCTCGCGCAGGCCGGCCACGTCCAGGATCAGCGCCACGCGCCCGTCGCCCAGGATGGTGGCGGCGGCCACCCCGTCCAGGCGGCGGAAATTGGCCTCCAGGCTCTTGATGACCACCTGCTGCTGGCCCAGAACCTCGTCCACCACCAGCCCCAGCCGCGATCCGTCCTCGGTCTCCACCAGCACCACCAGCCCGCGGGTGGCATCGCCCTGGGCATGCGGGATGCCGAACAGCTTGTGCAGATAGACCAGCCGCACGTATTCGCCGCGCGCCATCATCACGTCGCACTGGCCGACCAGCCCGTGCAGATCCTCGGGCTTGGGCCGCAGGCTTTCCACGATGTTGGTGAGCGGCAGCACGAAGCGCTCCTCGCCCACCGAAATCACCATGCCGTCCAGCACCGCCAGCGTCAGCGGCAGCGACAGCACGAAGCGCGACCCTTCGCCCGGCGTGGAATAGACGCCGATGCGCCCGCCAAGGGAGGAGATGTTCCGCCGCACCACGTCCATCCCCACCCCGCGGCCCGAGATGTTGGACACCTTGTCGGCGGTGGAGAAGCCCGGCAGGAAGATCAGGTTGTCGATCTCTTCGTCGGTCAGGTTGCTGCCCGGCGCCACCAGCCCCTTTTCGATGGCCTTGGCCAGCACGCGGGGGCGGTTGATGCCGCGGCCGTCGTCGGCCACCTCGATCACGATGCGGCCCGAGCGGTGCTGCGCCGACAGGTGCACGGTGCCGGCCCGCGGCTTGCCCACCCGTTCGCGCTCGTCCGGCCCCTCCAGCCCGTGGTCGATGGAGTTGCGGATCATGTGGGTCAGCGGATCGACGAGGTTTTCCACCACCGTCTTGTCCACCTCCGTCGTCTCGCCCGAGGTGACGAGCATCACCTCCTTGCCCGTTTCCCCCCCCAGCTCGCGCACCAGACGCGGCATGCGGGAGAAGACGCTGGACACCGGCTGGGCGCGGATGGACATCACGCTTTCCCGCAGCTCGCGGGTGTGCTGGGCCAGTTGCTCCAGCCCCTCCAGCAGTTCCTGGAACTCGCCCTGGGGCAGTTCGCGCACGTGTTCGGCGATCATGGCCTGGGTGATGACCATCTCGCCGACCATGTTGACCAGCCGGTCGATCTTGTCCAGGTCCACGCGGATGGTGTGGCTGGTCAGCCCGGCGTGTTCGCCGCCCGCCGGGCGCCGCGGGGCGTCGGCCTTGGGTGCGGCGGCCGCTGCCGGGGCCGCCGAGGCGGAGGCCGGGGCGGCGGCCACCGGGACCGGATCGGGGATGGCGGGGGCCGCCGGTTCCGCCCGGGGGGCCGGTTCGGGGACGGGGATGGGGGGCGGGGCGTTGGCGGTGATGCGGATGTCGCATTCGTCGGCGACGAATTCGAAGACGTCGTTGATGTCCTCGATCTCCACGTCGCCGGATGCCACCAGCTCCACCGTCCACCACAGGTAAAGCTGTTCGCCCTCCATGGCCTGAAGGGCGGGCAGGGCGTCGGTGTGGCAGGTGATGGTGGCCTCGCCCAGCCGGCGCAGGGCGCGCAGCATGAACGTCGGCTCGTTGCCCGAGAGCAGGAGGTCGGATTTGGGCTTGAAGACGATGGTCCAGCGGGTCAGCCCGTCCGACTCGCCGGCCTCGGCCCGGGCGGCGTCGAGGGCGGCCATGGCATCGCCGAAGATGCCGGCCTCGTCGTCCTCGTCGTCGGGATAGGCGGGAACGTCCGCGGCGGGGGCGGCCGCCGGGGCGGCGGGGGCCGCGTTGCCGGCGTGCGCATCGCCGCTGCCGCCGGCCAGGAAATGGCGCAGCTTGTCCACCACGCCGCCGGTCACGCCGTCGGGCGTCTCGCCGCCCTCGCGGGCATAGGCCAGCAACTGGCCCAGCACGTCGTTGGCGCGGATCAGCGTATCGACGAGCGCGTTGCTGACGGGGATCGTCTCGTTGCGCACGCCGTCCATGACGGTTTCGAATTCATGGGCGAAGGCCACCAGATCGGTGAAGCCGAAGGCGCCGCCGCCGCCCTTGATGGAATGGACGGCGCGGAAGATGGCGTTGACCTCGTCCAGGTCCACCGCCCCCGGCGTCAGGTTCAGCAGCCCGGTTTCCGCCACCGCCAGCAGCTCGGCGCTTTCGTCGAAATAGGTCTGTTTGAAGCGGCTGAGATCTTCCACCGACGTGCCCTCCTGACGGGATTGGGGCGGACGCTGCCGCCGGCCCGTTCGTTACGGCCTCAGCCGCACACCTTCTTGACCACCGAAATCAGCTTTTCCGGGTTGAACGGCTTGACGATCCAGCCGGTGGCACCGGCGGTGCGCCCCTCGGTCTTCTTCCGTTCGTCCGATTCCGTGGTCAGCATCAGGATCGGCAGCGTGCGGTGGGCGGGGGACGAGCGCACCCGGCGGATCAGGGTCAGCCCGTCCATCACCGGCATGTTCAGGTCGGTGATGATGAGGTCCACCTTGTTGGCGGCCAGGACCGACAGCGCCTGCTGGCCGTCGCCGGCCTCCACCACCTCGTACCCCGCACCCTTCAGGGTGAAGGACACCATGTCGCGCATGGTGCGGGAATCATCGACGGACAGAACCTTCTTCTTCACGACTGGCTCCATTGCTTCAGCCACGGGCCGAGGCCCAGATCGTCACAGGTGTCGCGCAACGCCTCCGACGGGGTGGCGATGACGAAGCCGCGGCCGGTTTCGGTGGCGTGGGCGGCGGCAACCAGCATGGCCTGCACGCACGCCGTGGACACCCGTTCCACCGCGTCCGCCGCCAGCGTCACGCTTTCGCCGGTCTGGAAGCCGTGGCGCAGGCTGTCCACCAGCGGTTGAGCCATGGGCAGATCCAGGTCGCTGGGCAGGCCCAGGCGCACGCGCCCGCCCTCCTCGCTCCATTTGATCAGGGTCACCGCCGTTCCTCCTCTGCCGCCAACCCATCCGGCACCGTCCGTGACCCTGCCAGACTAGGGATAAGGATTCGTTAAGGACGCTGGCGGGCCGCTGCCGCATCGGTAACCCCCGCCGGGGGGATGGGGCAAGAGGACGCAAAGGGCATGGTGAAGGAAAAGGTGGCCCCCCGTCCCGGCGCGCTGTCCACCCACAGCCGCCCGTGCAGGTGCTCCACGATGCGCTTGCAGATGGCAAGGCCGAGCCCCGTGCCCTGGGGCTTGTCGGTCATGGTGTCGCCCACCTGCCGGAAGCGGTCGAACACGGCGGCGTGGTGTTCGGGGGCGATGCCGGGGCCGTCGTCGGCGACGCGGACCAGAACCTCCCCGTCCCCGGCTTCGGCGGTGACGGTCACGTGGCCGTTCTCGGGCGTGAACTTGGCGGCGTTGGACAGCAGGTTGACCACCACCTGGACCAGCCGGTCATGATCGCCCAGCACCGGGGGCAGGGCAGGGGCCAGGGTGACGGCGAGCGCGATGCCCTTGTCCTGGAAAAGCTGGGCGGTGGCGGTGGCGGCCTCGTCCACCATCCGGGCAGGGTCGAGCGGGGCGATGGTCCAGTCCATTTCCCCCGCCTCGATCTTGGCCATGTCCAGCACCTGATTGATCAGGCGGGTCAGCCGCTCGCTCTCGCGGATGATGATGGACAGGAACTGCTGCCGCTGCTCCACCTCGGCGCCGGGATCGTCGAAGAGGATTTCGCTGAGCGCCCGGATGGAGGTCAGCGGCGTGCGCAGCTCGTGGGTGACGGTGGACAGGAACTCGTCCTTCAGCCGGTCCAGCTCCTGAAGGCGCTCGTTGGCGGCGCGCAAGGCGGCGGAGGCGCGTTCAAGTTCGGCGGTCTTGTCTTCCAACTGGCGGCTGTATTCGATGACGTGGCTGGTCTCGTCCAGCATGCGCATCAGCTCGGCCCGGCTGACCTCGGCCCCCGTGGCCGCCGATGCCAGCGCCACGCGGGCCGAGGCCGAGCCGATGGCCCCCGACAGCAGCCGCTCGGCATGCCGCACCAGCCCGGCGGGGGCCGGGCGGCCGGGCGCCGGCACCGCCTTTCCCCGCTCGGCGAAATAGGCGGCGAAGGCCGCCTCCGCGCGCTGGGGGCCGAGGAAGCGTGCGACGATCCGTTGCAAGCCCTCCACCTCCACCCGTCCGCGCCACGGGCGCTCCCCGCCATCCCCGCCGCCGCCGGGGGGAACCGTTTCCGTGAACGCCTGGGTGAAGGCGGTGGCCTGGGCGCGTTCGCCCAGGTCGGGATCGTCCAGCAGCGACACCGCCACGTACAGGCCGATGTTGACCAGCATGCTCCAGAACAGGGCATGGCTCAGCGGGTCCAGCCCGGTCAGGCCGAACAGGGCATAGGGCTTCAGCACCGCCACCCCCCACGGCCCCGCCTCGATGAACGAGGCCGGCAGCCAGCCCGACCGCGCGAACGACGGCAGCAGCAGGGTATAGGCCCAGACGGCGATGCCACCGCTGAGACCGGCCAGCGCGCCGCGCCGCGTGGCCCCGGCCCACATCACCGCCCCCACCAGCGCCGGGGCGAACTGCGCCACCGCGGCGAAGGAGATCAGGCCGATGGCCACCAGCGCGTACGCCTGGCCTGTGAAGCGGTAATAGGCGTAGCCCAGCAGCAGGATCATCACGATGGCCGCCCGCCGCACCCGCAGCAGCATGGGCGACAGGTCGGGCGTGCGCTCCATCTCCTGCCGGCGGAAATGCAGCAGCAGCGGCATCACCAGATCGTTGCACACCATGGTGGACAGCGCGATGGCCTCGACGATGATCATGCCGGTGGCCGCCGACAGCCCGCCGATGAAGGCCAGCAGCGCCAGCCACGGCGCATCCCCGGCCAGCGGCAGCGACACCACGAACACGTCGGGGTCCACCGCACCCCGGTGATGCAGCAGCCCCGCCACCGCCACCGGCAGCACGAACAGGTTGATGAGCAGCATATAGAGGGGGAACAGCCACAGGGCGCGGGTCAGGTGGCGCTCGTCGGTGTTCTCGATCACCATCACCTGGAACTGGCGGGGCAGGCACAGCACCGCGGCCAGGGCCAGCAGCGTGGTGGTCACCCACACCCCGTCCCCCATGGCCGGGCCGTCGGTCAGCAGCCGGGAAATCTCCGGGTGGGCGGCGGCGCGGGCGAACAGGTCCGCCCCGCCGCCGTTCATGCCCCACACCACGAACCCCCCCACCGCCAGAAAGGCCAGCAGCTTCACCAGCGATTCGAACGCCACCGCCGCCACCATGCCCTGGTGGTGCTCGGCGGCGTCGATGTGGCGGGTGCCGAAGATGATGGCGAAGGCCGCCATCCCCATCGCCACGTAAAAGGCGTTGTCCAGCACCACCGGCAGCACCAGCCCGCCGCCGCGGCCCGTGGGGTCGGTGCCGGTCAGCACGTCGAAGCTGACGGCCACCGCCTTCAACTGCAACGCGATGTAGGGGGTGACTCCCACCACGGCGATCAGCGCCACCAGACCGCCCAGCCCCTGGCTGCGGCCATAGCGGGACGCCAGGAAATCGGCGATGGAGGTCACGCGCTGGGCCTTGGCCACCCGCAGGATCTTGCGCAGCAGGAACGGCCCGGCCAGCATCAGCAGGGTCGGGCCGAGGTAGATGGGCAGGAACCCGATGCCCAGCGCCGCCGCCCGCCCCACCGACCCGTAAAAGGTCCAGGTGGTGCAGAACACCCCCAGCGACAGCGCGTAGACGTACGGGGAGGCGATGACGCTGCGCCCGGCCTCCGCCCGCCGGTCGGCCCAATGGGCCACCGCGAACAGCACCGCCAGATAGGCCGCCGACACCGCCACCACCGTGGTCCAGGGCATCATGGGCGCGCGCTCCCCGCCGATCTCCCCCTCCCCCCCTCCCCGGGGGGGAGAGGGGGATATGGGGGGGCGTGGCCTGTCATGGCCGTTCCACCAGCCAGGCGAACACCGCGATCACCGCCGCCCACACCCCCAGGACATACACGTACAGGAGCGGCCAGCCGAACACCGCCGCCTCCGCCCCGAACACCCGCAGCAGCGGCGGGTTGAAGGCGACGGCGGCGAACAGCAGCAGGGCGATGATCCGCTCCCGCCGCCGCCCGCCCTTCCGCCCCGGACCCGGCATCAGAACACCCGCTCGCGCGCCGCCAGTTCCACCAGGATGTTCGCCTTGCGGATGGCGTCGTCCAGCGTGCGCACCTCGCGTTCCCGCAGCATGTCGATCATGCGCAGGAAGATGGCGGCGGTGACCAGACTGTCACCAAGGGCCGTGTGGCGGTCCACCACCTCGATCCCCAGCCGCTGGGCGATGCCGTCCAGCGTGTGGTCGCCGTCCGCCCCCTGGAGCATCCGCGACAGCAGCATGGTGTCCAGCACCGGGGTGTCGAAACGCACCCCGGTCTTGGCTTCCTTCATCTTCAGGAACTTGAGGTCGAAGGCGGCGTTGTGCGCCACCAGCACCGCCCCGGAGACGAAGGCGCGGAACTGCGGCAGCACCGTGCCGATGGCCGGCTGCCCCGCCACCATGGCGTCGGTGATGCCGTGGAACGGCACCGATTCCGGCGGGATCGGGCGGCCCGGATTGACCAGGGCGTTGAACGTCTCCCCCGTCAAGATGCGGCCGTTGACGATGCGCACGGCGGCGATCTGGATGATCTCGTCGCCGCCCGACGGGGACAGCCCCGTCGTTTCGGTGTCGAACACCACGTAATGCAGCCGTTCCAGCGGCGTCTGGCCCAATTCGCTGGTCACCAGCGGCTGGTGCAGCAGGTTGAAGTCGAAGAACTCGGGCCGGGTGCTGGCCGGAACCGCGGTGATGTGGGCCGAGGGCGGCGATTGCGCCGGCGGCAGCGGCACCCGCAGGCGGGCCATGCCGGGGGCGCCGTTCTCGCCGCTGTGATGGGCGGCGTCGCACCACAGGGTGCTGCGGTGGTGCTGAAGCACGTCGCCGACGGTCAGCCCCCCCAGCGCGTCGGTCAGGGGATCGTCCAGCCAGGAATCCACCACCCCGCTGGGCAGCGGCGTGCCGGCCCAGGTGATGTCGGCATAGACCCACTGCCCCTCCGCTTCCGCCGACAGGTCGAAGGCGGTGGCCCCGGTGCGCGCGTGGATGCGGCGCAGCAGGTGGTCCAGCAGGATCACCAGGCTGTAGCTGTCCACATGCACCCACTGCGGCAGGCCGGTGGGGGTGACGGTGAAGGGCGGCTCCGGCCTGTCCTTTTCCCCCGCGGCCCCGCCGCCGGTTGCCCGGTGGCAGACAAGGTTGATGAGGTTGGAGGAATGGATGTCGCTCATGGGCCACGACCCGGCCATGACCGAGCGGTACGCGGCGGTGACCGTTTCCAGCCGGTCGGACAGGGTGGTGGAGGACTCGGCCATGGCCTGCTGGAACGCCGCCAGATCGTCCGCGCCCAGGTCGGGGTTGTCGATCAGGGTTTCCAGGGCCGCGCGCAGGTTGGCGATGGGGCCGCAGAACCCCTCCGTCGCCTCGCGCAGCAGGGCGTCGCGCTGGCCCAGCGCCTTCAACTCGCCCGTCGCGTCGGACAGGGTGACCACATAGCCGGTGATGGCCGGCGGCTCGCCGTCCACGCCGCTGTCCTGCAGCAGCACGCTCATGCGCCCGTTCAGCAGGATGCGCCCGTCGGTGGTGCCGGCCACGAACTGGGCGGTGTTGCCGTGGGCGTGGGTGCGGTGCCGCCCCTCGCGCACGCGCAGGGTCAGCCGCTCCAGCGTGTGCTCCACCGGTTCGGCCAGGACGAAGTGCAAGAGGTTGCGGCCCAGTCCCAACTGCCCGGTCAGGCGCAGGACGTCCACGGCCTTTTGATTGTACAGCAGGATCTGGTGGCGGGTGTTGCACACCAGAACCCCGTCGTGCAGGTCGTGCAGGATGGCGGCCAGCCGCTGCTTCTGCTCCTCGGCCTGAGCGGTGGATTCGCCCACGGCGCGGTCGATGTCGCGGCGGGCCGCCACCAGCTTGTCGGACAGATCGTTGATGGCGCGGGCCATGTCGGCCAGATCACCGTAGCGTTCCAGCGGGATGCGCGCCCCGGCGGTGCCGTGGCCGATCACGCGCGCCTCCGCCGCCAGGGCGGAGCCGGCGCGCAGGATCTGGCGCTCCACCACCCACCACAGCCCGCCGACCGCGGCTGCGGCGGCCCCGGTCATCAGCACGGCGTAGGCGGTCAGCGGATCGGCCACCGCGTCGCGCAGGACGAACCCGGCCCCGGCGGCCACCGCCATCAGGCTGGCCCCCGCCAGCCGGAAGGCCAGCGGCACCAGGGCGCGCGGCGGCTTGGACGGCTTTGCCGCGGGGGCGGGGTGGGCCGTGCCCTCGGCCATCGGCAGGCTCATGACGCCACCCCGTCTTGCGGCAGGTGCCGGCGGACCAGCGCCACCAGATCGCGGGTGGAGAACGGCTTGGTGATATAGTCGGTCGCCCCCAGCGCCATCCCCTTCTGCCGTTCCACGTCGCGGCTCTTGGCCGTCAGCATGATGATGGGCAGGGATTTCAGCGCCGGATCGGCGCGCAGCGTCTGGCACACGTCGAAGCCGTCGCGCTTGGGCATCATGGCGTCCAGCAGGATCAGGTCGGGGGCGGCGTCGGCCACGGACGCCAGCGCCTCTTCCCCGTTGCGGGCGATACGCACGGCGTATCCCGCCTTTTGCAGCAGAACCTGCAGCGACAGGACGATGCTCGGTTCGTCGTCCGCCACCAGAATCGTCGGCTTCATGGCGGGGCGTCCTCCTATGGGGCTGTCTTTTTTATCGTTTGTGCGCCGGCTCTCCGTCCGGCGGCCCCATGGTAGCGGCAAGGATAATTTCTAATCAAGGACGGCGCCGACGCAAAAGGGGCGGAATGCCCCTCTGCGGCGAAAGATCCGCTCCGCTCTGGTCTTACCAATGTCGGTTTGTAATGCGTGTGCGGCGACAGTGCGGGCCGGCACCCTTTATTTGGCCGAGACGATGTAGCCGTTGATGCCCAGCTTGCTCTTCAGTTCCGACGCCAGATGCTTGGCCTCGTTCTGGCTGTCGGTGCCACCCACGCGCACGGCGCGCCACGACTGGGCGTTCTGGTCGGTCCAATCGACGGTGTAGGCGCGGAAGCCGTGGCTGTTCAGCCTGTGCAGCAGGCTGTCGGCGTTGGCGGCATCGCGGAACGTGCCCACCTGCACCGAATAGCGCCCGTCGGGGATGCTGCGGGCGGGGGTGGCCGGCTCCTCCGGCTGGGTACGGGTGGGCTTGACCAGCACGGGCGGGCGCTGGGGCCCCTGGGGAACCTTGGGCGCCAGGGCGGCCTGCAGCGCCGCGGTGTCGGCGGGGGGGATGGCGGCGACGGCGTTGCGCGGCGCCTCGCTGGGCGGGCTGGCCGGCGGGGGGGCCACGGCCACCGCCATGGGCGGGGCCACCGGCATCCCGCTGGAGGGCGGGGCGACCGAGGGGATGGGAACCGTCTGGGTCTGGAGCTGCTGTGCCGGCAGGGACGGGGAGGCGCCGGCAACGCCGCCGGGACGGGCGATCAGCCCCTCCGGTGCCGCACCGGAACGGGACACCAGCCCCTGGGGCTGGGCATAGCCCGGCGCTTGGGCATAGACGGGATTTTGGGGATAGGCGGGGCTTTGGCCGGACGGGGCCATGCCCTGTCCGGCCATGCCGGTTCCGCCGCCCGCGGCGGCGGGCGGGGCGGTCAATGTCTCGGCGTTCTGGGACGGGATCAGGGCGCCCGGCGCCGGCGCCGGCGGTGCCGCCGAGCGGGAACCGTCCAGCACCACCACGGCCAGCCCGATGCCCGCCGCGGTCAGCAGCGCCAGCGCGATCTTGCCATAGGGCATCTGCCGGGGGGGCTCGTCCTCCCCCTCGTCATCGGCGTCGTCGGCGTAGCCGTCCGCCGCGGGTGCCTTCGCGTCGGGCCGGATGTCGTCGTTCAACGCGCGCAGCAGCTTTGCGATGTCATCGTTGTCGGACATCGGGTCTCCTGCCATCGATCCGGCGGCCTTCTTGCTATCCTTCACAGGTCTCGGCCTTCACGGGGTGGGGCGCCACCAGCACCCCCATGTTGTCCGACGATGCCCGCATCCCTTAGCGGATGCGAACGGAACCGGATTTTTCTAGCGCATTTTGCCGGTGGGTGGAACGCCGATGCGGGGGCCGTTTGTGAAAAAGAACGGTTGACCCGTGGTTCAGCCGCCCAGCGGCGGGGCGAACAGCAGCCCCCCGTCGGTCCACAGGGCGTTCAGCCCGCGCTCCAGTTTCAAAAGGGAGTTGCGGCCCAGATTCCGCTCGAAGATCTCGCGGTAATTGCCGGCCTCGGCGATGGCGCGGCGCAGCCATTGGTCGTCCAGCCCCAATTCCGCCCCCATGGCGCCGCCGAAACCGGGCATCATCCCCAGAAGCCGTGCCGTCTCGTAATCGGTTCCCGGCTTGGGGAACGCGGCGTCGTCGGAGGTGATGTTGTGCTCTTCCGCCAGCAGGGCGGCGAAGAAGACCCAGCGCACCACCCGTTCCCACGCCGGATCGCCGGCGGCGATGGCCGCGCTCAACGGTTCCTTGGCCAGGATGCCGGGCAGGATGGTGTAGTCGGACGGCACCGGCGCGTGCAGCGCCCGGCGGGCGAACAGCGCCGTGCGGTCGGCGGCCAGCAGGTCGCAATGATGGTTGAAGAAGGCGGTCGCCGCCGCGTCCACCGTGGGGCTGCGCCGCACCATCAGCCGCACGCCGCGGATCCGGGCCCAATCCTCCAGATTGCGCACGGTGGTGGTGCCGTCGGCCACGCACACGGTGGAATCCTGCACCTTGTCCAGCGCGGCGATGCCGGCGGATTTGTGCACCATCAGCCCCAGCCCGTCGTACAGGGCGACATAGGGGAAGACCAGCCCCGGTTCCCCCTCCCGCCTCAGGGTCCAGGTGGTGGAGGCCATCAGAACATCCACCCCGCCCGACGCCACCACCGCCAGCCGGCTGCGGGTGTTGAGCTCGACGAAATCCACGTTGCGTCCGCTGCCCGTCACCGCGGCGGCCAGGGCACGGCACAGGTCGGGGAAGAAACCGATCCACCGCCCCTGTTCATCCAGGGTGGACAACCCCTGTCCGCTGGGAATCACCCCGCAGCGCAGCATGCCGTTGGCGCGCACGCGCGCCAGGGTGCCGGCGGTTCCCGTGCCGGTGGGCGTGCCGTCGGCACGGGCGGGGGCGGGCGTCAGGGCGGCCAGTACCACCGTCACCGCCAGCAGGGCCGCGATGCGCCCCACGATGGTCCGTCCGGTCATGCGCATTCCCCTTTCCATCAGCCGCCCAGCGGCGGAGCGAACATCAGCCCGCCGCGCGTCCACAGGTCGTTCATCCCCCGGTCGATCCCCAGCGGCGAGCCGTGGCCCAGGTGGCGTTCGAACAGCTCGCCGTAATTGCCCACGGCTGCCAGCACCCGCAGCACCCAGCCGTCGTCCAGCCCCAGCGCCGCCCCCACCCCGGGATCGGTGCCCAGCATGCGGCGGGTTTCCGGCAGCACGTCGGTGCGCCCCTTCAGCGCCGGGGCGTTGGCCGCGGTGATGCCCAGCTCCTCGGCGGCGACCAGCGACAGCACCACCCAGCGGACGATGCGTTCCCACCGCTGGTCCCCCGCCGCCACGGCGGGCGAGATGGGTTCCTTGGAAATCACGTCGGGCAGGATGATGTAGTCCGAGGGCACCGGCGCTTTCAGCAGGCGCTGGGCGAACAGGCTGACGCGGTCGTTGGTCAGCATGTCGCAATGGTGGTTGAAGAACGCCGTCAGCGCCCCGTCGGTGGACTGCACCGTGCGGATGGTCAGCCGGGCGCCGGGGTTGGCGGCGGCCCAGCGTTCCAGATTGCGCTGGGTGGTGGTCTCGGCGATGACGCACACGCTGGCCCCGCGCACGTCGGCCAGCCGCGCCACCCCCAGCGAGCGGTGGGCCATGAAGCCTTGTCCGTCGTACATCTGCACCACGGGAAAGGATACGCCCAGCCGCCCCTCGCGCTCCTGGGTCCAGGTGGCGCCGGCCACCGTCATGTCGGCGGTGCCGTCGGTGACCGCGGTGAAGCGGTTGCCCGACGCGGTTTCCAGGATCTCCAGATTGTCGGCGCTGCCGGTGACGGCGGCGGCCACGGCACGGCACAGATCCACGTAGAACCCCTGCCACCGCCCCTGTTCGTCCAGCACCGCCAGCCCGGTGCCGCTGAGCGACACGCCGCAGCGCAGGAAGCCGTTGCGCTGGACCCGCTCCAGCACCCCGTCGCCGGCCCGGGCCCCGGCGGTCCCCAGGCCGGACACCAGCATCAGGGCCGCAACGAACCATCCCAAACGCATGGGCATGTCTCTCCGTATCCGGGGGGGGGCGGGCCGGGCGCGTGCCGGCGGGGAAAACAGGGGGCCGCCAACAATCGGCGTTGAAACGGGCCGTGGTCAAGAGCGGCGATGCGCGGCCCGCTTCACCCGGCGTGCCGGGCAGGGTAGAGTGGTCCGTCCACTTCATCCATACCCCTTGACCAAGCGGCGGGAGACTGATGCGCGCCCATCCCGATCACCCTTCTCTGTTCATTCTCGATCACCCGCTGATCCAGCACAAACTGACGCTGATGCGGGACAAGACCCGCTCCACCGGCGGTTTCCGCACGCTGCTGCGGGAAATCTCGCTGCTGATGGGGTACGAGCTGACGCGCGACCTGCCGCTGACCACCGAGCGGATCGAAACCCCGCTGGAACCCATGGACGCACCCGTGATCGCCGGCAAGAAGCTGGCCATCGTGCCGGTGCTGCGCGCCGGGCTGGGCATGGCCCAGGGGCTGCACGAGCTGGTGCCCTCGGCGCGCGAGGGGCACATCGGCCTGTACCGCGACCACGACACCAAGCAGCCGGTGGAATATCTGGTCAAGCTGCCGGAAGCCGAAGGCCGGCTGTTCATCATGGTCGATCCCATGCTGGCGACGGGCAATTCCGCCGTCTACGCCTGCGACGTGCTGAACCGGCACGGGGTGGACGACGAGAACATCCGCTTCATGGCCCTGGTGGCCGCCCCCGAAGGCGTGCAGGTCTTAGCCAAGGCCCACCCGCGGGTCAAGATCTTCACCGCCGCCCTGGATTCGCACCTGAACGAGGACGCCTACATCGTGCCCGGCCTGGGCGATGCCGGCGACCGCATGTTCGGGACCAAGTGACGTTTGAAGAAATCTGACTGACAGATATTGAAATTTGTTACTTCATGGTTCATATAGGTGCCATCGTCCTTTGCAGCGAGGCACCCCATGAACACGCGCACGCTCGGCACCCGGACCCTGGGCACCCCCGGTTCCTTCGCTTCCGCTCCCGTCACCTCGGCCCTCGGGCTGGGGTGCATGGGGATGTCGGATCTCTATGGTCCGGCGGACGAGGCGGAGAGCATCGCCACCCTTCACGCGGCGGTGGAGGCGGGGGTGACCCTGCTGGACACCGGCGATTTCTACGGCATGGGCCACAACGAGATGCTGATCGGCCGCGCCATCCGCGGGCTGGACCGGGACCGGCTGACCATCAGCGTCAAGTTCGGCGCCCAGCGCGGGCCGGACGGGGCGTGGCTGGGCTATGACGCCCGCCCGGCGGCGGTGAAGTCTTTCGTCGCCTACAGCCTGAAGCGGCTGGGGGTGGATCACATCGACATCTACCGCCCGGCCCGGCTGGACCCGAACGTGCCCATCGAGGACACGGTGGGCGCCATCGCCGATCTGGTGAAGGCCGGCTATGTCCGCCACATCGGCCTGTCCGAGGTGGGGGCGGACACCATCCGCCGGGCCGCCGCGGTCCACCCCATCAGCGACCTGCAGATCGAATATTCCCTGTTCTCTCGCGGGATCGAGGCCACGATCCTGCCCACCCTGCGGGAGCTGGGCATCGGCGTCACGGCGTACGGCGTGCTGTCGCGCGGCCTGCTGAGCGGGCATTGGAGCCGGGAGCGGACGGGGGCGGGCAGCGATTTCCGCAGCCACAGCCCGCGCTTCAGCGGTGCCAACCTGGACGCCAACCTGGCGCTGGTGGAACGGCTGCGGGCGCTGGCGCAGGAGAAGGGGGCGACGGTGGCCCAGCTTGCCATCGCCTGGGTGGCGGCGCAGGGCGCCGACATCGTGCCGCTGGTGGGCGCGCGGCGCCGCGACCGGCTGGCCGAGGCGCTGGGGGCGGTGGATCTGTCCTTGACGCCCGACGATCTTCGGCGGATGACCGATGCGGTTCCGGCGGACGCGGTGGCGGGGGCGCGCTATGCTCCGTCCCAGATGGCGATGCTGGATTCGGAAGCGAAACGAACGGGCTGAGGATGAGCGAACAGGTTCTGACGGCGGACCGGATTCTCGACACGGCGGAGGAGGTGATCCGCCGTTTCGGCCCGGCCAAGGCCACGGTGGTGGACGTGGCCCGCGCGCTGGGCGTCAGCCACGGCAGCGTCTACCGCCATTTTGCCAGCAAGGCGGCGCTGCGCGATGCGGTGACCCGCCGCTGGCTGGACCGGCTGTGCGCGCCGCTGGCCGAGGTGGCGGCCGATGCCGGCCCGGCGGACGGGCGGCTGCACCGCTGGCTGACCACGCTGATGGCGGCCAAGCACGGGCGGGCGCTGGACGACCCGGAACTGTTCGCAACCTACATGACCCTGGTGATGGACGCCCGGCAGGTGGTGGACGAACACGTCGCCCATCTGGTGGACCAGATCGCCCGCATCATCGGCGACGGGGTGGAGCAGGGGGTGTTCCGGGTGGACGATGTGCCGTCGGCGGCCCGCGCCGTGCTGGACGCCACCGCCCGTTTCCACAACCCCGCCCACGCCGCCGACTGGTCCGACCCGTCCATCGGGCGGGCGTTCGAGGCGGTGTGGGGTCTGCTGGTGCGGGGCTTGCGCGCCTGAAAAGCCGGGTTCCAAGGGCCGACCGGCCCTTGACCGGGATGTGCGAAGGGCGGGGCGCCCTTCGCGGGCGTCAGCCCGGTCCCGTCACCGCCGCCAGCCGCGGCGGTCGTCCTCGTCGAACAGCTCGGCCAGCTTGTTCATGACGGTGCCGCCCAACTGCTCCGCATCCACGATGGTGACCGCGCGGCGGTAATAGCGGGTGACGTCGTGGCCGATGCCGATGGCGACCAGTTCCACGGGCGACCGGGTTTCGATCTCGTCGATCACCTGGCGCAGGTGGCGTTCCAGATAGCTGCCGGAATTGACCGACAGGGTGGAATCGTCCACCGGCGCGCCGTCGGAGACCACCATCAGGATGCGGCGCTGTTCGGGGCGGGCCAGCAGGCGGCTGTGCGCCCACATCAGCGCCTCGCCGTCGATGTTCTCCTTCAGGATGCCTTCGCGCAGCATCAGGCCCAGATTCTTGCGCGCCCGGCGCCACGGCTGGTCGGCGGCCTTGTAGATGATGTGGCGCAGGTCGTTGAGCCGGCCCGGATTGGGCTGCTTGCCGTCGGCCAGCCAGCGTTCGCGGGCCTGCCCGCCCTTCCACGCACGGGTGGTGAAGCCCAGGATCTCCACCTTCACGGCACAGCGCTCCAGGGTGCGGGCCAGGATGTCGGCGCTCATGGCGGCGATGGAGATGGGGCGCCCGCGCATGGAGCCGGAGTTGTCGATCAGCAGCGTCACCACCGTGTCGCGGAAATTGGTTTCCTTCTCCCGCTTGAACGACAGGGGCACGACGGGATTGATGACCACCCGCGACAGGCGGGCGGCGTCCAGCAGCCCTTCCTCCAGGTCGAATTCCCAGGTGCGCTGCTGCTTGGCCATCAGCCGGCGCTGGAGCCGGTTGGCCAGCTTGGAGATCACGCCTTGGAGGTGCTGGAGCTGCTGGTCCAGCATGTGGCGCAGCCGGTCCAGTTCCTGGGCGTCGCACAGCTCGGCGGCGTCCACCACCTCGTCGAACTGGGTGGTGTAGACGCGGTAGGCGTGGGGGTCGGGTTCGTTGCGGCGCGGGTCGGGGCGGGCGGGCTTGCCGGGGCCGGCGGGTTCCTCCGCCCCTTCGCCCTCGCCCATTTCGCCGTCGCCCTCGTCGGTGCCGTCGTCACCACCCTCGCCGCTGTCGCCGGAGTCCGACTCCTGCGTCATCTGGCTGTCGGCCTGGCTGTCGGGGGTGCTGTCGCTTTGCGACTGGCCGTCGGTCTGCTGCGGCTGGTTCTCGTTGGTGGGGCCGCTGTCGTCCTCTTCCTTCTCCGGCTCGGTGGGCGGTTCCTCCGCCTCCATCTCCAGATCGGCCAGCAGGCGGCGGACGGCGCGGGCATAGGCGTCCTGGTCGCGCATGGTCGAGGCCAGGGCATCCATCCCATGGCCCAGCTTGGCCTCGATCCACGGGCGCCACAGGTCCACGGCGGACGCGGCGGCGGGCGGCGGCTCGGCCCCGGTCATGGCCTGACGCGCCAGCACCCGCAGCGCTTCGGCCAGGGGCACGGCGTCGCGGTCGGTGATGGTTTCCCAGCCCAGCCGGTGGTAGCGCTCGTTGAGGGTGGTGGCGAGGTTGGCGGCGACGCCGCTCATGGCCTGCGCCCCCAGCGCCTCGCACCGGGCCTGTTCCAGCGCGTCATAGGCGGCGCGCGCGGTGTCGCCCAGCGGCAGGCGCTGGGCATGGACGGCGGCGCTGTGGAACCGCACCCGCAGGGCCACGGCGTCCGCCGCCCCGCGCATCAGCGCCACGTCGTGGGGGTTCATGTCCCGCGGCGGGGTGGGCACGCGGGCGCGCAGCCCGGTCAGCCCCGGCGGCTCGTTGGAGAACACCACCTGCACGTCCTCCCGCCCCGCCAGCGCCCGGATGGTGGCGGTGGTGGAACGCTTGAAGGTCTCGGTGGGGGAGTCGCGGTCGGACATGATGGGTTTCAGGCTCGGTGGTCGGTGGCGATGCCCTTTTCCCCTCTCCCGGTGCGGGTGAGAAGGCGGAGGGCAAAGGACTTTGAGAAACGGGGCGCGCTGCGGGCGGCCCTCAACCGTCTCCCCATGCCGGGAGAGGTTGAGGGCAGGGGCCTCAGACCAGGTTGACCCGGACGCCGGTTTCGGGCAGTTCCTTGCCGAAGCAGCGCTGGTAGTATTCGGCCACGGTCGCCCGCTCCACCTCGTCGCACTTGTTGAGGAAGGTGATGCGGAAGGCGAAGGCCAGATCGTTGAAGATCCGCGCGTTCTCGGCCCAGGTCAGCACCGTGCGCGGGCTCATCACCGTGGACACGTCGCCGTTGATGAAACCCTGGCGGGTCAGGTCGGCCAGACGCACCATGTTGGCGACCGTCTGCTTGCCCTCGGCCGACTCATACCCCGGCATCTTGGCCAGAACGATCGCAACCTCGGCGTCGTGGGGCAGGTAGTTCAGGGTCGCCACGATGTTCCAGCGGTCCATCTGGCCCTGGTTGATCTGCTGGGTGCCGTGGTACAGGCCGGTGGTGTCGCCCAGCCCCACCGTGTTGGCGGTGGCGAACAGGCGGAACGCCGGGTGCGGGCGGATCACGCGGTTCTGGTCCAGCAGCGTCAGCTTGCCTTCCACCTCCAGCACGCGCTGGATGACGAACATCACGTCGGGGCGGCCCGCGTCGTATTCGTCGAACACCAGGGCGCAGGCATGCTGCAAAGCCCAGGGCAGGATGCCCTCGCGGTATTCGGTCACCTGCATGCCGTCGCGCAGCACGATGGCGTCCTTGCCCATCAGGTCGATGCGGCTGATGTGGCTGTCCAGGTTGACGCGGATGCAGGGCCAGTTGAGACGGGCGGCCACCTGTTCGATGTGGGTGGATTTGCCGGTGCCGTGATAGCCCTGGACCATGACGCGCCGGTTGTGGGCGAAGCCGGCCAGGATGGCCAGCGTGGTGTCATGGTCGAAGCGGTACGCCTCGTCCACGTCGGGCACATGCTCGGTGCGCTGGCTGAAGGCCGGGACCATCAGGTCCGAGTCGATGCCGAAGGTCTGGCGCACGGAAACGGTGGTGTCCGGCACGTGATCGAACAGGGCCGAGGTGGCCGTCGAGGTTCCTTGGGGGGGCATGAGGGGGTCGTTTCGTTTCAGCGATTTGTCCGAATGCTCAGACACCATAGCAGGCTTTGAGCGTGTTGTAGGCGTGATTGATTTCTTTCAGCTTCTCTTCCGCCTCGCGGGTGCCGCCGTTGATGTCGGGGTGGTGCTGCTTGGCAAGCTCGCGGTAGCGGGCCTTGATGCGGGCGAAATCCACCGGCGGCGTCAGGTTCAGCACCGCCAGCGCCTCCATCTCCGGGGTGGGGGCGGCGCGGCGGCGGGTCTCCGCCTCGCCGTCGGCGGCACCGGCGCTCTCGCGCCCGAATTCGAAGCCGAAGCCCTTGACCACCCGGTCGCGCAGGAAACGGTCCTGGGTGGCCCATTTGCCCAGCGGCCAGGACGGGCGCTGCCACGTGGTGTCCTGGCGCATTTCCCGCTCGATCTCGGCGGTGCTCATGCCGGCGTAATAGTCCCAGGATTTGTTGTAATCGCGCACATGGTTCAGGCAGAACCAGTAATAGTCGTTGAGCTGGGACCGGGATTTGGGCGCGCGGTATTCCCCCGCCTGTTCGCAGCCCGGATGGTCGCAGCACCGGGTGTGGGCGCGCGGCGGCTCGTCGTACAGGGGGCGGGATGTGCGGCGGTGGCTGTGCATCGGGCAAGTATGGGGGGGCGCCTTGCCGCTGGCAAGCGGGTGCTGGCATGCGCACTCCCCCCATCCGCCGGCTTGACAGCGGCGTGCCGCATCGTTCTGCTTTCCACCACGCCTCTCCGCGCGACCACAGGATGATTGCCATGACCTACGCCGAGCGAATCCGCAGCAAGCTGATCCAGGGCCTGTCGCCCGAGCGGATCGATCTGGTGGACGAATCCCACCGCCACGCCGGCCACGGCGGCGCGCATCCCGAGGGGGAAACCCATTTCACCCTGACCGTGGTCGCCGCGGCCTTTGCCGGCCGGACGCGGGTGGAGCGCCAGCGGATGGTTTACGATCTGCTGCACGCGGAAATGGCCGAGCGGGTCCATGCCCTGGCGCTCACCACCCGCACGCCGGAGGAAGCGGCGCGCATCTGATCATCCCGCCATGCGGGTGTGCCCCCGCACCCAAAAAGTTCTGGGCAAGAATAAGGCGGGGGCATCGGAAATGCATACGTTTGCATTCAACCAAATCAAGAAATATTGCCCCAATATCATCCGCCGATGTGCGGGGTGGGTTGCTTTTCGTGCGTTATTTAGTAGAGTATCTTTTATGCAACCAAGGTAAGGGTGCCGGGGCGCGTCAAAGCGTTTTCGGCCCATGGCGTAGGGGGAAAGGGCAGCGCATGGCGAAGCGTGGGCCAAAGAAGAAGGCTTCCGAACCCGTTCTGGGGGTGGCCGGGCTGAAAAGCCAGAACATCATGATCGGCAGCCACCGGACCAGCATGCGTCTGGAGCCGTCCATGTGGGACGCGCTGGAGGATATCGCGCGCCGCGAACGGCTGACGATCCACGATCTGTGCGGCCTGATCAAGGAGCGGCTGAACCGTCAGCAGGAAATCCGCGGCGCGGCCGATTCGGAAGTGACGCTGACGTCGGCGGTGCGGGTGTTCATCGCCGCCTATTACCGCCGGGCCTGCACCGACGAAGGGCACCAGCGTGCCGGTCATGGTCTGGGCGATCCGTTCGCGGGAACGCCGTTCGACCTGCCCCCGGCCAACCGTGACGACCATGACCCCGATGGCGAGGGGGAACCGCGCCTGTCGGCGTCGTCGGCGGGCGGGGCCACGCCGGTCGATTTCTCCTGACCCCGCTTTCGGCTGCGGGGGCTGTTTCCCTCCGCATCATCTACGCCGCCTGTATCGCCTGCGTCCGATGGACGTAAAACGAAGGGGAGCCTTTCCGGCTCCCCTTTTGCGTTGCACCCCGCTCGCGCTTAACCGGCGCGGACGGTCTGGATGAAGCGCTCGACCTCGTCCTGCAGGCGGCGTGACTGGTCCGACAGGGTGCCGGAGGCGGAGAGCACGTGGCCGGCGGACGATCCTGTGCTCTGGGCGGCCTGCTGGACGCCGAGGATGTTGCTGGAAATCTCCTGCGTGCCGATGGCGGCCTGCTGGACGTTGCGGGCGATCTCGCGGGTGGCGGCGTCCTGTTCCTCCACCGCGGCGGCGATGGCGGTGGAAATCTCGTTGATCTCGCCGATGGTGCGGGTGATCTCCAGGGTGGCGTCCACGGCGCCGCCGGTGGCCTGCTGGATGGCGGCGATGCGCTGGGAGATGTCCTCGGTGGCCTTGGCGGTCTGGTTGGCGAGGCTCTTGACCTCCGAGGCGACGACGGCGAAGCCCTTGCCGGCCTCGCCCGCGCGGGCGGCCTCGATGGTGGCGTTCAGCGCCAGCAGGTTGGTCTGGCTGGCGATGTTGTTGATGAGCTGGACCACGTCGCCGATGGCCTTGGCCTCGTCGGCCAGGGTCTGGATGCTGGCGTTGGTGGCCCGCGCGGTGTCGGCGGCGCGGCGGGCGATGTCGGCGGACTGGTTGACCTGGCGGGTGATCTCGCCGATGGAGGAGGTCATCTCTTCCGCCGAGGAGGCGACGGTCTGGACGTTGACGGCGGTCTCCTCGGTGGAGGCGGCGACGGCGGTGGCCTGGGTCTGGCTCTGCTGGGCGATGGCCGACAGGTTCTGGGCGTTGGACTGCATCTCGCCGGCGGCGGTGGCCACCTGGGTCACCACGCCCTTGACGCTGGCCTCGAACCGGTCGGCCAGGGCGTGGAGGGAGCGGCGGCGCTCTTCGGTGGCCCGCTTTTCCTGTTCGGCCATGTCGGCCTGGAGGCGGCGGTTTTCCTGGGCGTTGGCCTTGAAGGTGCTGAGGGTGTCGGCCAGCAGGCCCACCTCGTCCCGGCGGCCCAGGCCGGGGACATCGGTGTCCAGCCGCCCGCCGGCCACGGCGCGCATGGCCTCGGTGATGCCGGCGATGGGACGGGTGACGCCGCTGACGATCATCCACAGGGCGAGGCCGCCGATCACCAGGATGCCGCCCAGCGATGCCACCAGCGTCGCGGTGTAGGCCGACGCATAAGTGGCCGTGGCCTCGTCCGCCCCCTTGTCCATTCCCGCCTTGATGCGCTCCACCAGATTGGTCATGTCGTCGCGCACCTGATCGAGCTGGGGATCGAAGCGGGCGTTGAGGATGGCGATCGCGGCGGCGTTCTGGTTTTTCAGCGCCAGCGGCTTGATCTCTTCATAGACGGCCATCAGGGCGGTGAACTGCTGTGCGAAGCGGTTCATCTCGCCGCTCCAGCGGGGGGATGCCTGACGGGCGGCCTGAAGCTGCTGGGGGAAAATGCCGATGTTCTTCTCGATCGCCTGCACGGCCTGCTGCATCCGCGCTTCCTCGTCCTGGGCGATCAGCTTGTAGGTCTGGCGCCCGATGCCGGTGACCGTGCGGATCGCCGCTGCCGCGTGGACCACTGCCTCGGCGTCCTGCTCGATGAGGGTGGCGTATTCCGTGTTGATGTGCCCCATCTGGCCCAGGGCGAACAGGTTGGTCAGCAGCGTCAGGCCGGCCATCACGGCCAGCACGAGCGCAATTTTTGCGATCAGCTTCAGGTTCGACATGGTTTGCCCCCTCTTTATTCTGGGGGGCAATCATAACCATACTTACGTATCAATCAAGAATATAACCCAGCATAAAGTTATATGAGGCGCGGAATTTTCAAAGGAAGCACCGGAATCATTCAATGAAAATATGTGCACGAATATTTTGATGGGCGTGCTTGTCAATCGTTATTGTGCAGTGTCTATACAATGTGGCGCGGCGGGATCCTGTTGTTAATGAAAATCATTTGTGATTCGTGAAGGTGTTTTATTGTTTGGTTTTTCTTCTCTTGCGTTCACAGGCATCCCCCCGGGTGGGGCGCCGTTGCCGGGCCGCCATCGGGAAGGGGGGGGCCTCCCGATGGCGGCAGTTTCCTGGGTTAACCGGCGCGGACGGTCTGGATAAAGCGCTCGACCTCGTCCTGCAGGCGGCGTGACTGGTCCGACAGGGTGCCGGAGGCGGAGAGCACGTGGCCGGCGGACGATCCTGTGCTCTGGGCGGCCTGCTGGACGCCGAGGATGTTGCTGGAAATCTCCTGCGTGCCGATGGCGGCCTGCTGGACGTTGCGGGCGATCTCGCGGGTGGCGGCGTCCTGTTCCTCCACCGCGGCGGCGATGGCGGTGGAAATCTCGTTGATCTCGCCGATGGTGCGGGTGATCTCCAGGGTGGCGTCCACGGCGCCGCCGGTGGCCTGCTGGATGGCGGCGATGCGCTGGGAGATGTCCTCGGTGGCCTTGGCGGTCTGGTTGGCGAGGCTCTTGACCTCCGAGGCGACGACGGCGAAGCCCTTGCCGGCCTCGCCCGCGCGGGCGGCCTCGATGGTGGCGTTCAGCGCCAGCAGGTTGGTCTGGCTGGCGATGTTGTTGATGAGCTGGACCACGTCGCCGATGGCCTTGGCCTCGTCGGCCAGGGTCTGGATGCTGGCGTTGGTGGCCCGCGCGGTGTCGGCGGCGCGGCGGGCGATGTCGGCGGACTGGTTGACCTGGCGGGTGATCTCGCCGATGGAGGAGGTCATCTCTTCCGCCGAGGAGGCGACGGTCTGGACGTTGACGGCGGTCTCCTCGGTGGAGGCGGCGACGGCGGTGGCCTGGGTCTGGCTCTGCTGGGCGATGGCCGACAGGTTCTGGGCGTTGGACTGCATCTCGCCGGCGGCGGTGGCCACCTGGGTCACCACGCCCTTGACGCTGGCCTCGAACCGGTCGGCCAGGGCGTGCAGGGAGCGGCGCCGCTCTTCGGTGGCCCGTTTTTCCTGTTCGGCCATGTCGGCCTGGAGGCGGCGGTTTTCCTGGGCGTTGGCCTTGAAGGTGCTGAGGGTGTCGGCCAGCAGGCCCACCTCGTCCCGGCGGCCCAGGCCGGGGACATCGGTGTCCAGTTGCCCGCCGGCCACGGCGCGCATGGCCTCGGTGATGCCGGCGATGGGACGGGTGACGCCGCTGACGATCATCCACAAGGCGAAGCCGCCGATCAGCAGGATGCCCCCCAGCGACGCCGCCAGCGTCGCGGTGTAGGCCGAACCATAGGTGGCCGTGGCCTCGTCCGCCCCCTTGTCCATTCCCGCCTTGATGCGGGTGACCAGATCGGTCATGTCGTCGCGCATCTGGTCGATCTGGGGATCGAAGCGGGCGTTGAGGATGGCGATCGCGGCGGCGTTCTGGTTCTTCAGCGCCAGCGGCTTGATCTCGGAATAGGCGGCCATCAGGTCGGGCAGCCGGCGTTCGATGCGGGAAAGATCCTCCCCCCACCGCGGTGATGCCTGACGGGCGGCCTGGAACTGTTCCAGGATGGCCCGATGGTTCTTTTCAATCGCTTCCACCGCCTGCTGCATCCGCACATCGTCCTCTTGGACGATCAGCTTGTAGGTCTGGCGCCCGATGGCGACCAGATTGCGGTTTGCCCGCGACGCCTGGACCACCGCCTCGGCATCGTTGTCGATGAGCGTGGTGTATTCCGTGTTGATGTGCCCCATCTGCCCCAGGGCAAACAGGTTGGTGGCCAGAGTCAGCACCGACATCATAGCCAGCACGATCGAGATTTTCGTAATCAGCTTCAGGTTCGACATAAACTGCCCCTTTCCCAGCACCCGGGGCAATGATAGCGGTACAAAGGTACCGATCAAGGGTGCGGGCTGCTACAAAATGGCTCCGCGCCAAAAAAGACAAAAAAGAAACGCGAGGCTGAAAAAGAAATATAGAGGCTTTGATTGTTTCAATCATAGGACAGCACACTTTATGTGATATAGAGTCTTGATTGTTTGCAGCCGTTCCGATTTTTTTGTGAAAATAAGAATTCATCGTACGCGTAAGGGCCAAAGACGCCGTTCCGGCTGTGCATGCGTGTCAGGCGCCCCGTGGCGATCCAAAAGGAAAGGGGGCGTTTCCGCCCCCTTTTCGGTTCCCTGAACGTGGCCGCCCGCTGGTCCGCCGCGGTCATTCCGCCGCGGCCTGGCGGGCATCCCGGTCGTTGCTGGGGGGATCGGCCTGCACCCCGCCGGTGTAATGGTCGGGCCAATGGCGGCGCACCAGATCGCCGTCGCTGCGGAACATGTGGCACATGTCCAACAGCGGCGGGCGGCCCTTGTAGCGCACGGGGCGCCCTTCGGCCTTGGCGCGTTCGGCCTTTTCACGGGCCAGCAGAGGATAAATGGTCTGGAAGGCGGTGGTCGCCACCGGCCCCATGATCTCGGCCAGATGGGTGCATCCCTCGGTGCCGCCCACCCGTTCCTTGACCGCGCGGGTCCAGCCGCGTCCGATGGTCAGCCCGACCAGCCGCTGGAAATTGGGCAGGATGCCGCCGCAGGTGGTAAAGGGTGCCTTGACCGTCGCCGCGTCCACCGCGTGGATGGTGAAATGGTCGTCGATGGTGACCCGGATCCACAGATCGTGGATGGGGTCGCCCGGCTCGATGTGTCCCCGCTGCTCGGTGTCGAAGCCATAGGACTTCACGTCGGTCAGGTGGCCCTCGATGTCCCACAGCCCATCGGCGCGGCGGTAGCCGTCCAGGCGGACGGTGCGGGCGTGGATGTGGGTGCGCGGTGCGGGGGACGGCAGCGGCATGGGTGACCCTTCGCAAATGCGAGATGCGGAGCCGTATAATAGGTCGGGAACGGAGCCGGTCAACCCGGCCCCGCCGCACGGTTGGTATGCCGTCCCGATGGTTGGGCCGTTCAGCGGCCGGGAGCGGTCAGGCGGTGGGGGAATCCACCGAATAATGGCTGCCGAACATGAACGCCTCGCGGTCCTTGATCTCGTCCTCCAGATGGGCGCGGACGATGGCGAACAGGTCGCGGATCGACACGATGCCGGCCACGGTCCCATCCGCCGCCACCACCGGCAGGTGGCGGTAACGCCGGCTTTCCATCAGGTCCAGCGCGTCCTGCGCCGAGGCGTCGGGGGGCAGGGTGTCGGGGCCGGCGGTCATCACCGCCGACAGCGGCGTGGTGCCGGCGTCCAGCCCGGCGGCCACCACCTTCACCGCCAGATCGCGTTCGGTGAAGATGCCGGACAACCGTTCGTCTTCGGTGACCAGCACGGCGGAAATGCGCCGCTCGGCCATGACCAGCACGGCGTCGCGGACGGTTGCGGTGGGCGGCAGGCAGGTCAGGTGCTGACCGGAAATCACGTCGGGAATCAGTGTGCGCGCGGGCATCGTCATCCTCCGCAAAAGGTGTCGCCACGGGAATGGTGAGCGGACGGACCGTTCACCATTCCCGCAGTGTGCGGTGCGATGGCTGAGCGCGCAAGGCGGGAATCGCGGTTTTCTCAACCGCAGGACTTCATGCCTTGAGAGAATCCACCAGCAAGGCGCGCACCAGCTCGCCGGCCACGTTGCGCAGGGTGAAGGCGTCGCCCAGCGCGCGGGCCAGGACGAAGGTGATGCGCCCGTCCTTGACCTTCTTGTCCTTGGCCATGTGGCCCAGCAGCTCGTTCACGTCCCAGGCGACGCCGGGGATGTCGGCGGGGCTGACCGGCAGGCCCACGGCCTGGAGATGGGCCCGCGCCCGCGCCGCGTCGGTGGCCGGGCACAGCCCCAACCGCGCCGACAGGTCGAAGGCCATGACCATGCCGATGGCCACCGCCTCGCCGTGCAGCAGGGTGTCGCTGAAGCCGGTCGCCGCCTCCAGCGCGTGGCCGAAGGTGTGGCCCAGGTTGAGCAGCGCGCGGTCGCCGCTTTCCCGTTCGTCCGCGCCCACGATGTCGGCCTTGGCCTGGCAGCTCACCCGCACCGCGTGGCGGCGGGCGGCGCTGTCGCCGTCGATCACCTTGGACCCGTTCTCCTCCAGCCACGCGAAGAAGGCGGGCAGGCGGATCAGCCCGTACTTCGCCACCTCGGCGTACCCGGCCAGCACGTGGCGCTGGGGCAGGGTGCCGAGCGTGGCGGTGTCGGCGATCACCAGCTTGGGCTGGTAGAAGCTGCCCACCAGATTCTTGCCCTGGCGGGTGTTGATGCCGGTCTTGCCGCCGACCGAACTGTCCACCTGCGACAGAAGCGTGGTGGGGATCTGGATGAAATCGATGCCGCGCAGCGCGATGGACGCGGCGAATCCGGTGATGTCGCCCACCACCCCGCCGCCCAGCGCCACCAGCGTGGCCGACCGTTCGATGCCGCGCCCGAGGATGGCGTCCATCAGATCGGCCAGATGGGCGAAGTCCTTGGTCTTTTCACCCGCCGGCAGGATGATGGGGTCGGCGGACGCGATCCCGGCCTGCTCCAGCGATGCGAGCAGCGTGGGCAGGTGGCGGGGCGCCACCTCCGAATCGGTGACGATGATGGGGGCGCGGCGGCCGGTGACGGCGGCGATGCGGGCCCCGGCTTCCGCCAGCAGGCCGTCGCCCACCAGGATGTCGTAGCTGCGCGGGCCAAGCTCGACGCGCACGGTGTCGGTCATGGAACGGTGATCCTTCACAAGCTGGGGACGGCGGAATGGGGGGCGATGGCCTCCATCACCCGGTCCACCGTGTAGTCGGGGGGATGGTCGTCGCTGACCACCGTCAGGTCCGCCTCGGCATAGACGGGATAGCGCACGTCGATCAGCCGCTGGAGGATGGCGCGCGGGTCGCCGTTCCTCAGCAGGGGCCGGTGGGTGCGCCGGGCGGTGCGGGCCAGCAGGATGTCGAGATCGGCCTTCAGCCACACCGACAGCCCCTTGTCGCGGATCAGCGCGCGGGTGGCCGGGTCCATGAAGGCGCCGCCGCCGGTGGCCAGCACGTGCACCGGCTGTTCGGTCAGCAGCCGGGCGATGATCCGCCGCTCGGCGGTGCGGAACGCCGCCTCCCCGTCGCGGGCGAAGATCTCTTCGATGGTGCAGCCCGCCGCCGCCTCGATCTCGGTGTCCGCGTCGATGAAGGGCAGGCCCAGACGGTTGGCCAGCCGGCGGCCGATGGCGCTTTTGCCCGCCCCCATCAGCCCGACCAGAACCACCGTCCGTTTCGGCAGGAACGGCGGCGGGGCGGCGGCGGGGGCCAGGGATGCGGACGGGGCGGACATGGAACGCACAACTCCTGACGTAAAGACGGCCTCTCTCCCAATCCCGGCACCGTTTCCCGTTGGCCTTGCCCTCCGCTGGGCTTATTGCGTTGCGGCTCCGGCGTCAGCTAGACTGCGCGGCGCTGCCCGGACGGGCGGAGCGGCCGGGTGAACGGCTGGGACAGGGGCTGTCTTAGCATGAATTGACGCCTTGTCCCAATTCCTGCCGTAATCCTTTCGTCATCTCGCGCCCTCAATCGTTTTCAAAGAGTGATCGAGCAAGCCATGAGCCGGGTTTTTTCCGTTCTGATCGTCCTGATCCTGCTGGTGCTGGTGGGCGGCATGGCCGTGCTGGCGGCGTGGGATCTGCCGGCCCCGTCCAAGACGGTGGAAAAGGTTCTGCCGGATGACCGCTTCCCCCGCTGATCCGGTCCCGTCCCGGCGGCGGCGCGGCGATGGCCGGCTGCCGCGGCTGGGGCGTGCCGCCGTCAGCGGGGCCGTGCTGGCCGCAGCCCCCCTGTGGGGGGCCGTTTGGGCGGCCGCCGCATGGGCCGCCGATGGTCCCATCCGGCTGACCCCGCCCCCCGGTCTGGGGGCGGCACCGGGGGTGCCGACGGTGATCGTCCCGTCGCCCCTTGTTCCGCCGGAGCCGGCGCCGGCTCCTCAAGCCCCGGCGCCCCAGTCTCTCACGCCTCCTCCGTTTCCGCCCCCTCCGTCTCCGCCGCCGCCGGTGGCCGGGCCGGCGCCGCTGCTGCTGCTACGCCCGACCGCGCCCGCGCCGGCTCCGGTGCCGGGGGGGCCGGGCGCCGATCCGGCCCCGCCGCGGGTGGACGAGCCGGTGTCCGACCTCTACCCCACCGCCCCGCCGGGGGCCGCCTACATCAGGCCGGGCGCGGTCAGCGCCGCCCCCCTGGGCGCCCCCGAACCCGACGGGCTGGGCCTGATCCCGCCGGGGGAGGGGGGGCTGTCGCCGCTGCTGTGGTCCGGCCTGTCGCGGGGGGAGGCCATGGCCCAGCTCTCCCGCGTGCCGGTGGGCAGCCCGTCGCCCGCGTCCCGCGCCCTGTTCCGCCGCCTGCTGCTGGCCGAAGCCGCCCCGCCCGCCGTGCCGGAGGGGGAGGTGATGCCCGCCCGCCGGTTCGGCGCCGTGCGGGTGGAAACCCTGGCGGCCCTGGGCGACCCCGCCGCCGCCCGGGCGCTGGCCGGACGCATCCCCGGCGCCCTGGACGACGAGGCCACGGCGCGTGCGGTGGTGGACGCCGGCTTCGTCGCCGGCAGCCCCGACTGCTCCGGGGCGCTGGACTTCGACAAGGGCTTCAAGACCGTCTATTGGCGCCGGGTGGAGGTCTATTGCCGTTCCCTGGCCGGTGACCGGGCGGGGGCGGCGATGGCGCTGTCCATGCTCCAGGACAAGGGCGGCAACGATGCGCTGGGCCTGCGCCTGGCCGAGGCCATGGCGGCGGGCAC